>NZ_AZVV01000004.1:0-556115 GCF_000514395.1 Pseudomonas sp. URMO17WK12:I12
TGTTAAAGAGCGGTTGGTTAAGATCTTTCGTCTCAACCGAGGCGCGCATTCTACAGCAGCCTCTGTTGCTGTCAAGCGGTTATTTTCAGAAGTTTTCAAAGTTTCGCTTGGAAATCTCTAACAACTTCAACCACTTGCGCCTCCGATCACTCGGTAGCGGGAGGCGAATTCTACAGCGTTACACGCTGCTGTCAACACCTCTTTTTCAACTCCTTTCGCGCTTCGATGACCTGAAGCCGCTTGCTGCCGAAAACTGCGTAACTCTTTGTTTACCAAGGAGTTTTCCGTTTCGACTGCGCCGGAAGTGGGGCGAATTATAGACATCCAGAATCTGCCGTCAACCTTTAATTTCACAATTCTGTCATATAAGGCAAAAAGGCCCGGAAACACAAAGGCCGGCCCCAAGGGGCCGGCCTTCTTCCCTTCTACTTACAAGCTAGGGAACGCAAATTGCGACGCCTCATGGCTCGCACGTTGCGGCCAGCGCTGGGTGATGGCTTTGCGACGAGTGTAGAAACGCACACCGTCCGGACCATAAGCATGCAGGTCGCCAAACAGCGAACGCTTCCAGCCACCGAAGCTGTGGTAAGCCACCGGCACCGGCAACGGTACGTTAACGCCGACCATGCCCACTTCGATCTCATCGCAGAACAACCGCGCCGCTTCACCATCACGGGTAAAGATGCAGGTGCCGTTGCCATACTCGTGATCGTTGATCAGCTGCATCGCCTCTTCCAGGCTGTTGACCCGAACGACGCACAGCACTGGCCCGAAGATTTCTTCTTTATAGATGCGCATCTCTGGCGTGACGTTATCGAACAGGCAGCCACCCAGGAAGAAACCTTCCTCATGACCGGCCACGCTCAAGCCACGACCGTCGACCACCAGGGTCGCGCCGGAAGAAACGCCGTCTTCGACATAACCGCTGACCTTGTCGCGTGCCTGACCGGTGACCAGTGGCCCCATGTCCAGACCACACGTAGTCCCCGCGCCGATTTTCAGCGCCTTGATCTGCGGCACCAGTTTTTCCACCAGCGCATCCGCCACCTGGTCACCGACGCACACTGCCACCGAGATCGCCATGCAACGCTCGCCGCAAGAACCGTAGGCAGCGCCCATCAACGCGCTGACCGCGTTATCCAGGTCCGCATCCGGCATCAGCACCGCATGGTTCTTCGCGCCGCCCAGTGCCTGAACGCGTTTGCCGCGCTTGGTGCCTTCGGCGTAGATGTATTCGGCAATCGGCGTCGAACCGACAAAACTCAGCGCTTTGACTTCCGGCGCTTCGATCAGCGCGTCCACCGCCGCCTTGTCACCGTGCACGACGTTCAGCACGCCTTTAGGCAGACCGGCTTCCAGCAACAGTTGAGCGATCAACAGCGTGGAGCTCGGATCGCGCTCGGACGGCTTGAGGATAAAGCAGTTGCCGCAGACGATGGCCAGCGGATACATCCACAGCGGCACCATCGCCGGGAAGTTGAACGGGGTAATACCAGCCACCACGCCCAACGGCTGGAAGTCCGACCAGGCATCAATGTTCGGGCCGACGTTACGACTGTATTCACCCTTGAGGATTTCCGGCGCAGCGCACGCGAACTCGACGTTCTCGATACCGCGCTTCAATTCGCCGGCCGCATCTTCCAGGGTCTTGCCGTGCTCTTCGCTGATCAGCTGAGCAATGCGTGCTTCGTTCTGTTCCAGCAGTTGCTTGAAGCGAAACATCACCTGGGCACGTTTGGCTGCCGGCGTGTTGCGCCAGGCCGGGAATGCAGCCTTGGCCGAGTCGATGGCTTTTTGAATGGTTTCACGGCTGGCCAATGGCAGCTTGTGGATCGCCTGGCCGGTAGACGGGTTGAACACGTCGGCCGTGCGACCGTCTTCGGTCACCAGTTCGCCATTGATCAAATGCGGGATAAGGCTCATGTAACGCTCCTGAAAAGTTGTCCACAGGCGCCCCGTATAAGGACGCCTCTATATAGAAGAGAAAATCAGTCGATCTTGTTCAGCACTTCGCCGACCGCGTCGAACAGACGATCAAGGTCTTGCGGCTTGCTGTTGAAGGTTGGGCCGAACTGCAGGGTGTCGCCGCCGAAGCGCACATAGAATCCGGCTTTCCACAGCGCCATACCCGCTTCGAATGGACGCACGATCGCGTCGCCATCACGCGGCGCGATCTGAATCGCACCGGCCAGGCCGAAGTTACGAATGTCGATGATGTTCTTCGAACCTTTCAAACCGTGCAGCGCATTTTCGAAATGCGGTGCCACCTCGGCCACGCTCTGCACCAGGTTTTCCTTTTGCAGCAGATCGAGTGCTGCCAGGCCAGCAGCGCAAGCCACCGGGTGCGCGGAGTAGGTGTAGCCGTGCGGGAATTCAACCGCGTACTCAGGCGTCGCCTGGTTCATGAAGGTCTGGTAGATCTCGGAACTGGCAATCACCGCGCCCATCGGGATCGCTCCGTTGGTGACTTGCTTGGCGATGCACATCAGGTCCGGGGTCACGCCAAAGGTATCGGCACCGAACATTTTGCCGGTACGGCCGAAACCGGTGATCACTTCGTCGAACACCAGCAGGATGTTGTGCTGATCGCAGATCTCGCGCAGACGCTTGAGGTAACCCTGTGGCGGAACCAGTACGCCAGCAGAACCGGCCATCGGCTCAACGAATACCGCGGCGATGTTTGACGCGTCGTGCAGCTCGATCAACTTCAGCAGCTCATCGGCCAAAGCAATACCACCCAGCTCCGGCATGCCACGGGAGTAGGCATTGCTCGCCAGCAGCGTGTGCGGCAGGTGATCGACGTCCATCATCGCCTGACCGAACATTTTGCGGTTGCCGTTCACACCGCCGAGGCTGGTGCCGGCGATGTTCACGCCGTGGTAACCGCGAGCACGGCCGATCATTTTGGTTTTGGTCGCCTGACCTTTCAGACGCCAGTAAGCGCGGACCATTTTCACTGCGGTATCCGCACACTCGGAACCCGAGTCGGTGAAAAACACGTGATTCAGGTTGCCCGGGGTCAGGTCGGTGATTTTCTCGGCCAGTTGGAACGATAGCGGATGGCCATACTGGAAGCCTGGCGAGTAGTCGAGCGTGCCCAATTGCTTGGCGACCGCTTCCTGGATTTCCTTGCGGGTGTGCCCGGCGCCGCAGGTCCACAGACCGGACAGCGAGTCATAGACTTTGCGGCCCTTGTCGTCGGTCAGCCAGCTGCCTTGCGCCGCCACGATCAGACGCGGGTCGCGCTGGAAGTTACGGTTGGCGGTATAGGGCATCCAGTGAGCATCAAGCTTGAGCTGGCTGGCCAGGGAAGACGGGGCGTTTTCAGGCAAGTTCATGGGCAAAACCTCGCAGGCAATAAGCGGCATAGAGATCAAAAGCGTTCTTGCAGCTAAATTGCCACGGGGATAAAGTCTGTGAAATCCAACTCTTCTAACGTTCAGTCAGGCCGCTACTAAACTATGAGCACGCGTCGTCCCGATCCACTGGCGCAAGTCAGCGACTTTGATATCCGCTTGTTGCGGATCTTTCGCAGCGTGGTCGAGTGCGGCGGCTTCTCGGCGGCGGAAAGCGTGCTGGGGATCGGTCGCTCGGCCATCAGCCAGCAAATGAGCGATCTGGAACAACGCCTGGGCTTGCGGTTATGCCAACGCGGTCGCGCCGGATTTTCCCTGACCGAAGAAGGTCGCGAGGTGTACCAATCGGCCTTGCAGCTATTAAGTGCGCTGGAAAGTTTCCGCACCGAGGTCAATGGCCTGCACCAGCACTTGCGTGGCGAATTGACCATTGGCCTGACCGACAACCTGGTCACCCTCCCCCACATGCGCATCACCCACGCGTTGGCACAATTGAAGGAACGCGGCCCGGACGTGCAGATTCAGATCCGCATGATCGCGCCCAATGAAGTGGAGCAAGGTGTGCTCGATGGCCGCTTGCACGTCGGCGTCGTGCCGCAGGCCAGTGCGCTGTCGGGGCTGGAATATCAGCCGCTCTATAGCGAGCGCTCGCTGCTGTATTGCGCAGTCGGCCATCCGCTTTTTTACGTCGACGACAAACAACTCGACGATGACCGTCTCAACAGCCAGGACGCGATCGCGCCGACCTTCCGACTGCCAGCGGAGATCCAGGCCCATTACCAGGCACTCAACTGCACCGCCAGTGCTTCGGATCGTGAGGGCATGGCGTTCCTGATCCTCACTGGGCGCTACATCGGCTACCTGCCGGATCATTACGCCAGCCTCTGGGTGCAACAAGGTCGCTTGCGTGCGCTGAAACCGAAGGCGCGTTTCTATGACCTGAGCCTTGCATCGGTCACGCGCAAGGGCCGTCGCCCGCATCTGGTACTGGAGAGTTTCCTGGAAAGCCTTGCTGCGACGCGCTGAACAACCGAAGAATCCTGTGAACCGGGACTTGTCTGAAGCCCGTGGGTGCGCTATCAACGCACTGGTTGCACCCACCTACCTGTCTGTCTGGAAGTGCCTATGACCTTTGAAGTCCCAGCTCACGGCGGTAAACCTGCCAGCCGCATTCGTCAGAAGAACGAAGAGACCATCATCAAAGCCGCCGAAGACGAGTTCGCCCGTCACGGGTTCAAAGGCACCAGCATGAACACCATTGCCCAGAATGCCGGGTTGCCCAAGGCGAACCTGCATTACTACTTCACCAACAAACTCGGTTTGTACGTGGCGGTGCTGAGCAACATCATCGAGTTGTGGGACAGCACCTTCAACACATTGACTGCGGAGGATGATCCGGCCGAGGCATTAACCCGCTACATCCGCGCCAAGATGGAATTTTCCCGGCGCCAGCCACAAGCGTCACGAGTCTTCGCCATGGAAGTGATCAGCGGCGGCGAATGCCTGACCGAGTATTTCAACCAGGACTACCGCGCCTGGTTCCAGGGCCGGGCCGCGGTGTTCCAGGCGTGGATCGACGCCGGCAAAATGGACCCGGTCGATCCGGTCAACCTGATCTTCCTGTTGTGGGGCAGCACTCAGCATTACGCCGACTTCGCGACCCAGATCTGCCGAGTCACTGGGCGTACCAAGCTGACCAAGCAAGACATGGAAGAAGCCGGCAATAACCTGATCCGCATCATTCTCAAAGGCTGCGGCCTGACCCCGTCTAATTAAGATACCTATGCCTTTTACCCTCAGCGGTTTTTGCGAATACCGCGAAGAGATTCGCAAAAGCCGCTTCATCACCTTCGCTGCGCCGATCTCAAGCCCGGCTGACGCCCAGGCGTTCCTCGAACAGCACAGCGACCTTAATGCTTCGCACAATTGCTGGGCATGGAAACTCGGCGACCAGTACCGCAGCAACGACGATGGCGAGCCCGGCGGCACCGCAGGCCGACCGATTCTGGCGGCGATCGAAGCACAGGACTGCGACCAGGTCGCGGTGTTGGTGATTCGTTGGTACGGCGGCATTCAATTGGGCACCGGCGGCCTCGCCCGGGCGTATGGCGGCGGTGCTAACAAATGCCTGCAAGCGGCGCCCAAGGTTGAGCTGATCAGCCGAGTGCCCGTCAGTTGCGCCTGTGCCTTCAGTGAATTGGCGCTGGTGAAACTTCGCGTGACGGAACTGGGCGGGCTGATCGTGGAAGAAACGTTCACCGCTAACGGCGTCGAACTGCAATTGGCGATGGGAAAAGCACAGATCCCTGCCCTGCAAACACAACTGGCGGACTTGAGTCGCGGACGCATTGTGTTGCAGCACTGAACGCACCAACAACGTTCACCCTTATTCCGCCGACGTCGGGATTTTGCCCACATCTACTGTGCACCCGGCTGTGGATAACCTGAGCACATGTGCCTGTAACCCTTCTGTCATGCGGGTTTGCGGGCTTTGTTCATTTTTCGTCCAATTTCCCACCACCAACGTTAAATTCACGTAAAAACAAACAGTTAGCGCGGGTTATCACCTTTAGAAGATAGCCGCACGGTACTTATGCCCGACGTTTGAGCTTGCGCACAAATACTGTGGAGCAATCTGTGGATAACCCGTTCATGGTCGTCGCGGCCCCATGTCCGGCATGGCTTGCGGGCTACTGTTCATTTTTTAACCAATCCCCTGCGAGCAAAACTGGAGCCTGATCAACAGCTTCGCCCTCAAGTGGTGCCTGGCCCGGCGCCGATGGATCGCAATGCACTGACCCTGAGGCCTGTGCTTGCGCGGATTTTCAGCTTTCCTGACCCAATGGCCAGGAAATTGCTTTATCCACAAGCATCACGCCCATCGACCCGAGTCAGTCATGCCCAACCCCGTGCCGATCCCCGATCAAACACCCCGCCTGCAATTGCGCCACATCAGCAAACGCTACCCCGGATGCCTGGCCAACGACGCCATCGACCTGACCATTGCGCCTGGCGAAATCCATGCCTTGCTTGGGGAAAACGGTGCTGGCAAAAGCACGTTAATGAAGATCATCTACGGCGTCACCCAGGCCGATTCCGGGGAAATGATCTGGCAAGGACAACGCGTGAACATACGCAATCCTTCCCAGGCCCGTGGTCTTGGGATCGGCATGGTGTTCCAGCATTTCTCGCTGTTTGAGACATTGAGCGTGGCGCAGAACATTGCCCTGGCGATGGGCGCAGCGGCCGGCACACCAAAACAGTTGGAACCGAAGATTCGTGAAGTGTCCCGCCGTTATGGCATGGCGCTGGAGCCCGAGCGACTTGTCCACAGCCTGTCGATTGGCGAGCGGCAACGGGTGGAAATCATTCGGTGCCTGATGCAAGACATCCGCCTGTTGATCCTCGATGAACCGACCTCGGTCCTGACCCCGCAAGAAGCCGAAGAACTGTTCATCACCTTGCGCCGACTCGCGGCCGAGGGCTGCAGCATTCTGTTTATCAGCCACAAGCTCGGTGAAGTCCGGGCGCTGTGCCACAGCGCCACCGTGTTGCGCGGCGGTCGAGTGGCCGGGCATTGCGTACCCGCCGAGTGCTCGGACCGGCAACTGGCGCGGCTGATGGTCGGCGAAGTCGCCGAGACAATTACGGACTATCCGAAGGTGGTAGGCGGCGGGGTGTTTCTCAGCGTCAGTCAGTTGTCCTGGCTCAATCCCGATCCGTTCGGCTGCTCGCTGAAGGATGTAGATCTTGAAGTGCAAAGGGGTGAAATCGTCGGCATCGCCGGTGTTGCGGGTAATGGTCAGGATGAATTGCTGGCGTTACTCAGCGGCGAAGAACGGCTGACCCGAAACAACGGCGCAACGATCCGTTTCGCCGGGCAAGCGGTCGCCCACCTGCGACCCGATGCACGACGCGAACTCGGCCAGGCCTTCGTCCCCGCGGAACGACTGGGTCACGGCGCCGTGCCGGAATTGAGCCTCGCCGACAACGCGTTGCTCACGGCGTTTCAACAAGGACTGGTCAGCAACGGCTTGATCCAGCGTCGCAAGGTCGACGCGTTGGCCGAAGAGATCATCCGTCGCTTCGGGGTCAAGACACCCGATGCCCAGACACCGGCCCGCAGCCTGTCCGGCGGCAACTTGCAGAAATTCATCCTCGGCCGGGAAATCCTCCAGCAACCCAGACTGCTGATCGCCGCACACCCGACCTGGGGCGTGGACGTCGGCGCCGCCGCGACCATTCACCGTGCGCTGATTGCCTTGCGCGATGCCGGCGCGGCGATCCTGGTGATCTCCGAAGACCTCGACGAATTGTTCCAGATCAGCGACCGCCTCGGCGCGTTGTGCGGCGGTCGCCTGTCGCCACTGAAAGCGACCGTCGACACACGCTTGATTGACGTCGGCGGCTGGATGGCCGGCCAGTTCGACGCCCCTCACTCACCTGCACCCGCATCGGCTTAACGGAGTTTTCCATGCTGCTTTTTCTCGAACCCCGTGGCCAGCAATCACGTCTGATGCTCTGGTGCTCGCCGTTGCTCGCGGCGGCCCTGACGCTGGGCTGTGGCTCATTACTGTTTATCGCGCTAGGCCACGATCCGTTGCTGACCTTGCACACCTTGTTGATCGCACCGATCAGCGACGGGTATGGCGTCTCGGAACTGTTGGTCAAAGCGTTGCCGATTTTGCTCTGTGCATTGGGGCTGGCCGTGGCCTATCAGGCGCGCATCTGGAACATCGGCGCCGAAGGTCAATTGCTGCTCGGCGCGTTGGCCGGCAGTGCCTTGGCGGTGAACATCATCGACCTGCAAAGTCGCTGGGCACTGGTGTTGATTCTGCTGGTCGGCACCCTGGCCGGCGCGGCGTGGGCCGGACTGACCGCGTGGTTGCGCACGCGCTTCAACGCCAACGAAATCCTCACCAGCATCATGCTCAATTACATCGCCCTGAACCTGCTGCTGTTTTGTGTGCATGGGCCGTTGAAGGACCCGGCCGGGTTCAATTTTCCGGAGTCGGCGATGTTCAGTGACTTCAGCCGATTGCCATTGCTGATGGAGGATGGTCGGGTTCACGCCGGGGTGTATTTCGCCTTGCTGGCGTTGGTTGCGGTGTGGGTGTTGTTGCAGAAAAGCTTTATCGGTTTCCAGATCAAAGTGCTGGGGCTGGACAAGCGCGCGGCGGGTTTCGTCGGGTTTCGCGAGAAGCGTCTGATCTGGCTGGCGCTGTTGATCAGCGGTGGTTTGGCGGGGCTGGCCGGCGTGTGTGAGGTGACCGGGCCGATCGGCCAATTGGTGCCGCAGGTCTCGCCGGGCTATGGCTACGCGGCGATCACGGTGGCATTTCTCGGGCGACTCAATCCCGTCGGCATTCTGTTTTCCAGCCTGCTGATGGCGCTGCTGTACATCGGCGGCGAGAGCGCGCAGATGAGCATGAACCTGCCGCAAGCCATCACCCAATTGTTCCAGGGAATGATGCTGTTTTTCCTGCTGGCCAGCGACGTGCTGATTCTCTACCGACCACGCTTGAACGTGCGCTGGGCCCGTCGCGCACCAGCCACCGTACCTGCAGGAGCGCTGTGATGGATATCGATCTGCTGAGCAATATTTTCTACGCGATGGTCCGTTGCGGCACGCCGTTGCTGTTGGTGGCGTTGGGTGAATTGATCTGCGAGAAGAGCGGCGTGCTCAACCTCGGTCAGGAAGGGATGATGCTGTTTGGTGCGGTGATCGGTTTTATTGTCGCGCTGAGCAGCGGCAATCTCTGGCTCGGCGTGCTGTTGGCGATGCTCGCCGGAATGCTGTTGTCGTCGCTGTTTGCCTTGGTGGCGCTGGTGTTCAACGCCAATCAAGTGGCCACCGGGTTGGCGCTGACCATCTTCGGCGTGGGCCTGTCGACGTTTGTCGGGGCGGCGTGGGTCGGCAAACCGCTGGCCGGATTTGAGCCGGTGGCGATCCCGTACTTGAGCGAGATCCCGCTGATCGGGCGGATGCTGTTTGCGCAGGATCTGTTGGTGTACCTGTCATTCGCGCTGTTTGCGTTGGTGGCGTGGGTGATTTTGAAAAGCCGCGTCGGGTTGATTATTCAAGCGGTTGGGGAAAACCCGGACGCCGCCAGTGCGATGGGCTTGCCGGTGTTGGGTGTGCGCACGCTGGCGGTGTTGTTTGGCGGTGCGATGGCCGGGTTGGCCGGGGCGTATCTGTCCCTGGCGTACACGCCGATGTGGGCGGAGAACATGAGCGCCGGGCGCGGCTGGATTGCGCTGGCGCTGGTGGTGTTTGCCAGTTGGCGAGTGTGGCGCTTGCTGCTGGGCGCGTACCTGTTCGGGCTCGCCAGCATCCTGCATTTGGTGGCGCAGGGGTTGGGGCTGGCGATTCCGTCGAGCCTGCTGGCGATGCTGCCGTATGTCGCGACGATTGTGGTGTTGGTGTTGTTGTCGCGGGATGCCGTGCGGACAAGGTTGTATGCGCCGGTGTCGTTGGGGCAGCCGTGGCAGGGTGGGCATTAGGATTGAATCGACCGGCCCCTTCGCGAGCAAGCTCGGCGCCTACAGGTTTGGCGCTGCGCCCGTAGGAGCATGGCTTGCCAGCGACGGCTGCCGAACTGGCAACACCTGAACCACGCCCCAAGCCAATTCAAAGACCAGGAAAACCACTAACAGCGAACTGGCCCCATGCAGCAAGGCATACAGCTGCCAAGCCGAAAACAGGAATCTTCCAACCGCGTCATACCGCCCAAACACCTGCTGCGGATCCCGAATCCGCAGCACCGCCCAAACGCACACAATCGACCCCAACAGATTTGCCATCAGCATGTGCATCGGCTCAAACGCCGGTAGTGTTCCAGGCAAATCCAACGCCTGACTCAACCCCGTCAGTGCCCCATGCAAACCCGCAAAACTCCACGGCGTGACAAACGCCGCTGTCACGATCAAGTCATACCAGGCACTGCCCCGCACCACCCGGCGATATTGCGCTGAAGTCCACATCGGCCCTGCTCCATATATATTCGAGGAGCAACAAGGCTAAAGCCTGGAGTATGCTCCAAGGTCAAGCCCTCTCGAGACGTCAACATGCGCATCGGTGAATTAGCCCAGGCCAGCGCCGTCAGCCGTGACACGCTACGGTTTTACGAGCAACGCGGATTGATCGCGGCGCAACGCAGCGCCAATGGTTATCGCGACTACCCGGCAGACATGGTGCAACTGGTGCAGTACATCAAGACCGCTCAAAGACTGGGTTTTACCCTCGGCGAAATCGGCAACAGCGTCGCGGCAATCCAGCAGTCGCCTGATCCAGACAGCGCCGTCACGCAATTGCTGCGAGACAAACTCAAACTGATCGAAACCCGGATGGATGAACTCGGCGCGTTGCGTCACGAGTTGCAACAACGGCTCGGGCAACGCTGTCCACTGAATCCGTGAACCTCTTTTTTCAAGGAAGCCACTCATGTCCAAGGCAAAAACCGCGCTCATCATCGGAGCCTCACGAGGCTTGGGCCTCGGCCTGGTGAAAACCCTGCTGGCCGACGGCTGGCAAGTCACCGCCACCGTGCGTAACCCGCAAAACGCCGACGCCCTGCGGGCCGTGGGCAACGTGCGGATCGAGAGACTCGACATGGACGATCAGTCGGCGGTGATCGCCCTCAGCCAACAGCTCAAGGGCGACGTGTTTGACCTGCTGTTCGTGAATGCCGGGGTCAAGGGCCCGGACGTTCAAACACCGGGCGGCGCGACGCTGGCCGAGGTTGGCCAGCTGTTTTTCACCAACGCCGTGGCCCCGATCAACCTGGCCCAACAATTCGTCGGGCAGATTCGCCCGGACAGCGGCGTGCTGGCGTTCATGAGTTCGGTGCTCGGCAGCGTGACCATGCCGGACGCACCGGAACTGGCGCTGTACAAGGCGAGCAAGGCTGCACTGAACTCGATGACCAACAGCTTTGTGACGCAATTGGGCGAGCACAAACTTACCGTGCTGTCGCTGCATCCGGGCTGGGTGAAAACCGACATGGGCGGTGAAGGTGCGGACATTGATGTGGAGACCAGCACCCGTGGGCTGGTTGATCAGGTAAATGCCTACACCGGCAAGGGCGGGCATCACTTCGTGAATTACCGAGGTGAAACCATTCCCTGGTAATCACCACACAATCCCCTGTGGGAGTGAGCTCGCTCCCACAGGGGATCATTCCAGACAAGGGATTTTTGTTGTCTGGTCGGGTCGGGCTTGCCCGGCGCTGCGTTTTGTCCGAAACTCCGCACCTCGCCCCCGCGGCGATCCTGGATCAGCAGACAGGGTAATCACTGAGCTGGCAACCCTGAACCCCACTTTCAGAGGAGCCGGCCAAAATGCCCGCATCCCGTACCTGGTTAAAAAATCCCCTCGCTATCTTCACTGCCAATGGCCTCGATGCCCGTGGCGGTCTGGTTGTGCAAGACGGTGTGATCGTTGAAGTGCTCGCCGTCGGCCAGCAACCGTCCGCGCCCTGTGGACACGTTTTCGACGCCCGCGAGCATGTGATCCTGCCGGGGCTGATCAACACCCATCACCATTTCTATCAAACCCTGACCCGCGCCTGGGCGCCGGTGGTCAATCAGCCGTTGTTCCCGTGGCTGAAAACCCTGTACCCGGTCTGGGCTCGCCTCACCCCGGAAAAACTGGCCCTCGCCACTAAAGTCGCGCTGGCCGAGTTGCTGCTGTCTGGCTGCACCACTGCGGCCGATCACCATTACCTGTTTCCCGAAGGCCTGGAAAACGCGATCGACGTGCAAGTCGAAAGCGTCCGCGAACTGGGCATGCGCGCCATGCTCACCCGCGGTTCCATGAGCCTCGGCGAGAAGGACGGCGGCCTTCCACCGCAGCAGACCGTGCAGGAAGGCCAAGTGATCCTCGACGACAGTCAACGCTTGATCGCCGAGTACCACGAACGCGGCGACGGCGCGCAAATCCAGATCGCCCTGGCGCCATGTTCGCCGTTCTCGGTGACTCCGGAAATCATGTCCGCCAGTGCTGAACTGGCAAACAAACTCGACGTGCGCCTGCACACGCACCTGGCCGAAACCCTCGACGAAGAAGATTTCTGCCTGCAACGTTTCGGCCTGCGCACCGTGGATTATCTGGACAGTGTCGGCTGGCTCGGCCCGCGTACCTGGCTGGCCCACGGCATCCACTTCAACCCGGACGAAATCGCCCGCCTCGGCGCTGCCGGCACCGGTATCTGCCATTGCCCAAGCTCGAACATGCGCCTCGCTTCCGGCATCTGCCCGACGCTGGACCTGACAGCGGCGGGCGCGTTGCTCGGGCTGGGCGTGGACGGTTCGGCGTCCAACGATGCGTCGAACATGATGCTCGAAACCCGCCAGGCGCTGTACATCCAGCGCCTGCGTTATGGTGCGGAGAAGATCACGCCGGAACTGGTATTGGGCTGGGCGACCAAGGGTTCGGCGAGTCTGCTGGGGCGTACCGATATCGGTGAGCTGGCGGTTGGCAAGCAGGCGGATCTGGCGTTGTTCAAACTGGATGAACTGCGTTTCTCCGGCAGCCATGATCCGGTGTCGGCGTTACTGCTGTGCGGCGCAGATCGGGCGGATCGGGTGATGGTCGGTGGCAAGTGGCGAGTGATTGATGGGCAGGTTGAGGGGTTGGACCTCAAAGGATTGATTGCCGACCACAGCCAGGCCGCTCGCCAACTGATCGCCGGAACCTGATACAACACAAATCTAAAACTGTGGGAGTGAGCCTGCTCGCGATGACGGTGTGTCAGACGCTATCAGTGTCGACTGATACGCCGCTATCACGAGCAGGCTCACTCCTAAAGGAGATTTGTGGTGGTTTCAGAGACCGAGCAGCGACAACATGATGAATGTCGCGAACAGCACAAAGTGGGTCATCCCTTCGATGGCGTTGGTTTCGCCATCGTTGAGGTTGATCGCACTGACGATCAACGTCAGGAAGATCATCACCGTCTGCACCGGCGTCATCGCCATCTGAAATGGCTGGCCGGTATACAGCGCCATCGCTTCCATCACCGGCACGGTCAGGATCACCGTCGATAGCGACGCCCCCATCGCGATGTTGACCACCGACTGCATCCGATTGGCCAACGCCGCGCGCAACGCCGTCAGAATCTCCGGTGCCGCCGAAATGGCCGCGACCAGAATCGCCGTAATCACCGGCGGAGCGCCCGTCCCTTCCAGCCCCAGATCAAGGGTCTTGGACATCACCTCGGCCAGTGCGCCGATCACCACCACACCAAACACCAACGTGCCGATACTCAGCGCCACATTGACCGGTTCGGCTTCTTCTTCCGGGACTTTGCGCCGGCGTTTTTCAGGGTAGCTGTAGCTGAAAAAGTAACTGTGCGGCCCGACCTGCATCCGCAGGAACAACGCATACAGCACGACCATGGCACCGATGGTGAAGCCCGAATAAATCTTCCAGTTGGCCGCGGGAATGAACTCCGGCACCACCATCGACACGCCCATGGCCGTGAGGATCATCACGCTGTAGCTGCGCGCCGAATCATCGTTGTAGGACTGCTCGCCGTGCTTGAGCCCGCCCATTAATGCGGCGAGGCCGAGGATGCCGTTAATGTCGAGCATGACGGCCGAGTAAATCGTGTCGCGCACCAGAGTGGACGAGGCTTCGTTGCTCATCATGATCGCCAGGATCACCACTTCCACCAGCACCGCCGCCAGCGTCAGGATCATCGTGCCGTAGGGGTCGCCAACTTTTTCCGCCAACAGCTCGGCGTGATGGGCGACGCGCATGGAGGCGGCGACGATGAACGCAATCAACACCAGCCCGGCGGCCAGCGCGACCGGTTGGCCGCTGTGGAGCATCCAGTGCTCCAGCGGGTACGCGACGACGGCGGCGAACATGGCCAGCAGCAGAAATGCTTCTTGCTTGAGGTGTGTGAACATTGCGGGCCTTTTTGCGCAGTGAAGCGAAAGCAGAGTGATGAGCTACTGACTGCGGTGAAGCGCTAACGTTTCGTTACACCTTAGCGCACCAGTGGATGGCAGCAGGTTCAGGGCGTGCACTTTTATCGGCCTCAAGGGCCGCATTGCGAGCAGGCTCACTCCTACATTGGAATGCGTTCCCCTGTAGGAGTGAGCCTGCTCGTGATGGCCTCGACACGGTCTCACGTCGTTTGTTGTCCTGTTGGTCAGCAATTTGCATTACCCCTTCCAACCACAAAACAAAATGGAGTTGGAATTCATGCATAAACGTCCGCTGAAGAAGCTGCTTTGCGCCGTCGCCGCCGCCATCGGTCTGAGCGCCAGCCTGACCGCCAGTGCCGCCGACCCGCTGAAAGTCGGCTTCGTCTATATCGGTCCGATCGGTGACCACGGCTGGACGTATCAGCATGAACAGGGGCGCAAGGTGCTGGCTGAAAAATTCGGCTCGCAGATCACCACCAATTACGTGGAGAACGTCGCGGAAGGCGCCGACGCCGAGCGGGTAATCCGCAACATGGCCAAGGACAACTACGACCTGATCTTCACCACCTCCTTCGGCTACATGAACCCGACGCTCAAAGTCGCCAAACAATTTCCCAAGGTCACCTTCGAGCACGCCACCGGCTACAAGCAGGACAAGAACCTCGGCACCTACCTCGCGCGCACCTATGAAGGGCGCTACGTCGGCGGTTTCCTCGCGGCGAAGATGACCAAGACCAAGAAGATCGGCTATGTCGCCTCCTTCCCGATCCCGGAAGTGATCCGCGACATCAACGCCATTCAACTGGCCCTGAACAAGTACAACCCCGGCACCGAGATCAAAGTGGTGTGGGTCAACTCGTGGTTCGACCCAGGCAAGGAAGCCGACGCCGCCAACGCGCTGATCGACCAGGGCGTGGACGTGGTGTTCCAGCACACCGACAGCCCGGCGCCGATCCAGGCGGCTGAACGTCGCGGTGTGTATGCCGTCGGCTACGCTTCGGACATGGCGCACTTCGGGCCGAAAGCGGTGCTGACATCCATCGTCAACGACTGGGGTCCGCACTACATTCAGGCGACCCAAAGCGTGCTCGACCACGACTGGAAATCCCAGGATTACTGGGGTGGATTGAAGGAAGGCACTGTTGAACTGCCGATCAGTGACCTGGTGCCGGCACCGGTGAAAGCCGAAGCCGAGCAGATCATTGCCAACATCAAGAGCGGTGCGCTGCACCCGTTCACCGGGCCGATCAAGGATCAGGCCGGCGTAGAGAAAATTGCAGCGGGGGCGACGGCGAGCAATGCCCAGCTGGCGTCGATGAACTACTACGTTGAAGGCATGAAGGCCGAGATTCCGAAGTAATCCATTTCAGCCACACCACCGTACCTGTGGGAGCGAGCTTGCTCGCGATAGCGGACTATCAGTCAGCCTCATCGCGAGCAAGCTCGCTCCCACAGGGGTACTCCGGTGTTTTTCAGACTGCGTATTCCTCAGGACAATTGCATGAACCGTCTTCCTATCATCGACATCGCCCCGCTCTACAGCGATGACCAAAATGCGTGGACAGCCGTCGCTACCGAGATCGACCACGCCTGCCGCGAATGGGGTTTCTTCTACATCAAGGGCCACCCGATTTCCGCGCAACGCATCGCCGCCGTACTCGACCACGCCCAACACTTTTTCGCCCAACCCACTGCCGAAAAGCTGAAAATCGACATCACCCAAACCCGCCATCACCGCGGCTACGGCGCCATCGCCACCGAACAACTCGACCCGAGCAAGCCCAGCGACCTCAAGGAAACCTTCGACATGGGCCTGCACCTGCCGGCCGATCACCCCGAAGTCCTGGCGGAAAAACCTTTGCGCGGGCCTAACCGTCATCCGTTGCTGCCTGGGTGGGAAGCGCTGATGGAGCAACACTACGTCGACATGCAGGCCCTCGCCCAAACCCTGTTGCGTGCGATGACGCTGGCCCTGGGCATCGAGCGGGATTTTTTCGACAGCCGTTTCAACGATCCGGTCAGCGTGTTGCGAATGATCCATTACCCGCCCCGCCACACCGCCAGTTCCGCCGAACAACAAGGCGCCGGCGCTCACACCGATTACGGTTGCATCACCCTGCTCTATCAGGACGCCGCCGGTGGCTTGCAAGTGCGCAACGTGAAAGGCGAATGGATCGACGCGCCACCGATTGAGGGCACGTTCGTGGTCAACCTCGGCGACATGATGGCGCGCTGGAGCAACGACCGTTACCTGTCGACGCCGCATCGGGTGCTCAGCCCGTTGGGCGTGGACCGTTATTCGATGCCATTCTTCGCCGAGCCGCACCCCGACACACGCATCCAATGCCTGCCCGGTTGTCAGGATGACGTGCACCCGGCGAAATACCCGGCCACTACCTGCGCCGAATTCCTGCTCTCGCGTTTCGCCGATACCTACGCTTATCGACGGGAACCGGAAGCGGTGTGATCAACCGGCTGGTCAGGTTTTGCTAAATGTTTCTACGAGCATCTGTAGAATGCTCGCCATCTGCACCTGATGAGAAAAGACCATGTACGACTGGCTGAACGCCCTGCCCAAGGCAGAACTGCATTTGCACCTCGAAGGCTCGCTGGAGCCTGAGCTGCTGTTCGCCCTGGCCGAACGCAACAAGATCGCCCTGCCGTGGAGCGACGTCGACACCCTGCGCAAAGCGTACGCCTTCAACAACCTGCAAGAGTTTCTCGACCTGTATTACCAGGGCGCCGACGTGTTGCGCACCTCGCAGGATTTCTACGACCTGACCTGGGCGTACCTGTTGCGTTGCAAGGCGCAGAACGTGATTCACACCGAACCGTTCTTCGACCCGCAAACCCACACCGACCGGGGCGTACCGTTCGAAGTGGTGCTCAACGGCATCGCCGCTGCGCTCAAGGATGGCGAGCAGCAACTGGGCATCACCAGCGGTCTGATCCTGAGCTTCCTGCGCCACTTGAGCGAAGACGAGGCGCAGAAAACCCTCGATCAGGCGCTACCGTTCCGCGATGCGTTTGTCGCCGTGGGCCTGGACAGTTCCGAGAGGGGACACCCGCCGAGCAAGTTCCAGCGCGTGTTCGACCGTGCCCGTCACGAAGGCTTCCTGACCGTGGCCCACGCCGGTGAAGAAGGCCCGCCCGAGTACATCTGGGAAGCCCTCGACCTGCTGAAAATCCAGCGCATCGACCATGGCGTGCGCGCCATCGAAGACGAGCGCTTGATGCAGCGGATCATCGACGAGCAGATCCCGCTGACCGTGTGCCCGTTGTCCAACACCAAGCTCAAGGTGTTCGATCACATGTCCCAGCACAACATTCTCGACATGCTCGAGCGTGGCGTGAAAGTGACGGTGAACTCCGATGACCCGGCGTACTTCGGCGGCTACGTGACCGAGAACTTCCACGCGCTGTACACCGACCTGGGCATGACCCAGGATCAGGCCAAGCGCCTGGCGCAGAACAGCCTGGATGCCCGGTTGGTAAAACCGTAAGGCTGCTGAAGATCACATGTGGGAGCGAGCTTGCTCGCGATGACGCCATCACACCCAACATCATTGTTGAATGTAAGGCCGCCATCGCGAGCAAGCTCACTCCCACAGGGATTGTGATTAATTGACGACCACTGCTTCCGTCAACTCCTCCAGCGTCTTCCCTCGCGTCTCCATCCCGAACACCCACACCACCCCCGCCGCAATCGCAAAACACATCGCCCCCAACGCGAAGACCCCGCCCTGCCCGGTCACCGGAAACACCAACCCCGTCACCAATGGACCGAGCAACGAGCCCACCCGACCAATCGCCGAGGCAAACCCCGAGCCCGTAGCGCGTGCCGACGTGGGGTACAACTCCGGCGTGTAGGTGTAGAGCACCGCCCACATGCCGAACAGGAAGAACTGCATCAACAGCCCCGACGCGATCAACAGGCTGACATTGCCGCCAAACACTGCGCTTTGCCCGTAGAGAAACGCCATCACCCCACCGCCGAGCAAGGTCACCACGCACACCGGCTTACGCCCCCAACGCTCCACCAGCCAGGCGGCCATGAGGAAGCCGGGAATCCCGCCGAGGGAAATCAGCACCGTGTAATACACCGACTGGGTCACGGCAAAACCCGACTGCTGAAGCAAGGCACTGAGCCAGGACGTGAGGCCGTAGAAACCCAGCAAGGCAAAGAACCAGACGCTCCAGATCATCATCGTGCGCTGGCGATACTGTGGCGACCAGATCTGTTGCAACGCGGAAAAGAAGTTGCCTGGCGTAGTCGCCACGTGCGGCAGCCGAACCGGCTCAGGTAAGTCCCCACGTCCCAGCGACACACGCACACGCTCTTCGATGCGTCGCAGCACCGTGTCGGCCGCCGCATGATGCCCGGCCTGTTCCAGCCAGCGTGGCGACTCGGGAATGAAAAAGCGGATCGCCAGCACAAACACCGCTGGCACCGCCAGAACCAGGAAGATGTCCCGCCAGCCAATCACCGGCAACAGAAAATAGGACAGCACCCCGGCCGCGACAAAACCCAGTGGCCAGAAACCGTCCATCAACGCGATGTAGCGCCCACGCCGTTTGGCCGGGATCAGCTCGGACAACATCGACTGGGCAATCGGAAACTCCATGCCCATGCCGATGCCCAGGAGGATTCTGAACAAGGTCAGCGTTTCAACGCTCTGCGCCGTAGAACACAGGTAACTGGCGATGCCCCACAGCACGATGCTCCACTGGAACACCGGCTTGCGACCAAAGCGATCGGCCAGCATGCCCGACAGTGAGGCGCCCAGCACCATGCCGAAGAAACTCGAACTGGCCAGCAGCCCGGCCTGCGCCGAACTCAGGCCGAACTCGGTTTTGATCGAGCCGAGCAGAAAGGTCATCATTGCCAGGTCCATGGAGTCGAAGAAAAACGCCAGGGCAATGATGATGAAAATGATCCGGTGATAACCGCTGATGGGCAGACGTTCCAATCGTTCTGCCGCGCTGAAGCCACGTGATTCCATGCCACATCCCCCTCATCCGAAAGTCCCTGGATCGAGTGTGCGCGATAGTGTCTGGCGGCTATTGCTGGATGCGACCTGTCCACAGCTCTGAACGACGCCTGAACACGATGCCGGCAGACGTCGACATCAGGACGCTCTAAAGCGCCATTTCCAGTTCGGTTTCCTTGGCGAAACGATGGATTTCACGCTGCCCCGCAGCGGTGATCTGCAAGGCGCGGGACTCGTTGGGCAGGCTCAACCAGCCCGATTGCATGAACAGCTGCAACAACGCCGCCCCCAGTGAACCGCCCATGTGCGGGCGTCTTTCGCTCCAGTCCGGGCAGGCGCAGGCCACTCGACTGTTGCGATGGGCCAGCGCCTGGATGAACACGCCGCGTGTCGCCAGTTGCGTCGAGCCTTTATGGGTAATCATGACCCGCTGATCGATCTGTTCGATCCAGCCTGCATCCAGCAATCGCTGGTAAAGGTCGGCGGCCAGGGTGCCGCCCAAATGGTCGTCGCACAGTCTCGCCCGCAGCAGTGAAGATGGCGCCGCCTGAGGTTTGGCGACGGGATTGGGACGCTTGAAAACATCCGGGACTTCCCGTGGCGTACTGGCCAGCGTGGCGCTGGCCAATGCCTCGATGGCCGCGCCGACTTCGGGGGCAGCCAGGCGGAAAAAACGCTTTCGCCCGCGAACGTCAACTTTCAACAGACCGCCTGCGGACAATCGCCCCAAGTGCGCGCTGGCCGAAGAGGGTGACAGGCCGGCCAACAACGCCAGCTCTTCGGTATGCCGCGCCGCGCCGTCCATCAAGGCCCACATCATTGCGCTGCGCTTTGGGTCAGCCAGTAACGTGGCGATCTGGCTGATGCAAGGTGCATGTTCCATGTATTCACTCCCTGTTGAATCGTTTCGTCTGCTGCTCAGAGACATCTTGACCAGTAATGTGTCGTCGGCCAAGACGCGGAAACCGCCATTAGCCGGGCAAAGTCCCCCGCTCACCCGAGCCATTTCTTCGCAGCCAGGGCAAAGGTCGGGTACTTGAACGGAGTGCCAGCCGACTGTAACGCGGACTCGCCATCGCGAGATCGACGGTGCGTACATGAGGCGGGCGCTAGTATAAGCGGGTTAACCGCCGGTTCCTGCCCTTGGGAAACCGTGGGTGCTGATAGTTGCTGACAGAAATTTCTCTATTTGCCTGCGACTATTGATCGTTGCCCGATATCGTCGGGAATTGTCTGCCCAAATCAGCACATCGGCTGGCAAGCATTTCCCGCAACAGGTTCACAGGCTTACTCAATTGTGCGCGATGGGCGCACAGCAAATTCAGCGGTGCGCGCTCACAGAGCAGTTCCGGCATCAACACTTTCAACCGCCCGGCGAGCACATCGGCGGCGACATCGAGCCAGGACTTGTAAGCGATCCCGGCGCCGGCCACCGCCCACAGACGCACCACATCAGCATCGTCACTGAAACGATCACCGCTGACCGTCAGGCCGACCTCGCGTTTGCCGTCATGGAAACTCCAGTGATCGTGGACCCGACTGCCGAGCATGAACAATAAACAATTGTGCTGGGCCAATTGCTCCAGCTGCCGGGGTTCGCCATGTCTGGCCAGGTAATCCGGCGCGGCACACAGGACGCGGCGGTTCTGCGGGGCGATGGGCAGCGCCACCAGGCTCGAGTCTTCCGGCTCGCCATAACGCAGGGCGATGTCGACCGGTTGCCGGAACAAGTCGGCAATGCGATCACCCAGCAACAACCGCACGGTCAGTTTCGGATGCTCGCGCTGAAACTCGTCCAGCCACGGCAATAACAGGTTGCGGCCAAAGTCCGACGGGGCGGACAGTTGCAGAATCCCGCTGACCTGGTCCTGACCACTGGCCAGCAAACGGCGCCCTTCATCCAGGTTGCTCAGGGCCGCCCGGGCATATTCCAGAAAGCCCTCGCCTTCGGCCGTCAGGCGCAGGCTGCGGGTGGAACGTGCGAGCAAGCGGGCACCGAGTTGTTGCTCGATGCGCTTCAACGCCGCGCTGGCCACCGCCGCGGACATGTCCATCACCCGCGCCGCAGCCGACAGGCTTCCCAGATCGGCAGCGCGAACGAACAGCTGCAAGTCATCGAAACGCAGCATTTTCAGCCTCGATTATCAAAAAAATATTGAAAGAGACTGCTCTTTTAGCGGGTTTTATCTTGCGGCGAAATAGCCAATCATCTGTGCCATCGAATTCATCACGCTCCCGGAGTCGTTCATGTCCCAGCCATTTACTGCCATTGCCACCCTCATCGCCAAAGCCGGCCAGCAAGACGCTCTCGAACAGCACCTGCGCGCCCTGCTGGAACCGACCCGCGCCGAGGCCGGTTGCGGCCAATACGATCTGCACCAGGACCTCGCCAATCCCTTGGCCTTTTACATGATCGAACAGTGGAGCAGCGACGAAGCCCTGCAAGCGCATGACGCCAGCGCCCATATCCAGAATTTCCGGGCCAAGGCCGGCGACTTCCTCGAACACTTCGACCTCAAGCGCCTGCGTACCGTGGCCTGACCCCTCCCGCCGACGCGCACTTTGTAGCAGCCGGACGCAGGCTTCGCCAGCTGCTACAGATCGGCATCAGGCCTACCCCTTCTTTTATTACCTTTCGGAGCTCCTTAGATGAAAGCCATTGCCTACTACAATTCGCTGCCGATCAGCGACGAGCACTCCCTGCAAGACATCGAGCTGCCAGAACCGGTTGCCGGTCCGCGCGATCTGTTGGTGGAGGTCAAAGCCATCTCGGTCAACCCGGTGGACACCAAGGTCCGCCAGAACGTCCAGCCTGAAGAAGGCGCAGCCAAGGTGCTCGGTTGGGACGTGGCCGGTGTGATCACGGCCGTCGGCAGCGACGTGACCTTGTTCAAGGTCGGCGACAAGGTTTTTTACGCGGGCTCCATTGCGCGTGCCGGTGGCAACAGCGAACGCCATGTGGTGGATGAGCGGATCGTCGGCCACATGCCGAAAACCCTCGGTTTCGCCGAAGCCGCCGCACTGCCGCTGACCGCCATCACCGCCTGGGAATTGCTCTTTGAGCGCCTGCAAGTTCGCGAAGGCAACACCGATGAAGGCCAGAGTCTGCTGATCGTTGGCGCGGCCGGTGGCGTGGGTTCGATCCTCACGCAATTGGCCAACCAGCTCACCGGGCTTAAGGTCATTGGCACCGCCTCTCGTCCGGACACCCAAGACTGGGTTCGTGAATTGGGGGCAGACCTGGTAATTGATCACAGCCAACCGCTGAGCGACGAACTCAAGCGTGCCGGCGTGGACGCCGTGACCCATGTCGCCAGCCTGACCCAGACCGATCAGCATCTGGACCAACTGGTCGAGGCGCTGGCGCCGCAAGGCAAACTGGCGCTGATCGATGACCCCAAGTCGCTGGACGTGACCAAGCTCAAACGCAAGAGCCTGTCGCTGCACTGGGAGTTCATGTACACGCGCTCGCTGTTCGAGACCGCGGACATGATCGAGCAGCACAAACTGCTCAACCGCGTTGCCGGGCTGATCGACGCTGGCACGTTGAAAACCACGGTCGGCGAGCACTTCGGCACCATCAATGCGGCCAACCTGCGCCGGGCACATGCGCTTCTGGAGAGCGGCAAAGCCAAGGGCAAGATTGTGCTGGAAGGCTTCTGAAACATGATGAAACAGTGTCGCTCAGCAATGAGCGACACCGTCAGTCCGAAGGTTGACGTCTGTCACAATAGCGATCGTATTCGGGTCTACAATCGAAATCTCTGCGGCACAATCTTTACGTAGCAACTTTTACGAGAGGAGAGATCAGCAATGAAGATCCTGATAAAAGAAGTGGCTAAATCTCAGTGGCAAGTCCGTCTGGACCAGCATGCCGTGACCTTTCGCAGTGAAGCCGAAGCACTGGCCTTTACCCGAACCCTCGAAGCCCGCCTGTACGCTCCCCACCAGATTCCCGGTCGCCAACAGCAGCGCGCTGCTGGCTGAGCCCTGCCTCAGACCTGGGCTTGCGCCAGCGCCCGGGCATTTTGCAAACGACGGGTGAGCATTGCAGCGCTCACCACCAACAGTCCGCACAGGCTGATGACCATCGCCATCGGCACGGCGCTGCCATCGTGTAAAACACCCACAAGCGCAGCCGCACCGGCAGCGACGGTGAACTGCAGGCACCCAAGCAATGCCGACGCACTGCCAGCACGGGCGCCCTGCCCGTTCATGGCGCACGCCGACGCATTGGGCAGGATGCAACCGAGGCTGGAGATGCAAATAAACAGCGGGATCAGCAACGGCCACAGGTGCTCAGGGTGCAGCGCACTGACGGCGAGCAGCGCCAGGCCGGCGGTCAGGTAAACCCACACGGCACGCGCCAGCAGGAACGCCGGCCCCCGCTTGGCCAGCAATCGCGCATTGACTTGCGCCACCAGAATAAACCCCGCCGCGTTCGTGCCGAACAGCCAGCCGAAATGCTCGGCCGGTATGCCATAGAGTTTGATGAACACGAACGGTGATCCGGCGATGTAGGAAAACATCCCGGCAATGGCGATGCCACCCGTCAGGGCGTGACCGAGATAGACCCGGTCGGACAACAGGCGACCGTACTGACGCAAAGCCCCCGCCAGCGGCTGGCGCGGCATATGCGCGGGCAAACTTTCCGGCAACCCGAGTGCCACGGCCAAGGCAGCCAGGGCACTGAAACCGGACAATACCAGGAAGATCGACTGCCAACCCGTGGTGTTGACCAGCAAGCCGCCGAGCATCGGCGCGAGAATCGGTGCCAGCCCCATGACCAGCATCAGTTGCGAATAAACTTTCGCCGACCCCACGGCGTCGCATTTATCGCTGACCACCGCACGGGAAATCACCATCCCCGCACAACCGCCCAACGCCTGGACAAAACGCGCGCCGATCAGCCATTCGAGGTTCGGCGCATAAGCGCAGGCCAGCGAAGCGAGGGTGAACAGACCGACCCCGGCCAGCAACGGGATACGCCGTCCAAAACGATCGGCCACCGGGCCGTAGGCCAGTTGACCAATCGACAAACCGAGGAAGTACGCCGCCAAGGTCAGTTGAACGTGTTTTTCATCGGTGCCGAAGGCCAGGGCCATTGCCGGGAAGGCGGGCAGATAGAAGTCGATCGCCAGCGGACCGAAAGCGGTCAGGGCGCCAAGAATCAAAATGGTACGGAAATTCATCAGGCATCCAGTTGAGCATGGGTCGGCAGGCCCCACAGTCTAGCCGCGCATGAACGCCTTGAACATTCCGATAGCTCGCTAACTATTAAAAACCCGCTGAATGAATGTAGATTCCCTGTAGGAGTGCGTTGGGTCAGGCGACTTTGGCGTCGTAGCCTTCTTCGGTGATCGCGGCGATTACCTGCTCAACCGTCAGCGCGCTCTCAACCCCGACTTCCTTGGCCGCCAGATCGACCCGCACGCTGGCCGCCGGATCCTTGGCTTGCAAGGCCTGGGTAATGGCTTTGACACAGTGACCGCAAGACATGCCCTGAACGTTGAACACTTGCATGGTGTGGCTCCTTTATTGAGGTTGCGAACAGTCTCGAGCTTGCCACCATGGCAAGGTCAAGTTCTTCAACAATCTGCCGGGCTGGCATTCGGCGTCGTGCTCGGCCAAGCTGCGTGCATCAATGACTCGATTTCAGGAGATTCAGCCATGCGCTGGTCAGCTCTCAGCCTGTTTGGCTTGCTCAGCCTCTTTGCCGCGACACCTTCGGTTCAAGCCGCCGGGGAGGACTATGGCGTACTGATCATCTCCCGCGAGCGCCTGGAAGTCGCGACCTCCTGCGAAATCGGTGTGTACATCCAGGACCAACTGTCCGCACGACTGTTCCAGGAACAAAGCACCTCGTTCAACCTGCCACCGGGCCCCGTGTCCCTGCGCCTTAAACTGCTGCCGGGCCAGGTGCCGGGTTGCAACCCGGGCATGCTCGCGCCGGGTTCGCAG
Source organism: Pseudomonas sp. URMO17WK12:I12 (assembly GCF_000514395.1). Taxonomy (NCBI): domain Bacteria; kingdom Pseudomonadati; phylum Pseudomonadota; class Gammaproteobacteria; order Pseudomonadales; family Pseudomonadaceae; genus Pseudomonas; species Pseudomonas sp. URMO17WK12:I12. The sequence continues at coordinate 25,244 of NZ_AZVV01000004.1, forward strand.
ATCATCTCGCTCAAGGCGGGGGATGTGTTGAAGTACCGGATCGCGATGACGCAGGAAGGGATGTACCTCAAGCCTGCTTCTCTCGAATACTGAGCAAATCCAATGTGAAGCCCCTGTGGGAGCGAGCTTGCTCGCTCCCACAGGGTTCGGCGCAGGCATAAATATTGGTGCTTGACCTTGCCCGCATGGCAAGGTTGATCCTGTGGGTATCTACTACAGGGAGTACGACCGATGTCCGAATCCACCACATTCGATCTGCCGATTGCCGGCATGACCTGCGCCAGTTGCGCCGGGCGTGTCGAACGCGCCTTGAGCAAAGTCATCGGCGCCACCGCCGTCAGTGTCAACCTGGCCACCGAACAGGCCCGCGTCCAGGCGCCCAGCGACAGCTTGCCCGCGTTGATGGCCGCTGTTGAACAGGCCGGTTACAGCGTGCCCCGCCACAGCCTGGAACTGAGCATCGACGGCATGACCTGCGCCTCGTGCGTCGGCCGGGTCGAACGTGCGCTGGCGAAGGTGCCGGGGGTCCAGAGCGTCAGCGTCAACCTGGCCAACGAACGCGCCCACCTCGAACTGCTCGGCCAGATCGATCCACAGACCTTGATCGCGGCAGTAACCAAAGCCGGTTACGCCGCCAGTGTCTGGGAAGTCGAACACCCGCCCACCGACACTCAACAACAGCGCCTGCACCGTGAACGCTGGGCGTTGATCATGGCTCTCCTCCTCGCCTTGCCGCTGGTGCTGCCCATGTTGCTGCAACCGTTCGGCGTGCACTGGATGCTTCCCGCGTGGGCGCAATTCGCCCTGGCAACGCCAGTGCAATTCATCTTCGGTGCACGTTTTTATGTCGCGGCCTGGAAAGCCGTGCGCGCCGGGGCCGGGAACATGGATTTGCTGGTCGCCCTCGGCACCAGCGCGGGTTACGGCCTGAGTCTTTACGAATGGGCCACCGCCGCCGGGCGCATGCCGCACCTGTATTTCGAAGCCTCGGCCGTGGTGATTGCCTTGGTCCTGCTCGGCAAATACCTGGAAAGCCGCGCCAAGCGCCAGACCGCCAGCGCCATTCGCGCCCTCGAAGCCTTGCGTCCGGAGCGGGCGATTCAAGTGATCGAGGGACGCGAACAAGACGTCGCCATCAGTGCCCTGCGCCTAAATGACCTGGTCATGGTCAAACCCGGTGAACGCTTCCCGGTGGACGGCGAAGTGGTCGAAGGCCAGAGCCACGCCGACGAAGCGCTGATCAGCGGCGAAAGCCTGCCGGTACCCAAGCAACCGGGGGACAAGGTCACCGGCGGCGCGATCAATGGTGAAGGGCGATTGTTGGTGCGCACCCAGGCCTTGGGCGCGGAAACCGTGTTGGCGCGCATCATTCGTCTGGTCGAAGACGCCCAGGCCGCCAAGGCACCCATCCAGAAACTGGTGGATAAAGTCAGCCAGGTGTTCGTGCCTACTGTTCTGTTGATCGCCCTGGCGACCTTCATCGGCTGGTGGCTGTACGGCGCGCCGATTGAAACCGCCCTGATCAATGCCGTCGCGGTGTTGGTGATTGCCTGCCCCTGTGCCCTCGGACTGGCCACGCCAACAGCGATCATGGCCGGGACTGGCGTGGCGGCACGTCACGGGATTCTGATCAAAGACGCCGAAGCACTGGAACGCGCCCATGAAGTCAGTGCGGTGGTATTCGACAAGACCGGCACGCTGACCTCGGGCGCACCGCGTATTGCCCATCTGACGGCTATCGACGGCAATGAAGCGGCCCTGCTGCAAATGGCCGGTGCGTTGCAACGAGGTAGCGAACACCCGCTGGCCAAGGCCGTGCTGGACGCTTGCACCGAACGCGGCTTGACCGTGGCGGATGTCGGCGACAGTCAATCGCTGACGGGGCGAGGCATCGCCGGCACGCTTGAGGGTCGTCGACTGGCACTGGGCAATCGTCGTCTATTGGAAGAAAGTGCTTTAAACGCGGGTTCATTGGCGGACTCGGCAACCGCCTGGGAAACCGAAGGCCGAACCCTGTCCTGGCTGATCGAACAAAGCCCTGAATCGAAAGTGCTCGGCCTCTTTGCTTTTGGCGACACCCTCAAACCCGGCGCCCTGCAAGCCGTGCAACAACTCAGCGCGCGGCACATCAGCAGTCACCTGCTGACCGGCGACAACCGTGGCAGTGCCAAAGTCGTCGCCGAGGCACTGGGCATCACCGATGTCCACGCCGAAGTGCTGCCCGCCGACAAAGCCGCCACCGTCGCCACACTTAAAAAAACCGGCGTGGTGGCGATGGTCGGCGATGGCATCAACGACGCCCCGGCGCTGGCTGCGGCGGACATCGGCATCGCCATGGGTGGCGGCACCGACGTGGCCATGCACGCGGCCGGGATCACGCTGATGCGTGGCGATCCACGGCTGGTGCCGGCGGCGCTGGAGATCAGCCGCAAGACCTACGCGAAGATCCGGCAGAACCTGTTCTGGGCGTTCGTCTACAACCTGATCGGCATTCCGCTGGCGGCGTTCGGTTTCCTCAACCCGGTGCTGGCCGGGGCGGCCATGGCGTTGTCGAGCGTCAGCGTGGTGAGCAATGCGTTACTGTTGAAAACCTGGAAGCCCAAGGACCTGGAGGACAATTGATGAACATCGGTCAAGCAGCCCGTCAAAGCGGCCTGAGCGCAAAGATGATCCGTTACTACGAGTCCATCGGACTGCTCAAGGCTGCCCATCGCACCGACAGCGGCTACCGGGTTTATGGCGACGACGACCTGCACACGCTGGCATTCATCAAGCGCTCCCGGGACCTGGGGTTTTCACTGGAAGAGGTCGGCAAGCTGCTGACCCTCTGGCAGGACCGCCAACGCGCCAGCGCCGACGTGAAGGCCTTGGCCCGTCAGCACATCGACGAGCTGAACCAGAAGATCCGCGAACTCGGCCAGTTGCGCGACACCTTGCAAGACTTGGTCGAGCATTGCCAGGGCGACCATCGCCCCGACTGCCCGATCCTCAAGAACCTGGCGTCGGGCTGCTGCGCCGAACCTGTGCGCCCCTGATCGCCAGGCCCTTCACCACCAGCAACGTGGTGAGGGGAATGCCGTGGAACAGCAACACCACCGCACCCGGCGTCCACCATGAATAGAACGGTGCGGCGATCAACATGCCGACGCCGAACCCGGTCATTTGCAGCAGGGTTAACAAACTGAAAATCGGCAAACGCAGAGCGTCCGGTTCGCGTTGCAAACGGGACATCAAGCCGACTTCCGAGAAGCCGTCACCCAATCCCGCCGGCAACGAGAACAACAGCAAACCGAACAGGGTCTGCTGCTGAAACATCAGGATGAAGCCGCAGGACATCAGCAACACCCCGAAGAAAAATCGCCGCTCCAGATTGATGTTGTCCGAGCCTTTCAGGCGACTGGCGATTCGAGCGCCGATTAACTTTCCGCACGCCCAGACCGCCAGCGCCAAGCCCAGCGTGGTGCTGGCTGATTCGGGGGTCAGCAGTTTGGAAACTATTGGCAAACCCACGTTGTGCGCGGCACTGCCAAGGGTGTCGGCCATGGTGACCGCGAGCATCGCGGCCACGACCGGTGCGCTGTGCAACCCTTGGCGCAGGGCCGCCCATTCACCGCCCTTGCGGGACGACTCATCACTGGCTGCCGGGATGGAAAATCGCAGCGGCAATATGAACAACGCGGCCAACAGGTACGTCACCACGTTCAGCGCAAACACCGTTTCAAACCCAAACGCCGCCACCAAAAGCCCCGCCACCAGACTGCCGCCGACCATCGCGGCCGACGATGCGGAGGTGATCCAGGCATTGGTCTTGAGCAGGTGTACGCCATCGATAAAATGCGGCAGCTGACTGTTCAGGCCGATGGCAAACATCGAGTTGCCCAAACCCAGGCCGAACGCGATAACGGGGAGCAGCAGCGCCTGTTGACTCACCGGCAGCACCAGCAACAACCCGAGCAATCCTGCGCGCAACAGGTCGAAGGCGATCAACGGCATGCGCCCGCCCCAGCGGCGATAGAACGGGGTGCCGATCAGACTGGCGAAAATCCCTCCGCCGACACGGCTGGCGAGGAAAATGCCGACACTCATGGCGCTGTTGCTGAGCAGGTAAACATAAGTGGCCAGGGCGACCATGTTGAGGAAAGCGCCAAAGTCCGAAACCAGACGGGCGGCGATGATCAGTCGGGCGTTGCGGGTGGAGGTGTTCACATTCAATCCTTGAGTGTGGAGGGTCTGGCTGTTGTGGATTGTCTGGTCTGACGCCATCGCGGGCAAGCCACGCTCCCACAGGTTATGTGCAGACCACGGATCTGTGATCGACATCTAACCTGTGGGAGCGTGGCTTGCCCGCGATGCAGACGCCGCGGTTCCACAAATAAAGCCTCTACAAAAAACCCGGCCGAAGCCGGGTTTTTGTTTAGCCCATCACTGCATCCAGGGCGGAGGCGGTTCTTCGGCTTTGCTCGGGGGCGCGTCGTCAGCAGCGCGGATCGCTTGCTTACGCTCTTCGTCCAGCCGCGCAGCCTCGATTTCACGCATGATCCCGCCAACGTCGGCCAACTCTTCCGGCTCGTCGAACTCGCCGGTCAAGATACTGGCCGGGTGCAAGGTGCCGGCTTCGTACAACGCCCACATTTCCTTGGCGTACTTGGTCTTTTTCAACTCCGGCGCAAACCGCCCGAAGTAGGACGCCATGTTGCCCACGTCCCGTTCCAGCATGTTGAACGCGTGGTTGTTGCCCGCCGCATCCACCGCCTGAGGCAAGTCGATGATCACCGGGCCGTCCGGGGTCAACAGCACATTGAACTCGGACAGGTCACCGTGCACCAGACCGGTACACAGCATCAGCACGATCTGTGAAATCAGGAACGCGTGATATTCACGGGCCTGGTCCGGTTCCAGCACCACGTCGTTCAGACGCGGCGCGGCATCGCCGTATTCATCGGCCACCAGTTCCATGAGCAGTACGCCTTCGAGGAAGTCATACGGCTTGGGCACCCGCACACCGGCACCGGCCAGACGGAACAGGGCCGCCACTTCGGCGTTTTGCCAGGCGTCTTCGGTTTCTTTCTTGCCGAACTTGGAGCCCTTGGCCATGGCACGAGCCTGACGGCTGTTGCGTACCTTGCGGCCTTCCTGGTACTCGGCCGCCTGACGGAAACTGCGTTTATTCGCCTCCTTGTAGACCTTCGCGCAACGTAACTCGTTGCCGCAGCGCACCACATAAACAGCTGCTTCTTTACCACTCATGAGTGGGCGCAGCACCTCGTCGACCAGACCGTCCTCGATCAGGGGTTCAATGCGTTTTGGAGTCTTCATCAGCTTTTATTGTGGGTCCTTTATTACCAAACACGCGAAAGTCATTCGTTATACGGCAATCCACTCGTTCGGGGGAGGGGTTGCCGACCTATGAACGTCGTGATGCACACAATGTGCCGGATTAATTGCTCATTCGCCGCCGGTCGTCAATGACCGCCGTAGATCATAGCTGAGCCGATGACACACGTAAGCGAATGGTTTTTAGGGCATTTACGACAGAAGCTGACATCCAGATTCGTACCCTTCGTAGGATTTTTCCAAACAGGCCTCAATTTCCCCCGCCAGCAGCCGAAGTCCTCAGTGACAAAGGTATTTGTCCGACAATTTTTCCTACAGAAAACGACGGCGCACTCACGGACCCGAGATGAACAACAACGTTTTCGGCTGCCAATATTCCGCGAGTCATCTGCACTGCGTGGGCCTACAAGAAAATCTGGAGCGCGGATGAACATCAAACAGAAGTTGACCTGGGCGTTTGCAATCATCGCCTGCTTGCCCGTGGTGCTGGTCGCCACCCTCGTTGTGATGAACCTGCGCAGCGATGCCAAAGAGAGTTTCGTCGATGGCAGCGGCCGCGAAATTCGTCAGGTCAGCAACGCCATGCAACTGTTTTTCGACGGCATCAGCCAGAACGTCGACTATCTGGCCAAACAACCGCTGATCAAAAACTCCGACGACAGCCTCAAGACCTACATGAGCGCCAACGCCGAGAGCATTCCGCAAGGCGAGATGGACAAAAAAGTCTTCGGCCTCCTGCAGGACCTGGGCAACAGTCACCCGTCCTACGCCTACGCCATTCTCGGCACCGCGGCCGGTGGTTATGTGTCGTGGCCGGACGATGCGAAGCTGAACAACTACGACCCGCGCCAGCGCCCCTGGTACAAAGCAGCCCAGGCCAAACCGGGCAAGCCGTTTCGCACCGAGGCCTACTATTGGGCACAGGACGACGCGACTTACGTCAGCACCGTGCGCACCATCGACAACAAATTGGGCAGCAACGGCGGCGTGGTCAGCATCGACGTGACGCTCAAGCAGCTCACCGAAATCGTCAAACAGATCAAGCTCGGTGAAACCGGCTACCTGATGTTGCTGGAAAACACCGGCATGGTCCTGGTGGACCCGAAACAACCGGAGCACAACTTCAAGCCACTGAGCAGCCTCGGCGAGGGTTACGCACAACTGGCCAAGGCCGGCAAAGGCCTGGTGGAAATCGAGCTCAATGGCGAACGCTACATGGCCAACGTCTGGCCGTCGGAGCAACTGGGCTGGACCTTCATCGGCCTGATCAAACAAAACGACGTGATGAGCTCGGCCACCCAACTGACCTGGCTGATCGCAATCATCGCCGCCGTGCTGGCCGTGTTCTTCGCCATCCTCGGCGCCAGTTTTGCCAGTGTCATCGTGCGGCCGATCCGCAGCGTGGCCAGCGGTCTGGAAGGCATCGCGCAAGGCGAAGGCGACCTGACCAAGAACCTGGAAATCCGTGGCAGCGACGAAACCGCGCAACTGGCCAATTGGTTCAACCAGTTCCTGACCGCGATTCGTAACCTGATCCAAAGCATCGGCGGCGCCGCGACCAAGATTCTCGCCACCTCGAAAAGCTCGACCCAGGTCTCCAACGACATGGCCGAAGCCGCCGGGCGTCAGCGTGAAGCGGTGGACATGGTGTCCACGGCGTTCCACGAAATGGTCGCCACCGCCAACGAAGTCGCGCGCTCTTGCAGTCAGGCGGCGGACTCTGCCGACAGTGGCCAGCGCCAGGCGCGCGAAGGCCAGCAGCAAATTGATGCGGCAGTAAGCAGCGTTGATCGCTTGAGCCAGGAAATCGAACAGTCGGCACAGTCGATGCAGCAACTCGAGCGCGACAGCAACGATATCCAGTCGATCCTGGGGACCATTCGCTCGATCGCCGAGCAGACCAACCTGCTCGCGCTGAACGCGGCCATTGAAGCGGCCCGTGCCGGCGAGCAAGGTCGCGGGTTTGCGGTGGTGGCTGACGAAGTGCGGGCGCTGGCCAAGCGCACGGCGGATTCCACGGCAGAGATCGACGGTCTGCTCGGCAACCTCGCCAAGCGCACCAGCCAGGTGACTCAACAGATGCATGCGAGCCTGGAAGTGTCGCAGCAGTCGGTGAGCCGCATCGGCGAAGCGCGCAACAGCTTCGGGTTGATTCGCGAGTCGGTGGACGTAATCCGCGACATGAACACGCAGATCGCCACCGCGGCCGAAGAGCAGCATCACGTGGCCGAAGACATCAACCGGCACATCAGCCAGATCCATGGCGACGCGCAATTGGTCGCGGAACTGGCGAACTCGGCGCGTCTGGATTCCCAGAGCCTGGCCGGGCTTTCGAATGAACTGGACGGGTTGGTTCGACGCTTCAAAACCTGATCTCAAGAACACCACACATCCACTGTAGGAGTGAGCCTGCTCGCGATGAGGCCATGTCAGTCAACATCAATGTTGAAGGTCAGTCAGCTATCGCGAGCAGGCTCACTCCTACAAGGATCAGGTGGTGTTATTGCTTGAAGAGCTCGCCAGGGGTAAACCCGAACAGCCCTTTGAACGCCGCAATAAACGCCGACGTCGAGTCATACCCACACGCCAGCGCTGCATTGGTCACGCTGTCGCCCTCCTCCAGCAAACTCAACGAAGACAACAGCCGCATCCGTTGTCGCCAGCCGCGAAAGCTCAAACCCGTCTCGCGCTGAAACAGGCGCATCAGGGTCTTTTCCGACGTGCCCAAGCGCTCCGCCCACGCCTGCAATGTCACGTTCTGCTCAGGGCTTTCAATCAACTCGTTGCACAACCCCAGCAGCCGCTCATGCCGTGGCAGCGGCAGGGAAAACCCCACCTCCGGCAAGTTCGCCAACTGATCCAGCAACACACCCACCAACCGCGCTTCCTGGCTGTCGCCTTGTGGATATTCCACGGGCAACATGCAAAAACTCTTGATCAGCTCCCGCGCCAACGGCGTGACCTCCAGCACCCGGCAGCGCCCGTCCGCCCACTCACAATCTTCGCGACGCACGTACAGGCTGCGCATTTCGGCGCGCATCGAGGTCACGACTTGATGTTCAAGGTCCGCCGGAATCCAGATACCCCACTGCGGCGGCGCATAGAAACTGCCTTCGGCGGTGTGCACGCCGAGAACACCACTGATGGCGTAGGAAAACTGCACCCAGTCGTGGCGATGCGGGGGTGTCCAGGACCCGGCGTTGAGACTTTCTACCCGGGCGAATAACGGTCGGGGCAGTAACGACAGGGTTGGGATTGTTCGTTCGAGGGAGATCTGTCCGTTAGTCGGCATCAACGAGCCTTATATCGCACGAGGGCTGATGGGGCCGACGTTAGGCCAAGTAGCAGATTCATACAAATCTATTTGATGCCGAGAATCCTTGTAGGCGTGAACCTGTTCGCGATAGCGGTGTGTCAGCCAACATTCATGTGTCTGACACACCGCTATCGGGAGCAGGCTCACGCCTACAGGTTACGGTGTTTCTTCAGCGTTCGATGATGGCGGTGACGCCTTGGCCACCCGCCGCGCAGATCGAAATCAATCCCCGCCCCTTGCCCGCCGCGTCCAGCAACTTCGCCAGGTTGGCGACAATGCGCCCGCCGGTCGCCGCAAACGGATGCCCGGCCGCCAGCGAACTGCCTTTGACGTTGAGGCGGCTGCGGTCAATGGAGCCCAGCGGCGCATCAAGGCCGAGCCGGGTTCTGCAATAGTCAGGATCTTCCCAGGCCTTCAACGTGCAGAGCACTTGCGCGGCGAAGGCTTCGTGGATTTCGTAGTAATCGAAGTCCTGCAAGGTCAGGCCATTGCGGGCCAGCAAGCGCGGCACCGCGTAGACCGGCGCCATCAACAGGCCTTCGGCACCGTTGACGAAATCCACCGCCGCCGCTTCGCCATCGCGCAGGTACGCGAGGATCGGCAGCCCCCGTTCCTTCGCCCATTCTTCACTGCCCAGCAGCACCAGCGACGCACCGTCGGTGAGTGGCGTCGAGTTGCCCGCCGTCATCGTGCCCTTGGCGCTTTTCTCGAAGGCTGGTTTCAGCTTGGCCAGTTGTTCCAGGGTCAGGTCCGGGCGCAGGTTGTTGTCGCGGGTCAGGCCGAGGAACGGTGTCATCAAGTCGTTGTGCCAGCCTTCGGCGTAGGACGCGGCCAGATGCTGATGGCTTTCCAGCGCCAGTTGATCCTGTTCTTCGCGGGGGATGTTCCAGGTCTGCGCCATCAGCTCGCAATGTTCGCCCATGGACAACCCGGTGCGCGGCTCGCCGTTGCGCGGAAATTCCGGAATCAGATGCCCGGGGCGCAATTGCAGGAATGTTTTCAGCTTGTCGCCGGTGGTCTTGGCGCGGTTGGCTTGCAGCAAAATCCTGCGCAGGCCCTCACTGACGCTGATCGGCGCATCCGAAGTGGTATCGACGCCACCGGCAATGCCGCAATCGATCTGCCCCAGGGCAATCTTGTTCGCCACCAGCAACGCCGCTTCCAGCCCGGTGCCGCACGCTTGCTGGATGTCATAGGCCGGCGTTTCCGGCGACAGCCGCGACCCGAGCACGCATTCGCGGGTCAGGTTCATGTCCCGCGACAGCTTGAGCACCGCCCCCGCGACCACTTCCCCCAGGCGCAGGCCGTGCAGGTTGTAGCGTTCGATCAAGCCTTCGAGCGCTGCGGTGAGCATCGCCTGGTTACTGGCGGTGGCATACGCCCCGTTGGAGCGGGCGAAAGGAATACGGTTACCGCCGATAATCGCGACGCGGCGCAGCTGAGTCATGAAAAGCTCCTTAAAAAAATGAAATGTGAATGCACATCCCTGTGGGAGCGGGCTTGTCCGCGATAGCGGTGGATCAGCCAACAACAATGTCGGATTGGCTGGCCCCTTCGCGGGCGGGCCCGCTCTCACAGGTTCTGCATGACCCCGCAAGTTCTGCTAAACCCAAGCTCCAACTACTCTGCAATGTTCAAGCGTAGGCCTTATCTCGTGGATCGAACGACTGATTGCCATTCGTGGTCCACACTTTGAACCACAGCCGCCGGAGCACGTTCCATGTCAGACCGTTATATCGACTTCGCCAATTCGTCCATCGGCCATCGCCTGGTCGGGGCCCTGGGTTTGCCGTCGCCGGTTCGCCTGGAGCGCTGGCAGGCAGGCCGGCTGCGGCCTGTCGAAGGGGCGCTGTTGATCGGTGGAGGCCCGTTGGCGGACAAGGTCAGCGCTTTAGCCAATCGCCTGACCGACGCGATTTACAGCTACGGTACCGAGCCGTCCCTGGCCACCGCGTGGATTCCCGGCCACGGTCCGAAACTCAAAGCCGTGGTGTTCGACGCCAGTCATTTGCTGCAGACCGATCAGCTCAAACAGCTGCGCGAATTCTTCCAGCCGCTGATGAAAAACCTCGATCACAGCGCACACCTGGTAATTCTCGGTCGTGCACCGGAGACCTTGAGCGACCCGTTCGCCGCCAGTGCCCAGCGCGCGCTGGAAGGCTTCAGCCGTTCGCTGGCCAAGGAACTGCGCAGCGGTGGCACCTTGCAGTTGATCTATGTCGGCGACGGTGCGGACGATCAGCTGGAAGGACCGCTGAGGTTTTTCCTCTCGCCGAAAAGCGCGTTTGTGTCCGGGCAAGTGATTCGTTTGAAGGCGTGCGCTACGCCCGTTGAGGACTGGACTCGACCGCTGGCGGGACGCAAGGCGTTGGTAACCGGTGCAGCGCGTGGCATCGGCGCTTCAATCGCCGAGACGCTGGCCCGTGACGGCGCCGAGGTGATTCTGCTCGATGTGCCACCGGCCAAAGCCGATCTCGACGCTCTCGCCGCACGCCTTGGCGGACACAGCATCACCCTCGACATTTGCGCCGAAGACGCCGCTGCACAGTTGATCGAACACCTGCCCGACGGCGTCGACATCGTGGTGCACAACGCGGGGATCACTCGCGATAAAACCCTGGCCAACATGACCCCGGAATTTTGGGATGCGGTACTCGCGGTCAACCTCAACGCGCCACAAGTGCTGACCAAGGCCCTGCTCGACAGCGGCACCCTGCGCGACAACGGTCGGGTGATTTTGCTGGCCTCGATCAGCGGCATCGCCGGCAATCGCGGGCAAACCAATTATGCGGCGAGCAAGGCCGGGCTGATTGGCCTCGCGCAAGCCTGGGCGCCGTTGCTGGATCAACGCGGTATCAGCATCAATGCAGTGGCGCCTGGGTTTATTGAAACGCAGATGACCGCGCACATTCCGTTCGGCTTGCGTGAAGCGGGCCGGCGCATGAGCTCGCTCGGCCAGGGCGGCTTGCCGCAGGACGTCGCAGAGGCCGTGGCGTGGCTGGCGCAACCGGGCACCGGCGCGTTTACCGGCCAGGCGTTGCGGGTCTGTGGACAAAGCGTTCTGGGGGCCTAAGTGATGATCACCGACTGGCACACACTCAGCCGCGAACCGAGCTTGCCGGCGTTGTACATGCGAGCGGCGACGCGACGCAAAATCACCGGCACCACCCTGCCCGACACCGGGTTGCACTGCTGGGTCAATGTCGATCCCAAACGCCTGGCGGCGTATCGCAACGTCTGCGGATTTGCCGACAACGGCTTGCTGCCGCCGACCTATCCGCACATCCTCGCGTTTGCCTTGCAGATGCAATTGCTCACGGCCAAGGAGTTTCCGTTTCCCCTGTTGGGGCTGATTCACCTGAGCAACCGCATTCGCGTGTTGCGCCCCATGGGCGGCGTGAATCGGGTGCGCGTGAGCGTGCAGGTGCAGAATCTGCAACCCCATGCCAAGGGTGCGACGTTCGATCTGGTGACCACGCTGGACGATCAATTGGGAACGCTCTGGGAGGCGCAAAGCCAGATGCTGTGCCGGGGCGTCAAACTGGACGGCGAACCGCTCGAGGACGTGTTGGCCCCGACGCTGGAGATGATCGAAGTGACCCGCTGGAAAGCGCCGGCCGACATTGGTCGGCAATACGCCAAGGTGTCCGGCGACTACAACCCGATTCACTTGAGTGCCGTCAGCGCGAAACTGTTTGGTTTCCCGACCGCCATTGCCCACGGGTTATGGAACAAGGCACGCACATTGGCGGCGCTGGCCGATCACTTGCCGACGGCGAACATCGAGATTGCCGTGCAATTTCGCAAACCGGTGCGGTTGCCCAGTGAAGTGACATTACTGGCGAGCGCGGCGGGGTCCAGTGGGGATTTTCGGTTGGTAGGTGTTGGAAATCTTGAGCACATGGTCGGGCATTGGCGGCCGGTGGCTTGATGCCAGGCAACAAAATATCTTGCGAGTTTGAAATGGCTTTCGCGAGCAGGCTCGCTCCCACACTGGATTTGCGCAACAACACAAATCCCTGTGGGAGAGAGCCTGCTCGCGATAGCGGTCGTCCAGACTAAGACGGAGCCACAGGCTGCGGAAACAAATTACCCAGCGTCTCCAGCAACCGCACGTGAAAAATCGGCTTGCGAAACAGTTCGAGCACCTGCAAGCGCAACATGTCGCTGACATCCTCCATGTCCGCGTGCCCGGACGTGACGATTACCGGCAAATGCTGACGCGACGTGTGCTCGCGCAAGCGCTTGATCAATGACATGCCGCTTTCCTCGGGCATACGCAAATCCGTGATCACCAGGGCAATGTCCGGATGGCGGGTCAAGTGCTGCAAGGCGAGCTTGACCGAGGTTGCGGTAAAACAGCAAAAACCCTCCCCTTCCAGCAACTCCGCCAGTTCCATCAACGCGTCCTCCTCGTCATCGACCAGGAGCAGCTGTTGCCGTGGGTGTGCGGGCGCATTCATGAGGGCTTCCTGCAATGGACCAGGCGATAACGTTAGAACCACTCAGGCTAGTTGGCAAACAGCAATGATCAAGGACCAGGCAGCACAGCTTTGATACTGGCGGTAAGCGAAGTAAAAGCGCTTGTAATGGAGCCCATGAAAACGCCCACAGCCACTGCCGCAAGACCCGCGATGATGGCGTACTCGATGCCCGAAGCGCCTTCGGTGTCTTTGGCCAGGTTGTAGTAGAAAACGATCTCGCTCTTGATGTGCTGAAAAGCGCTTTTAAAGGACATGACGACTTCTCCTAAGGACTGCGGGTGTTGCACGGTCGCAACATGATTCCCCTTTGCCAGCATCAGCATTGTCGGCATTCCCCAACCCAACAACTGTAAGAACGTATTAATACTTAAGTAGTACCCCACCCGTTTTCGGCAAAAAACGGGGCCTGGCATTTCAAACACCCCCATTTCCTCGTTTTTTTGCCACCCAGTAATGGCGTTTTGCTCTAGCTGCGCTACCTTCAAATAGCGAAATAGTTCCATGTATTTAAATGCTTTTTTGCGAATCTATCTCGTTCGAGACGGTACGGATCATCGGCAGCTGGAAAGGGAGAGCCCTCATGAACAGCCGCGTCACCCTGGGATTGGCCGGATTGTTTCTGGTGGGTGCCATCATTGCCGGTTACTGGGGACTTGCGCTGAGCCGTCAACCCGCTCCCGAGCCTGCCGCGCAACCTGTCGCTAACACAGCGCCAACCGTTCCAGCCCCTGTGCCAATGGACGATCCCACGCGCCAACCGGTGGTGGTCCTGCTGCACGACGTAGCCCCCTTCGTTCAAATCACCGCAGCCGACGTCACCCTCGAAAAACTGCGTACCGCCCCGGCCGGCAGTTTGACCACGCTTGAGCAAGCGATTGGCCGTACGCCTTGGCACGCCCTCACCGCCGGCACCTGGCTCAACGATCAAAGCTTCGAGGCCGGCAGCTCGCTGGCACGGATGATCCGCCCCAATGAACGAGCACTCGCGGTCGCAGTGGACGAAGTGACCAATGCCGGCGGACAACTGAGCCCTGGAGATTATGTCGACGTGATGCTGTTTCTGCGCGCCGACGCCAACAACACTCAGCAATCAGCCCAGGTGGTAGTCCCGGCGTTGCGCGTACTCGGGGTCGGCGAACAATTGGGGCTGACTAACGACGGGCGCCCCGCCAACCCGGCGCGCAGCAGTGAAGAACAACTCAAGCAGGACCAACTGCGGGCCAACGCACGCTCGGTGTTGCTCGCCGTCCCCGAACCCTTGCTGAGTCGCCTGACGCTCGCGGCCCAGGCCGGCACGTTGCGCCTGGCCGTGCGCAGCGCCGAAGAAAAACGCCTGGCGCATTACTGGGCCGGCGAAAGCGCTTCGCCGGCCAATCTCGCCAGCGCCAATCGCGACCTCGTGCAATTCAGTCAACTGGCCCTCGTCGGCACCCCCAAACCCCTCACCCTCGGTGCCAGTTCGGCACCGCAGAAAAAAGGCGTGGAAGTCATTCGCGGCAATCAGATCACTCAACAAACTCCCTGAATTGAGCAAGGACGCATCTACATGCGCAGAAGTACCATGTTCATGTTTCAAGGCCTGCTCTGGGGCACGCTGCTGAGCAGCGTGCCACTCACGGCAACCTTTGCGGCTAGCGGTAACTGTGCCGCACTCGGCCAACTGCCGGCGACACTGCAAGTCGGCGAAGGCTTACAGCAGGAAGTGCAATCCCCGGTGGCGATTACGCGGCTGGCCGTGGGAGATCCGAAAATCGCCGACGTGCGGGTCAACGGTAACCAGGCCTTTTTGCTCACCGGCATGGCGCCCGGCGCTACCAGCCTGATGGTCTGGACGGCGTGCGCCAGCGCCCCGCGTCAAAGCATGGTGTTTGTGCAGGGTCGCGCCACGGCGGCCATGACCGGCAAGTCAACCCTGGCCTCTCAGGACCCGCTGCTACCGTCGCAAGTGCAGACCGACATTCGCTTCGTCGAGGTCAGCCGGACCAAACTCAAAGAGGCCAGCACCTCGATCTACGGTAAAAACTCGAACTTCCTCTTTGGCTCCCCCGGCACCGTGCCGAACACCGCCGTGACACCGCGAGTGCTGCCATTGCGCAACCTCGATCCACGCATCGCCGTGCCGAGCATTCCGCTGGCCAATGACATGTTCAACATCGTCGCCGGCGGCGGCAACTTCCTGGCGATCATCAACGCCCTGGAAGGCAGCGGCTTCGCTTACACCCTGGCGCGGCCGAGCCTGGTGGCGATCAGCGGGCAGAGCGCGAGTTTTCTCGCGGGCGGCGAGATCCCGATCCCGGTGCCGAGTGCCAACAGCAACAGCTACTCCATCGAGTACAAGGAATTCGGAGTCCGCCTGACGCTCACGCCGACCGTGGTCAGCACCGATCGCATCGCCCTGAAAGTCGCGCCGGAGGTCAGCGAGCTTGATTTCGCCAACGCCGTCACCATCGGGGGCACCACGGTCCCGGCGTTCACCATTCGCCGCACCGACACCAGCATCTCCCTGGCCGATGGCGAGAGTTTTGTCATCAGCGGTTTGATCAGCACGCAAAACACGTCACAGGTCGACAAGTTTCCGGGACTGGGGGATATCCCGGTCCTCGGCGCCTTTTTTCGTAGTTCATCGATCAGGCGCGAAGAGCGTGAACTGCTGATGATCGTCACCCCCCACCTGGTTCAACCGCTGGCCGTCAATGCACCACTGCCGTCGCTGCCCGGTGAACAACTGCGCAACTACGACCCCGGTTTCTATCGCATGTTCTTCCTCGAAGACGGCAACTTCGATAAACGCAGCGGGTTATCGCAATGAGCCAGAACCTGAGCCAGACCTTCCTCGCGATCACGCGCAACGACACTGACCTTGAGTGGCTGCAAGGCGCCCTCGCCCCGTTGGGCCAAGTGGTCAGCGCCGGCGGCGGCAGCCTCGACGAACTGTTGGCGCTGGTCGACGTCACCTTCGCCAGCCTGGTGTTCGTCGGGCTGGACCGCGAACACGTGGTGGCGCAAAGCGCGCTGATCGAAGGCGCATTGGAAGCCAAGCCGATGCTGGCGATCGTGGCGCTGGGCGATGGCATGGACAATCAGCTTGTGCTGAATGCGATGCGTGCCGGTGCGCGGGATTTTGTCGCCTATGGCTCGCGCTCCAGTGAAGTCTCGGGGCTGGTGCGCCGGCTCGGCAAACGCCTGCCAACGGTGGCGCCGAGCACCCAGCTCGGTGGCCTGACCGTGCTCTACGGTGCGCAAACCAACGCCGACGGAGCGCTGATCGCCAACCACATGGCGCAAGTGGTGCAGAAAAGCGGCCAGCAAACCTTGTTGCTGGACCTGGGTTTGCCGCGCGGCGACAGCCTGGCGTTGCTCGGGCTGGAGAGCTCGTTTCATTTCGGTGACGCCGTGCGGCACTTGCGGCGCCTCGACGCCACGCTGATCGACAGTGCGTTCACCAGCAATGAGGCGGGACTGCGAATCCTCGCCTACGCCAGCCACGATGAACCACTGGAGCGCACCAGCGCCGCCGAGTTGTACATGCTGCTCAGCGCCCTGCGCCAACACTTCCAGCACATCGTGGTGAACCTCACCGGCCAGCCGGACAGCGAAGCGCTGCGCACCTTTGTCAGTCATTGCGACAAGCTGCTGTGGTACACCGATCAGAACGTGCTCGACTGCCGGCGCAACCTCGCGGTGCTCAACCTGTGGCGCGAAAAAGGCATGAAGCTCGATCACGCCCGGTTACTGATTGACCGCTACCTGCGCAATGTCGCACCCGACGCCGACACCCTGGGCAAAAGCTTCGGCATGGAAGTCTTCGCGATTCTGGCCTTCAGCCCGGAAGTGCGCCTGAACGCCAAAAACCAGGGTGTGAGCCTGTTCGAACTGGCCCCGCGTGAAGGCCTGACCCAAAGCCTGCGCACCCTCGGCGAAGGCCTGGCCAAACGCTCCGAAGGCCTGGCCAAACCCAGGATCGGCTGGTTCAACCGGCTGAGGGGTGCGCAATGAGTACGGAAAAACTCTTCGGCGCCCCGGCGCGCACGCCGTCCGGCAACACCGACAACGAAGGCCTGAAACTGGTGTTGCACCGCTACATCATCGATGCCATCGAAGAGTCCGGAAAAAACTTGCTGGAAGGGTCGCGGCCGGCGCTGTCGCAATTCGTCATCGACAAAGTGGCCGAATACATCGCCCGGCTGCACCTGGCGATTTCCCGTTATGAGATGGAGCGCTTGGCCGAAGAACTGGTCGACGAACTCACCGGTTTCGGCCCGCTGGAAGTGCTGCTGCGCGACCCGTCCGTGACCGAGATTCTGGTCAACGGTCCGCACCGGGTGTTCATCGAACGCGACGGCGTGCTGCATCAAAGTGACTTGCGTTTCATTGACTCGCACCACGTCGAACGCGTCATGCAACGTATTCTCGCGCCCTTGGGCCGACGGCTCGATGAGTCCTCGCCCATGGTCGATGCACGCCTGCCCGATGGCAGCCGGGTCAACGCGATCATTCCGCCGATTGCCCTCGACGGGCCGTGTCTGTCGATTCGCAAATTTCGCAAGGACATGCTCAAAAGCAGCGACCTGATGGCAATGCAAACCATCGATCAGGCGATCTACGACTTCATTCAGGAAGCCGTGGGCAAGCGCTGCAACATCCTGATCAGCGGCGGCACCGGCACCGGCAAAACCACGTTGCTGAACATCCTCAGCCAGTTGATCAATCCGCACGAACGCCTCGTCACCATCGAAGACGTCGCCGAACTGCAACTGGGCCACCCGCACGTCGTGCGCCTCGAAACCCGGCCGCCGAATGCCGAAGGTCACGGCGAAGTGAAGTCCAGCGACCTGATCCGCAACGCCCTGCGGATGCGTCCGGACCGGATCATCCTCGGCGAAATTCGCGGCGTCGAAGTGCTCGATGTCCTCACGGCCATGAACACCGGTCACGACGGTTCGATGAGCACCGTGCACGCCAACAATGCCCAGGACGCGCTGCTGCGCCTGGAGACATTGGTCGGCCTGACCGGCCGCACCATCGCCGAAAAAACCTTGCGCCAGATGGTTTGCGCCGCGCTGGACGTGGTGATCCAGCTCACCCGCATGCCCGACGGTCGCCGCTGCGTCAGCGAGGTGGTGGAAGTGGTCGGCGTGCGCGAAGACGTGTACGTCACCAACACCTTGTTCCGGCTCGACCGTCGCACCGGTTTCGGTTTTATGCGCGAGGCGGTCAACCCCGCCGGCGACAAACTGCGCCGCGAAACGGCACTTGTTTCCTCACCGCACTGAGGCCACGGCATGCTCAAACCGGCGCTGCTGATTCTCGCTTGCCTGATCCTGTTCGGGCTATCGATCCGCTTGTTGCTCCGCGGGCTGCGCCAGACCGGGACCGAACGCGTATTGGGTCGCCTGAGCCAAGGGCAGCCGCAAATCGTCGTCGAAAAAACCTCCTGGGCCGGGCCGGAACGGGCGTTCTTGCGCGCCGGTCTCGGGCGTCCGACTGAACGGTTGGGACGCTGGGTGCTGCTGTGGGCCCTCGGTATTTTGCTGGGCGTTGTCGTCGGTGGCTGGATCGGTGCGCTGCTGTTTGTACTGGTGCCGCCGTTGCTCCTGCGGCTGTATGTCGGCTGGCGTTATCAGCGCCGGCTCAAGCGCATGCTCGAACAACTTCCGCCGTTGCTTGATCACACCGTGCGCAGCCTGAAATCCGGTCGAACCCTGGCCGATGCCCTGCTCGGCGCTATCGAAGCCGCCGATGACCCATTGAAAAATGCCATGGGCCGGGTCCAGCGCAACGTGCAGTTGGGCGTCAGCCTGCCCGACGCCGCGTCGGACTTCGCCGAGTTGTATGAGAGAGATGAACTGCGCCTGCTGGCCCTGGGTTTGAAGGTCAATCATCGCTACGGCGGCAATGCCAGTGAACTGCTGGAGAACCTGATCAAAATGATCCGTGAGCGCGAGCAGGCCGCCCGCCAGCTCAGCGCCATGACCGGTGAAACCCGGGTGACCGCGTGGGTGCTGGGCATTTTGCCGATATCGATGGCCGGCTATTTTCTGGTCGCCAACCCCACCTACTTCCTCGCGATGTGGCACGACAGATCGGGACAAATCATGCTGGCGACAGCGTTCGGCCTACAGGCGGTGGGCAGCCTCGCGCTCTGGCGCATGTTGCGCAGCGTATGAAAATGCCTCTACTGATCAGTGCACTGCTGTTTTTCGGGGCCACGCTGTTGCTGCTCAGCAGCCTGCTGGACCAGCGTCGACGGGCGCGTCAGGTGGCCCAGCGGCTGGACGGCAAGCCGCTCGGCCACAGCCAGTTGGGTCTCTGGTTGCAGGCGTTGGGCAATAGCCGGATCGGTCAGCGCTCGGTCAATCTGGACAACGAAACCCAGGCACTGCTCAACCGCCTCGGCTGGCGCAGCACCCGTCGTCGCTCACTGTTCGCCGCGTGCCAGGTCGGCGTGCCGGTGCTGGCACTGGCCATGAGTTTGCTGATTCAGGGGGTGTTCTATCCCGATGCGCAGAATCACTGGATCGCCCCGCTGTTCGCCACGGCCATCGGCTATTTGCTGCCTAAGCGCTTACTCGCCGCTGCCTCGTTGCGTCGACAAAAACAACTGGCGTCCGAGATTTCCACCTTCATCCCGCTGCTGCGCATCCTGTTCGAATCGGGCATGGCGGTGGAGCAGTCGTTGCGCGTCCTGAGCACCGAAGGCAAACAACTCATGCCCGCGCTGACCCATGAACTGCGTCTGGTGCTGGCCCGTGTCGATTCCGGCCTGGAACTGGGTGAAGAACTGCACAAGGTCAGCCGTTTGCTGGCGGTCGATGAATTCACCGACACCTGCGTGATCCTTGAACAGTTGATCCACCAGGGCGGCGGTGCGATGAAGTCCCTGCTGACGCTCAAGCAATTATTCGATGACCGGCGCCTGACGCGCCTGCAGGAATACATCTCCAAGATGTCCGCCAAAATGTCCGTCGTGATGATGCTGTTTCTCTTCCCGGCGTTATTGATCGTGCTGGCCGGCCCGGGCTTCACCGCCCTGGCCCGGGCCATTGGTTCTTAGAGGGGTCCTGATGAAAGCGATGATTGCCGGTTTGAGTTTGCTGTTATTGGGCGGTTGCGCCACCGACGGCCAGACACCATGGAGCGCCCTGACCAGCAGCGCCAGTTGCAGCAAATTGAGTGCCGATGAACAACTGAAATTGAACCTGGCCGACGACATGGCCAACGACGGCAAACTGCACGCCAGCCTGGCCAACCTGCAAAGCCTGCCGGACAACGTGGCCGACGTACGCCTGCGCCGGGCCAAGGTCTACCGCCTGCTGGGGCGCAGCGAAGCCGAGCCGTTATACCGCAGCCTGCTCGGCACCTGCATGGCCGCCGAAGCCGAACACGGCTTGGGCCAACTCGCTGCCGCCAAGGGCGACAACGGCCTGGCCCAGGCTCACTTGCTGCGCGCCGCGCGGCTGGCGCCCACCGACGACAAAATCCGCAACGACCTCGGCGTGGTGTACCTCAATCAACTGCGCGTCGACGATGCACGCTTTGAATTCCTCACCGCCATGGAACTCAAGCAAGGTGATCAACTGGCCGCATTGAACATGGTGACGCTGCTGATCTACCAGGACGACTGGAGCCGCGCCGCCGAACTCGTCAGCCGCCTTGGCCTCAGCCCCGCCCAAGTCATCGAAGCCCAGGAACGCGCACAAAAACTCAAGACCCCGGGCAAGACAGGCCCGATTCCTGTTAACCAGGTCGCCGTCGTCACGACGCCGAGCCTCCAATAGGGAGTCCTTTGCGATGAAACCAATCGTCCTCAGCTGCCTCGGCCTGCTGGCCCTGCCCCTCGCCGCCCTTGCGCTCGACGGCCCATCCTCGCCACAACAAGCGGAAACCGAAGGCTGGCTGCAACTGCAAAGCAGCAACAAGGCTGCTTCGCAGAAACCACAGACCTCGACAGCGACTGAACGCGAGCTGAGCATGCAGCGCTGGTTGAAGAGTTATGAGCATGAGATCCCGCAGTTTTTTGATCAGGATCAGGGGGGGACGGTGAGCAGTGGGTCGGGGGGGTAGGTTTTGGTTTTTTGTGTGTGGTTTGCCGCCTTCGCGAGCAGGTTCGCTCCCACAGGTCAAACAGTGTGCAGCGGAGGAAAATCAGTGAGCCGTAACCCGCTGGCGCATCCCGGAACTGCTGGGCGACAACGCCAACGCCAACTGGGTGCGGTTATGCATATGCGTTAAACGCAACACCTGCGACACATACAATTTCACCGTGTTCTCGGTAATCCCAAGCTCACAGGCAATCTGATAATTGGTCTGCCCCTTGCCCACCAACCGCGCCACATCCAGCTGTCGTGGCGACAACTGATTGAAAATCGCCGGCATCTCCACCCGCTCCACATCACTGACCTCAGCGTCGC
Source organism: Pseudomonas sp. URMO17WK12:I12 (assembly GCF_000514395.1). NCBI lineage: Bacteria > Pseudomonadati > Pseudomonadota > Gammaproteobacteria > Pseudomonadales > Pseudomonadaceae > Pseudomonas > Pseudomonas sp. URMO17WK12:I12. The sequence goes on from NZ_AZVV01000004.1 coordinate 46,789, forward strand.
CGACATCCGCCTGAGGCCCACGTCGAACCTTATCCAGATCCTGATACAAATCATCGATCGACTCGGACAGATACTGCAGCTTCTGATTCAAATGCCCCAGCTGCAGATTTTTCTGCCGCTCCTGCAACGCCACTTCCTGACGCTGAACCCCTTCCAGCAACTCACCCAGATCAACCGGCTTCTGATAGTAATCAGCAAACCCGGCCCGCAGCGCCTTGATCACATCCTGCTTGTCCGCACGCCCTGTCAGCATGATGGCTTCAAACGCCCGGTGCTTGCCAGACAACCGCTGCAACACCTGAACCAACTCAATCCCGTTCAGCCCAGGCATCTGCAAGTCGCACAGCACCAGGCCGACATCCAGATCCTCCTCAAAGCGCTCGATCGCCTGCTGGCCAGACTCACACGGAATACAGCCATAGCCCTTGCTCTCGAGGAATTCGCACAGCTCCTCCACGATCAAAGGCTGATCATCGACCACCAGGATTTTTACCGCAGACGTAAACTTATTCACGCGCCACTCCATGCTCAGGCCAACGCTGACCGCTCCTGTACTGACAGCCCCAGGCTGCACAACCAGTGATTTGAAAGTAGACGCACTTTCTGACTCTGTACATAGAACGGGCGACTAGTGAATCCAGGCGAACGTGAACAACAACCCCACCAACACAAAGGGCGCAAATGGCTGCTTCCTAGACACTCCCGGCTCCAGGTAGCGAAGACGAGCCCTAAGCCCTTGACCCAAATGAAGCCAGACTCTTGGCGCCACCAGCAGCCATAAAACACTGGCCAGTGCGGCACCGATAAAGCTGCCCAGCAGGTGTATACCGTCCGTCGCGAGACCCAGGGCGCCCATCAGTTTCACATCGCCCGCGCCCATGCGGCGCAGCGCATAACCGGGCAAGGTGAAGGCCAGCGCCAGCAACAACGCCCAACCGCCCTGCGCGGCCTCGGCGCCCAGCCAGGTGGTGTCGGTCCACAACAACCAGGTCAGCGCCAACGCGCCTGCACCGAGGGTCAGGCCATTGGCGATGTGCTTTTCCCGGGCATCCTGTGCCGCGCAGAGCGTCAGCCAGATCAATAAAACAAAGCTTTGCATTCGGTAAAAAACATCCGTTATGGCTGAATGATTCTATGCTGATATCACGCTGTGACAGTCAGGGTAGACGCACTCATGAAATCAAGCCTCCCCCGCAAACAAAAAGGCGCCGTTGCGATTGAGTTCGCCTTGGTGTTCGTGCTTTTTTTCGCCGTGTTCTATGCAATTGTCAGTTACAGCTTGCCGCTGTTGCTGATGCAATCGTTCAACCAGTCGACCGCTGAAGCGGTGCGCCGCAGCGTGGCGGTGGACCCGAGCGCGCCCGGTTACGCGGCCACCGTGCAAGCCACCGCAGCAGCAGAATTGAACCGGCAGTTGGCCTGGATTCCTGCCGCACTGAACTTCAATGCCGCCACCGATTCCACCATCACCTTTGTCGCCGGAGTGCTTAAGGTCAAAGTCGATTACCCCACCAGCAAGCTCAACCGTGTGGTGCCGTTTCTGGTGCTGCCGGGGATCGGTTCGGTGCCCAATTTGCCGGCGACGCTCAGCGCCAGTTCGAGTCTGCAATTTTGAGTTCCGGCGACAAACTGTTCGGCCGTCTGCTGAACCGCCATCCGCCACAGCCTGTGACCATGCCCGACACCCTGTGCGTGCAGAGTGTGGGCTTGCAACTGTACCTGGATGCCGAAGGCCGGGTGATTCATCAGACGGGACCGCTGCGGCATATGCTGGCCCAGCAGATTCCAGCCGCGCAGTCCCCGCTGCTGGTGGATTACCTCATGCCCCACAGCAGCCTCGCGGTCGAAGGTGTGCCCGCCGACTGGCAGGGACAGACCCTGGACCTGGACTTCTACACCGTCAGCGGACAGCCCCTGCACCTGCGCGGCTGGGTCCAGCCCGCGGACAAAAACTGGTTGTTGCAGTTACTCGACATCGGCGACGTCTTGCTCGAGCGCCGGCAATCGCGCAGCCGCGAACAGAACCAGTTACTCACGGCGAAGATCAGCGAACAGCTGCGCCTGTGCAGCCTGGTGCGTCTGCCCGATGTTTTGCTCGATCAGCTTCAGGTGCTGGCGCAACGTTTTCACATTCCCTGCGTTGCGGTGGCGTTGCTCGATGAGCAGGCTCAGGGCTGGCAAATTCATCAGCAATATGCCGCCCTCGATGCGCCGAAGCTGTGGCAAAACGCTCAGCGCCTGGGCACCGGGCTCGACAGTTTGAACGGCTCGGTCGCCCAACACCTGACGCCCGCCGCGCACCCGCGCCTGCAAGACATCTTCGGGCATGCCGACGGCTTGGCGGTGCCCTATTACGACGCTCACGGTGTGGTCGCGTGGTTACTCTGCGGTGTGTATACGGCGCAGCAACGTGCTCCGGATCTCAACGACAGTGACTGGTTGCAGCTCTGCGCTGCACTGGCCAGCCCGCTGCTGGAACGCCTGCGCGAGCATCGTCATCAACTGCAACTGGAACGGCTGGAATCACTGCAAGGATTGCTCGGCACCGGTTGGTGGGAAATGTTCAGCGACAGCGCCCAGGTGCAGTTGGCGCCGTCGCTCGCCAACGTGCTGAGCCTGACGAGCACGCAATTACCGTTGAACGAATGGCTCGACCACATTCACCCCGCTGACCGCGAAGAACTGCGCAGTCGCCTGCTGGACTTGCAGGACGCCGGCACGCCGTTGTTGCTGTGTGTGCGTCTGCACCGCCCCGAAGCCACACAAACGCCGATCTGGTATCGCCTGCAAGGCCAGGCCCTGGGCGCCGGTAAACAGCGCCGTTTGGTTGGCTTCATGCTCGACATCAGCGATATCAAAAATCAGCAACAGAACGCCGCCACCGCCCATGCGCGACTGGACAACCTGATCGCCAGCTCACCCGCGGTGATTTACGTGCAGCGCTACGTCGAAGGCGCATTGCAACCGACGTTTTTCAGCGACAGCCTGCTGCCGCTACTAGGGCTGACCCTCGCCGATTGCAGCGTCGGGGCCTTGATCGAACGCATTCACCCGCAGGACCGCGATCAGTATTTCGAGCGTACCCGGCAGTTGCTGCGCGAAGGCTCGGTGCGTGCCCGTTACCGACTGCGCGACCATCGCGGCGATTACCACTGGCTGCTCGATGAGGCCAAGCTGCTGCGCGATGACCTCGGCCTGCCGGTGGAAGCCGTCGGTTTGTGGCTGGACGTCACCGAAGCGACCCTGGCCGCCGAACAGGTGAAACAGAGTGAAGAGCGCTACCGGATTCTGGTGGAGGACTCGCCCGCGATGATTTGCCGGTATCGCCCGGACCTGACGCTGACCTTCGGCAATCGGCCGTTGGCGACCTATCTGGAATGCCAGCCCGAACAATTGCCCGGGGTGAATCTAGGCCAATGGATGTCGGACGAACAACGTGAAGCGTTCGTGCAGCGACTCAGTCAACTGAGCCCTGAGTTCCCGGTGAGCACCGCGGAAATCAACCTGCAACTGCCCGGCCGGGAGCACGCGTGGTGGGTCTGGTCTGATCGCGGGGTGTTCGATGAGCAAGGGCTCCTGCTGGAGATTCAGGCCGTAGGGCGCGATAACACCGAAGTCCGGCGCTCGCAGCAGCAACTCACGCAGAGCGCAAAAATGGCCACCCTCGGCGAAATGGCCACCGGCCTGGCCCACGAAATCAATCAGCCGCTGAACGTGATGCGCATGGCCATCGTCAATGTGCTCAAGCGCCTGAGCACGGGCGAGGTGCAGATCGACTACCTCACCGACAAGCTCAACCGTATCGATTCCCAGGTCCAGCGCGCCGCGCGAGTGGTGGATCACATGCGCGTGTTTGGCCGTCGTTCGGAGATCGAACAGCATCCGTTCAACCCGGCGCAGGCCATCGAGGGCACGCTGGCGCTGTTGGCCGAAGGCATGCGTGGCAAAGGCGTTGAATTACGCGTCAGCGAGACCGGTTTTGACGTGCAAGTGCGCGGCTACGTCGATCAGCTGGAGCAGGTGTTGATCAACCTGATGGTCAACGCCCGGGACGCGCTGCTGAGCAAACGCGAGGCCGACCGCGAGTTCAAGCCGTGGATTTCGGTGTACGCCGAACGGGACAAGCAGTCGGTGCGGCTGTGGGTCGAGGACAATGGCGGCGGCATTGACCCGCGGTTGATGGAGAAGATTTTCGAACCGTTTTTCACCACCAAACCGGTCGGCATCGGCACGGGGTTGGGGTTGTCGGTGAGCTACGGCATCGTCGAGAACATGGGCGGACGCCTGAGCGTTCGCAACTCAGTGGAGGGCGCACGGTTTTGCATCGAGCTGCCGGTTGCGTTGGATGATCAGAGCAGCAGTGATGCTCGACCGGAGTGACAGCTGAGGTTGGCGCCGACCTGAATTTTCCCGACCTCGATGCCAAGGGTTTTCAGGACGGTGTTGAGCAGGTTGTCGAGCAGCGGGCTGAGGATCGAGTTCAGCGTTGTCGTCAACAGCGACAGCACGCTGGTCAACAGCGAGTTCAGCAAATCGAAAACCGCCTGCAGCAGGAAGCCGGGACTGAATGACGGGGTGTGAACAATCAATGGCAAGGGATTGATCGCCTGCGACAAGCCGGAGATCGCATTGGTGGCGGTCAAGGTATAAGGCGGACTGGAGGGGGCCAACCCGACTTTCGGCGGGTTGATGAACGTGGTTGATGCGCTGGTCGGCACGACGGGGCTGTCGATCCTGAGTTCAGCGCCACCACCGGAAAAGGGCACGCCGGCATGCCGGATATCGAGCAAGGTGAAGGGCGTGACGCTCAGAGGCGCAATCGAGGAGGCCCAATTGGAGTTGACCCGCCCGACCCGCAATTCAGCCACGGTGGTGGTGGTGAAAGCGGTCAGGCTTTTATTGGATTCGCTGGCGCAGGTGTAGTCGGTGACGTAACTGCTGCCCCCGCCCGCCTCAAGACTCACGTCCAGATTGGGATTGGGCAATACATACAAATCGAGTCCCAGTAACCCGGTGACCACAGACAAAGTGCTCGTCACTAAACCGGTCAGGTTAGTGACCAGCGACAAATCCAGGCTCACCAACACCCGGACCTGCGCGGTGCGCACATAGATTCGATTGGCGCCCAACGGCGCCAGTTTTGCCAAGGCCGGGTTACCCACTACCGACAACTGTGGCGGCTCGATCACCTTGATGTTTGCCGTGGCCCCGAGGCCCAACCCCAACAGATTCACCGGAAGCGTGCCCGTCAGCGCACTCTTGCTGTTGCCCAGTTCGATAAACGCCTGGACCAGTTGAAAGGCATTCACGTTAGCGTTCAGGCCGGACGCGGTGCTGCCCGTCTGCAACTGCAAGATGTCACCCAAATGCACTTTGAGCGGATTGACGACGGTGTTGGCCAGCGCATTCAAACCGGTCTGAACGTCCGCCGTCGCGCCATTGGCCTGGGCCACGGTCGCGGCAGCTCGCAGCAGCTGGCCCACCGTGGCGTCTGCGCCGAGCAATTGGGTGTAGTCGCCGGCGGTGACCTGCAGGTCAACGGCAAGCTGATCCATGTATTTGAGCAGGTTGATATTGGCAGCCACCAAACCGTTCCAGCTGGCGACGGTCAAGTTGATCGGCGCACCGCTCAAGCCAGACAACATACCGTTCAACAAATTAACGTCTGCCAGCGTGCTTTGAATACTCAGTTGGGCCACCGGCGGCCCCGCGACACCCGCAACGGCCGTGGCGCTCAGGTTAATGGTCGAGTTGGCAGGGGAGCCGCCGAACATCGCTCCGAGACCGCCGACCAGACTCTGCGGCACCACATGGCTGGCGATGACCCGGATCGCTTCGCTTTTGCTCGGGTCCGCCGCGAATACCCGAAGGTTGCCGGCGTTCACGGTCACCGCGCCGCAGGCAACGGCCAAGGCGCGGCCAGCGCTGGGGAGGGCGAAACCATTGCGTTGGGCGCTGGCGGTGGCGTAGGTGACGGCGGAGGCGCCGACCAGGCAGTCACCGCCCCGTGTGGCGGCTTCCAGCGCAGCCATGTCGGCGACCCGTTGCAGGTTGCGTTTTTCCAGGTAGAGCCGGCCGGTGTCGACCACAACCACCAGGCACAATAGCGCCGCCGCCATGGTCAGCGCCGCCATCAAGCCAATCGCCCCCCGTTGCCGGGCCGGTCCACGAAACTGCAAGCGGGGAGACATCGCGCACTCCTTTGCCGGTGCACTGCCGGGGCTTTCTGCGATCGTGAAGAGCAGTGTAGACAAGGGTTGGCCAGAATGCTGGCAACTCGCCAGCCCAGACAACAAAAACCCCTGTAGGAGTGAGCCTGCTCGCGATAGCAGAGTGTCAGTCGACATCAATTTTGACTGTTACACCGCTATCGCGAGCAGGCTCACTCCTACAAGGGGATTAGTGGGCTAATTTGGGTGGATAGTTGGCCAGGATGCGCGCCACGGTTTCGTGGATCGCAGTGCTGCGATCCGACGGGTTCGGCGAGCCGCTGAGCAGTTGCTCGTCGCTGCCGCGCCACACCAGTTTGCCGTCCTTGCCGTCGAGCAGGTCGATCTGGATGGTCGCCACTTTGTAGCTGACGTTGCGGGTTTCGTTGTACATCGGCGCACCCCAGTAACCGTTCCAGGGGTTGCCATAACCGCCGCCATAGCTGGTGGTGACTTGTTGCTGGCGCTCTTCGACGATCAGATAGGTTTGTACGTTCAAATCGCCCCGGGTGCCGGTGGCGGCCGGGCGCAAGCCGCGCTGATCAAGCTGATCGGTCACCGATTCACGGATGCGTTGTTCGGTCAGGTCACTCTTGATCCGCGGATCATCCGGGCGGTATTGCAGGGCCGGTTCTTTCCAGCTCCAGCTGCGGTAGGCGGCAAAATCGCGGCTGGCGTCAAAGTCATGATTGACCTGGTTGGCGGCGCAGGCACTGAGCAGCGCGGCCACAACCAGTACAGCGAGACGGCGGAACATGATCTTTCTCCGGTTGAGGCGTCACCTGCGCAATGCTTCTTATCGACAGAAGCTAACTCGGAGGATACGCCGACATTGCCTTTTCTACAGCCTTTCGCAGGGCATCGGCTTGTTCGCTCTGGCTGCCGCTTTGGCCGGTTTCGGCGCTGCCGCTCCACACCGGCTGACCGGTGCCGGCGTCGTACAGATCCACCTGCACCACCAGGACTTGCTCCTGATACGTGCGCACGATCGGCACGCTGCCGTACATGCCGTAACCGTTGCCATAGTGGTTGTAACCGCCATAACCAGCGCCGTAGTAACCGTAGTCGTCGCGCTCCTGGCGCAAGCGGGTTTCGATGTGCAGGTTGGCGCTGACAAACAGGTCGGCCGGACGGTTATCGTGCAGCGGACGCAAGCCGCGCTGATCGAGGGCGTTGCTGACCACTTCGGCCACCTGCGCCGGGTCGGCCCAGGTGGTGCCCGGCGGCAGATGGCCGTCGAGCCACGCCCAGCTGCGATAACGCCCATAGTCATGAGGCGGCGCCGGGTAGGCGCTGCGATCGAACACCTTGGCAGCGCCCGGCGGCGCTGGCGGAATCGGGTTCGACGACGCCACATACGGGTTGCCGCCCTGACAGGCCGCCAGCCCGAGACAGATCACCAGTAACCCTGAACGACTTTTCATTTCGAGCTCCGATCAGACCGGCCGACAGATCCAGTGCAAGTAGCGCCCGAGCCCGGCAAAGCTCGGGTGACGACGGTGGGCCAGTTCCATTTCGAGCAGGTCCACCAGCTCGGCACGGGCCTGGAATTCCACGGGCATATAGTCGTGAAAAACCCGCACGCCACTCTGGGTTTCGACCTGCCACAAGCCCTCAAGTTGCGCCGCCAATTCCCGCGGGTCGAGCGGTTGTTGCGGGGTCAGGCTCTGCTTTTCGCCCGCCATGTCGTTCTTGCGCATCTTGCGAAAGTGGCCCTTGAGCAGGTTGCGGTAAATCAACGCATCGCGGTTGTAGAAGGCCAGGGACAACCAGCCGTCTTTTTTCGTCAATTGATGCAATACCGGCAAAATCGCGTGAGGTTCGGCCAGCCATTCCAGCACGGCATGGCACAGGACCAGGTCGTAGGGTTCGGTGAGCTGACCGAGCAGTTCCTGCCACGGTGCCTGGATGAAAGTCGCGCTCTGCCCCGCCTCGGCGAAACGTTGGCGGGCGCCTTCGAGCATCGGTTCGGCGGGCTCGGCCAGCGTGACGTCGTGACCACGCTGGGCCAGCCACAACGACATGTGGCCCAGGCCGGCGCCGATGTCGAGCACACGCAGCGGCCGGTCCGGCAGGGTTTCGGCCAGGTCGGCCTGAAGCACCGCCAGGCGGATTGCGCCTTTGGCCCCGCCGTAGATTTTTTCGGCGAAGCGTGTCGCCAGTTGATCGAAATGACGATCACTCATCAGCTGAACCTCTTTTCGCTGTCCGCGAGTTTGCTGAGCACGACTTCATTCATGTCCAGCCCCAACTCGCTGCACAGCAGCAATAAATAGAGCACGATGTCGCCGACTTCCTGCCCGGCATGGGCGAGCTTGTCGGCCGGCAATTGACGCGACTGGTCTTCGGTCAGCCACTGGAAAATCTCCACCAGCTCGGACATTTCCACGCTGGCGGCCATGGCCAGGTTTTTCGGGCTGTGAAATTGCCGCCAGTCGTTGCGGTCACGGATGGCATGCAGGCGTTCGGTCAGTTCAACAAGGTTCATCGGGCTCTCCTGAAGGCGTATAGCTTCGGGGGGATGGCCGGGGATGGCAAGGGCGCTTTTCCCACAGGTGCAGTGCAACCCTCTATGCTTGTGGGGAACTCGCCACTGCGATCAATGGCCCAAGGCTCAACCACTTACATCAGGACGTTAACGACATGCAGGTAGAAGGTTTTTTCGAATGGCTCGGCCAGGCGCTCGGTTCGGTCATCCGCTTTATCGTTGACGCCCTCAGTGGCTTGTTCAACCTGTTGAGCCACGCCGGCAGCAACTTTGTCGATGGGTTGTCCCGGACACTGGGAATGGACACTTCGATCATCAACATCATTGCGCTGATCCTGGGGTTGATGCTGTTGTGGTCGGCGATTCGGGCATTCATGAATGCGTCGGTCATCATGGGGATTATCTGGTTGCTGTTGGGGCTGTGGCTGCTGAGCTGGATCATCCACTGACACCCAAAAATCTCTGTAGGAGCGAGCCTGCTCGCGATTGATCATTCCCACGCAGAGCGTGGGAACGATCACCTCCAACTATCGCTACAATGCCGGCTTCGCCAAGGAGCCTGCATGTCCAACCTGATTGCCGACTGGCGTGACCGCCCGACCCATCGGCGGGTCTGGGCGCTGGCTGCGCCGATGATTCTGTCGAACATTTCCGTACCGCTGGTGGCGCTGGTCGACAGTACGGTCATCGGCCACCTGCCCCACGCCCATCAGTTGGGGGCCGTCGCCGTCGGGGCCAGTTTGTATACCTTCCTGGCCTGGGCCATGGGTTTTCTGCGCATGGGCTCCACCGGTTTCGCGGCGCAGGCTGCCGGCCGCGGGGATGGCGCAGCGTTGCGGCAGATTTTGCTGCAAGGCTTGTTATTGGCGATGGGGCTGGCGATTGTCCTGGGGGCCGCGGGTGTTCCCTTGAGCGGCGTCGCGCTGCACTTCATGCAACCCTCGGCAGAGCTGGATCAACTGACCCGCGAGTTTTTCCACACGCGGCTGTTCGGACTGCCGGCAGCGCTGGCCAGTTATGCATTGGTCGGCTGGTTCCTCGGCACCCAGAACGCCCGGGCGCCGCTGGCGATTCTGCTGAGCACCAACCTGGTGAACATCGCGCTGAACCTGTGGTTCGTCCTTGGGCTGGAATGGGGCGTGGTCGGTGCCGCCCGCGCCTCGGTGATTGCCGAATGGACCGGCGCACTGATCGGTTTGCTGATGACGCGCAAAGCCTTGCGCGCCTACCCCGGTCATATCGTCTGGGCCGCGTTGGCCCTATGGCAGAGTTGGCGGCCATTGCTGGCGGTCAATCGCGACATCTTCATCCGCAGCCTGGCGCTGCAATCGGTGTTTTTCCTGATCACCGTGCAAGGCGCGCGACTTGGCGATGCCACCGTTGCCGCCAACGCACTGCTGCTGAACGGCTTACTGCTGACGGCCCACGCACTGGACGGTTTGGCGCATGCCGTGGAAGCCCTGTGCGGGCACGCCATCGGCGCCCGTGATCGAGGGGCGCTGCGGCGTTCTCTGGTGGTCGCCTGCGGCTGGTCATTGCTGGCGAGCCTGGGCTTTGCCGTGCTGTTTGCGTTCGCCGGGCATGTGTTTATCGAGATGCAGACGAACATCCAGAGCGTGCGCGACACCGCCTTCATCTACCTGCCCTACCTCGCCGCGCTGCCGCTGATTGCGGTATGGAGTTACCTGCTCGACGGGCTGTTCATCGGTGCCACTCGCGCCCGGGAAATGCGCAACGGCATGCTGTTGACCGTGGTTCTGCTGCTGCCTTTCGCCTGGGCGCTGCAAGGCTTGGGCAACCATGGACTGTGGATCACCTTTCTGCTGTTCATGGTGTTGCGCAGCCTGACCCTCGGTGCGTTTGCCTGGTACTTGCGCAAGAACGACGGCTGGTTCACTGGATGATGGGGTCAGGGCCCTCTCTGGGTTGAGCGTTCTGCCACAGGGTGCGCAGGCTATCGAGACGCGCCTGCTGGGTGGCGCCCGACAAAGGCAGTTCAGGCGTTGCGCCGGGGTGCTGCAAACGTAGCCACAACCAGCCATCGAGCACCGGTCGCTCGCTGAAGCCCAGCGCCAGCCCTTCCCTCAGATGGGACCATAGACGGGTGTAATCGCGACCGGTGGATTGGCTCCAGCGCCAGGCATGCTGCTCCAGCAGGCAGGTTTGCAAAGCGTCGCGCTGACGCGCACTGAGATCTTCCTCAATCCCTAGCGGTTTGACGACAAGCCCTGGATTGAACAACTGCTGCCAGCCCTGACAACCGATGGCCCGATCAGCCCAGGTTCCACCGAACCAGCGTATCTGCCGGATCGGACCGAGCCAGCGACTCAGTTCCGGGGCATCGCAGGCATCGAAAAAGTAACTGGCCGTGTGGGAGTTGTAGAAACTCAGCAAGGCGCGGTGGTGCAGGCCAACAGTGACGGTGAGCATGCGGCGTAAATGCTCGAGCAACTGTGACGCAGGCGCCTGACTGACCAGCCACAACCCGCTCCAGAGGTGGGGTTCGCGCAGACAACGCTCGGCCAGCGCCGGGCATCCCTTGAGGTCGACCAGCACGGGCCCGTGATCCCGTAACGACTGCCATTCGGTGTCGTCAAACAGCCCGTACTGGCGGACGTGGGCAAAGGGTTGCCGCAGCGTTGCTCCGGCCCCGGGTACGCCCGGCACATCGAGCAAGAGCCATTGTGAAGTTGGATCGGGAGCCTGGGCGGCAATCATGGTGCACCGCTCTGGCCAAGCTGTGTCGCTGCCCGGCACGCGCAAAGGACTTGTGTGCAATGTACGAAACTGCCCCCGCCGGGTAGCAGACACAGCAACACCAACGGTTCGCTGGACTGTAACAGGCGCAACAATCCATCAACCGACACATTGTTATCCGCCACCACAGCGGGCTGCGCATCGGCCAAGCCTGGCGCCTGGGCGACTGGGGGGCCGCAAAGAAATCCGGTGATGAGCGGTTGATCGGGATCGCCTTCGATAAAGCTCACCAGCACCTCAAGACCTTCTCTCATTGGCAGGGTGTGGGCGCCGCTCAATTCAGGCGCTATCGACAACCAACAGTGGCTGGGGGCCGCGCCTTCGCCCTGATAGAGCCAGTCAAATTGCACCGCGACAGGTCTGGCTACATCGGGTTGAGGCTCATCGACTTCGACCACCCAAGCCCGTTGCAGGCTGTGCATTCGGGGGCCAGTGGACAAATTCATCGGAGGCAACTCTGCGCCGTCCTGAACATGCCCGTCACCCAAGACCAGACAATGACCACGCCTGCGGTGCTCGAAGTGGTAATGCAGGCGTTCCTGCGCGCATAGCCGCTGGAAAAACTGCAGGTCCGATTCCTGATACTGCGTGCAGAAATCCCGAGGCGGGTAATCGCCGGTCAACTCGAAACGCCGATCCTTGCCGGCAATGCCATGTTCCTTGAGTACCTGGGCGAGGATCTCCGGGACCGAACGGTTGCTGAAAATACGCTGGCTGAATCGCTGGGCCAGGCAGGCCAGTTTCGGCTTCAGGCGTACACGACAGCGCCTGGGTGTGGCGCTCTGTCCGGCCTGGACCAGTTCATGCAACTGTCCGTGAAAACCGTTTCCCGGTGGACCGACATGCAAAAAGGCCGGCCGGTACAACAGGCTTGCCAGGTCCAGTGCCGGATCGTCAATCAGCAGCTCCATGTTGAACTCAAAAGGTTCGCTGATCGCGTCACTGCCGCTAAAGGCCAAGACCGCAAAGGGATCAGGCAGACCCTCTACATCCAGACGAAATGACGTCTCGTTGGCTGGATCGAACATCGGCGATTCTCTACAGGAGGGGCGGCTGGGGATTCTCTCTGAGAGAGTTGGCCGAGTAGAGAGCTGAACTACAACTTAGGAAATGACCTACGCGAAAAGAAGACCACATCGCAGGGATAGACGAGGATGTGAGTCATTTCGCGGGAAATCAAAGACGCGTCGCACCAGGTCATCTGAAATTTCCGCAGCGTGCGGAACATTTTCAGACAACCTGATGGGAGCGGTGCCCTACCTTACGAAGACAGGTAAGACGAACGGGTCAGGCCCAGGCGCAGAGCGTCGAGGAACTGGGTGCGCTCGGCCGCGGTGATGCGTGCACTGGCGCACTTGTCGCGGTAGTGGGTCATCAACTCTTCCGGCGACAAGTGCACGTAACGCAGCATGTCTTCGATGGTGTCGTGGGTTTCGATACCGGCGTGGTACACGCTGCCGTCGGCGTTCTGGTAGATGTTCACCGAGTCGGTGTCACCGAACAGGTTGTGCATGTCGCCGAGGATTTCCTGGTAAGCGCCGACCAGGAAGATCCCCAGCAGGTAGTCTTCACCTTCGTTCAGTGCGTGTACCGGCAGGCTGGTTTCGATGCTCTGCTCGTCGACGTACTGCTTGATCTTGCCGTCGGAGTCGCAGGTCAGGTCTTGCAGCACGGCGCGGCGCAGCGGCTCCTCGTCGAGACGGTGCAGCGGCAGGATCGGCAGGACCTGGCCGATGGCCCAGGTGTCCGGCAGGCTCTGGAACACCGAGAAGTTGCAGATGTACTTGTCGGCCAGCTTGTCGTTGAGTTCGTCGAGCACCTGGCGGTGCGAACGCTGACGGGCTTTCAACGAGTTGTGCAGGCGACGGCACACGGCAAAGTAGCATTGCTCGGCCAGGGCTTTTTGCGCCAGGGTCAGCTTGCCGTCGGCGTACTGGGTGGCCACGTCGCTCATGTAGTGCGTCGCGCGCCAGTAGGTTTCGGTGACCATCTCGATGTCGGTCGGGCCCAGCAGGTCAACCAGCCATTGCACGGTTTCCGGCAGTTCTTCCTTGTTGTCGATCTGCGGCACGTCGTCGTTGTGTTTCTCGACGTCGGTGACCTGCACCACCAGCATGGCGTGGTGAGCGGTCAGGGAGCGCCCGCTTTCAGAGAAGATGTTCGGGTGCGGCAGGTTCTGCGCGTCGCAGAATTCCTTGAGCATCCCGACCACGACACCGGCGTAATCGTCCATGTCGTAGTTGATCGAACTGGCGTTACGCGAATGCGTACCGTCGTAATCAACGCCCAGACCGCCGCCCACGTCGATGTGATCCACTGGCAGGCCGAGGTTGCGCAGTTCGCCGTAGTAACGAATCGCTTCCTTGAAACCGTGCTGGTAGTCCGCCAGGTTGGCGATCTGCGAGCCCATGTGGAAGTGCAGCAGGCGAATGCCCTGATCCAGGCCCGCGGCGCGGAAACGCTCAACCACCGACAGCAATTGTGCCGCCGACAGACCGAATTTGGATTTCTCGCCGCCGGTGTCCGCCCATTTGGACGAGGCCAGGGACGACAGACGTACGCGCAGGCCGACCTGAGGCTTGACCTTCAGCGAGGCCGCTTCTTCGATCACCAGGCCGACTTCGGATTCTTTCTCGATCACGATAAAGACGTTGTGACCCAGCTTCTGGCCCATCAGCGCCAGACGAATGAACTCGCGGTCCTTGTAACCGTTGCAAACGATGGTGCCGCCCTTCGGCGCCAGCGCCAATACCGCTAGCAACTCTGGCTTGGAGCCGGCTTCCAGACCAATGGAGACGTCCTGGGTCGCAATGATGTTTTCAATCACCGCTTCTTGCTGGTTCACCTTGATCGGGTACAGCGCGGTGTACTTGCTCTGGTATTCCAGACGCTCGATGTTCGCATCGAAGGCGCCGGTCAGCTGACGCACGCGGTCTTGCAGGATATCCGGGAAACGCACCAGCAATGGCAAGGACAAACCGCTTTTGCGCAGTTGGTCGACTTGCTCGAACAGATCAATAGGCGAACTGGTCGGACCGTTCGGACGAACTTCGACGCGACCGGCGTCATTGATCGCGAAATACCCGGCCCCCCAATGGCGAATCCCGTAAACACTGCGGCTGTCCGCAACTGTCCATTGGCTGCCATCGTCTTTGCGTGTGCGTCGTACGGACATTGAAGTCCCCTATAAAGAAGTCATAGAGCGTCGCCTGGGTTCAGGCCGGCGCAGTCTAAAGAATGAAAATGACGATTAGCCTGCATGCAAGGGCGATAGACCTCACATTCAGGTTTGAGTTTAGAAACCAGTCAGAACAGGCTCTGTGAAAACCATGTAGACGACGCCAGACCCGTTTTCAGGACTGGATCAAGCCGAGGGTGGTTTTCACAGAGGCTGCTAGCCGCCGGACTTCTTCGCTTTGAAACCGAGTTTGATCAGCTCGCCCAAGAGTAGCTCGACATGATCGCCCTGGATTTCAATGATCCCGTCTTTCAACGCTCCGCCTGTGCCACAACGTTTTTTCAACGTGGTGGCCAGTTCCTTGAGCGCGTCTTCGGCCAACGGCACGCCGGTGATGGTGGTCACCGTCTTGCCGCCACGGCCCTTGCTTTCGCGACGCACGCGAGCGATGCCGTCGCCGGCCGGGATAACGGTCTGTTTGCAGATACAGGCGTCCACCGGTTTACTGCAATCCGGGCAATGACGACCTGCGTCGGTGGAAAATACCAGGCCACCAAGGGCGGCGAAGGATGCGGCTTTTTTGGCCACCGGCAATCCTCTTGGGAGGACAAAGACTGGTCGCGGCAACCTGGGCAGGAGCCATCGACCGCGAAGCCCCACTCAGGCAGGGGCAGCGCTACTGAACCAGACGTGCGGGTTCAGCTTGAAAAGGTCGCGCAGTGTAACGGCAAAAAGCCGACTTGCTAAGAGCCAATCGGCGCCAATTTACAGCTCTTTTGCGACGCCATCCCGTTGCGCGCGCAGATAGCGCTTCAACGCCGCCAGAGAGTCCGGGCAATAAGGCTTTTGCTGGATTTCCAGCATGACCTGATCGATGGGCATAAAGCACGCTTCAAGCACCTCTTCGGGCTGCAGAATCAACGGCCCGTCCCAGACCGCCGAAAACGCCGAACACCAGAGCCGGTTGCCGGTGTCTTCAAAGAAGAAGTGATCGTGGGCGGTCAGTTCCACACCGCTCACGCCCAGCTCTTCTTCCAGCTCGCGGGCAGCTGACTCGGCGTAGGTTTCGCTGGCGAGCACCATGCCCCCTGCCGCCACATCCCAGTACCCCGGATAAATGGCTTTGCTCAAGGTTCGGCGGTGCACACAGAGATCACCGGCCGAATTGAACAGCATGATGTAGGTGCCGCGCCCGATCAGCCCACGCTCGCGCAAATCGGAACGGACCAGGGCACCAAGCAGGTTGTCCTGCTCGTCGACCCAGGCGATCTGTTCGGCATCCGAGGCCGCGCGATGGGCGGCCTCTTTGGCGTTATCAACCATGACTCAGCCTTGATTGAGCAATTGACGCAGATCGATCACTGCAGCGTTGGCCCGGGAAATGTAGTTGGCCATAACCAGCGAGTGGTTAGCCAGTACACCGAAGCCGCTGCCGTTGAGGATCATCGGGCTCCAGACCGGCTCCTGCGATGCTTCCAGCTCACGGATGATCTGGCGCACGCTGACCGTGGCGTTTTTCTTGGCCAATACGTCGGCGAAGTCGACTTCGATGGCGCGCAGCAGGTGAGACAGTGCCCAGGCCTGACCGCGAGCCTCGTAGAACACATTGTCGATCTGCATCCACGGCGTCTCGACGATTTCTTCGTCCACCTGTGGCACTTGCCCTGGCGTCAGGACTTCGGTTTTCAGCGAAGTGTTGAGTTTGACCCGACCGACGCTGGCCGACAGGCGTTGCGACAGCGAACCCAGTCGGGTGCCGACGTCACCGAGCCAGTTGTTCAGGTTGTCGGCGCGGGCATAGAACAGGGCGCTTTTCTGGTTAGGATCGGACAACCGCGCCTGATAGCGGCTCAGCGAATTGATGCCTTCCTGATACTCGGACTCACTGGAAGGCAGCACCCAGCTCTTGTTGTCGAAGTTGAAACGCGGTTCGGCCTTGGCCAGGTCGGCGTCTTCGGCCGATTGCGACTGGGAGCGGGCGAAGTCTTTACGCAGTGCACGGCTCAGGTCGCGAACCTGGACCAGCACGCCATATTCCCAGCTTGGCATGTTGTCCATCCACAGGCCCGGCGGGAAACGGTCGTTGGAAATGTAGCCACCCGGTTTGGTCAGCAACGTACCGGCGACGGTCTTGAGGGTTTCCACTGTGGTGTAGCCGACGACCATCTGCTTGCCTTCTTTCTCGGCAGCGATCTGGGCATTTTGCTGGACCGGGAACAGCGCGGGCTCCTCGCTCCAATACCAACCCAGGGCAATCGCCACCAGCAGGTAAAGGCCGATCAAGGTGGCCAGCGCCCGGCTGAACAGCAGGCCGCCGATATAACTGCGGGTGGCCGACTTCGGTTCAGCGGCACGTTCAGGGGCACTGCCCGCGCGGTTCTTCCAGTCCAGCATGGCGATATCCTTTCAATCACTTGAGTTCATCGGTTCGACCACAACCCTACGCCATCGTGCCTCGTTTTGCCGCGTATTAATCGGCGCGCTGCTGTGAGCCAGGATTGCATCGTCGAGGCGCCACTATAAAGGAAGCACACGCCTTGAGCCTATCCGACCAGCCGGTCACAAACTGAATGACGCCGCATTACAGATTATTGACGTACGACACTCGTGCAATTGCAAAGAGGTGCTAGCATAGAGCCACCAGTCGATCTCAGCTTTTACCCTAACTAGTAGTCAGGATATGACCGAGCCAGAAGACCCCAGCCGTGAGCGCCTCAAGCACCACTTTGCCCAGCGGGTAATTCATCAGGCACGTCAAATTCTTGAGATCTGGCAGCGCCTGCAACGCAGTGAGTGGTCCATCACCGACTTATCGGAACTGAGCGAGGCGAACCTGCGCCTGTTGCGGTTTGCCGAACGCTTCGAACAACCGGAACACACTCAACTGGCGCGCCACATCGGCCAGTCGCTGGAGGCTGTCGACGCCAATCGCGGACGCCTGAGCAGCGGGCTGATCACCGACCTCAATCGCTTGATGCAGCGCCTGTCGCGTACCGGCCTGCGGCATGGCGATCAGTACGAACAAACCTTCCTGCCGCCGTTGCGCAAGCCGATCTACGTGATGCTGCAGGATCACGACCGCGCTGAGCGCCTGGCCAAGCAACTGGAATTTTTCGGGCTCAGCGCCCAATCCCTCGACAGCGTTGCCGCGTTCCGCGCCTCGATGGTCGAGCGTTTGCCCGCTGCAATCGTCATGGACGTGGACTTCAGTGGCCCCGGTATCGGCCTGAAACTGGCCGCCGAAGCCCAGGAAGGTCTCGATCATCGCCTGCCGCTGTTGTTCTTCAGCCTGCACGAAACCGACACCCCAACCCGCCTGGCCGCCGTGCGCGCCGGCGGCCAGGAGTTTCTCACCGGCACCCTGGAGGCTTCGAGCCTGCTGGAGAAAATCGAAGTCCTGACCTGCGTCGCCCAGTACGAACCTTATAAAGTGCTGATCATTGACGACTCCCGCGCCCAGGCCCTGCACACCGAGCGCCTGCTCAATAGCGCCGGGATCGTCACGCGCACGTTGATCGATCCGATTCAGGCCATGGCCGAACTCTCGGACTTTCAGCCTGACCTGATCATCCTCGACATGTACATGCCGACCTGCACCGGTACGGAACTGGCCAAGGTGATCCGTCACAACGACCGTTACGTCAGCGTCCCGATCATTTACCTGTCGGCCGAAGACGATCTGGACAAGCAGCTCGACGCGATGAGCGAAGGCGGCGACGACTTCCTGACCAAACCGATCAAGCCGCGCCACCTGATCACCACCGTGCGCAACCGCGCGGCGCGGGCACGCAATCTGAAAGCCCGGATGGTCCGCGACAGCCTGACCGGCTTGTACAACCACACGCACATTTTGCAATTGCTTGAAGACTGCAGCTTCCGCTCCCGCCGTGAGAACAAGCCGCTGAGCTTTGCGATGCTCGACATCGACCACTTCAAACGGGTCAACGATAGCCACGGGCATCCCATGGGCGACCGGGTGATCAAGAGCCTGGCACTGTTCCTGAAGCAACGCCTGCGCAAGACCGACTTCATCGGCCGCTATGGCGGTGAAGAATTCGCAATCGTCATGCCTGACACCGACCTCGCATCGGCTTATGCCGTGCTGGATGAAATTCGTCAGCGCTTTGCCGAAATCCACTATCCGGCGCAGCCTCAAGACCTGTGGTGCACGTTCAGTGCCGGCGTGGTGGAGTTGTGCGAGCACTCCGACAGCCTGATGATGGCCAGCCAGGCAGACGAGGCGCTGTACCGCGCCAAGGACGCCGGACGAAATCGTGTTCAGGCGGCGCGAACGTCACAGCAAAGTGCCACTTTTTCATCAGAATCCACCGATTCGGTCATAACCCTGTAACACAAACGCAATAAATTCAGGCGCTTACCATTCTGCCGTTGGTAGATCCGCTATGCGCCTGAAGCTGCTGACCAATCTCAACACCCTCCTTTTAGTCGCCGTGTGCGTGGCCCTTGGCGCCACGCTGTGGTGGTCGCAAAAGGCCTTGGAGCGCCCCTATCTGTTGATGGAGCGTTACCTGGGGCTGTCCCAGCAATTTCAGAATGAAGTCGCGCGCAATATCGAGGACTACCTCGCCAGTGGCGATGCCCTGCGCCTGAGCAGCGCCAGCCAGGCGATTGATGTCTTGCAAAAAGATCTGGCCGAGCTGCCACCGGCACTGGCCGAGACCTTGCGCCCGAGCCTGTCGACGCTGGATGAGTTCAGCAAAACCGACCTGTTGGCCGCCGGCAAACTCGCGGGCGACCCGCAGGCATTGCTGCTGCAAGCCGAGCGCGAACTCGGCGCCAGTCTTGACCAGCTCAGCCAGTACGCCAGCGCAAACGCGGCTTACCTGACGCCGCTGCTCGCCGCCTCTCAACATCTGGGCAAACTCTCTCTGGCCCGGGACAAACTGGTCAGCAGCGGCCGCAGCGAACTGGCCGCCGACGTCGAGCGTGAAGTGGCCAGCATCCGTGCTCAGGCGGAACTGCTGGCCAGCTTGCCATTGCTCGGCGTAGCCGCCAAGACAGAGTCCAGCACCGATGATTTCGCCTCGATGATGGGGTTGGAGAACAACGAGAAAGCCGCCGCGGAAGACGCTGGTGTCGGCCTCAAGCGTGAACTCAACAGCCTGCTCACACGCTACCCGGCCGAGCTGTCGCGCACCCGTGATCAGATCCAGAAACGCACCGACCTCAGTGCCGCCACACACCTGAAAATCGCCGCCGTGCAGCAAGCGATTGCCGGACTCGAACCGGTGGTCCGCGCCCAGCACGGGCAGATTCAGGGCGAAGTGCGCTTGATGCAGGGTGTGATGATCGGGCTGATCCTGCTGATCGCACTGCTCATCGATACCCTGCAACGACGCCTGGCCCGAACCCTGACCAACCTGGCGCCGGCCCTGTCCACCTGGGCCGAAGGCGACTTCAGCCGCGACATCGAGCTGGGCAATACCAATCGCGAATTGCATGACATCCAGGCGTCGCTCAATCGCTTGCGCGCCTACCTGGTGGATCTGGTCGGGACCATTCGTCTCAACGCCGAGCAGGTCGCCGGCAGCAGCCGAACCCTGGCCGACCTGAGTAACGACCTGCACAGCGGCGCCGAACATCAAGCCGGCGACACCGCCCTGATCCGCGATTCCCTTGGTGAACTGGAGGCGACCATTCAACAAGTCGCCGGCGATGCCAGTCAGGCAGCAGATGCCAGCCGCCATGCCGGCCTGGCGGTCGAACACGGTCAGAAAGTCATTGGCCTGAGCCTGACCGGCCTGCATGCGCTGGTGGGTGAAGTGCAGGGCAACGCGCAGATGATCGAGCACCTGGCGGAAGAGTCGGCGACCATCGGCGGCGTGCTGACAGTAATCCGCTCGATTGCCGACCAGACCAACCTGCTGGCCCTGAACGCCGCCATCGAAGCGGCCCGCGCCGGCGAGATGGGGCGCGGGTTTGCGGTGGTGGCGGAAGAGGTTCGCTCACTGGCGCAACGCACCGCAGGCGCGACAGCAGAGATCCAGACACTGATTGCCGGCCTGCAAACCGCCGCGCGTCAGTCGGTAGAGGGCATGCGCGCGCAGGTCGAACACGCCGAAGCCACGGCCAGTCAGGCGCAGGCGGCAGATGGTGCGCTGGATAAAATCGTCGGCGCGATCCAGACCATTGCCGACACGGCCGTGCGCATCGCCGATGTCACCGCCCAGCAGAGTGGCGCGGTCAGCGAGATTCGCGATCACAGTGAGCGCATCCATCAATTGGGTGGGGATAACTTGCTGCGCATTGGTGAAGGGCGTGAGCAAGGGGAGAATCTGTTGGTGCTGGGCGGGCGGCTGCGTACCGCCGTTCAGGCTTTCCGCGTCTGATAGACCGCCATCGCGAGCTTGCTCGCGATGGCGTCGGTACAACCACCACCGAACGCCCCGCCCTGCACACCCGCGCGCCGTCCGCTATCATGCCCCCAATTCCGATACGCGAGATTGTCATGCGCCGTTTGCTCTGCCTGCTGCTTTTAGTGCTCGCCCTGCCGGCCACCGCCGCCGGGTTGCTGGACACCCGACCCAGCTCCACCCTGGGCTCGATCAACAACAGCGCCGACTTCCTGCCGGTGCGCGAAGCCTTTCAACTGAGCCTGGTAGACAGCACGCCGCAATCGATCAAGCTGCGTTTCGTCGCCACCGAAGGCTATTACCTCTATCGCCATCGTTTCCAGTTTCGGGCTGACCCGGCCGAGGTAACGCTGGGCGTCGCCCAACTGCCCAAGGGCGAACAGAAGCACGACGAGTACTTCGGCGATGTCGAGGTGTATCACGGGATCATCGAGGTGGAACTGCCGCGCACCGATCAGCGCGCCTTCACGCTGGCCGTAACCTATCAGGGTTGCGCCGACAAAGGCCTGTGTTATCCGCCGGAAACCGAACGCCTGAGCATTAATGGCATCGGTGCTCCTGATCAGGCCCCGACGCAAAACTGGGGATGGCGTGAACTCGCGCTGTTTTTCCTCGCCGGCCTGGGTCTGACGTTCACGCCTTGCGTATTGCCGATGCTGCCCATTCTTTCCGGTGTGGTGTTGCGCGGTCAGGTCGGTGGTTTGCGCGGTTTCAATCTGTCTTTGGCCTACGTGCTGCCGATGGCCGCCTGCTTTGCCCTGCTGGGTGCACTGATGGGCCTGTTCGGCGCACAACTCAATCTTCAGGCGCGCCTGCAATCGGCCTGGGTGCTGGTGCCGTTCGCGACGTTTTTTGCGGTATTTGCCCTGGCCATGTTCGGCGTATTCGAACTCAAGCTGCCGCACGCCATCAGCAGTCGCCTGGATCGCATTGCCGGGCGCACGGAAGGCGGTTCGCTGTGGGGCGCCGCGGTGCTGGGCGTGGTGTCGAGCCTGCTGGTTTCGCCCTGCGTTTCGGCGCCGCTGGCCGGTGCGCTGCTGTACATCAGCGCCAGTGGCGATGCATTGGGCGGCGGTTTGAAGCTGTTCATGCTTGGCCTCGGCATGGGCGCGCCGCTGTTGCTGGTGGCTACCGGTGGCGCGGCCTGGCTGCCGAAAAGCGGGCCATGGCTGGTCTATGTGAAAAACGCGATTGGCGTGTTGTTACTGGGATTGGCGATCGGCCTGCTCAGCCGCGTACTGCCGGGCCAGATCACCTTGCTGCTGATCGGTTTGCTGGCCGGTGGTGTCGGCTTGTTCATGGGCGCGCTGGAGTTCGTCTACAAACCCCCTCGAAAACGCCTTGGCCAGTTGCTCGGGATGTTCCTGCTGTTTTACGCATTGGCCTGCTGGTTCGGGGCGTTCAGCGGACAGACCGATCCATTCAACCCCATCGGCCAATCGCGTGCGATTGCAGGTAACGCGCCTGCGCAAAACGCCGGTACCTGGCAAACCATCAACACGCCCTCAGAACTGGATCGCGTGCTCGCCGATGCTCAATCCTCCGGCACCCCGCTGTTGCTCGACTGGTACGCCGACTGGTGCATCAGTTGCAAAGTCATCGAACACGAAGTGCTCAACGACGCCAACGTCATCGAACGCCTGCAAGGCTATCGACTGGTTCGTTTCGATATCACCGCCAGCAATGCCGAACAACGCGCCCTGCTCGACCGTTACAAACTGTTCGGTCCTCCGGCCCTGATGTTTTTCGGCAAGGACGGTGTTGAGCGTGCCGATGTGCGAGTGATCGGCGAGATCAACGCCAAGGACTTCGCCGAACGTGTTGCGAAGGCAAATGACCGGATTTAATCAGCCGGTCACATATTTCGCGCAAACATCGGCTATCGTGCTGGCTATTGCATAGAACTGGACAGTCACAAAGGCTTTGCGGCATAGTCGCCGGGTTCTGACACTTGCACACAGATAACAAGGAACAGCAGATGGCGACCCTATTGGTGCTGCACGGCCCCAACCTGAACTTGCTCGGCACCCGTGAACCGGGCACCTATGGCGCTACGACACTGGCGCAGATCAACCAGGACCTGGAACGCCGCGCCCGTGAAGCCGGCCATCATCTGCTGCACCTGCAAAGCAACGCCGAGTACGAATTGATCGACCGCATTCACGCCGCTCGTGGCGAGGGTGTGGACTTCATTCTGATCAATCCAGCAGCTTTTACACACACAAGTGTCGCATTACGTGACGCGCTGCTGGCGGTGAGCATCCCATTCATCGAAGTGCATTTGTCTAACGTGCACAAACGCGAACCTTTCCGCCATCACTCTTACTTCTCCGACGTAGCGGTGGGAGTGATCTGCGGCCTTGGCGCCAGCGGTTATCGACTGGCCCTGGAGGCCGCCCTGGAACAGCTTGAACCACAAGCTATACGCCCCTGACCGACCCTTGGGAGTTGATGATTCATGGATATCCGTAAAGTTAAGAAACTGATCGAACTGCTGGAAGAGTCCGGCATCGACGAGCTCGAGATCAAGGAAGGCGAAGAGTCCGTACGTATCAGCCGTCATAGCAAGACGCCGGCTCAGCAATACTACGCACCTGCTCCAATGCAGCACGCTCCGGCACCTGCGCCTGTTGCTGCTGCTCCGGCTGCCGCCGCTGCACCTGCTGCACCGTCCGCACCTGTCCTGAACGGCACCGTAGCCCGTTCGCCGATGGTCGGCACCTTCTATCGCAAATCTTCGCCATCCTCGCCTTCGTTCGTTGAAGTTGGCCAGACCGTGAAGAAAGGCGACACCCTGTGCATCGTCGAAGCCATGAAGATGATGAACCACATCGAAGCTGAAACCAGCGGTGTGATCGAATCCATCCTCGTCGAAGACGGCCAGCCGGTTGAGTACGACCAACCGCTGTTCACCATCGTTTGAACCGCGGAGAAACTTTGATGACTGCGAAGTTGGAAAAAGTTCTGATCGCCAACCGCGGTGAGATTGCCCTGCGGATCCTGCGTGCCTGCAAAGAGATGGGCATCAAGACTGTCGCCGTTTACTCCAAGGCTGACAAAGAGCTGATGCACCTGGGCCTGGCAGACGAATCCGTCTGCATCGGTCCGGCCTCGGCCGCGCACTCTTACCTGCACATCCCGGCAATCATCGCCGCAGCTGAAGTGACCGGCGCTACCGCCATTCACCCAGGCTACGGTTTCCTTGCGGAAAACGCTGATTTCGCTGAACAGGTCGAGAACTCCGGCTTCGCCTTCATTGGCCCGAAAGCCGACACCATTCGCCTGATGGGCGACAAGGTATCGGCCAAGCACGCCATGATCGCTGCGGGTGTTCCAACCGTTCCGGGTTCCGACGGCCCGCTGCCTGAAGACGAAGAAACCGCTCTGCGCATCGGTCGCGAAGTCGGTTATCCGGTGATCATCAAGGCCGCTGGCGGCGGCGGTGGTCGCGGCATGCGCGTTGTGCATAAAGAAGAAGACCTGATCTCCTTTGCAAAACTGACCCGCACCGAAGCTGGCGCGGCGTTCGGCAACCCGATGGTCTATCTGGAAAAATTCCTGACCAACCCACGCCACGTGGAAGTCCAGGTACTTTCCGACGGCCAGGGTCACGCCATCCATCTGGGCGACCGCGACTGCTCGCTGCAACGTCGTCACCAGAAGGTTCTCGAAGAAGCGCCGGCACCGGGCATCGACGAGAAAGCACGCCAGGAAGTCCTCGCTCGCTGCGTCAAGGCGTGCATCGACATCGGCTACCGCGGCGCCGGTACCTTCGAGTTCCTTTACGAGAACGGCCACTTCTACTTCATCGAGATGAACACTCGTGTCCAGGTAGAGCACCCGGTTTCGGAAATGGTCACCGGCATCGACATCGTCAAGGAGATGCTCAGCATCGCCGCTGGCAACAAGCTGTCGTACACCCAGGACGACGTGGTGATCCGCGGTCACGCCCTGGAATGCCGTATCAACGCCGAAGACCCGAAAACCTTCATGCCGAGCCCAGGCACGGTCAAGCATTTCCACGCACCAGGCGGCAACGGCGTTCGCGTCGATTCGCACCTGTACAGTGGTTATGCCGTTCCGCCGAACTACGATTCGTTGATCGGCAAGCTGATCACCTACGGCGCAACCCGTGACGAAGCCATGGCGCGCATGCGCAATGCGCTGGACGAAATCGTTGTCGACGGGATCAAGACCAACATCCCGCTGCACCGCGACCTGGTCCGTGATGAAGGCTTCTGCAAAGGGGGCGTGAACATTCACTACCTCGAGCACAAGCTGGCAGGCGAGAAGCACTAAGCTTCGACCCGATCAACAAAGCCGCCTTCGGGCGGCTTTGTTGTTTCTGGGTATTTCTTATGAGCTGCTACAGGGGCGCGTTGCACATGGCTTCTGCGTTTGGAGCCACCCCACTCCCACAAAACCTCCGCGCTCGCGTAAACTTGCGCGCTTCTCGCAGCCCGCTAGGCTGCAATCAATATTTTTCAAAGGTGCCCGCCATGCCTTGGCTGCAAGTCCGTCTCGCCATCAGCCCAGAACAAGCCGAAACCTACGAAGACGCTTTCCTTGAAGTGGGCGCCGTGTCGGTGACCTTCATGGACGCCGAAGATCAGCCGATCTTCGAGCCAGAACTCAACACCACGCCGCTGTGGTCGCACACGCACCTGCTGGCCCTGTTCGAGGGCGGCACCGAAGCCGCCAGCGTATTGGCCCACCTTGAGCTGCTGACCGGCAGCCCGCTGCCCGAGCATCACAGCGAAGTGATCGAAGACCAGGATTGGGAACGCAGCTGGATGGACGGCTTCCAGCCGATGCGTTTCGGTCAGCGCCTGTGGATCGTCCCGAGCTGGCACGCCGCACCCGAGCCTGACGCCGTGAATCTGCTGCTGGACCCGGGCCTGGCGTTCGGCACCGGCACCCACCCGACCACCGCGCTGTGTCTGGAATGGCTTGACGGTCAGGACCTGAAAGACTGCAACGTGCTCGACTTTGGCTGCGGTTCGGGGATTCTGGCGATTGCCGCCTTGCTGCTAGGCGCCAAGGAAGCCGTCGGCACCGACATCGACGTGCAGGCCCTGGAAGCCTCTCGCGACAATGCCGGGCGCAACAACATCGACGAAGCGCTGTTCCCGCTGTACCTGCCTGAAGACCTGCCACAGGTGAAGGCCGACGTACTGGTCGCCAACATCCTCGCCGGCCCGCTGGTTTCTCTGGCACCGCAACTGTCCAGCCTGGTCAAGCCGGGTGGTCGCCTGGCACTGTCCGGGATCCTTGCAGAACAAGGCGAAGACGTTGCCGCCGCCTACGCTCAAGACTTCGATCTGGACCCGATTGCCAATCGCGATGGCTGGGTGCGCATCACCGGCCGTCGGCGCTAGAATGAACGCCTGCATAAACCGGATCGCCGCATGACCGACAGCTTCGTCACCCAGTGCCCGCATTGCCAAACCAGCTTCCGCGTCAGCCATGCTCAGTTGAGCGTGGCACGCGGAGTGGTTCGTTGCGGCTCGTGCTTGCAAGTGTTCAACGCGGCCAAGCAGCTGCTTGAGCAACGGGCCGACAAGGAAGCCGTCAAACCGGTAACCCCGGCCATTGTTGAGCCACCAGCGCCACGCGCGATCAGCCAAAAGCAGTGGACGGCCTCCGAACTGGATCTGGACAGCCTGGACCTGGACGAAGAACTCGCCCGGCTCGAACAGCGGGAGATCCAGCCGACCAAGGAGTTTGGCCGGCACCGCGAAGACGGCCTCAGCGCCCGGCGCGACTCTAGCGAGCACGACGAAGAACAGTGGTCCGACAGCCTCTTCAGCGAATCGGCCGCCGACCGCGCCCAACCGGTAGAGACCGAACACCCGGAAACAGCCCCCGAACCGGACAACCACGAACGCACCGAGCCTTCGTTTTCGCTGGAACCGGTTGATCTCGATGATGAACCCCAGGTGCCCCATCTGCGCCTGCACGACCCTCTCGACGCCCCGCTCAACCATGAACGCCTGTCGGCAACCGAGGCACTCGACGACGACCTGCCGTCGATCGAACCGCTGCGCAAACGTCGCGAGCGCAGCGAGCCGGGCGTGCGCGCCGAGGTATTGCAAGACCTGACCGATGACCCACTGCAACTGGACTGGCAAAAACGTCGCTCCCCCTGGGGCCGACGCTTGTTCTGGATGCTGCTGGTCTTGCTCGGCGCTGCGGCGCTGGCCGGCCAATACATTGCATACCATTTCGACGAATTGGCCCGCCAGGACCAGTACCGCCCCTGGTTCCAGCAGCTGTGCCCGCAACTCGGCTGCACGGTGCCATCCAAAGTCGACATTGCAAAAATCAAAAGCAGCAACCTGGTGGTCCGCAGCCATCCGGAGTTCAGTGGCGCGCTGGTGGTCGATGCGATTATCTACAACCGCGCGCCGTTCTCGCAGCCCTTCCCGCTGCTGGAGCTGCGCTTTGCCGACCTCAATGGCCACTTGATCGCCAGCCGTCGCTTCAAACCCGGCGAGTACCTCAACGGCGACCTCGAAGGCATGGCGGAAATGCCACCGCAAACGCCGATCCACATCGCGCTGGATATTCTCGACCCGGGCGCCAAAGCGGTGAACTACAGCCTGAGCTTCCACTCCCCCGAGTGAAACGCTTCACCGCTACAAGCCTGGCGGCAGATTTCTGACTGGGACCGTCCGTACCAAACTGCTGGCAATAACAGAATAACTGTTCAGATTTTGTTCAATTCAGCCTTTATCCAGTCATCGAGAGCGGGTATCATGCCAACCCTTTTTCGAACTCTAATGATCCGGCCCCACAACAGGGAAGTCCTATGTCGGCGGTACGCATCGGTCCATACACATTGCAAAACGGCTTGATTCTCGCCCCGATGGCGGGAGTCACCGACCAACCCTTTCGTCAGCTGTGCAAGCGATTGGGTGCGGGGCTGGTTGTCTCGGAAATGGTCACCAGCGACATGAGTTTATGGAACACCCGCAAGTCGCGGATGCGCATGATCCACGAAGGTGATCCCGAGCCACGCTCGGTCCAGATCGCCGGTGGTGATGCACAGATGCTGGCGGACGCGGCCCGGGCCAACGTCGAGCTGGGTGCGCAGATTATTGATATCAACATGGGCTGCCCGGCGAAGAAGGTCTGCAACAAGGCTGCCGGTTCTGCGTTGTTGAAGGATGAAGCATTGGTCACCGAGATCCTGCAGGCCGTCGTGGCTGCGGTTGATGTGCCGGTGACCCTGAAGATCCGTACCGGCTGGGACCGGGACAACAAGAATGGTTTGACGGTGGCGAAGATCGCCGAGCAGGCAGGCATTACGGCGTTGGCGGTCCATGGCCGCACCCGTGCCGACCTCTACACCGGTGAAGCCGAGTACGACACCATTGCCGCGATCAAGCAGGCGGTGTCGATGCCGGTCTTTGCCAACGGCGATATCGATTCACCAGAGAAAGCCCGGTACGTGTTGGACGCGACCGGTGCCGATGGCTTGTTGGTAGGCCGGGCAGCCCAAGGGCGGCCATGGATTTTTCGCGAGATCGACCATTTCCTGCGTACCGGCGAGAAACTCCCGGCGCTGGAATTGATCGAGGTGGAACGCATTCTGCTAGAGCATCTGGCTGCCCTGCACGTCTTCTATGGCGATGTCATGGGTGTCCGGATCGCTCGAAAGCATGTGGGCTGGTATCTCGCAACCTTGCCGGGCGCCAGGGAGTTTCGCGCCCACTTCAATCGTTTGGAAGATACGGAAGCACAATGCGCCAACGTTCAGGGCTTCTTCGCCGAACGTTACAAGAGCCTGACAGGGGACGGAGAAGGGGTGGCCGCATGACGATGATGACCGAGACTTTAGTGAGTGGAACAACACCCGTGAGCGACAACGTGAATTTGAAACAGCACCTCAATACGCCCAGCGAAGAAGGTCAGACCCTTCGCGGGAGTGTCGAGAAGGCGCTGCACAATTATTTCGCCCACCTTGAGGGCGCTGCCGTCACGGATGTGTACAACCTGGTGCTCTCCGAAGTCGAGGCTCCCCTGCTCGAGTGCGTGATGAACTACGTCAAGGGCAACCAGACGAAGGCCAGCGAGCTGCTCGGACTCAACCGGGGCACGCTGCGCAAGAAACTCAAGCAGTACGATTTGCTGTAAGCATTCAATCAAACCAGAAAGGCGCCCGCGTAAAAACGGTCGCCTTTTTTGCTGACTCCTTTGCTTTTGATGGAAATTGAAATGACCGACCAGACTACCCGCCTGCCGATCCGCCGCGCCTTGATCAGCGTTTCCGACAAGACCGGGATCCTCGAATTCGCCAAAGAGCTTGAAGCCCTGGGCGTCGAGATCCTCTCTACCGGCGGGACGTTCAAGCTGCTGCGTGACAACGGTGTTGCCGCAGTGGAAGTCGCGGATTACACCGGTTTCGCAGAAATGATGGACGGTCGGGTGAAAACCCTGCACCCGAAAATCCACGGCGGGATCCTCGGTCGTCGCGGTATCGACGACGCGATCATGAACGAGCACGGCATCAAGCCGATCGATCTGGTCGCGGTCAACCTGTACCCGTTCGAAGCCACCATTAACAAGCCAGGCTGCGACCTGCCGACCGCCATCGAGAACATCGACATTGGCGGCCCGACCATGGTCCGTTCCGCGGCCAAGAACCACAAAGACGTGGCCATCGTGGTCAATGCCAGCGATTACGCCAGCGTCCTCGAAGGCCTCAAGGCCGGCGGCCTGACCTACGCTCAGCGTTTCGACCTGATGCTCAAGGCGTTCGAACACACCGCCGCCTACGACGGCATGATCGCCAACTACATGGGCACCGTGAACCAGGCCGCTGACACCCTCAGCACCGAAGGTCGCAGCGAATTCCCGCGCACCTTCAACAGCCAGTTCGTCAAGGCTCAGGAAATGCGCTACGGCGAGAACCCGCACCAGAGCGCGGCGTTCTACGTGGAAGCCAAGCCTGCCGAAGTCGGCATCGCCACCGCGACCCAGCTGCAAGGCAAAGAACTGTCGTACAACAACGTGGCCGACACCGACGCCGCGCTGGAATGCGTGAAGAGCTTCGTCAAGCCGGCCTGCGTGATCGTCAAGCACGCCAACCCGTGCGGCGTGGCCGTGAGCCCGGACGCCGAAGGCGGCATCCGCCAGGCCTACGAACTGGCTTACGCCACCGACACCGAATCGGCGTTCGGCGGCATTATCGCCTTCAACCGCGAACTGGATGCCGAAACGGCCAAAGCCATCGTCGAGCGTCAGTTCGTCGAGGTGATCATTGCCCCGTCCGTCAGCGAAGAAGCCCGCGCCATCGTTGCAGCCAAAGCCAACGTGCGCCTGCTGGCCTGCGGCGAATGGTCGGCTGATCGCGCCGCTGCCTGGGATTACAAACGCGTCAACGGTGGCCTGCTGGTGCAGAGCCGCGACATCGGCATGATCAGTGCCGACGACCTGAAAGTCGTGACCAAACGCGCCCCGACCGAACAGGAAATCAATGACCTGATCTTCGCCTGGAAAGTCGCCAAGTACGTGAAGTCCAACGCCATCGTCTACGCCAAGAACCGTCAGACCATCGGTGTCGGCGCGGGTCAGATGAGCCGTGTGAACTCCGCCCGTATCGCCGCGATCAAGGCTGAACACGCCGGTTTGCAGGTAGCCGGTTCGGTGATGGCTTCCGATGCGTTTTTCCCGTTCCGCGACGGTCTGGACAACGCCGCCAAGGCGGGCGTGACTGCCGTGATTCAACCGGGCGGTTCGATGCGTGATGCTGAAGTGATTGCTGCGGCCGACGAAGCCGGCATTGCCATGGTCTTCACCGGCATGCGCCACTTCCGCCACTGATTCAACTCGATCCAAATGTGGGAGCTGGCTTGCCAGCGATAGCATCCCCTCGGTCTAACTGATGAACCGAGTCGCCTGCATCGCTGGCAAGCCAGCTCCCACAGAAAAGCAGCTCCAACGCTGCCCACAGAATTTGCGTCATCCGAGGTTTTTTGAAATGAATGTTTTGATCATTGGCAGCGGTGGCCGTGAACACGCACTGGCCTGGAAAGTGGCTCAGGATCCGCGTGTGCAGAAAGTGTTCGTGGCCCCTGGCAACGCCGGTACCGCCATCGAAGCCAAATGCGAAAACGTCGCCATCGACGTGCTGGCTCTCGAACAGCTGGCAGACTTTGCCGAGAAAAACGTTTCCCTGACCATCGTCGGCCCGGAAGTGCCCCTGGTGGCTGGCGTCGTCGATCTGTTCCGCTCCCGCGGCCTGGATTGCTTCGGTCCGACCGCTGGCGCTGCCCAGCTGGAAGGTTCGAAAGCCTTCACCAAGGACTTCCTCGCTCGCCACAAAATCCCGACTGCCGATTACCAGAACTTCACCGAGATCGAGCCAGCCCTGGCTTATCTGCGTGAAAAAGGCGCGCCGATCGTGATCAAGGCCGATGGCCTGGCCGCCGGTAAAGGTGTGATCGTTGCCATGACCCTGGCCGAAGCCGAAGACGCCGTGCGCGACATGCTCGCGGGCAACGCGTTTGGCGATGCGGGTTCACGCGTAGTGATCGAAGAATTCCTGGACGGCGAAGAAGCCAGCTTCATCGTCATGGTCGACGGCAAGAATGTGCTGCCAATGGCCACCAGCCAGGACCACAAGCGCGTCGGCGACGGCGACACCGGCCCGAACACCGGTGGCATGGGCGCTTACTCCCCTGCCCCGGTCGTGACTGCCCAAGTGCACCAGCGGGTCATGGACCTGGTGATCTGGCCGACCGTTCGCGGCATGGCCGAGGAAGGCAACGTCTACACTGGCTTCCTGTACGCCGGCCTGATGATCGACAAGGCTGGTAACCCAAAAGTCATCGAATTCAACTGCCGTTTCGGCGATCCTGAGACCCAACCGGTGATGCTGCGTCTGCAGTCGAGCCTGGTATTGCTGGTCGAAGCGGCTCTGGCGCAAGCGCTGGACAAGGTCGAAGCGCAATGGGATCCACGTCCGAGCGTCGGCATCGTGTTGGCCGCTGGCGGTTATCCGGGTGACTACGCCAAAGGCGTGGCCATCAACGGTCTGGATGCAGCCGCCGCACTGGAAGGCAAGGTCTTCCACGCCGGTACTGCACTCAAGGACGGTCAAGTGGTCACGGCCGGTGGTCGGGTGCTCTGCGCCACGGCCATGGGCGCCAGCGTCGATGAGGCTCAGCAGCAAGCTTACAAACTGGCGGCAAAAATTGACTGGGAAGGCTGTTTCTATCGCAAGGACATTGGCTACCGTGCCATTGCCCGTGAACGTGGCGAAAGCCAGGAGTAAGGCCATTCATTCGGCCGGGCAAGGGCCGCTGGTCCTTGCCCCACTATTCCGGCACCGCGCATAGTTATAATCTGGCATCAACCTACGAAGGGATTTCGCCGTGCGCAGGCTCAGGATTGCCATCAGTCTCACCGTCACTCTGCTGACCTTGCTCTGCATGCTCCCGGCCCAGGCCGGTCAAGGCAGTGGCTGGGCAGTATTGCTCGACGAACAGGGCGACCTGCAGCTAAGCGACATTCGTTCTGCTCGCTACACCAATCAATTCAGCCCCATCGAACTCGATCGCCTCACGGCGGCCGAGCCCGATGGCGCGTTATGGCTGCGTTTCAGGCTGGCCCCCGGCAAGCATGAACAATTACTGCGGGTGTTCGCTCCCGACCTGTCGTCGCTCAAACTGTATGTACTCGATGGCGACAAACTGATCGATCAAGTGCAGACAGGAACCGTGCAACGCCAGGCTGACCGCCCCCTGCCCAGCAGCGATTTCATGTTGCCGCTGCCGCAAAGTGACACCCCCCTCGACGTCTACTTGCGACTGGTCTCCGACCATCAGCTACGGCCCTACATCACCCTGCAATCGGCGGTCATGACCGCGGCCGATCAGAATCAGACATTGCTCTATGGTCTGCTGTTCGGTTGCCTCGGCATGCTGATCCTGCACAACTTTGTCCGTTATGCCTACACACGCTCGCGCAGCAGCCTCTGGCTGGCCTGGTGTGAAGGGTTGTTGATGCTCAGCTTGCTAATGCTGCTGAACCTGGCCGGGCCATGGTTGCCGAACTGGCACGCCATCCAGACGCCTGGTGCCTACCTCGCGTTACTGATGACAGCGCCGAGCGGCCTGATGCTCGCCTGTCGCTTCTTCGCCCCGCTTGGCCCGCACCCGCTGAACAAACTGCTGCTGGCGGACATTCTGTTCATCATCGTCTGCGGCCTGCTGTTATTGTTCGTCAACACACTGCCGCTGAATATCATCACCTATGCCCTGGTTGCTCTGGCAGGCCTGAGCATGTTGTTCGTCAGCGCCTATCACTGGCAAAAAGGTTATCGTCCGGCGCGGTTTTTCGTTGCGGCGATGGTGGTGTTCAACATTGGCACCCTGATCATCCTGCCCGCCCTGTTGGGACTGACTCAGGTCGCGCCGCAAGGCCTGATCACTACGCTTCTGGTGTTCGTTTGCATCAGCGGCCTGCTGATGAGCATTGCCCTGAGCGAACGTCAGCGCAGCATCACTGAAGATCGCTTCAGCGTCAGTCGCGACCTGGCGGCCAGCAACGCGGAGATCAACGCCAAGGCCGAATTCCTGGCGAAAATCAGCCACGAAATCCGAACCCCCATGAACGGCGTGCTCGGCATGACCGAGCTGCTGTTGGGCACACCACTGTCGGTCAAGCAACGCGACTATGTGCAAACCATCCATAGCGCCGGCAACGAACTGCTGACGCTGATCAACGAGATCCTCGACATCTCCAAGCTCGAGTCAGGGCAGATCGAACTGGACGACGTGCAATTCGACCTCAACGCCTTGATCGAAGACTGCCTCAGCATCTTCCGCGCCAAGGCCGAGCAGCAAAATGTCGAACTGATCAGCTTTATTCAGCCGCAAGTGCCACGCGTCATCAGCGGTGACCCGACACGCCTGCGCCAGACTCTGCTGAGCCTGCTGGAAAACGCGCTGAAGAAAACTGAAGAAGGCGAGATCCTGATCGTTGTCGCCCTTGACGAACGCAGTGCCAAACCACGGCTGCGCATCGCCGTGCAGGACAGCGGTGTGCCGATGGAAGCCGAAGAACGCGATGCCCTGATGCACGCCGAACTGCACAGCAAGCACTTCCTCTCGGCGACGAGTCTGGGCGGCAATCTGGGGCTGGTGATCGCGCGCCAGCTGATCCGCCTGATGCAGGGCGAGTTCGGCATCAAGACCGGCGCCAACCAGGGCAGTACCTTGTGGCTGACGCTCCCCCTGGACCCGGACCGGCTTGAACACCCGACCTCCGACCTCGATGGTCCGCTGCAAGGGGCGCGCGTGCTGGTGGTGGACGATAACGACACCTGCCGCAAAGTACTGGTGCAACAATGCAGCGCCTGGGGCCTGAATGTCAGTGCCGTACCGTCCGGCAAGGAAGCCTTGGCATTGCTGCGTACCAAGGCTCATTTGCGCGACTACTTCGACGTGGTCTTGCTGGACCAGAACATGCCCGGCATGACCGGTATGCAACTGGCCGCCAAGATCAAGGAAGACCCGAGCCTCAATCACGACATTCTGCTGATCATGCTGACGGGCATCAGCAATGCACCGAGCAAGATCATTGCACGCAACTCCGGGATCAAACGCATTCTCGCCAAACCCGTGGCTGGCTACACCCTCAAGACCACCCTCGCGGACGAGCTGAATCAGCGCAACAAAGGCCTGGCGGTTTCACATCACCTACCTGCCGGCCCTGCACTTCCGGTCAAGGTCCCGAGCGACTTCCGCATCCTGGTGGCGGAGGACAACACGATCTCGACCAAGGTGATTCGCGGCATGCTCGGCAAGCTCAACCTGCAACCGGACACCGCCAGCAATGGCGAAGAAGCCTTGCAGGCGATGAAAGCCCAACGCTACGACCTGGTGCTGATGGATTGCGAAATGCCGATCCTCGATGGCTTCTCTGCCACCCAGCAACTACGCGCCTGGGAAGTCAGCAATCAACGCACCCGCACACCGGTGGTGGCATTGACGGCCCACATTCTCGCGGAGCACAAAGAGCGTGCGCGCCAGGCCGGCATGGACGGGCACATGGCAAAACCGGTGGAGTTATCGCAGTTGCGCGATTTGATCGAGCATTGGGTGGCGCAGCGGGATGAGCAAAACCGGGTAGCCGTTAATACGCCCTGAGCGGACAGTGCAGTAGTGCCAAAGCGACGAAACCTCGTCGGTAAGCGTGCCTTACCACTCGGTGTTTGGCGAGGACACCGCCCGTATCTGCTCTTCACGAAAAGGAGCCACAGCCATCGCAATCCGTCCACGCCACGAGTCATAAGCAGCTGAATCCAGCACAGCGACACACCCTTTAAACTCGATTTCCCCGACGATGTCATCGGTTAGAAAGTTTTGCTCGATGATCGAACTCGAAAACGCTTCACGGGTAATGAAACTTACCGTCAGATAGATTAGCCGAGCACCCGCCACGACAATTCCAAACTGCAACCGGACCGTGGTCAGTTTCGAGACCGGATCTTCGGCTATCGAATAATATCGCAGTAACGTACGGGCCAAATGGTGCGGTGAAAGTCTGGACACTTCGATAAACGCGCGACCCACAGCATCGACATATTCAGCGGAAAGAAAACGACGGACTTTGGACGCCACTGCCTGGCTGACCGTCTGGGGCAATAGATCTGGATCAGACCTGAACGAGCCTTCGAAATCCTGAATACGCGACCAACCAAATTTATTAAGCTGCGAGCGATAACCCCCCCACCACTGCTCATACCCGTCCAATCCTGGCTGCTCTGCCGCCGCCGCAAGCTGCATGAATAACGTTGAATCCAGTACATCAGTACACTCACGCGCACTGAGCTCATGCGACAGGAGTAAAACGCTCCCACCATCAATATAAACGGCGTAATTAAAATCCAGCATAAGATTCACTTCCGGACTAAAAAAAACCGGAGACAAATGCCTCCGGCCTTTTTGTTACTTACTGGCTAAAATGGCTTGAAACGCACGCTCATCAAGCTCGTCCAGATAGGCATTCACCGTCGTCTCCCTTGTACCAGGGTAGTCTTCCTCATGAATGACCAAATACGCCGTGTCCTGGTAAACGTCCACCTCGGAACTTTTCCATTCAACGAACAGCACACCGCCATCTTTACCAGGTTCTTTGGAATAGTTGACTGCTGCGACAGCCATGTTGACGGAACCCTCCTTGTCCTGTGCACAGGAGGCCACACCAAAGCGGCGACCCTGATCTTTCTCTACAGAGCGATTGAAAAGGTTGAGCGCCTTTTCATCCTGTTTGAGGGATCCCAGTGTGTCAGCGACAAGCGAGGGGATACCAATACCTCCAGCGACGCCCTTCACTACGCCGCTAATAATATCGACCGCTACATTGGCCATGGTCAGACTTTGTGTCTTCTTTTCATACGCCTTGGACACCTGAACGACTTTGGTCCACTTCAACGCTGTCAGTACACTGATCAGAAACTGAAAGCGTTGTTCGATCTGATGCTTGGCCGGGTACTTGTTAGTGGCCATGATTTCGGCAAACCGATAAGTATTTAGCGCGATTCGTTTGTTGCGCCGACTCATCCCGTCAAACATACCGATGACGTTAGGGCCGTCGACAACTGCTTGAATATCGTCGAGATTGATAATGCTCGACCCCGAACGTGCGGAAAAACCTGCAACCCGCGGTTTAGCCATTGAAGCAGGGTAACTTTTAACCAAGTCAGAAATAAACGCTGCTTGTTCCGACTCAGCCAACACTTGTACTTCATTCACAATTTAACTTCCTGTTAATTAATATGAGCAAATCCAGCTCGAAGACAACACTACCCAACCCCAGCTTATAACTCAACTCAGAACACATACAAATAATTACCGCCCCAGAAAACAGCACATGAACAACCAAACTAATATTCAACTAACTTGTTTGACCATGCGTTAGCCGCGAGACAGCAAATCCATAAACTCCTTACCCTCCAACTCCGTTAACGCGTCCTGCAACTCCTTGCGGTTTTGCTCAATGACCCGCTGCCGAATGGTAAATTGTCGAACACGGATATCCAGTTGCGCCATCGAATGCCCCACGCTCCAAAAGCCCGTGGACCAATCCAGTTTCAGTAGACGAACATGGCTCAAAAATATCCCCAGGGAGCCGTCCGGCTCACGGTCGGTGGGCAATACTTCAAACGCACCGAAGGCTCTCACTCTGGCGGCGAACGTTCCTTGCAACACTTCATCGCTCTGCAGCATGTTTAAGGCATTTTCAAGCGTTGCAAGCTTGCTGCGTGCAACCCTGCTGGACATGACGTCCAGATACGCTCGCGTCACACTTCCGGAGAACTTCCTGTCAATCACCTCCACCAGGGGTTGATCAAGCCCCCAGCCGATAGACCACATTACCCCGGAGTAGTATTCGAACCACTCAGCCGCCTGTTTGACACTGTTGTATTTTTGGTCCGCCCGGGCTTTGGCATATCGAACGCTGTTTTTGACGAACTGCCTGTCCTGACTCGACAGCTGAGCGCTTAAACCCAGCAAACTATTGTGCAAAACCGCGGCGCCATTTTGCGGCGTAATACCCCGAGTAATGTCTTGTGATGAAAATTCCATTTTGATGCTCCTTTTTTTCATTCCATTGATTGATTTAACGCTGCGCAGAATCTTCTCCTGCGATTGAAAAAACGCGGCACAACTCCCCGTCTGTTAGCCGACAGCCCCCGTACCGCCTGATAGACTCCCCTCGACTTCCCTGACCTGAGAGCGACCACCATGCTCCACGTGTTATTCAGCGTTTACCTGAAGATGCTGGTGCTCTACAGCCCGTTCTTCGTGTTGTCCTGCTTCATCAGCCTGACCCGCGGTTATTCACGCAAGGAACAGCGTCGGCTGGCCTGGAAAGTGGCCACCGCGACGCTGGTGTCCAGCGTCTTGCTGTACTTGTTCGGACGGGTGATTTTCAGTGTCTTCGGCATTACCGTGGATGCGTTCCGCATCGGTGCCGGCAGCGTGCTGTTTATCTCGGCACTGGGCATGGCCCAGGGCAAGTCGGCGGTGCAGACCGACAATGTGCAGCAGGACGTGACGATCGTCCCGCTGACGATTCCATTGACGGTCGGCCCCGGCACCATCGGTGCCTTGCTGGTGATGGGCGTGAGCCAGCCACACTGGGACGACAAACTCACGGCCATTCTCAGCATTGCCCTGGCCAGCTTCACGGTCGGTGTGGTCCTTTATTTGTCCAACCGCATCGAACGGATTCTTGGAGACCAGGGCTTGCAGATTGTCAGCCGATTGATGGGATTGTTTGTGTGTGCGCTGGCGGCACAGATTATCTTCACGGGTGTGAAAGGTTATCTGGTGCCGTAATCAGTGCGGGAACGCTACGCCCTGGATTTTGCCGGTTCTGCGACCACCTCGACCTGAGAACTCGACATCAGCTCCGTTAACGTGGCGCTGCCGGCAACGCCTTTTAGCCTCAGTAACTCGGTCACTATTTCCGAAACCGCCCGTGACCGATAGCCATTGAGCGAAAGGAACACGTCACCCCGCAACGCCACATCCGCAGAGTAAACACCGCGAAAAATCAGGCTGTGCCCGCTGTCCAGGCCGTTCATCACCAGGTGTTCATCGACCAGGCTGACCCATAACTGATCCATGATCGAAGGGTCCAGAATCAGTTTCCCGGGAATCGAGGGTGGCCGCTCAAGCGAATAACGACAATCGACGATGACCGATTCAAGTTTCAACCAGGCCGCTCGGGTCAGTCGGCTTGTCGTGGTCCCCTGACCCATTTTGAGCACCAGGATGCTGACATCATCAGCAATCAACGGCAGAAGGTCATGGGCCCTCTTCGGCCCCTCGACCACCAGCACTTGGGCGTTACGCTGGATATAGTCGAGCGGTCCGACCGTGCTTTTTTGCGGATAGGTGTACAACAAACCATCTTCGCGTTCGTGCAGCATCGCACTGGTTTGATCCCGGGTGCCCACCAGCGTGTAGTGCGCAGTAACGGCGGCCTTCGGAATCCGGATCAATCGTCCGCTGCGGACCACATACCATTGAAGGCTGTCGGGGTCTTTGACGGACAGGAAATCGGCGCAGCGATATTCGTTCGCCAGCGCTGCCAGCCCCTCACTCAATGGCCCTTCCAGTGCCGCAACCCAGCGGCTGCCCACCCCCGTAATCCGGACCGGTTCGTTGTGCTGTAAATCCATCTCCAGGCCATCAAGCGTTGTGGCCTTCAGGCCGGCACCCTCCACTTTCACGTCGGTAAAGACCCAGGGCGCCCATTCCTGCATCGGAGCGGGCAATGCCTCAGCCTGCAAAAGCCGGGTTCCCGGGCCAAATGCAGCGTTCAAGTGTGTCGTTTCGATAAAGCGCTGGCTGAAAATCCTGCCCGTTGAAAGATCGAATAACCAGGCAGCCTGATTGTCCGGAACACTACTCAGCAACCGCACTTCTTTGCCATGGCCCAGGTCCGCGAGCAACAGCCGATCCTCCACATACCAGGCGCATAAATCGCCGCTACCCGTAAAGTTGCTCAACCCAAGAAGGGCGAGACTCGACACCGGATACTGCGTCGACACCGCAGGCAGTTCGGACCACCACCGGGCCCGATCCTTGAACCAGGTGCCCGTCAATCCGCCCAAGCGCAGATAGCCTTCCGACGTCATCGTGAAGAACAGGCCCGAGTCGGTCAGGGCAAGATGCCCCTGCTCGACCGCTACAACATTTTTCAGCCCTGTGGGGGCAATTTCTCTGGAAGACCATTGCACGCGCCCCTCGACCATCGACCTTTGCTGGCGCACGAGGCTTTGAATGTCCTTGTCGTAGGTCACGAACACCTCGCCCTCGGCACCGTCGGGCGCAATGAGTAAAAGGGTATCCAAAGCCTTGATCGAATCCTTCCAGCCTCGCACATGGTGACGCCGGGCGGGTGCACGGATGATCAACCCGTCAAGATCGCGGACCCAGACCAGATCACGGGAGTTGTCTTCGCGCTGCCAACAGATCGAAACCAGCGCACCGGGGCGCCAGTCCACGGTATCAACGAACGCTCCCGGCAACACATAATTGCCCAGTATCCGCTTCCAGTCCGTCAGCGTGTCAGCCTCTAAAACCGCCTGCAGTGCTGGATCCTGACCCAGGGTGATCGAGGCGAGCAACACCGTTTGCTGATGGATCAGGAAGGTCAGTTCATCGCGCTGGCCATCCTTGCGAACGTACTGCTGCACGATCTGAATGCCGCCGTTGGCCACGGCCTCACAGCGGCCAATGGTCAAGCCATCCCTGAACAGCAAACGGTAGCGCTGAACCAGCGTGCCGGTGATCGCGTCGACCTGCCAGACATCAAAACTCGCGGGGTGATAGAAATAGGCCGAGCCCTCGACCACGGCGCCCAGCACGGCTTCATCGGCCAGCAGGACATTCGGGTCGCGGATATACAGAAAACGATCCTGCGCCGAGTCGTAATACGCAGCCACCGTTCTCGGTTCGTCCGGTTTTTCAAACGGCACCACGAAGTTGTGAACGGGGGTGTAAGGCATGGCCAGTCGATGTTCGCGGGCCAATGACTTGAAGTGATCCAGCAGCGCTTGTTCCCCGAGCGCCGGATCGGCGTCTTCCTCGACCACCTCCAACTTCAGGGCAACAAGATCAACGCGCACGATTGTGTTCCCCGCCAGCTTGAGCAACACATCGTGAACGCCGCTGCCACTGAACTTCACACCCAGCGTGTCCGAAACGAGCCTGCCCGCAGTGGCTATCCGGATGTCTGCCTCCGTCAACCAGGGCGCCTGCAACACCCAGCGCATGGCCGTGTGACCGGGTGCGTCGAGTACAAGGCTCACCCCGGGATTGAGCAGTACGGAACATTGGGCGCCGGCGCCTTCGATCCGGTAGGAAACCAGTCCGTGCCACGCTTTTGGCAGGGCTGGCACCACCAGCGAACGTTCGATGTTGTCGAGACGCACGTTGAACACCGTGGGCTTGTAGACCGGGTTCAGCCGGCTGACCACGTACTCGCCGGGAAACGAGTAGAACGAAAACAGAAACTGCCATTGTCCCTGTTCATTCTTTTTCTCCAGCCGACGGGCCGTATCGAAGCCGCCGGCATGACGAAACGTGACAAACGGCAGCAATGTGTACTCATAGCCGTACCAGGTTTTGGGTGTGCCGGGCAAAACGATCGCCTGCCCGGGCGGCGGCGCGAAAGGCGCCGAGTCGGGCAACCCGAGGCCCACGCGGATGTCGGTGGCGCGGTCGTAATCCACATCGAAATCGGGAACCCCGAAATGGTCCCGTAGCGGGAACAGCCTGGGGCTGTCGAAACGGACGCAGGATGCGTGCAAATCGAGCTCGGCAAATACCGGCAAGGGGTGCGCAAGCCAGGCGTTCGAGGCCTTGTCCAGATGATAGCCGCCCTCTCGATAAGCCTTCTCCACCCCCTCAAAAAACCGGGCGACCTCCTTGGCTTCTTCGGCAATGGTGGCAAACCCTTCGGCCAGCGCAGCGACGCCCACCGCCAGCCCCCCCAGAATCACCCCGGCACCGCCCAGCACCGCCGCCACCGTTCCCGCCCCGGCCAATGCCGCACCCAGTCCGGCGGCGCCCAACATGGCGCTCGCGGAGTCGAACGCCAGCTGCGTGCCGAATTGCGCCTTCTCAATGTCATTGGTGGCACGGCTTAACTGGTAAATATCAAACCCGACATTCACCATCCCCAACACCGTGCCGACGCCTTCATTGGCCACATGCCCCAACGCCTTTTGCACCAACGGTGCGCTGGTGCGGGCGATCAGTTTTTCATCGTCCAGTGCCTGACGCACCAGCGTCACGACGCCAACCACATCCACCACGTTGCCGTGGACCAGTTGGGCGTAATTGACATAGGCATGCAAGCGAATGGCCGTGGTCAGCGCCTTGTCACCCCCGCTGGCCGCGCCCTCGTGATGACGCAGCGCATTCATCAAGGCTTGCACAGTGAAACCGGCATTGAGCGTATGGACGCTGCCCGCCTCCGTAGGGTCAGGCAAGCTGGCCGACTCATGCGGTTGCGCGGCCAGCGTACGGAAGGTTTCCGAGAGGTAATTCTTGATTCTCAGGAATCGCGGATCATCGGTGGTGACGCGCACAATGGTCTGCGCTGGATCGGTATCGACCAGACTGATTTTGTACTCGCCTGCGGGGGTGATCTCCAGCGTCTCGAACAACGCAACTGCGCTCGACGACAGCCCGTGCTGCGCCTGCAACTGCCGGGTCGCCTGGGCGATCTGATCACTCCACCAGTGGGCGTCCAGTTCCAGCAACGAACTGCCCAGCACCCCATTGCTGACCAACGACTGCCCTCGCGCGCTGGCCAGCCGCTGTCTTACCCGCGGCGCCTGGTCTGGCAGGCTGCCCGAATCGGAAAGACTCGACACCGGGACACCCGACGACAACACCTTTGCATTAAGACGGCCTGCGTCCAGCTCAATCAAATCAAAGGCTGGACGACCGGGCTCCCCATAAGCGGCGTAAGGCCCTGCCATCTCTTGGCTAATGAAAAAATGGGTCAATGCTGCACTGAGCGCTTGCGCGGTATTGAACTCGAAAACACCAAAGTTCGGATCGTAGAAATGATAAGTACTGCGCTCGTCCACCCTACTCTTGGCCAGCAGCATCGAGTGGTTATCCGAATTGAGCATCAACGTGCTGCTGCCGGTTTTCGCTTCAAGCGTCGCGATCACCTGTGCCAGATCGGAGCGCACGACCAGCCCGCCGAGGTCACGGATGTCGACGTCACGAAGTTCTTCGATAACGCTCACGAATGCATTCGAATCTCGGGTACCGGGTTCAATGACCGCCAGGTAAAACCGCTCGCGAAGCATGTTGGCCGCTTCGCTCCCCTTGCTGATCGCCGCCGCCATGGCCAATGCCAACGGATAGCAACGCCCGGCGATCCGGTCACCGGCGCCCTGGAGCAACAAATCCTGTGGCACCAGTTTGAAGGTGCCTTGATCGAAGCTTTCCAGTACATCGGTCATGCGCTCGCTGATGCGATCACGGAATTCGAGTTTGGCGACCTGCTGAATCCGGGCAACCTGGCGTCCCCATTGCAGCAAGGTCAGCGATTGCTCCAACGCCTGCTTCTTCAGTTCAATGCTGGTCTCGGACAATGTCACGGACGGTGTCGAGGCGCGGGCCAAACCGTCAACGAACGCCGGATGACTTTCTTTGAACAGCTCCCGTTCAATCGCCCCGTACCGGTGTGACACGCCCAATTCAGACACGTTGTTAGCGAGGTTTTCCAGCCGCGCGCGGACGTGATCAAAGTTGCGTTGATCCATCGCCCGCGCGCCCAGCAACGAACCGATCAGTAGCCGCTGTCGCGGATCAAGTTGCTCTACCTGCAACATCCCTCGGCCAATTCGGTGAAGCAATTCATCCAGAGCCAACTCCGCGGAGGCCGGCTCACCGACCAGCACCGGCGGTGGCGCGATCTCCTGCGCAAGGATGGATTGACGCTCGTCAAAACCCAGCTGCAATGGTTTGTCGAAAGCCACCTCACCGCTGGTCTGCTGACTCATTGCACGAAAGAAAGGTTCGCCAAGCTGTTCCGCCAGGGATTGCAGCAGTTCAGTCGACAACACGTGTCGACCTTCGATGACGGGCCAGCCATGGTCGAAAGAGAGCGTCTGGCTCTTCAGCAACTGATCCACTTTGCCCAGGTAACGCGCCTTGAACTGCCCGGTTTCCCACCGTTGTTTTTCGTTCTTGAACCACTCCTCGGTGTCGCTTTCGTTTTCTTTCCAGGAGTGGTCCAACTCCTCCTCGGTGGCCCGGTTCACCGTTGCGGCGGGGTCAATTGCCACATCCGTTCGCCAGGCGCCCGCTGCTCGTGGGGTGAAATGCCTGCTTGCGTAATCCGCGAGCGCATCGCGCATCGCAGCGGGCCCGGTCAGATAGATGGTCACTTCGCTTTGGGGGCGAATACCGTCGCTGTAGTAGGAAGCTGCAGCCAGAGCCAGAAGATACTGCGCAGGTTCTACATCCCCCGGCGAAGCACCCAATAGGGCGAATTTTTCTTCGACGACATCCAACGCAATTTGACTGATGGCCTCAACATCGATAGCGGCGACTTGACGCTCCATGGCCAAACGGGCCGTGGCATCAACGATCTCATAATTGAGTTTGAAGCGATCAATCACGGCGCTGACCATCGCCGATCCTGGATGCGCCATGAGAAACGCATTACTCAGGCTGCCCCCTTCGGCAACCGCTCGCAGTCCGTCCGGTCGTACAAGGCGCTCTGCGGGCTCGCGAAAAACGCTATTCAACGGCGGATGACTGTTGGCGAACTGCTCCAGCGCCGGGCGATGTTCTTCAGGTATGCGCTCGAAGTAGCTTGTGTACTTGCTTCTTGATGCCTCACGACCCGGCATCCACTCCGGGTTCTGATCCAGCAACAACTGCAAGACGCCCAGGCGCGCATCGCTGCTGAATTGACTGATGTCCACCCCGCCCAGCGTCTTCAGAAGAGGCGGCAGGTTATCGACATCCGCATAACTTCCGCCTTCAGCCATCAAGGCCTCAATGCGCACCA
This sequence comes from Pseudomonas sp. URMO17WK12:I12, assembly GCF_000514395.1. Lineage (NCBI taxonomy): Bacteria > Pseudomonadati > Pseudomonadota > Gammaproteobacteria > Pseudomonadales > Pseudomonadaceae > Pseudomonas > Pseudomonas sp. URMO17WK12:I12. The sequence continues at coordinate 91,369 of NZ_AZVV01000004.1, forward strand.
CATCGGAAGCCGCGGCAAAGTTGCCTCGCAGACTGATTTCCCGTTGGTAAATATCCTGCAAGTGCAACGGTGTTCCATTCGCTGCAATATTACGAAGCTCCACACCGCCCTCGCCCATTGCCGAAATACTTTGATTATTCTTGTCCCGCAAGGCTTTCAAGCTGGCTTCATTCTGACCATATCCACGGACCAGATAATCAATTCGTGCATCATCCGCATTAACACCACGCGCTACCGCTTTGTTGATATGCGCGAACATTTGTTGTTTGAGAACAATGGCCCGCTCCTCATATTTATCACTCAGATCAAGAAACGATTCGCTGCCATGACCGCCATTGACCATTGCATCGGCCTTCGCGGCCTCGACAATGATCCGGTTGGTTTCATAGGCCAGTAATGCATCGCTGTCGTACCAGAGCTTCACGGTATAGCCCTGCCCGGCCAACACCTTTTGCCAGACATTAATATAGTCGCGCTGAATGTTTCCCAAGCCGCCCCCCAGCCAGACGAAGTGGAGATTTTTCGGCACTTCAGTGGCGGCGGTACTCAGCTGTTCAATGCTATTGGACAAGCGCGAGTGAAAGCCTTCGACCCTGTCGCGGATCTCCGTCAGCCCCGGCGCTGCGTCGCCCGGCTGTGCCGTGGGCCGCTCCACACCGGCTGCGCGCCGACGCCGGCGCTTGGGCTCGACAAAAGACCCGAGGGCCTCGCGCAGCAAACCCAGCGGCGCAAGCATTCTTGGAAAATCGAGCACTGAGATACAAGCAAAGTAATATCGAAATACTGCGTCATATTCCTCTGCACCTTTATGCTCTTGTAACGCCTGCTCAAGATCAGACAGTTTGAATAGATCGATAAAATCGACGTAGCCGTTTACATGACCAGTTGTTTGTTCACTCATAAAGATACTTCCCTGTAAAAATAAAAGCGGGCCTCCACCCGAACGGAGAACCCATCCGGTTATAAAACAACACTAACCGAACGATTTATCCGCTTCAAAGAAGAAAACAAACAATTAATGACCCGCCAAACATCCAGAAACTTTAGATATTCAAAAACAACAGAAAAAAGACCAGATAAAGGACAACCATCAACAAACTCGACAGTTTCCTTACACGTAAACAAAACATCGGCTTACATCAACACATCGAACGACCTGCCGCAATGACATCCTGTTCATTAACGGCAGATCGTTATAAAAGCGGCTTCAGAACGAGGCCGCCGACTTTCACGAAGAGGGTTTGTCACCGTACCAGCGTGGCGTATACACCCACTGGCCACCCTCGGCACGTGGGAACACGCAGGTGGTGGAAGAACCGACCAGCACCATGGTGCGCATGTCGACCTGATCGGGGGTCAGATCACCCAGCGTGGTGACACGCAACGTCTGGCCCGGACGACCAATGTCCCGCCCCAACACCACCGGCGTTTCAGCGGAGCGGTGCTGCGCGACAATCTCCAGTGCCCGCCCCAGTTGCCACGGGCGCGACCGCGAAATCGGATTGTAGAATGCCAGCGCCAGGTCGGCCTGAGACGCCAGGTCCAGCCGTTTCTCGATCATTGCCCAAGGCTTGAGGTTGTCTGACAGGGACATCACGCAGAAGTCGTGCCCCAATGGCGCGCCGGCCTGAGCCGCGGTTGCCAGGGACGCGGAGACGCCGGGAAGAATCTCCAGATCGACGCTGTGCCAGCCCGGCTCACTCGACTCATGCAGCGCTTCGAGTACGGCGGCTGCCATGGCGAATACGCCCGGATCCCCCGACGAAACCACCACCACCGACCGCCCTTGGGCCGCCAGCTCAAAGGCGTGGCGAGCGCGCTGCATTTCCTCGCGGTTGTCGGTGCAATGCAGCACTTGATCCTCGCGAAATGGCCCGGCCATGCGCACGTAGGTTTCATAACCCAGCACGTCATTGGCGCGCGCCAGTTCGGCCTTGACCGCCGGCACCATCAGTTCAGCAGCGCCTGGGCCCAGGCCGATCACGGCCAGACGACCGCGTGCACGCCCGATCTGTGCAAGCTCCAGTGGCTCGTTGGCCACCGCGATGGCGATGCCCGTCTCCGCCGACACAATGGTAGCGTTCGGCACGGTGTGGCGGGCCAGCTCGCTGACGCCGCCGTTGAACGACGCAAACCGCAGCGGCACGCCCAGTTCAAGCGCCGCTTCGCGCAACGCAGGATTGGCCATGTGCCGATCGCTGGCCAGCAAGCATGCCAGCGATTGCACGGCGATGTTTGCCTGATGCAACGCCCCGCGAATCGCGTTCGGCAGATCCGCCACCTCGGCGCTCACCGCCACCAGCACGCTGCGCGGGTAGATCAGCAATTCATTGGCCGCCGGCGTGCGCTCGGCACTGCCAACATGAATCGACAACGGCGCCTCCGGGTCTTCCGGCAACTGCGCTTGTGCCAGCCAAGGGGCCGCCCCTTCGATGCGCACGCTGTGGCCCGCGAGCAGATCCGAAACAAAACGTTTGCCCAGTTCCAGATCGCCGAGGGCGTAGCCGTTGGGTGGATTGAGCAGGCAGGTGCCGAAGCGCAATTCACCGCTGGTGGTGATCGCCGCCGCCACGTCGAGACCGGCAGCAATCTGCCGCGCCATGACGTTCACGCCACCGAGACCGCCCAGCAGCGGCACCACGGCGCTGCCGTCTTCGGCCACCGCGAGCACTGGCGGTTCGGCGCCCTTCTCAAGCAGCAACGGCGCCAGGGTGCGGATCACGATCCCGGCCGCGCACAAGGCAATGATCGGTGTGTCCTGCTGATAGAACTCGCGCACGGTGGCGCCAAACTCGTGATAAACACGGTCCGCGCCTTCAACCCGTCCGGCCAGGCCATGAATCAGGGCGCCGGGGTAGACCTGCTGGATTTTGCGTGCGGTCGCGAGGCTGCCGTTGCCCAGAATGACAATCGCCGGAGCTGGACGGGCCATCAGCCTTGCCACCTTTCGCCGGGAACGATGATCAGCGAGAAGTATGGCGACGACATCGGCTCGACCTGGTCCAGTGGGACGATTTTCTGATTGGCCATGGTCGCGCGTTCGACGTAGAGCGCACGTTCCGCCAGACCGAGTTCTTCAAGCACTTGGCGGACCTTGGGGAAATTGCGCCCCAGCTTCATGATCACCGCCGCATCGGCATCGGCCAGCCGACGCTTGAGATCGTCGTGAGGCAGCACGCCGGACAGCACCGACAGACTCTGATTGCGGTACACCAACGGCGCACCCAGCACCGAAGCGCCGCCAAGCATCGAGCACACGCCCGGCACCACTTCGGCTTCATAGCGTTCGGCCAGCCGATCGTGCAGGTACATGTAGGAACCGTAGAAGAACGGATCACCCTCGCAAATCACTGCCACGTCACGGCCCGCGTCCAGATGCGCCGCGAGCTCTTCGCCGGCCGCATCGTAGAAATCGCTGATCACTTGCTCGTACGACAGCGGTGCCGGCAGTGCTTCGGTGGTCACCGGGTACACCAGCGGCAGCAGGGTTTGCGCGTCCTGCAAATGGGCTTCGATGATGCCGAAGGCGTTGCCCTTTTTGCCCTTGGCGACGAAGTACGCCACCACTGGCGATTCGCGCAACAGGCGCAGGGCTTTGACGGTAATCAGTTCCGGATCACCGGGGCCGACGCCCAGGCCGATCAAGCGTCCAGGTTGCTGCATCATTCGATCTCCGTGGCGAGGGCGTTGACGGCGGCGGCGGCCATGGCGCTACCGCCCAGCCGGCCTTGCATGATCACAAACGGTACACCGCGACTGTCGGCGGCGAGCGCAGCCTTGGATTCAGCGGCACCGACGAAACCCACCGGGAAGCCGAGGATCAGGGCCGGTTTCGGCGCACCGGCATCGAGCATTTCCAGCAGGTAAAACAGCGCGGTCGGCGCATTGCCGATCACCACCACGCTGCCTTCCAGGTGCGGACGCCACAGCTCCAGCGCAGCGGCGGAGCGGGTGTTGCCCAATTCGCGAGCCAGCTCCGGAACGCTGTCATCGCGCAGGGTGCAGATGACCTGGTTGTTCGCCGGCAACCGCGTGCGCGTGACACCTTCGCTGACCATCCGCGCGTCGCACAGGATCGGCGCACCGGCGGCCAGCGCCTCGCGCCCGGCCTTGCCCGCGCCTTCGGAAAACTGCAAGCCGTCGATGGCATCGACCATGCCGCAGGCGTGGATCACGCGTACCGCGAGTTTCTCCAGATCGGCGGGGATGCGTGCGAGGTTGGCCTCGGCGCGAATGATCGCGAAGGAGTTGCGATAGATCTCCTGACCGTCGCGGATGTAATCAAGCATCTAGGGGGCTCCGTGAGCGGTCGTCGAGTAAGGCTGCGACCGCTTCAATAGTAAGATTGCGTGCGTGCAGCGCGCCGAAACCGGGCTGTGCTGCGTCGCGAAAATAGAGGTCGTAATGACCGGCGGAAACCGCCAGCAAGGTCATCGGCGCGATGTGCGCAGCCGCGCAGGAGCGCGAGCAACCCGACAGGTGAACGTTCAGCGCCAGCCCTTGGCGTTGCAGCAGCGCGGCCAGTTGCCGGGCATCGCCCTTGGTGTCGGCCAGGCCTTTGCCGCAACCGATCGAGCCGGTGCAGGCGATCAGGTGGGCCAAGGCGTCATCGGCCGAGCAGCGCAGGCCGAGTTGTTCGAGGCTGTGGATAACTTGCGCTGCCTTGTCGAGCGGCACGCCGGGCAGCAACAGGCTTTGCCACGGCGTGAATCGCAGGCTGGTGTCACCGTGTTCCCGTGCCAGTTGTGCGACACCGCGCAGCATCGCGGGGTCGAGACGTCCCAACGGCGGTACTGCGCCGATGTACACGCGCTCGGCGTCACGCTGCGCATGAGCGCCGATGTGCAAGGCATTCGGACCTGCGATACGCTGCCAACCCTCGATGGCTTTCAGCGGCACTCGCTCGGCCAGTCGAGCAAGAAACGCGTCGAGTGGACATTCAGCGAGCAAATGGCGCATGCGTGTCTGCTCGGGACGTGCCCCTTCAAGAAACAACTCCAGCACCGCAACGACCAGCGCATGGCCCTGATCCAGCGCCACCGAACCGGCAGGCACGTCTGTCGGGCACCCGGCCAGACCGAAGGCCCAGCGTTGTTCGCCGTCACGCTCAATCGCTGCCAGCCACAGGTCATGGGGATGTTCGAGCATCGCCAAGGCTTCGCCGCCATCCAGTTGCACGGCAAATTTGGCGCTGAGGTCATGCAAGCGTGCATCGCTTTGCAGCGTGGCGAGAACCTGCCCGGCCAACGGGCGCGTGTCGATCAACCGGTGCCGATCGATCCCGGCGCTCGGGCTGAGCATCAGGTTGCGCACATCATCGCCAGCGGCGCTGCTCGGGCCGAGTCCGGCCGCCATCAGGCTGTCGATCAAGGCTGCGTGTTCACCGCCAATCCCGCGAATTTGCAGGTTGGCGCGGTTGGTCGCCTCGATCACGCCCCCGGCATAGCGTTCGGCAGCACTCGCCACCGCGTCGGCCTGATCGGCGCTGATCGAACCACCATTCAACTTGATCCGGCAGATGCCGCCGTCCAGTGCCTGGACAATACGCAGCAACCCCGGGCAAGCCGAGGGGCGTAAGGCAGTGGACATCGGACGTTCGTTCAAGGGGGCGACCGGCTGTGTGGGAAAGGCGCTTCGCGGGCGAAGGCGCGGTATTATGCCTGCTTTGTCAGGCGGCATGAAAAGCCTGCCCGTCGGAACCGTCCGATTGAGGACTATTTTTAAGGACTGCAGATGTCACCCTGGCTGACAGTAGTGGGAATCGGTGAAGACGGCTTCAAGGGCCTGGGCAGAAACGCCCGGCATGCCCTGCTGCGCGCTTCGCGGATTATGGGCAGCCAGCGGCAACTGGATCTGCTGCCAGTGTGCATCCGTGGCGAGCGCCAGGTGTGGCCGAGCCCTTTTTCCCTTGAGCCGCTGTTGGCCCGTCGCGGTGAGGCGGTGTGTGTGCTGGCCAGCGGCGATCCGATGTTCTTCGGCGTGGGCGCCAGCCTTGCGCGCCAGGTGTCGGCTGAAGACATGCAGATCCTGCCGGCGCCTTCCTCCTGTTCGCTGGCAGCCGCGCGAATGGGCTGGCCGTTGCAGGAGGTGGTGACGCTTTCAGTCGTTGCCCGGCCGCTCGCCGCCCTCAATGCGCAGGTGTTCAGTGGCGTGCGTTTGCTGGTGCTGAGCAACGACGGTCAAAGCCCGGCGGCGATTGCCGCTCTGCTGCGCGAACGCGGTTTCGGTCCGAGCCGCCTCACCGTGCTGGAACATCTGGGCGGTGCAGCCGAACGGCGCATCGATGGCGTTGCCAATGACTGGAATGATCCGCTGATCGCCGATCTGAACCTGGTTGCCATCGAGTGCATCGCCGAGCCGAGCACAGCGAACCTTTCGCGATTGGCCGGGTTGCCGGACTCCGCGTTCAAACACGACGGCCAACTGACCAAGCGCGACGTGCGCGCCATCACCCTCGCGCGCCTCGCGCCGGTGCCGGGTGAGCTGCTGTGGGACGTCGGCGCTGGCAGCGGCTCGATTGGCATCGAATGGATGCGCGCCCACCCGACATGTCGCGCACTGGCCATTGAAGCCGATGAAGGTCGACAGTCGCTGATCGAACACAACCGCGACGCCCTCGGCGTGCCCGGCCTGCAACTGATTCGCGGCAACGCACCCCAGGCCCTGGCCGGGCTCGAACGCCCGGACGCGATTTTCATCGGGGGCGGCGTCACCCGTGAAGGCGTGCTCGACACCTGTTGGGCGCAACTCAAACCCGGCGGTCGATTGATCGCCAACGCGGTCACGCTGCAAAGTGAAATGACCCTGATGGCCTGGCGCGAACAGCATGGCGGCGAGCTGACCCGCATCCACATTGCCCAGGCGCAGCCGCTGGGTGAATTCGACACCTGGCGACAGGCGCTGCCGATTACCCTGCTGGACGTGACGAAGCCCTGCGATGCGTGACGAAACCGCCGAACAATCCGCCCCGTTGCGCAGCGGCCTGACCACCGGCAGCTGCGCCACCGCCACCAGTCTGGCCGCAGCGCGTCTGTTGTTGGGGGGCATGGGTGCTGACGCGGTCGAGATCGTATTGCCCAAGGGCAAGCACGTGCAGATGCGCCTGGAATTTTGTCGCCTGACCGACGACGGCGCCGAAGCCGGAACAATCAAAGACGCGGGCGACGACCCTGACGTAACGCACGGCGCCCTGCTGTACACACACGTGCGCCTGAGCGTCGAGCCGGGCATTCATTTCAAGGCGGGGCGTGGTGTCGGCACGGTGACGCGCCCCGGCTTGGTACTGGCCGTCGGCGAACCGGCGATCAATCCGGTGCCGCGCAAAATGATCACCGATCACCTGACCTTGCTGGCCGAAGAACTCGGCTACCGCGGCGGCTTCGAGGTCACCGTCAACGTCGAGGACGGCGAAGCCCTGGCGCTGAAAACCATGAACCCGCGCCTGGGGATTCTCGGCGGCTTGTCGATCCTCGGCACCAGCGGCATCGTCCGGCCGTTCTCCTGCGCGGCGTACATCGCCTCGATCCACCAAGGCATCGACGTCGCCAAAACCAACGGTTACCTGCACATTGCCGCCTGTACCGGCAACGCCAGCGAAGACACCATGCGCCGGGTCTACGACTTGCCGGAAATCGCCCTGATCGAAATGGGCGACTTCGTCGGCGCCGTACTCAAGCATCTGCGCAAAGTGCCTGTGGATAAACTCAGCCTGTGCGGCGGCTTCGGCAAGATCAGCAAACTGGCGGCCGGGCACATGGATTTGCACAGTCGGCATTCGAGCATCGACCTGCCGCAACTGGCGCAATGGGCAGCAGCGGTCGGCGCGGATGAAGCACTGCAACAGGCCATTCGCGAGGCCAATACCAGCCAGCAAGCCTTGGCGATGGCTGCCGCTGCGGGCATCGCCCTCGGTGATGCGGTGTGTCAGCACGCCCTGGAATTTGCCCGCAGCGTGGTGCCGGCGCAGGTTCAGGTCGAAGTGTTTGCCATCGATCGTCAGGGCGGCATTGTCGGCCATGCGGGGGCTTTTCAATGAAGCGCATCTTGCTGCTCGGCGGCGTGACGGAAGCGCTGGCCATCGCTCGCACCCTTGGCCCTGAACACATTTACAGCCTGGCCGGTGTGGGTCGGGTGCCAACGGATCTGACCTGTCAGGTGCGCGTCGGCGGCTACGGCGGCGCGGAAGGTCTGGCGCAGTTCATTCGCGAAGAAGGCATCGACCTGCTGCTGGACGCGACCCATCCCTACGCCGCCCAAATCAGCCACAACGCCGCGACGGCCGCACAGCTGACCGGCATCACCTGCTGGGCGCTGCGCCGTCCGGCCTGGCGACCCCTGGCCGGGGATGACTGGCGCGAAGTCGCCGACTGGTCCGAACTGATCGAAGCCCTGCAACCCTTCCACCGCCCCTTATTCACCCTCGGTCGCGAACCCTTGCAGCACCTGCACGAAATCCCGCCGGAGCAATTCTGGACGTTACGTGCGCTGGACGTTTACCCCGGCAACGACCGCTGCGAAGTCATCGGCGCACGCGGCCCGTTTGTGATCGAGGAAGAACGCGAGCTGTTTGAGCGCCGACAGATCGATGTGCTGATCAGCAAGAACAGCGGCAGCACCGCGACCGAGCCGAAGCTGGAAGTGGCGCGGGAGCGGGGGGTTCCGGTGATTGTTTTGAAGCGGCCGGTGTTGGCACAAGTTGATCGAGAGTTCAGTACGCTGGCGGACGTGCTGGCAGCCTTGCGCAAGAGTTCTACACAAAACCTGTAGCAGCCGGACGCAGCCTTCGGCAGCGGCTACAAAAAATGCGCGCCCCTCGCTGGTCGGCACTGGCAATCTGAAATTCGCGACTATCATGAAGTTTATGAAAGCGTGGCACTGCGACACCACACCGCACGCCGCTTTTTTACTTATCGGCCCTGATCAGGCTAAATAGCTGCGCTTGATCGCCCACCCAAACGGATTTCCCCATGTCCCGACATCGGCTTGCAATTGCCTGGATCGCCTGCTTCGCAGTGCTGTTCAACATGCTCGCCATGCCGATGAGCAATGCGATGGCGCAGTCTGCCAAATCGCCTGCCGAGCAATTGTTGTGGGGCAGTTTCTGCACGTCCAGCGGCACCAAGATGGTAGCGATTTCCCTGGGCGATCTCGGGCAGAAAGCGCCGCAAGGCGACGATCACTCCAACATGCAGCATTGCTGGTGTTGCTCGGGCGCAGCGCCTGTCGTGGCGCTGCCAGGGCATGAGCCGCAGCTGTACTTCGCGCAGTTCGAGGCCAATCGAAGCCTGCCTGCCGTCACACTCGATATCCCCACACCGCGCCAGCAATGGCCCAACCTCAACCCCCGCGCTTCCCCTCTGGTGTGATTCCTTCTCGCAATTGATCTGCGTTTTGAATCGCTCTGGAGAACTGCCATGTTGAACAAACTCATCGTTCTGGCCGCGTTGCTGCTGCCTGCCTGCTTTGCCAATGCCCACGAATACAAAGTCGGCGAGCTGGAAATCGCTCACCCGTGGTCGCAGGAGTTGCCGCCGAACGCGCCAACCGTTGCCGCCTATTTCGTGATTCACAACAGCGGCAAAACCGCTGATCGCCTGCTGAGTGTCGACTCGCCGATTTCGGCCGTAGCCGAGCTGCACGAACACGTGATGCAAGGCGATCTGATGAAGATGCAACAGGTGCCGAGCGTTGATATTCCGGCGGGCGGCAACGTCATGTTTGCGCCGATGGCCTATCACGTGATGCTGGTCAACCTGAAAGACCGTAGCCTGTTGAGCGACGGCAAACGCTTCCCGCTGACGATGCATTTCGAGAAGGCCGGTGACGTGACGGTCGAAGTCTCGGTGCAGAAGAAGCCGCCCGAAGACATGCAGATGCACGCTCACGCCCAGTAACCGGCTGAGCAAATGCGCCCGCCTAGCGCCAGGTCATCCGCGACACGCCGTCAGTCATTGAGCCTGACGCGCGGCAGCTGGATCAGCCTGTTCGCCATGCTGATGATCTTTATCGGTCCGCTGATTTCTCAGTCGATGCCGATGGATCAACGCGCCTCGGCAATGGCCATGAACATGTCGATGGACATGAGCATGGACATGTCAGCGATGGAGCACGCCGACCACGGCGCGCAACCCGCTGCCGAGCACTGCCCGCCCACCCCGTCGCACCACGCGATCTGGGAAAAATGCGGCTATTGCAGCCTGCTGTTCAACTGCCCGGCGCTGACCGGCGGTGTTTCATTCACAACTTTCAACACCCCGCTCCCCCACACCTTCACTACTCCGTCCCCCCGCCTGGGCCACGCCCGGCAAACCGTCTTTCCCGGCGCCCGAACCCGCGCCCCGCCCATCGTCGCGTAAACACCCACCTCTGATCTCACACGGATTCGAAGACAGCTTCAGGCTGTCGGCCGTGTCGTTTATGCCGCTCGATGGAAATTGTCATGTCCAGGTTTTCTGCTGACTCACGCTTGAGCACTGCCCAAGCTTCTTTTGCCCTGAACGACGCCAGTGTTCGTTTCAGGCACGCCACCGCCTTCCTTTGTGGCGCTCTATTAACACCCATGGCGCTGGCCGATGAACACGCGGGCCATATCGAAGAACTGAGCCCGACGGTGATCACCGCGATCGCTCCCAGCTCGCCGCTGACCATCGTCACCCACCCCAAGGACCCGCGCCAGCCGGTGCCGGCCAGCGACGGTGCCGACTATCTGAAAACCATCCCCGGCTTCGCCCTCGTGCGCAACGGCGGCACCAACGGCGACCCGGTGCTGCGCGGCATGTTCGGCTCGCGGATGAACATCCTCACCAACGGTGGCCAATTGCTGGGCGCCTGCCCCGGCCGGATGGACGCGCCAACGTCGTACCTCTCGCCGGAAACCTACGACACACTCACCGTGATCAAAGGTCCGCAAACCGTGCTTTGGGGACCGGGTGCATCCGCCGGGACCATCCTCTTCGACCGTGAACCGGAAAGCTTCGGCGAACTCGGTACGCGGGTGAACGCCAGCGTCTTGGGTGGCTCCAACGGCCGTTTCGACAAAGTGGTGGACGCCGCTGCCGGCGGGCCACTGGGCTATGTGCGAGTGATCGGCAACACCGCGCACGCCGACGATTATCGCGATGGCAACAACGACACCGTGCCCTCGCGCTACGACAAGTGGAACGGCGACGTCATGCTCGGCTGGACCCCGGACGCCGACACCCTGCTGGAACTGACGGCCGGCAAGGGCGATGGTGAAGCGCGTTACGCCGGGCGCGGCATGGACGGTTCGCAGTTCAAGCGTGAAAGCCTGGGCCTGCGTTTCGAAAAGTCGAACATTGGCGACGTGCTGGACAAGGTCGAAGCGCAGATCTACTACAACTACGCCGACCACGTGATGGACAACTACACCCTGCGCACGCCCTCCGGCACCGGGATGATGTCCGGCCCGATGGCCTCGAACGTCGACCGCCGCACCCTCGGCGCAAGAATCAAAGGCACCTGGCGCTGGGCCGATGTGCAGTTGATCAGCGGCCTCGATGCGCAAACCAGCGAACACCGCCAGCGCGGCGGCATGGGCGTCGACACTTACAAAAACCTGCCGTACACCGAGGACGCCGACTTCCACAATTACGGTGTTTTCAGTGAACTGACCTGGTACGCCGCCGACCGCGACCGGCTGATTACCGGCGCGCGCCTGGACCGCGCCTCGGCCAAGGATTACCGGCAAACCACCGGCTCAGGGATGACGACCCGCCCCAACCCGACCGCCGACGACACCCGCGCCGACACCCTGCCAAGTGGCTTCGTCCGCTATGAGCATGACCTGGCCGACAGCCCGACCACCCTCTACGCCGGCATCGGCCACACCGAGCGTTTCCCGGATTACTGGGAGCTGTTTTCACCCAAGCTCGGCCCCGCCGGTTCGGTGAATGCCTTCGATTCGATCAAGCCCGAGAAAACCACCCAGCTCGACTTCGGTCTGCAATACAAAACCGAAAACCTCGACGCCTGGGCCTCGGGTTACGTCGGCAAAGTCCACGACTACATCCTGTTCAACTACCTCCCGACCCCGATGGGCACCACCTCCCAGGCGCAGAACGTCGACGCGCGAATCATGGGCGGCGAGCTCGGTGCGGCCTACAAGCTGACCTCCAACTGGAAGGCCGACGCGACCCTGGCCTACGCCTGGGGCAAGAACAGCAGCGACGGCAACGCACTGCCGCAAATGCCGCCACTGGATGCGCGTTTCGGCCTGACTTACAGCGAAGACAACTGGAGCGCCGGCGCTTTGTGGCGGGTGGTCGCGGCGCAAAACCGCATCGATCAGAACAAGGGCAACGTCGTCGGCAAAGACTTCGACAAGACCCCGGGCTTCGGCGTGTTCTCGCTCAACGGTGCCTACCGAATCGACAAGCACTGGAGGGTCAGCACCGGCGTCGACAACCTGTTCGGCAAGGCCTACGCCGAGCACTTGAACCTGGCCGGCAACGCCGGTTTCGGCTACCCGGCCAATGACCCGCAGGCCATTAAAGAACCGGGACGAACGCTCTGGACCAAGGTGGACATGAGTTTCTAAAGGCATCGCGGGCAAGCCCGCTCCCACATGGACAGTGTGAAACCTGTGGGAGCGAGCTTGCTCGCGATCGGTTGCGCAGCAACCGCCAACAAACAACTAAAAGATCCATGCCAAAGCGGAGCACACGTGATGAAACAGCCCAAAGTGAATTTCTACAACCTGGCCTGGCGCTGGCATTTCTATGCCGGTCTGTTCGTGGCCCCCTTCATGGTGATGCTGGCCCTGACCGGCACCCTTTACCTGTTCAAACCGCAACTCGATCCGTTGATGTACGGCAGCCTGATGACCGTCCCGGCCGATCACCACACGGTGTCCGCCGACGACCTGCTCAAACGCGTGAAAGAGGCGTATCCACAAGCCACGATCAAACAGTACCTGCCGCCGGTCAACGCCGAGCGCAGCGCGCAATTCGTCGTGATCAACGGCGGCACCGAACTCAACGTGTTCATTGATCCGTACCACGGCGACATCCTCGGCGAGCAAGACGCCAAGAACAACCTGCAAGCCATTGCACGGGCGATTCACGGCGAGCTGATGATCGGCACCGTCGGTGATCGACTGATCGAAATGGCCGCCGGTTGGGGCATCGTGCTCGTGGTGTCCGGGGTGTTCCTGTGGTGGCCCCGTGGTCAGGCGGCCGGCATTTTGTGGCCACGCCTGAGCAGTCGCGGTCGCGTGTTGTGGCGTGATCTGCACGCGGTGACCGGGTTCTGGGGCGCCTCGTTGCTGCTGGTGATGCTGCTCAGCGGCATGACCTGGACCGGGTTCTGGGGCCAGCAATACGCTGGCGTGTGGAACGTGTTCCCGGCCGCCATGTGGGACAACGTGCCCACGTCCGATGTCGAAGCGCGCAGCCTCAACACCGCCACCCGACAGACCGTGCCTTGGGCAATGGAAAACACGCCGATGCCAATGTCTGGCGGCGACCACGCCGAACACATGGCCCACGGCGGCGCGCAAGCCGGCCCCGCCGCCCCGACCATCAGCCTGCAAGACGTGCAAAACATCGCCGTGCAACGCAAGGTCGAGCCGGGTTACAGCATCACTTTCCCGAAAACCGCCACCGGCGTGTTCACCATTGCCGTGTTCGCCGACGACCCGCGCAACGACGCCACCCTGCACGTCGATCAATACACCGGCGACGTCCTCGCCGACGTGCGTTATGAACAATACGGCCCCGTCGCCCGCGCCACCGAAATCGGCGTGATGCTGCACGAAGGCAAGATGTTCGGTGTGGTCAACCAGATCATCGTGCTGCTGATTTGCCTGATGATTTTGCTCAGCGCCGTCAGCGGCGTGGTGATCTGGTGGAAGCGTCGGCCACAGGGCAAATTCGGTGTTCCACCGCTGCGCCATGACCTGCCTAAATGGAAAACAGCGATGGTCATCATGTTCGCCCTGGCGGTGATGTTTCCGCTGGTGGGGGCTTCACTGGTGGTGGTCTGGGTGCTGGATCGCGTGTTGTTGTCGCGCCTCACCCGACAAACTGAATCGGCCTCATCTTCATCATGAAACAGGCGAGATGCGCGGGTTAGACAGGCCTGTAGACTTCCCGCGCTTATCTCGCGCTTATCTTTAGTGTTACTGTATAACTATAAATTCATCGTTTGTTTCAAAACCGCCATCGCGGGCAAGCCCGCTCCCACAGGGACTGCGCAATACCTGTGGGAGCGGGCTTGCCCGCGATGACGTCATCCGCATCACCAAAATCTCCGAGCAAACGCATGACCTCGCTGACCCTCAAAAACCTCGCCTGGACACCCCTGGGCCACGGCCATTGTCATCACCAGTTCCAACTGCGTGATGCCTCCTTGCACGTGGCCGCCGGCGAGTTCGTCGGGTTGATCGGCCCCAACGGCAGCGGCAAGACCAGCCTGTTGCGCTGCGCCTGGCGCTTCAGCAAACCCGAGAGTGGCGAGGTCCAGTTCAATCACCACAACGTCTGGAAGCAATCCTCCCGTTGGTGCGCGCAACGCATCGCCGTGGTCTTGCAAGAATTCCCCGACGCCTTCGGCCTGACCGTTGAAGCAGTGGTCGCCATGGGCCGCACGCCGCACAAAGGCCTGTTCGATGGCGACACCCTCGAAGACCGGAACCTCGCGACCCAGGCGCTGGAATCGGTCGGGCTCAACGGCTTTGAAGACCACGCTTTCGCCACCCTCTCGGGCGGTGAAAAGCAGCGGGTGATCCTCGCCCGCGCCCTGGCGCAACAGCCGCAATTGCTGATCCTCGACGAGCCGACCAATCACCTCGACCCGCGCTATCAACTGGAACTGCTGCAACTGGTCAAACGCCTGAAGATCGGCACCCTCGCCAGCATCCACGACCTCAACCTCGCCGCGGCTTTCTGTGATCGGCTGTACGTGATCAACCACGGCCGCATCGTCGCCAGCGGCACCCCCAAAGAAGTCCTGACCGCCCCGCTGCTGCGCAACGTTTTCGGCGTCGACGCCTTGATCGACGACCATCCCCTGCACGGCTACCCACGAATCACCTGGATAACCCAACCATGACGTTGCGTCCCCTGCTGTGTGCCGCCCTTCTGCTGGGCAGTGCCCAGGCCTTGGCCGAGGCCACTCATTACCCGCTGACCGTGCACAGCTGCAACCGCGAAGTGACCTTCAAGCACGCGCCAAAACACGCGGTCAGTCACGACATCAACATGACCCAGATGATGCTCGCCCTCGGCCTAAAACCGAGCATGGCCGGCTACAGCGGCGTGAGCGGCTGGAAGTCGGTGACGCCCGAGATGCAGAGCATCCTCGACGGCTTGCCGGAGCTCGCCGCCAAGTACCCGTCGGTGGAAACCCTGCTCAACGCCAACGTCGATTTCTTCTTCGCCGGGTGGGATTACGGCATGCGCGTAGGCGGCGACCTGACGCCGCAAACCCTGCAACCGTTGGGCATCAACGTCTATGAGCTGACCGAGTCCTGCGCCTTCGTGATGAAGCGCCCGGCCGCCAGTTTGGAAGACACCTACAACGACCTGCGCAACCTCGGCAAAATCTTCGACGTGCAAGACCGCGCCAACGCCTTGATCGCGCAGATGCAGGCGCAAGTCGACGAGGTGCGCCAGGACCTGCCGGCGGACAAGCCGCGGGTGTTCCTGTACGACAGCGGTGAAGACCGCGCCATGACCTCCGGGCGCCTGGGCATGCCGCAAGCGCTGATCGATGCGGCGGGCGGGCGCAACATTCTCGATGACGTCGACGCGAGCTGGACGCGGGTCAACTGGGAGAGCGTGGTCGAGCGCAATCCGCAGGTGATCGTGATCGTCGACTACGGCGAAGTCACTGCCGAACAAAAGGAGCAATTCCTGCTCGACAACAAGGCGCTGCAATCGGTGGACGCGATCAAGAACCAGCGCTTTATCGTCATTCCCTACGTGCAGGCCACGCCCGGCATCGACAACGTGTTGGCGGTAGAAACCCTGGCCAAAGGGTTCCACGGCGAATGATCAATCGTCGCTACGGTTTGTTGCTGCTGGCCCTCGGCGCGTTGCTGCTGGTGTCGTGCGTGGTGTCGCTGGGCTTCGGCCCGGCGCGAGTGCCGGTGGACGTGGTGTGGCAGATTTTGCTGCACAAGGTCTTTGGGCTTGGTGAGGTGAGCTGGAGCGCCGGGCAGGAACATATCGTGTGGCTGATCCGTGTACCGCGCATGTTGCTCGGCGCGCTGGTGGGCGCCGGGCTGGCGTTGATCGGTGCGGTGCTGCAAGCGGTGACGCGTAATCCGTTGGCCGATCCTCACCTGCTTGGGGTCACGTCCGGCGCGACCCTCGGCGCGGTGATTGTGGTGCTGCATGTGGGTGAGATTGTCGGGCTGCTGACCTTGCCGATGGCGGCGTTTATCGGTGCGTTGGTCAGCATGCTGATCGTGCTGGTGATCGCCCATCGGCACGGGCGGCTGGACAGTGATCGGCTGCTGCTGTGCGGTGTGGCGGTGTCGTTTGTGATGATGGCGATGGCCAATCTGCTGCTGTTTCTTGGCGATCACCGCGCCAGTTCGGCGGTGATGTTCTGGATGCTCGGCGGGCTCGGGCTGGCGCGCTGGGAATTGCTCGCGGTGCCGGCGGTTAGCGTACTGCTGGGGTTGGTGTTGCTGCTGGGCATGGCCCGGCCGTTGAATGCGTTGATGGCCGGCGAGCAGACGGCGGTGACCCTCGGGCTGAATGCGCGCAGTGTGCGGTTGCGGGTGTTTTTGATTGCGTCGCTGATGACCGGGGTGCTGGTCTCGATCAGCGGGTCCATCGGTTTTGTCGGGCTGATGGTGCCGCACATTGCGCGGCGGCTGGTCGGGGCGGAACATCGGCGATTGCTGCCGGCGTGCGTGTTGCTCGGCAGCCTGTTCCTCGTCTGGGTCGACGTCGCCGCCCGCACGCTGATTGCCCCGGAGGACCTGCCCATTGGCGTCGCCACGGCGGCCATCGGCGGGCTGTTCTTCATCGGCCTCATGCGCCGCCGCTGAGCCGTGCCAGCGCGGAAGGCACGGTTCATCCGGCACTCAGATCAATAAGTGCTGCACTTCACAGTTCGTCACGATCCGGCTTCGCCGCCGACTGCACAGGTGGCTGCCAAGTCGACTTCAATCGCCCGCGAAATTGCCAGTAGCCGTCGGTGTCCACGACCTCAAGCCGACCAACACCGGCGAGCGCGGCGAGGTAAGCCGCCACCCCGTCCTTTGCCTCCTCGTTGAACAAGGCCGTTTCCTGCGGCGAGAAGCTGGGGGTAAATTTGAACAGGGCCCCGCCACGACCGGTGAAATAACAACTGCCCCCGGAGACGCCGCTCTTTTTCACGACGTCTCTGCAAAACCACAGATCGGCCAGCGCCAGGTTGTCCATCAGTAGACGATCAGACGCAGTGGGGTCCCACACGAACAGGTTGAAGCGTTTGTAGAACTGATGAACAGCCACCCATTTGTAGTCCTGCGGAAAAACCGGCAACAGCAAGGGCTGCGCGCCCGGCACGGTGACCGGTGCAATGGGCCCGCCCGGTCCTGAGTAAAACAGCGCACTGACAGCCCCACTCTCGACGCCGTCCTCAAGCGGCTCGACGGCCACGAACGACGATGACGCCGGGTGTATCAGCACGCCACCCAGATACTGCTGGCCGACGTATTCGCCAATCTGACTTTGGGCCGAGCGAGCCGCATCATCGGCATGTGCGAATACAGGCCCGAGAGCAAAGCGGTTATCCGACGCCCACCTCACCAACCCGATGCCGGTTTTGACACCCCGGGCATCAACCCTGAACGGCGACCAGAAAGCACTGCGCACCACGACCTGCAATTCACCGTTGGCGATCACTTTGCGCAGATACTCGAACAGCGACTCCTGCCCTGATTGCACAATTCTCTCGTAGGCGTGCGTGGTATGAAACAAGGTCCATTCCGGGGCCTTGCTCCTAGGGGCGTAACGCAACAAGGCGCCATCGGAGCAGGACAAGTAGACGTTGAGGTACGTGGATCCTTCAGCCGTGCGCACACCGACAGCATCCAGCCCGTAGGACAGATCCCTAGGCGATATGAAGCTGTGCGTCACGTCATGGGGCAATCGTCCCGGACGGGTCGACGGACACAAATAGAGGCCCTCGACTCGATACCCCAACGGTAATAAACCTTCGGGAAACACCCGCTCGACCGTGAGATGCCCTTGTCCCCCGTCGATCGGCAACGTCGTCACGTACCGTTCACCGTTCAGCGCCTTGAGCACAAAGCCGAACATCAGGCTGGCACGGGCGCCCACCGTGCGATGGACATGCCGCACAGCGTCGTCCATCTGTGTGAAGACCGGGCTGAGCGCCGGCTCGGCAATGGCAAATCGCTTCACTTCCGACGAAACAATGCCGGGATAAGCACTCCAGTGCGACAGTGGCCTGGCCTCTCCCCACAGTCGGCTCCCCTGAACCACTTGCAACCGCCCGGCGCTTGCAACCTGATTGACGTATTCACTCGGGGTTCGCGTACCGTTGCGCATGTGCAGTTCAATCGGTGTGTGCTGGCGCTGCAACGGGCTGGGTGACGCCAATGCCCGGGCGAGCTGCTTTTCGCTGGCACTTGCACTGAGGGTGTAGCTGATCAGGCTGCCGTCGAGCCCCAGCAGGTATTCCTTGCCGGGCGACAGAGACGGGGAGCGCCCGGAGCCGGTCAGGATGTCCGCCAGAAAGTCGGTAGAAAACATGTTCAGATACACGTCCCGTTCGCGGTTCGACAGGGCGAAAATCGGTTCGATCTGAATTCGGGAATGGTAGCGGGCGACGACCGTACTCCCTGCCAAAAACAACCCCTGTTCAGCCAACTCGTCCAGACGAATCCAGCTGGCAGGGAAGTTCTCGACTTCGACGGCCACCGGCAACGTTGCGACAAACAAACCGTCGGCGCGACGCAGCACCAGGCCACCGTAGACCCGCTCACGCCGCGCGCCCAACTTCGCCAGCGCAAAGCGCGCGGCATCGTCCTGCGACAGAAAGACCGGGCTGAGCGCTCGCCGCTGGATCTGCACGAAAGGTTTCCAGTCAGGACCGACACTGCCCGGCTCGTCCCACAGTTCACTGGTGCGCAGCACCTTCAGTTCGCCGGCCTTGGCGACCATTTGAATGACGCTGGCATAGGGTGGTGTTTCCTTGCCCAATGCTGACGTCAGTTGCTGCACCCCCTTATTGTCGAATTGTGTTGAAGAGGCCGAGTATTGGTACTGCAACAATGCCCCATCCAGTGTCGCGATAAAAATCTTCAGGTCCTGAAAATGCGTCAGACGTTGCGTGCCCTTGTCGTCGTATATCGCTGCTGCCAGATCGCTGACGGGCGCTAAATGCCGGGCTAACCAGGCGTCCGTTGTTGATGACCCTTTAGGCATCCAGCTTGCCGCGTAGTAAAGCCCGAGGGTCCTAAACTCGTCGATCAACACGGGAGCGCCGAAGTCGCTCGCCTGGTTGAGCGTCCCCAGGCGCCCGGTCGTAACCGTTTCGGTCGCCACGTACTCCTCGCGCTCTTTGTGCTTGAGGATAAACCCCCAACCCGCCGCGGCTGCGCGGTAGTCGAGCCGGGCTCGATGACGGGCGTTCAGCACCGCGTCTTCGGCGCTGGTAAAAATTGCCCCCAGCGCCGGAGCGGAGATGTCTGTGCGGGTGGCCTCGTTATCTGGTTCATCACCCAGCAGCGCTCCCCGCGGCCCCCACACGTCGCTGCCGACCACCACACGCAATCTGCCCGTGCCGGCCAGTTCATCGACCACTGCACCGGGCTCCAGAGTGCCGGCCGTCAGCTCCCGATCTATTAGCGTGTTGCCATCAGCGAGTACGGCCACCCGCTGCTGCAGGC
Source organism: Pseudomonas sp. URMO17WK12:I12 (assembly GCF_000514395.1). Lineage (NCBI taxonomy): Bacteria > Pseudomonadati > Pseudomonadota > Gammaproteobacteria > Pseudomonadales > Pseudomonadaceae > Pseudomonas > Pseudomonas sp. URMO17WK12:I12. Next base: position 111,242 of record NZ_AZVV01000004.1, read on the forward strand.
GGTTGCGAGCCGCCACTTTCGATACGTCGGGGCTATAAACCAATAGAGAGTCGGCCGAGCCAGACAGGTAAAAATCGACAACATGCGCGTGGCTGTCGAACATCGAGCGAATGTCTTCGGCGGTAAACATTTGCACGTGCGTCAGTTGCCCGTGCAAGTCTGTACGTGTGATGCCCACGGCATCGGCTTGCCAGCGCGAAGCGTAAAGCCCATGAAACGAGTGCCCCTGGACCAGCACAATCGGTGCGCCGTTAGCGTCGAGGGGGCAAAGCATGTCCAGTGCGAACCGTTTTGCGGCAAACACCGGCTCGGTGGCGACGAAGCGTTTGTTTCGATCCTGCAAAATCATCCCGACAAAGCCCTGTTCACGCCGACTGCCGATGTACTCATGGGCAAAACGTGCGGCATCGTCCGCCATGAGGAACGCAGGACTCAAACGCCGCGACCTGGCATAGGCTTGCCAGTCAGGGCCAACGATCCCGACCACATCCCACAACGCGCTGTCCTTCAGCACCGTCAGCTCGCCGGCTGCGACCACCAGCCTGATGTAGTCCGCAGGCTTGAGCGTGCCAGCCTGCAGTCGGACATTGAAATCCGCGCTGTCCTTCAGCGGAGCTTCACGCTGGTGCGCCGAGGGGCGGTACTGCAACACGGCACCGTCGCGGGTCCGGGCGTACACTTTCAGGTAGTCCGGGTATTCCTGCCGGTGAACATCCCACAGCGAAAATTTGATGCCCGCCGCCAATTCGTCCGGTGAAAAAAACCGCTCATAAAGCCAGGGCTCACTGGCACTCTGAGCCGCATCGCCCTGCGGCACGAAGTAAACGCCGTTCAAGTCGAAATCGAGCAGGCGCTCCAGCGTGCGATCAGCTTTCATCGGAAAAGTCTTGAACAATTCGGCTGCCGGCTCGCTGGAAAGTACCGGATAGGTCGCCATGCACTCCGAGCTGTCGGCAGAGGTCACAACAAACCCAAGATAAACGCTGCCGGTGGACAGGGTTACTGTCGCGGCGGCGGCTTCGATGGCCTTGTCCACTTGGTTGAACACCGCACAAAAAAACGGTTGTACCGGGGTCGGACTTCGCACCGCTGCGGTACCGAGCGTCCAGTTCGCCGGCACGTTTCCTCTTACGCCGCCCCACGGCGCATTGGCGACCAGTACGCTCAGCGTGCCGGTCTGGGCAACTTTTTGAATCAGGTGTTCAACGTCGGAGAACGGACCGAAAGCCTTGAACCCTTGCTCAAAGAGTTTTTTCTCTTCTGCCGGCTGAGTGGACTCGTACTTGATCAGTGAACCATCCGGACCCGACAGATAATGACGCTGGCCATAGGCACCCGGGTCCTGCATATGACTCAGAATATGTCCTCTGGAAAAAAATCCGAGGCTCAACGTGATCTGCTCGCTCGTCCAGCCTGGGTGAACACGCAGGACTTCAGCGTGATTGGCCGAATGGGACAGGTAATACGCCGCGCCACTGTAGCCCGGTGGAGCAAACAGCTCTCGGGGGGCTTCAGTAGACAGCAGGAAGTCGAATTCGAAATGCCCCATCCTCCCCGCCACTGGCAACGTGGGCTGAAATTTTCCGTCGCCACGCTGCACGATTACACCGCCGTAAGCCTTGTCGCGGCGCGCGCCGATCTGACGGTGAACCCAGTAGGCCGCGTCGTCCGCGCTGGTGAATGTCGGCCCCAGGGCAGGAAAGGTTGCCGCCCTTCGGGGTGTTGAAGGTGTACTGATTGAGGTGCCGTTCATGTGCTGCTCACTCGATTGAGAAGCCACGATGATCAGGATCCCGGAGCGCAGCAGGTGGTACATATGTATCGCCCTCCGGTGTTGCGCTTTTGACGCAGCCAGCACCAATGCTGCGCACGCCGGCGCACCGAAAATAAATCTGTCCCCTTTCTGACGAGTTTATTTTTTGTTTAATTGATGTGTCGAAATCTGGAAGTTTCCCACGGCTTTTTCAGGTTGTTCGTCGGACGTGGGCTGTCTAGTCTGGGGCTGTCACTGAAGACTCAGTGATCGGGTGTGAGAACCCGGACAGGTTTCAATCCAACGCTAGCTCCACCATAATTGCCGCCAGCTTATCCGCTGCCGGCAATGACTATGGCGGCTGTGTGCGGGCGGACTTCGGTTCGGCCGGGTTGATTCCTACCGGTTTCTCACTCCGCACATAGCTGCCACCCCTTCGTCGCGTGAGAAACGACAAGTGATGGCTCCAATTGCTTCAAGGGAATCATTACCATGTCTAAGAAAATCGTACCCGATCCACCCCTCGACACCACCACACCCGAACCCGAAACATCTCGCGACGAAGACCTGCTCCGAGACCGCGAAGCCATCAAACGCGCCCTCGACTACTACCTGGATCCGCCTGCGCTCTACACCAAAAAACCCCGCCGCCCCAGCACGATGTACATGATCGCCCCGGACAACGACAGCGAAAGCCTGTTGGTCCATGCCTGTGAATCCCTGGCGTCCGCCAGTGTCCTGGCCAGCGACTTCGCCGCCGACCTGATCGGCCCGCAGCGCCACAAGGCGATGGCCATTCAGCAGATCATCATGCTCGCCGAACTGGCCGTGAACCGCGCGGTGGATAAGGTCGTTCCCACCTGAATACACCGCAAGAAAAAATGTGGGAGTGAGGCTTCTCGCTCCCACCGGGGCTCAACATTCCTTACACTGCGCATCTCACGACCCTCAGGATGAGCCTCATGTTGAAAAGTATTTTCCTGTCGTTGCTGGTATTCGGCTCCAGCACCGCAATGGCCGATACCACCGTCGATGTCTCGAAGATTTACGGCAAGATCCAATTCGTCGACAGCTTCCCGGACTACAAGGTGCAGGTGGTGAACTCATTTCCCGATCTGAAGGTGCAGCAGGTCGACTCTTTTGCGGACTCGCCGGGCAAGTGGAAAACCGTCGACAGCTTCCCGGATTACAAAATCCAGATCGTCGATTCCTTCCCCGATTTCAAGATCCAATACGTCGACTCATTTCCCGGCCCCAACTGAACCCTTCTGCATCACCGCTGCCGCCACGCGGCAGCACCACAATGACGCACACCCTCGCACCACCGCCCCGCCCTCGTCCCTTCATGGTGCGCCGCCACCGCGCGCGAGCGCTCTAAAACGACATTTCCCTGCCTTTTGCCGACCGGGCACAGCCTTTGCAAAACACCCTTCAGTAGTCCGCATCTGCCAACCAAAAAAATTCATAAGTTCATGGAGATCGCACAATGAAGCGTCGTAGCTTGATCAAGGCTTTCACACTCTCGGCAAGCATTGCCGCGATGGGCATGACCTGGACCGTCCAGGCCGCCGAGACCATCAAGGTCGGGATTCTGCATTCGTTGTCCGGCACCATGGCGATCTCCGAAACGTCGCTCAAAGACATGGCCTTGATGACCATCGACGAGATCAACGCCAAGGGCGGCGTGAACGGCAAGATGCTGGAACCGGTGGTGGTGGACCCTGCGTCGAACTGGCCGCTGTTCGCCGAAAAGGGCCGGCAGTTGCTGACTCAGGACAAGGTGGCCGTGGTGTTCGGCTGCTGGACGTCGGTGTCGCGTAAATCGGTGTTGCCGGTGTTCGAAGAGCTCAACGGCTTGCTGTTCTACCCGGTGCAGTACGAAGGCGAAGAGATGTCGCCGAACGTGTTCTACACCGGCGCCGCGCCAAACCAGCAGGCGATTCCCGCCGTTGAATACCTGATGAGCGAAGAAGGTGGCAGCGCCAAGCGTTACTTCCTGCTCGGCACCGACTACGTCTACCCGCGCACCACCAACAAAATCCTGCGCTCGTTCCTGCACTCCAAAGGCGTGGCGGACAAGGACATCGAAGAGGTCTACACCCCGTTCGGCCACGCCGATTACCAGACCATCGTCGCCAACATCAAAAAATTCTCCGCCGGCGGCAAGACGGCCGTCATCTCGACCGTCAACGGCGACTCCAACGTGCCGTTCTATAAAGAGCTGGCCAACCAGGGCCTGAAAGCCACCGACGTTCCGGTCGTGGCGTTCTCCGTCGGCGAAGAAGAACTGCGCGGCATCGACACCAAACCGCTGGTGGGCAACCTTGCGGCGTGGAACTACTTCGAATCGGTCGAGAACCCGCAGAACGCGAAATTCGTCGCCGACTGGAAAGCCTACGCCAAGAAACACAACCTGCCGGGCGCCGACAAAGCGGTGACCAACGACCCGATGGAAGCCACCTACGTCGGCATTCACATGTGGGCGCAAGCGGCGGAAAAAGCCAAGTCCACCGACGTCGACAAAGTCCGCGAAGCCCTCGCCGGCCAGACCTTTGCCGCGCCGTCCGGCTACACCCTGACCATGGACAAGACCAATCACCACCTGCACAAACCGGTGATGATCGGCGAGATCCAGGCCGATGGTCAGTTCAACGTGGTGTGGCAGACCGAAGGCCCGATCCGCGCCCAGCCGTGGAGCCCGTTTATCGATGGCAACGACAAGAAGCCGGATTATGCGATGAAGAGCAACTAAGCCACTGGATGTCGGGCCTGGGCATGGAGCCCAGGCCCGACATAAATCCCTGTGGGAGCTGGCTTGCCTGCGATGGCATCACCTCGGAGCATCAGACACACCGAGTCGTCTGCATCGCAGGCACGCCAGCTCCCACAATGTCCGTGTCAAGGCGACTACCTATGCCCTCCGCCCTTTATCGTCTGATTCTCGCCATTGCGCTTTTGCTGCCGGCAACCTCCTTTGCCAGCGACACCGAAGACTTCGTCGCCGCCACCCCCGTGCAGCAAGCCAAACTGCTGGAAGCCTGGGCCGCGCAGCCCGACCCGGCCCGTATCGAACTGATCAACGCCCTGCAACAAGGCGAACTGACTGTCGACGGCCAAACCAAAACCCTGCGCCTGAACAATCGCCTGCGCGGCCTGATCGACACCGCACTGGCCAGCCATCAACTGCTCGCCGCCGACCCAAAAACCCGTCTGGCCGCCGCGCAGCAACTGCAGAAAAGCGCCAAACCCGCACAGCTGACATTCCTCGACCAGCAACTGGCCGGCGAAAAAGACGAAAGCGTCCACGCCGCCCTCAGCCTCACCCTGGCCAACCTGCAACTGGTCGACACCGACCCCGCCGTGCGCCTCGCCGCGGTGCGTTTGCTCGGTGAAACCGGCGACCCGCTCGCCCGTACCCGCCTCGAAACCTTGCTCGAACCGGGCGTCGAAGCCGACGTCGCCGTGCGCACCGCCGCCGAAACCAGCCTCGCCCAAGTCAAACGCAAACTGCTGATCGGCGAGTTGCTCGGCCAGGCCTTCAGCGGCATGTCCCTCGGTTCGATCCTGCTGCTCGCCGCCCTCGGTCTGGCGATCACGTTCGGCCTGCTCGGCGTGATCAACATGGCCCACGGCGAGATGCTGATGCTCGGCGCGTACTCGACGTATGTGGTGCAGATGATGTTCCAGCGCTACGCCCCGCAAGCCATCGAGTTCTACCCGCTGATCGCGTTGCCAGTCGCATTCTTCGTCACCGCCGCCATCGGCATGGCGCTGGAGCGCACGGTGATTCGTCACCTCTACGGCCGCCCATTGGAAACCTTGCTCGCCACCTGGGGCATCAGCCTGATGCTGATTCAGCTGGTGCGCCTGGTGTTCGGCGCGCAGAACGTTGAAGTAGCCAACCCGGCGTGGTTGTCGGGCGGGATTCAAGTGCTGCCCAACCTCGTGCTGCCGTACAACCGCATCGTGATCATCGCGTTTGCGCTGTTTGTGGTGGTGCTGACCTGGCTGCTGCTGAACAAGACGCGCCTGGGTTTGAATGTGCGCGCCGTCACCCAGAATCGCAACATGGCCGCCTGCTGTGGCGTGCCGACCGGGCGCGTGGACATGCTCGCCTTCGGTCTCGGCTCGGGCATCGCCGGCCTCGGTGGCGTGGCGCTGAGCCAGATCGGCAACGTCGGCCCGGACCTCGGCCAAAGCTACATCATCGACTCGTTCCTGGTGGTGGTGCTCGGCGGTGTCGGCCAGTTGGCCGGTAGCGTGCTCGCCGCGTTCGGCCTCGGTATCGCCAACAAAATTCTCGAACCGCAGATCGGCGCCGTGCTCGGCAAGATCCTGATCCTCGCGCTGATCATTCTGTTCATCCAGAAGCGTCCGCAAGGCCTCTTCGCACTGAAAGGACGGGTGATCGACTGATGAACCAGCCCCTGCTCGTTACCGCTACACAAAAAGCCGGCCCCACAGTCACGATCGCGGTCGGCGCGGTGATTCTCGCGCTGCTGCTGGCGTTGCCGCTGCTGTCGCTGTTGTCGCCGATCAGTGTGTTTCACGTCTCGGCCTACACCCTGACGCTGGTGGGCAAGATTCTTTGCTACGCCATCGTCGCGCTGGCGCTGGACCTGGTCTGGGGATACGCCGGCCTGCTGTCCCTCGGCCACGGCCTGTTCTTCGCCCTCGGCGGTTACGCGATGGGCATGTACTTGATGCGCCAGGCCTCGGGCGATGGCTTGCCGGCGTTCATGACCTTCCTGTCGTGGACCGAATTGCCGTGGTACTGGACCGGCACCAGCAGCTTCCTCTGGGCCATGTGCCTGGTGGTATTGGCGCCGGGATTGCTGGCGCTGGTGTTCGGCTTCTTCGCCTTCCGCTCGCGGATCAAGGGCGTGTATTTCTCGATCATGACCCAGGCCCTGACCTTCGCTGGAATGCTGCTGTTCTTCCGCAACGAGACCGGGTTTGGCGGCAACAACGGCTTCACCAATTTCCGCACCATTCTCGGTTTCGGCATCACCGAACCCGGCACTCGCGCCGTGCTGTTTTTCGCCACGGTGGTGTTGCTGGTGGCAAGCCTGTTCATCGGCTGGCGCCTGGCGCAGAGCAAGTTCGGCCGGGTGCTGACCGCACTGCGCGATGCGGAAAACCGCCTGATGTTCTGCGGCTACGACCCGCGCGGTTTCAAGCTGTTTGTCTGGGTGTTGAGTGCGGTGTTGTGCGGTCTGGCCGGGGCGTTGTACGTGCCGCAGGTCGGGATCATCAACCCGAGTGAAATGTCGCCGACCAACTCGATTGAAGCGGCGGTCTGGGTGGCCCTTGGTGGTCGCGGCACGCTGATCGGTCCACTGCTGGGTGCCGGCGTGGTCAACGGCATGAAGAGCTGGTTCACCGTGGCGTTCCCGGAGTACTGGCTGTTCTTCCTCGGTGCCCTGTTCATCGTCGTGACCTTGTACCTGCCGAAGGGCGTGATCGGTCTGCTGAAGAAAAGGGGCGAACAATGAGAATCACACCCACGGCGGAATTCATGCTCGAACCAGCCTTTTTTCCCGTAGAGCCAAACAAGGACGCCGGCACCAGCCGCGACGCCATCAGTCACGGCCAACGCGTCGGCCCCGGCCTCGACACCCGCCACGGCACGATCCTGACCCTGGAAGACATCAGCGTCAGCTTCGACGGCTTCAAGGCGCTGAACAACCTGAACCTGTACATCGGCGTCGGCGAGTTGCGCTGCATCATCGGCCCCAATGGCGCGGGCAAGACCACGCTGATGGACGTGATCACCGGCAAGACCCGGCCAAGCCACGGCAAGGCCTGGTTCGGTGAAACCCTGGACCTGACGCAGATGAGCGAAGTGCAGATCGCCCAGGCCGGTATCGGTCGCAAGTTTCAGAAGCCGACGGTGTTCGAAGCGTTGAGCGTGTTCGAGAACCTGGAGCTGGCGCAGAAAACCGACAAATCAGTGTGGGCCAGCCTGCGTGCGCGCCTTACTGGTGAGCAGAAAGATCGCATCACTGACGTGCTGGAAACCATTCGCCTGACCACGTCGGTCAATCGGCCGGCGGGGTTGTTGTCCCACGGTCAGAAGCAGTTTCTGGAGATCGGCATGCTGCTGATGCAAGACCCGCAACTGCTGCTGCTCGACGAGCCGGTGGCGGGCATGACTGACGCTGAAACCGAATTTACCGCGGAACTGTTCAAGACCCTGGCGGGCAAGCATTCGTTGATGGTGGTGGAACACGACATGGGGTTTGTGGGTTCGATTGCCGACCACGTCACCGTGTTGCACCAGGGCAGCGTGCTGGCGGAAGGGTCGCTGGAGCAGGTGCAGGCCGATGAGCGAGTGATCGAGGTGTATCTCGGTCGCTGAACCTGCACACGCAAAACCTGTGGGAGCTGGCTTGCCTGCGATGAGGCCAGCATATCCAACAATGACGTTGACTGTCCCACCCCCATCGCAGGCAAGCCAGCTCCCACAGGGTTCTGTGTGAAACAGAAGGAATTCAGCAATGCTGCAAGTCGACAAGCTGCACCAGTATTACGGCGGTAGCCACATCCTGCGCGGCCTGACGTTTGACGTGAAAGTCGGCGAAGTCACCTGCCTGCTCGGACGCAACGGCGTCGGCAAAACCACCCTGCTCAAATGCCTGATGGGGTTGCTCCCGGCCAAGGAAGGTGCGGTGAACTGGGAAGGCAACCCGATCACAACCTTCAAGCCACATCAACGCGTGCATGCCGGGATCGCCTACGTGCCGCAGGGCCGCGAGATTTTCGGTCGGCTGACCGTCGAAGAAAACCTGCTGATGGGCCTGTCACGCTTCCCTGGCAGCGAAGCCAAGGAAGTCCCGGCGTTCATCTACGAGCTGTTCCCGGTGCTGCTGCAAATGAAGCAACGGCGCGGCGGTGACTTGTCCGGCGGTCAACAACAGCAATTGGCGATCGGCCGGGCGCTGGCCAGCCGTCCTCGCCTGTTGATCCTCGATGAGCCCACCGAAGGCATCCAGCCATCGGTGATCAAGGAAATCGGTGCGGTGATCAAGAAGCTCGCGGCTCGGGGCGACATGGCGATTTTGCTGGTGGAACAGTTCTACGATTTCGCCGCCGAACTGGCCGATCAATACCTGGTGATGTCCCGGGGTGAGATCGTGCAACAGGGTCGCGGTGAACATATGGAAGCCGAAGGTGTGCGCGGTCTAGTCACGATTTAAGGCTACGATCTAATCTGTAGCGTCCTAACGATAATTAGAAACTATGAATGTACCTCTTCCTGCTGTCCTGTTTACCCCGAGCTGGCACGCCGAGCTGGAGCTGGGCTATGCCCGTTTCGGCGACAGCACGCGTCCGGTCCAGCGCCGCCACAAAGGCCCGCTGCGGGTGCAAAAGCACTTGTATGCCGAAGGCCCCGAGGTCTGTCAGCACATCATCGTGCACCCGCCGGGCGGGATTGCAGGCGGTGATCGGCTGGACATTTCGGCCCGTGTCGGCGCGAAGGCCTGGGCGCAAATCACCAGCCCCGGCGCGGCCAAGTGGTACCGCGCGGCAGGCCCGGCCTATCAGCAACTGGATCTGAAAGTCGCGGCTGGCGGAACGCTGGAGTGGTTGCCGCAGGAGACGATTATCTTCAGCGATGCCCAGGCCGAATTGAGCACCTCGATTGAGCTGGAAGGTGACGCGCGGCTGTTCTACTGGGACGTTGTGGCGCTGGGTCGCCCGGCCAGTGGCGAGCGTTTTGACCTCGGGCATTTCCAGGCGCGGCTGGACATTCGCCGCGACGGCCAGTTGCTCTGGCACGAACGCCAGCGCATTGTCGGGAATGACGGGTTGCTGGATTCGCCGATTGGTCTTGATGGTCAACCGGTGTTTGCGACGTTGCTGGTCACCGGGGAGATCGACAGTGAACAGCTGGAAACCTGTCGATCGCTACCCAATGACGTACGCGGGGATTTGACCCAGTTGCCGGGGCTGTTGGTGGCCCGGTGCCTGGCCAGTGAAGCGCTGTTGGCGCGCGGCTGGTTGATTGAATTGTGGCGATTGCTCAGGCCTGCGCTGCTTGGCCGGGAAGCGGTCCCACCGAGAATATGGAGCACCTGAAACACGATCCCACAGGGGATTGGTGTTTACAGATCTGAAATTTTTTATCTGCCCAGATGGATTCCAACGATGGACCTGACACCACGCGAAAAAGACAAGCTGCTGATCTTCACCGCCGGCCTCGTGGCCGAGCGGCGTTTGGCGCGCGGCGTGAAACTCAATTACCCGGAAGCCATGGCCTACATCTCCGCCGCCCTGCTCGAAGGTGCGCGTGACGGCCAGACCGTGGCCGACTTGATGCACTTCGGCACCACGCTGCTGACCCGCGAACAAGTCATGGAAGGGATTCCAGAAATGATCCCGGAGATCCAGGTTGAAGCGACGTTCCCCGACGGCACCAAGCTGGTCACCGTCCACCAACCCATCGCCTGAGGAGCCGCCATGACTTACCACATCCGTGACGCCGTGCATGCCGACTTGCCGGCGATCCGCGACATCTACAACGACGCGGTGCTCAACACCACGGCGATCTGGAATGAACAGGCCGTTGATCTCGGCAATCGCCAGGCCTGGTTCAGCGCCCGGCAAGCCCAGGGTTATCCGATTCTGGTGATTGTCGACGGTGACAACAGCGTGCTGGGCTACGCTTCATTTGGTGACTGGCGGCCTTTCGATGGTTTCCGCCACACCGTCGAGCACTCAGTGTACGTGCGCAGCGATCAGCGCGGTAACGGCCTCGGCCCGAAACTGATGACGGTGCTGATCGAACGCGCCAAAGGTTGCGACAAGCATGTGATGGTCGCTGCCATCGAAAGCGGCAACGCCGCTTCCATTCGTCTGCATGACCGCGTCGGGTTCATCACCACCGGGCAAATGCCCCAAGTGGGCACCAAGTTCGGCCGCTGGCTGGACCTGACCTTCATGCAACTGACCCTCAATCCCGGCGCGCAGCCGCCTGTCGCCAGCAAGGAGTAACGCCCGATGAACGCCGCCCAACTGCGACGCGTCAATGTTGAAAGCTTTGCGCACTACCGCCAGGGTTTGATTGATCTGCTGCTCGACGCCGTGGGTTATGGCGCCAGCGTCGGGTTCATGGCCAATCTGGACGCGACTCAGGCCCGCGCCTATTTCGATGAAGTCCAGGAGAACCTGAACAAGGGCAGCGTGCTGCTGTGGGTGGTGGTTCGCGACGAACAAGTGGAAGCCAGTGTGCAACTGACCCTGTGCCAGAAAGCCAATGGCCTGAACCGCGCCGAAGTGCAAAAACTGCTGGTGCGTGAACACGCGCGTCGTCGTGGTCTGGGCCAACAGTTGATGAGCGCGCTGGAACAGGCCGCGCTCCAGCACAAGCGCGGCATGCTCTACCTCGACACCGAAGCCGGCTCCCCCGCCGAAGATTTCTATAAGGCATTGGGTTATACCCGGGCGGGCGAGATCCCCGACTACGCGTGCGACCCGAGCGGGCGCTACAAACCGACCGCGCTCTACTACAAGATTCTGCAAGGAGCCCATTGATGATTCCCGGTGAATACCAGATCCAGCCCGGCGACATCGAACTCAACGTTGGCCGCCGCACCGTCAGTCTGAAGGTAGCCAACAGCGGCGACCGGCCGATCCAGGTCGGCTCGCATTACCACTTTTTCGAAACCAACGACGCCTTGACCTTCGACCGCACCGCCAGCCGCGGCATGCGCCTGAACATCCCGGCGGGCACCGCGGTGCGTTTTGAGCCGGGACAAAGTCGCGAGGTCGAGCTGGTCGATCTGGCCGGGCATCGCCGGGTGTTCGGGTTTGCCGGCAGGATCATGGGTGACCTCGACTGATTACTGCAGTGCGTCCAAAAAGATCGCAGCCTCGTTTCACTCGACAGCGGCTACAAGACCGCGTGCAACCACAAACGTGTGTGAGCACCTGTAGGAGCTGTCGAGCGCAGCGAGGCTGCGATAGCGAGCTATGCGAGCGGTCTCAAAAACAATCGAATCCCAAGGCAAGCCCATGAAAATTTCTAAACAGGCCTACGCCGACATGTTCGGCCCCACCGTCGGCGACAAGGTTCGCCTCGCCGACACCGAACTGTGGATTGAAGTCGAAAAAGACTTCACCACCTACGGCGAAGAAGTGAAATTCGGCGGCGGCAAAGTCATCCGCGATGGCCAGGGCCAAAGCCAACTGTTGGCCGCAGACGTCGTCGACACGGTGATCACCAACGCGCTGATTATCGACCACTGGGGCATTGTCAAAGCCGACGTCGGCCTCAAGAATGGCCGCGTGGCGGGCATCGGCAAGGCCGGCAACCCGGACGTGCAGCCGAACGTGACCATCGCCATCGGCGCCGGTACCGAAGTCATCGCCGGTGAAGGGATGATTCTCACCGCTGGCGGCATCGACACCCACATCCACTTCATTTGCCCACAGCAAATCGAAGAGGCGCTGATGAGCGGCGTCACCACCATGATCGGCGGCGGCACCGGCCCGGCGACGGGCACCAACGCGACGACCTGCACCTCCGGGCCGTGGCACCTGGCGCGCATGCTTCAGGCCGCCGACGCGTTCCCGATGAACATCGGCCTCACCGGCAAGGGCAACGCCAGCCTGCCGGAGCCCTTGATCGAACAGGTCAAGGCCGGCGCCATCGGCCTCAAACTGCATGAAGACTGGGGCACCACGCCGGCGAGCATCGACAACTGCCTGAGCGTCGCCGACCAGTACGACGTGCAGGTGGCGATCCACACCGACACCCTCAACGAATCCGGCTTCGTCGAAACCACCCTCGCCGCGTTCAAAGGCCGCACCATCCACACCTACCACACTGAAGGTGCGGGCGGCGGTCATGCCCCGGACATCATCAAGGCCTGCGGCTTTGCCAATGTGCTGCCGAGCTCGACCAACCCGACACGGCCGTTCACCCGCAACACCATCGACGAGCACCTCGACATGTTGATGGTCTGCCATCACCTGGACCCGAGCATTGCCGAAGACGTGGCCTTCGCCGAAAGCCGTATCCGCCGCGAGACGATTGCCGCCGAAGACATCCTCCACGACCTCGGCGCGTTCTCGATGATCAGCTCCGACAGCCAGGCCATGGGCCGCGTTGGCGAGGTCATCACGCGCACCTGGCAAACCGCCGACAAGATGAAAAAGCAACGCGGCCCACTACTCGGTGATGGCGAAGGCAACGACAACTTCCGCGCCAAGCGCTACATCGCCAAGTACACCATCAACCCGGCGATCACCCATGGCATCAGCCATGAAGTGGGCTCGGTCGAAGTGGGTAAATGGGCGGATCTGGTGCTGTGGCGGCCGGCGTTTTTTGGCGTCAAGCCGACCTTGATCCTCAAGGGCGGAGCTATTGCGGCCAGCCTGATGGGCGACGCCAATGCGTCAATTCCGACGCCGCAACCGGTGCATTACCGCCCGATGTTTGCCAGCTACGGCGGTTCGTTGCACGCCACCAGCCTGACCTTTATCAGCCAGGCCGCGCAGGAGGCGGGCCTGCCTGAGGCGTTGGGGTTGAAGAAAAAAATCGCAGTGGTCAAAGGGTGCCGCGAGGTGCAGAAAACCGACTTGATTCACAACGATTACCTGCCGACGATCGATGTCGACCCACAGACCTATCAAGTCAAAGCCGACGGCGTGCTGCTCTGGTGTGAGCCCGCGGATGTGCTGCCGATGGCCCAGCGATATTTCCTGTTTTGATCGTTCGATCGGTCTGATCATTCCCGGGGACCTGGCGTACCCGTTCCCCGGGAAAGCAGCAATCAAACGTCCGGCTGTACGACAAACGGGACCTCTACCCTTTGCAGTTTTGCGCGGTCGATCGCCTGTTGGGTGAAGGTTTTGAGCAACTCCTTTTTGTCTTCATCGATTGCATTCAGCTCAGCAGCATAGTCTGCGTCGGTCATGACACGGCCCGGCGCAAAATCGCTTTCCGGTTTGCCCAGTTCAGCGCCAAGCACCCTGAGCTCTTCCTTCAACCGAGCCTTTTGCTCAAGGGAAAGCGTTGTGTCATTCGCACGCTGGTCCAATGCCATATAGAAGTCTGTCGTGACATCGATCCGGCGCCTGAACCCTTTGAAAGCCCGTCGGTTGACCCCTTCGACGTAGGCTGCCCAGAACGGCTGATCGACAAGCAAATCACCGAGCAGCTCACCTTCCTCAAGGTCGAGCACACGCAGGTAAGCATTGTCGATCATCGCCGAGGTGACACCCGCGATCCCTCTGAATTGCATGTTTCGAGACTGCCAGGGCAAGTCCAGCCGTTCGGCAAGATCGGTCATGAACGCCAGGTGAACTTCCACCTCATCGATCGTGCCCATCACCTCCCCCATGGCATTGACACGCCTGAACGCCTCGCCCATCGCCTCGCGTTCGGAAATGGTTTTGCGGGCAATCCTGCTCAGTTCATCCAGACGTGACTTGCCTCGCGCCAGCGTAACCAGCTCACCTTCCACCAGCGAGGGATTGGCCAGTTCATACGCCTCATGAATCAGCACCTCCAGGCCCATGGCATTGAACAGCTGCGCGCCAGCATCGACGCACGCCGTGGGCACGGTGGTCATGGTGAAAAGTTTTTGCCGAAGCTCGGTGTTTTTCGACATCGCTTCGAGCATGCGCCAAACCTTGGCGGTCATATCGACCCGAAATCCGGTGTCGTGCTTGAAATGCCCCGACTCGGTGAGTTTGCGGATCTCGTTGAAAAAACCGACCGATCCGTGCTCATCTTCGACGCTGTTCCAGACCTCCTGTTTCGCCACCCATTCCGACCGTGTCATGCCCGCCTCCCAGTCGAGACTGTCACGCACACCGCGGGGTGGATATGGACGATCCGGGTCCATGCCGACGGATTCGATGGAGTCCCTGAGCGTCTGCAGATTGGCCTCCGCCAACCACTGCGGTTCCCGGCTCAGCAAGGTGCGCGCCAGCAATTCCGCCTGAGCAGAGCCAGGGGGCACTGCCGGAATGTGGGTGATTTCGTTGCGCTGCAAATCCAGGAAAAAATGCCGGAACCGCGGTTGTGCGAACAGCCCCTGCGGCCAGCCATGAATCCCGGTGTCCGCCAGGATCAGCGTGTGCAACCTTCTCATGCTGCCAATGTCCGGGGCTTGCCCCAACGGATTGCCAAACAGGTCCAGGACCTCAAGACGTGTCAGGTTACGCAGGTCCGCAACGCCTTGTGCGTCCAGGACAATACGGTTACCTCGCATGTTGAGTTCCGTCAGCGCGCGCATGCGGCGGATGGCACCGGGAACAGCGGAGAGCGCATTGCCGTTGACGTTGAGCGAACGCAGGCGGGGAAAATGATCGAGGAAGGAACTGTGTGCGTCGGTCAATTCGGTCAGGGTCAAATTGAGGCGCGTGACGTGATCGAAATTGCCTTCCAGGGCAGGCAGGGTGCGCAGATGACGCCCAAGCGGCATGTTTTCCAGGTCGAGCACCATGCCCTGCAAATGACCGAATGAATCCACATGGCGCAACCCGGTGTGCTGCCAGCATTCCCTGACCGCTTTGTACAAGGCGTTTCTGGATTGCCATTCGGCGACGCCGGCAGGGGTGAAGCTGTACGCGTGGGTCGGCGACTTCAACCAGCGTTGAAAGCTGGCATTGAGCCGATCGAATTCCGCTTCGAGTGCGCTGGCCCTCTGCTCCAGACTGAGTTCGCTGCCACTCACCTGCAGATAGGACAAGGCTTCGACCTCCGTCCATCCGGGGCGGACAACCCGCACCCGCTCTTGCGGCGTCATGGGCTCGTTGACTCGGCTTAGCCCATGAGCCACCCCGCGCATGCCGCCACGCAGGCGCATCGTGACGGGGTCATACGTCGGTTTGCGTACAGGGTTATCGCCAAGTAGCGCGCTGAACGTGTCCCGTGGCAATGGCGTTTTTTGAATGGCGATCTTGAGCGTGGCGCCTTGATTGACGTGATACCCCAGTGTGTTTCGTTCGGCATCCGGCAAAGCATGCAACACCGACGCATATAGATCATCGGCCCCGTGCAAATGCAGATCATCGGGATCGCGCGCCTGGTATTGGCCGTCCTCGCTGACCAGGATTCTGCGGTGGGTGGCGTCCGTCGAGCCGATGCTGTCGCGCAACCGCCCGTCGAATGAAAGCTCACGGATTTCGATCCGAACGTTTTCGGGCCACTCCGGCAGCGCTTGAATCGAGTGCAATGCCAGCCGTTCGGTGTCCACACCGAACGGCACGTCGAGAAAGAGCCCTTCATAAGCGCGCGCGGTTCGTATGGCCCGCAAGGCCACTCTCACCCGCTCCCTGAGTTGCAAGGGGATGCGCGACGGCTCGGTGAGGTTGAGCCGGTCTTGCGGCTCGATGTCGGCGAGCAATTCCCGGGCTACGGCCGTGGGGAGCCCATTGAACGCATCCTGAAGCACCTGCACCTGCGGGTTGTCGGTTTGCTGCAAACGGCGACTCAGCGCGTCAAACAGAGCTGCGCGGCGCTGGCTTGCTCGCCCGGCCAACAGGTTTTTCAAGGCTTCGATGCGGATTTGCTCGTCAGACGCAATGCCCTGTCCGAGCATCGCGTGAATGTCCGTCTCGTTCGCAAACTTCACCGCACGCTCCGGCAGTTTCCCTGATCGGACCTCGGCATGGCTGATCTGCAGCGTGTCGGCGGGCAGCGCATCGACGTTGCCCAATTTGATCGAGCGCCCGCTATGCCCGGGGCCGTCAAACAGCTCGATGCTTTTTTGCTCGGGCCATCTGGGCAATTCAACCAGCAACCGGGGCACCTGCTCGACGAACGCCTCCGGAACCTCATCGAGCCTTATCTGCCCGGGCAGTTTTTGCACCTCGGCCCAGGCCTGGAAACGTTCGATCGTGTCGGTCAGCAACGCAGGCGGCGGATCGCCGACGACATGCAACCGACGCAATTGATCCTCTTCCAGCCCACTGACGAGACGAATCTGCTCCAGGGTGTTATCAGAAAAGCCCTCGACCTTCGGTCCCAAGCGCCGCATGAGGGTGGTGGTGTCCCACTCGATGGGGCGGTCGAGTTCGGTCTTCCATGCGCCGGCACCGTTGTGCTCCAGTGTCGGCTGATAAGCCTTTGGCCGGGTCGGATGTTGCAGGCGTGGCTGACCGGTGCGTGGATCGTTGATGACGTCGAAATGTTTGTTGTCATGCTTCAGGATGTCTTTTTCCCTGTGCCGGTACAGGCCCTGCTCGTTTGGCTTCGCCTCGGTGGGCAACACCCTGTCTTGGGCGTAGGGCGAAAGGTCCGGGTTCCATAGGCGCGTCTGACCATCCGCCACTTCAACCTTTTTCAACCGGTCGATAAACGCCGACGGTTTGACAGACGGCGCCGCACCAGACGGCAAGACATGCCCGGCCGCCATAATGGCCAACTGCGCGAAATTGATCATGACACCGGTGAGATGGGCCGCCGCTTCCTCCTTGTCCCCTTTGCTCCAGTCTTCAATGCCTTCCAGGGTTTCGAAAGCCATTTGCCCGGCCATGATGGCCAGCATCGCTTCGCCCAGGCCGGGAACCAGCATGGCGCCAAAGTTGAACACGTTCCAGCCGATGTTCAGATAACTGGTCAGGCGATTCCAGCGGTTGGTGGCGTCTTCATCGCCGGTCGGCACAGCGATTTGCCGCGCGTCCGCAATCGCTTTCTCCCTGCGCCACAGACGGGTCTGCGCCCAGAGATCGCCTGAAAGGGTATGGGTGACAGGTTCTGCGTCGGCATTTTCAACGGCGGTCTCGCGCCACCATGGCCCCATGTCCAGCGGCTCGCGCTGTTTCCAGGTGAATGTCGAGAGGCGCTCGCGAACCCGGGCAAAGAACTTGCCCTGGTCTTTTTGCGCGACGAAACGACTGAAAAACTGTTGATAACCCGGCGAGCGCAATTGGCTCGTCAGTTCCTTCATGAAATCAGTGAAGGACTCGTATTCCTTGAAGGGGTGGTCGGGATCATCGGGGACATACGCAATCAGTGTTCCCTCCAGACGGCTTTGTTGATAAGCATCGTGGCGCTGCAACATGGCCTCGACAAGACCACTGGGGCCATTGGCGAAGAACGCCTGGAGCTGCTTGAACTGTTCAAACTCCTGCCCCGGGAGCAGTGCCAGACTTCGCGACCATTCGAGCATCGTTCGTTGATGCTCTGGAATCAGGGCGTCGTAGACTCTTTTGATTTTAGCGGGATCCGCCACGGCACTGAACAACACAATACCGGACAGCCTGAACCCCATGATCGAGAGCCGATGGCAATGCAGGGGACGACGCCCCATCAAAATGCCTGGTCCGTTGTCACGTATCTGCCGAAGTTTCCCGTAGCCATAGGACGTGACGTCCTTTTTCAGGTACGCGATCAGCGCCGACTCGTGGAACGCGGCTTTTTCACTGGCCGTGCATTGCCGCACGACGTTGGCTCTGGCCGTGACGTCCTCGGGCATCAGTAATGCCGTGAGGTGGCGCTGATATTGCGCACCGATATCGAGCGTCCGGCACAGGGACGCAAATCTTTCGACCGTCAGCGTATGCCGGTGAAGCTCGTTTTCGTCGTCCCTGGTGAAAATGCCCGAGCCACCGCGAAACGCGCCCACCTGCGTTTCGGGGGCCTCGAAATTGTGCAGGGCAGCTTCCAGCAACGACGATTGCCTGAGCCGACTGGCGTTGGTATCGATGCCAATAGCCAGATTGGCGGGGATGTACAGCCGGATCAGCGTCGCGTTGACGTCCAGTTCCAGATTCAACTGCTCTTTCAATGCCTGGACCAGCAAAGGCTCGGCAAAGGCAAGAATGTCCTGCTGCACGTTCTTCAGCGTATTGTCCAATGGCCCCTGAAGGCGCCAGTGCTCGTCGATCAACTCCTTGAGGTACTGGCGATCAATGGCCCTTGAATTGAAATACCACTCAGGAAACTCCGGTTTCGAATGGGCAAAGGCAACAAGGCGCGAGGCGGGTGCGTCTTTGACCAGCGGGGGCAGTTTACCCAGCAGATAATCACGATAAACAGTGCGCTCTGCGTCTCTTGCATGCAGGGCAATGACGGATCGATCCGCAGTGTCTGAACGTTCGTTCATTTCGCAAATCCTTATGCGATGAATTGAACCAACAGATTATTGGCTGGCGACGAAAACAAAAGATCAAAAAACAGCGCTGAAATCAGGCATACCTCAAAGTCGTATTCGATTTAAGAATTAAAAAAACAGGTAATTACCGCCCGGGCGCCAGACGAAAGTGCGCTACCGCGTAATGGTAGTTTTTAGCGGGCAGCAAAGGAGCTAAGATGCGCCAGACTTCCCATCAGGAAACCGGACATGCGCCTACCCGAATTCATCAGGCAACACGTAGACCGTATCGTCGATGAATGGGAGCAGTTCGCCAGTACCATTACCCCGGCGGCCGAGCACATGGACAAGGTCGCCTTGCGCGATCATGCCAAGGCCATTTTGCTGGCCGCGGCGCGGGACATGACCACCGCGCAAACCACCTGCGAACAGATGGCCAAGGCCAAGGGCGAAGGCCCGGAAAAAACCCCGAGCCTGGATGAAGCCGGCGCCAGCCATGGCGAACTGCGCCATACCGTGGGATTTGACCTGGTGCAGATGACCTCGGAATTCCGGCATCTGCGCGCCTGCGTGATCCGTTTGTGGGTCGATACCCTGGAATCACCGGACCTGACCTACTTCCAGGACATGATCCGTTTCAACGAAGCCGTCGACGAAGCCCTCGCCGAGTCCACTGCGGCCTATGCCGATCAGGTCAATCACTCACGGGACATCTTCCTGGCGATTCTCGGGCATGACCTGCGCGCACCGTTGCAAGCGGTGAGCATGTCCACTGAAATGCTGATGCGAAAAGTGGCGCTGGAAGGCGATGCACTCGCCTGCGCGAACAACATAAAGCGTGGCGCACGGCACATGGCGGTGATGGTCAGCGATTTGCTGGAGCTGGTGCGCAGCCGTTTGGGCAAAAGCCTGCCCATCGAGCCGGCGCCCATGGACCTGGCCGATGCCGCGGACGCGGCGATTGCCCAAGCCTGCGCCGGTAACCCGGAGTGCGATCCAACGCTAAAAGTCGTGGGGGACACCCAAGGTGTCTGGGATGCCGGGCGGATCGCTCAACTGTTGCAGAACCTGATCGGCAATGCCTTGCAGCACGGTTTGAACAAACGCGATGTGACCGTCACCGTGAGCGGGGAGCCTCAGGCGGTTCGCCTGACGGTGCACAACTTTGGCGTGCCGATTCCCGAGGAGGCCATTGGCACCGTCTTCGACCCACTGGTGCGCAGTGCCGACGAAGGACTGGGTCAGCCAACGACCAGCCTTGGCCTGGGGTTGTTTATCGTCAAGGAAGTGGTGAATGCCCATGGCGGGACGATAGAGGTCAGTTCGAACAAGACTGACGGGACACTGTTTACGGTGGTGTTGCCCCGGAACGGATAGGCAGGAATACCGCGTTATCGTTCTTCGCGAGCAGGCTCGCTCCCACAATAAACCGAGTTCATCCAGAAGGATGACCGCCCCTGCTCGCGAAAGCGGATTGACAGGCAATCGAGACCTACTCGACCACCAACCGCCCCAACCGTTGCTTCAACATCCGGTTCTCGGCCCGCAACTGCTGAACCTCTTCCAGCAGGTCCAGCGCCAAGGCAACGCCTTCCCACTCCAGCTCCAGGTCGCGCCGCAACTTCGCGGCGCGCTTGGCCAGTGACAGCTCGTAATCGTTGAAACGCCAATCCTTGGGCTGCTTGCCCTGAGGTTCGAGGATGCCGTGTTCGACGATTTCGATCACGTAGACGTCCGACAGGTCGGTCGCCTCACAGAATTCTGCCAGGTCCAGGTGAACGGTCAGGGGGGTGCTCATGATGGGCTACTCCGTCTCTTGGATCAGAAGTTTTCTCTTGGGTTGAACTCGGCTTTTTTCGCCAGTTCCTGCCACAACGCCTTGACCTCATCGTTCGAGGTTTTTGGCATGACCGCCTTCAATTGCACGAACAGGAAGCCACGCTCGCCCGCCTTGTTCAGCAGGCCGTGGCCCTTGGCACGCATGCGCTGGCCGTTCTGGCTGCCGGCCGGGACCTTGAGGTTGATCTTGCCGGTCAGGGTCGGCACCGCCACTTCAGTACCCAGCGCCAGTTCCCACGGTGCCAGCGGCAACGTGATGATCAGGTTCTCGCCTTCAACGTCGAATTTAGGGTGCGGCGCAAAGCGGATGATCAGGAACAGGTCGCCATTGGCGCCGCCACCGATCCCCGGGGCCCCTTGGCCCTTGAGGCGAATGCGCTCGCCGTCGGTCACACCGGCCGGGATCTTTACGTTCAGGCTCTTGGTGGTGTTGCTGACATGCTGGCCGGCCGCGTTGTACTGCGGCACCTGGAAGGTGACCTTCTTCGATTCGTTCGAGAGGCTTTCTTCCAGAAAAATTGCGAGTTCCATTTCCACGTCTTGCCCTCGACGTCCCGCACTGCGACGCGACTCTCCACCGCCAAAACCAGGCCCACGGTTACCGAAGATCGAACTGAAGAAGTCCGAAAAATCGCCCGTGTCCTGACCACCACCGAAACCACCGGCACCACGCCCCTGCCAACCTGGCGGGCCCTGGAACGGCTGGCCGTGCTGGCCGTATTTGCGCAAGTCGTCGTATTCGGCGCGTTTGTCGGCGCTTTTCAGCGCTTCATAGGCTTCCGAGGCGTCCTTGAATTTCGCCTCGGCGTCCTTTTCCTTGCTGACATCAGGGTGATATTTGCGCGCCAGCTTGCGATAGGCAGCCTTGATTGCCTTGTCGTCAGCGGTCGGTTCCACACCGAGAATCTTGTAATAGTCTTTGAAGTCCATCTAAGGATCACCATCCGTTATCAATTCGCGCAGCCACGCACAGCATGCTCCTGTTTGCAGCATTTGGATTGACCGATCTCAACTTTGTGACCGGGCGGCGCGTCAGAAGTTTATCGGCAGCGGGCGGCGGTTCTTGCGACCGCCGGTTGGCTACCAGGCCCATGCCAGCAAGTTTGGGGCAAAGCTGAGTGTTTCAAGCGCTAATGCCTGCGAAATAGCGGATAGTCGGCCTTCGAATATTCGTCGCACTGACATACACTGCGCGGCCGTTTTTTAACCGGAACCTGAAAGTCATGAAAAACGCATCTCCAGCCCGTGCCTGTGGTATCGACTTCGGCACGTCCAACTCCACCGTCGGCTGGCTGCGCCCCGGCATGGAAACGCTGATCGCGCTGGAGGACGACAAGATCACCCTGCCCTCGGTGGTCTTCTTCAACATGGAAGAACGCCGCCCGGTATACGGCCGTCTGGCGCTGCACGAGTACCTGGAAGGCTATGAAGGCCGACTGATGCGCTCGCTCAAGAGCCTGCTGGGCTCCAAGCTGATCAAGCACGACACCAGCGTTCTCGGCACGGCGATGCCGTTCAAGGACCTGCTAGGGCTGTTTATCGGCCAGTTGAAGAAGCGCGCCGAAACCGCCGCTGGTCGGGAGTTCGAGGAAGTGGTGCTGGGTCGCCCGGTGTTTTTCGTCGATGACGATGAAATGGCCGACCAGGAAGCCGAAAACACCTTGGTCGACGTGGCCCGCGCCATTGGCTTCAAGGATGTCTCGTTCCAGTACGAACCGATTGCCGCGGCGTTCGACTATGAGTCGACCATCGAAAAAGAAGAGCTGGTGCTGATCGTCGACATCGGCGGTGGTACCTCCGACTTCTCGCTGGTGCGCCTGTCGCCTGAGCGCCGCAACCACGACAACCGTCACGATGACATCCTCGCCACCGGCGGCGTGCACATCGGCGGGACCGATTTCGACAAGCAGCTGAGCCTGCAGGGCCTGATGCCGCTGTTCGGCTATGGCAGCCGCATGAAGAGCGGCGCCTACATGCCGACCAGCCACCACATGAACCTGGCGACCTGGCACACCATCAACTCGGTGTACTCGCAAAAGTCGACCCTGGCCCTGGGCAGCATGCGCTACGACATCGAAGACACCGGCGGCATCGATCGCCTGTTCAAGCTGATCGACCAGCGCGCCGGGCACTGGCTGGCCATGGAAGTGGAAGAAACCAAGATCCAGCTGACCCATGCCGACAGTCGCCATGTGCCGCTGGACCGGATCGAGCCGGGGCTGAGTGTGGAACTGAGCCGCGCATTGTTCGAATCCGCCATCGAAGCGTTGCTGGAGCGCGTGCGCAACAGCGTGACGCAAATGCTCAACGACGCGAATGTGCGGGTTGATCAGGTGGATACGGTGTTCTTCACCGGCGGTTCGAGCGGGATTCCGGCACTGCGCAACAGCGTTTCGGCGATGTTGCCAAAGGCGCGGCATGTGGAAGGGAACATCTTCGGCAGCATTGGTAGCGGGTTGGCGATTGAAGCGTCGAAGCGTTACGGCACGATGGACTGATCCGAAACCCTGTGGCGAGGGGGCAAGCCCCCTCGCCACAGTAGATCAACAGTCGCTTAGACCATCCCCACCTGCCGCAACTCGCTCTTCAGATACGCGTAATAAATCGGCCCCGCCACTACCCCCGGCAGGCCGAACGCGGCTTCGAACACCAGCATCGCCAGCAGCAACTCCCACGACTTGGCACTGATCTGCCCGCCGACAATCCGCGCGTTGAGGAAGTACTCGAGCTTGTGGATAAAAATCAGGTAACCCAACGCCGCCACTGCGACCCAGATCGACAGTGACAAACCGACAATGGTGATCAGCGTATTCGACATCAGGTTGCCGATCACCGGCAGCAAGCCGAGCAGGAAGGTCAGCACGATCAGGGTTTTGGTCAACGGCAGCTTGATGCCGAACATCGGCAGGATCACCGCCAGGAAGATCCCGGTGAAGAAGGTGTTGAGCAGGGAAATCTTGATCTGCGCAAACACGATGTTACGAAACGCCTGGACCAGCAAATGCAAACGATCAAACAACGCAGCGGCCAGCGGCTTGCGTTTGGTCAGGTCCGGCACGCGCTGCAAGGCAATGATCGCTCCCAGCACCATACCGATCAGCAGCGTCACGAACATGTGCGCCGCATCCTTGCCGACCAGTTGCAAATCGCTCAAGTGCTTGCTGATCCACTCGCCGATGGCCACGCGAAATTCACCGGCGCTGGCGGGCAGATAGGCGTCGATGAACGGCGGCAATTGTCCGCGCGCGCGTTCAACCACGTGCATGAATTTATCGAGGGACGCGCCGGGGTTTTCCGCCTCGTGCAGCAGGAAACTGAAGGCGCCGGCAAAGATCAGCGCCAGCACACTCACCACCAGAGTCCCGAGCAGCGCCACCGCCAGCCAGCGCGCACGCCGCCCTTCGATCAGCCGCTGCAATTGCGGCGTGAGCATATTGACCAGTTCGAACACCAGCAGGCCGGCCAACAGGCTAGGCAGCAAGCGCAGCGGGATCACCAGCAGCAAACCACCAAAAATGATGACCCAACTGATCAGCAGCAAAACGTGGCGTTGAGAAAACGTTGGCATACAGCCTCAAAACGAACGGCGTAAAAAGGATTGGCAGTCTGCCAGCGTTCCGGTGGCAGCACTAGGGATTGTGTCGATCGACTTTGGTCGGGGCTCTGGTGATTTTTTTGCAGCGCGCCGACGGGCCGCTTCGTGAACTGGCTCGCTCCCACATGGGTTCTGCGAACATAGATCTATTGTGGGAGCGAGCCTGCTCGCGAAGAAGCCCTCTCAGCCCCCACCCCCTTCTGGACCAGAACTTATTTTTTCTTCAGGCAATCACTCATGAACGCCTTGCGCTCATCGCCCTTCAGCGCCTTGGTCGTAGCATCGGCGTTGCAGGCTTTCATCTTCTCTTGCTGAGGGGTCATGGCTTTCACGTCAGTGGCCGCCGGCTCGGCTTTCAGGCAGTTACTCATGAACGCCTTGCGCTCATCACCTTTCAACGCCTTGGTGGTGGCGTCGGCGTTGCAGTTTTTCATCTTCTCCTGCTGCGGGGTCATGGCCTTGACTTCAGCGGCGGCCGGAGCGGCCGGCGCTGCTTTGAGGCAGTTGCTCATGAACGTATTGCGCTCATCGCCCTTGAGGCTTTTGGCCGTCGCATCGGCATTGCAGGTCGTCATCTTGTCCTGCTGGGCAGTGGCCGCAAAGCCTTGGGAGCAGAGCAGCAAACCGATCATCAACAAAGGGGCACGCAACATCTTCATGGAGTTTTCTCCTTGTTGCCGCACCGATGGGCACGGCCTCATGCTGGAGTGTAGACAACCCCTGTTACACCTTCCTGTTCTCCAGGTGACTGCGTCGATACTGCTCCGGCGTACACCCGGCCTGACGCTGAAACATTGCGATAAAAGCCGAGCCGGTGCTGTAACCCATGTCGAAGGCGATGTCTTGAACACTGCGCTGGCTGTCCAGCGCCTCGATCGCCGCGAGGAAGCGCAAGCGCTGGCGCCATTCACCGAAGCTCATGCCCAGTTCGCGAACGAACTGCCGTGCCAGGGTGCGTTCGCTGACATGGATCTGCGCAGCCCAGTCGGCCAAGGGCCGGTTATCGCCCGGTTCGGCTTGCAAGGTTTCCAGTATCCCGAGCAACCCCGGACTGCTGGCGTAAGGCAGGTAGCATTCATGCACCGGCGCCAGTTGCAGTTGATCCACCAGCACCTGGCCTAGACGAACGTCCGCCTCGTACTCGGGAATTTTCACATCCCGCGCCGCGAAGTCCTTGAGGATCGCCTTGAGAATGTCGCTGATTGCCAGCGTACAGGCCTGTTGCGGCAACTCGCGGCACAGCGACGGCGCCAGGCACACCGCACGATAGTTGATCGGCTGGTTGCTATAGAAGCTGTGCTCGGTCTCGGGCGGCACCCATACCGCGTATTGCGGCGGCGACATAAAGCGACTGTTGCCGATTTCCATGTGCAACACGCCATTGGCCGAATATTCGAGCGTGCCCCAAGGGTGGCGGTGAGCCGAGGCGTATTCGTGGGTGTTGAAGTCGGCGTAGCGGAAATAAATCGGAGCCGGCAGTTCGCTGAACTCCAGCAGGTCGATGTGTTTACTGGTCATGCTGTCCGTCATCAAGGGCCGATTGTCTGGATCGAAGTATAGGCTTGTATCCAGACAAGGGGATAATTGCCCCTCATTAACGTTCTGGTTTTTTTCCGATGCAATACGCTTATCCCCTGCTGGCCATTTTCATTTGGGCTGGCAACACCGTGATCACCAAAATGTCGGCCGGGGCCATATTCCCCGCCGAGATCGGTTTCTACCGCTGGCTGCTGGCCGGAATGCTGTTCACGCCGTTCATGCTCAAACCGGTGATCGCGCATTGGCCGCAGATTCGTCCGAACCTGGGCAAGATTTTCGTTCTCGGTGTGCTGGGCATGGCGGTCTATCAGAGCCTGGCCTACTTCGCCGCCGCCCTGACCTCGGCCACCAACATGGGGATCATCCTGTCGCTGATGCCGCTGATGTCGCTGGCCATGGCGATTATCAGCCTCGGGCAGCGCCTGACCATCGGCGCATTGGCCGGTGCAGTGCTGTCGTTTGCCGGTGTGTTGGTGGTGGTGTCGTCCGGCAGCCTCGGCGCACTGTTGGAACATGGCGTGAACCTGGGCGACGCGATGATGTTGATCGCCACGCTGGCCTATGCGATTTACAGCACCCTGCTGAAAAAATGGCAGCTGCGTTTGCCGCCGCTGGTGTTGTTGTATTTGCAGGTATGGGTGGCGGTGGTGGTGCTGTTTCCGCTGTTTGCGGCTTCACCGAAGGTCGGGCCGACGCTGCAGAATATTCCGCTGGTGCTTTATGCCTGCCTGCTGGCTTCAATGTTGGCACCGCTGGCGTGGATGCAGGCGGTGGTGCGGTTGGGACCGAGCCGGACCACACTGTTTTTCAACTTGCTGCCGGTGATGACCGCGCTGATTGCGGCGGTGGTGCTGCATGAGCAGTTGGCGATGTACCACCTGGTGGGCGGGCTGTTGACGCTGGGCGGGGTGGTGCTTTCTGAGCGCTGGACCACGGTGATCGGCCGTAAGGTTCGGGTTGCCTGAACTGAAGCCTGCTCGCGAAAAAGGCGACTCGGTCTAGACGCCTGCCTCTTTCAACCGCGCGGCATGCTCGACGAACAACCGAATCGGCTCGGCCCCCTTTCCCACCCACCCCAGCGACTGATTGACGATGTCGAAGTGATCCAGCGGATATTCATCGCCAATCACCGTCCCCAGGTGCGAGCTGTAACGCCCGACCATCCCGTCGCAATGCCCGGCCTCGTTCACAAAGGTTTTGGCAAACAACCGGCAACTGCGATGGGTCCCGTCCAACAGGTTGCGCCCGCGATCCGTAACGCCAGGCTGCAACTTCCCGGACCACGAGTAATAACGCACGCCATTGACCTCCTCCGGCCCGTGCCCGCCCCAGGTTTCAGGCAAGCCCTGTGGATAACGCTGATTGAACAGCGCCACACCTTCGGTGGTGAGTGAATGATGGGAGGCATGGATATCCACCGGCAGCTTCGGCCCGCGATAACCGGTTTCGAGCAGGCTCATCAACGCGGCAATCATCCGCAATAGAAAGGTCAGCAACCGGCCCTTGGCGCTGTCATGCGGGTAGTGTCTGTGCAGGTAATCGGCCAGTTCCGAACCGTGATTCGGCCCGGCCACCGAGGTCACCGACGCCACAAGGTCCGGGCGTTTGGCGGCAGCGTATCGGGCCGTCAGCGAGCCCTGGCTGTGACCGAACAGGTTGACCTTCTCGGCCCCGGTCTCGCGCAGGATTTCCTCGATCCGCGCCAGCAGCTGTTCACCGCGCACTTCACTGGAGTTGAGCGGTGAAACCTGTACCGCGAACACCGTCGCCCCACCCTGGCGCAACGCCGCGACGATGCCGTACCAGTAGGGGTAGAGCACCAGCCGGATAAACCCGAGCATTCCCGGGACCAGCACCAACGGGAAGCGCGTGGCGGAACCTTGTGACATGGGCGAACGTCCGTGTGGTCGATGAGATGAAGCAAGGCGCGATGCAAGACGTCAGCCAAGCATCGTCACCGAATATGACAACTCGACGACCAGTCTATGACAAGCGCCGCACTTGAGCGCTACTTCAACCCGACCACACCCGCCACGATGAGCCCGACCGACACCAGTTTGATCGCCGTCAGGCTTTCACCCAGCAGCGCAAACCCCAGGAATACCGTGCCCAGTGAACCGATGGCGGTCCAGATCGGATACGCGATGCTCACCGGCAACTCGCGCATGGCCAGGGTCAGGAAGTAAATCCCGCCCACGGCGGCCACGACCGTGATCAGCGACGGCCAGAGCCGGGTGAAGCCTTCGGCGTACTTCATGCCCATGGCGAAGGTGACTTCGAACCCGGCGGCGATCAGCAGAAACAACCAGGCCATCTAAAACTCCCGGGCCAGCGCCAACAGGCGCTGCTCGGCCTCGGCGGCGGAGATCCGGAAGGTGCGCTCTTCGGACTCTTCGCCCTCGGCGGCGACCACGGTGATGTCGGTGATGCCGATGAATCCCAGTGCCGTGCGCAGCAACGGATCAGCGTGGTTCATGGCTTCCAGCTCACCGCCCGGGCCGAAGCCGAAGCCGCCACGACTGGTGACGATCAAGGCTTTTTTGCCCCGTACCAACGGCTCGTATTGGGCCACGCCGTTGTCCAGGCTGTGGTTGAACGTCAGGCCGAGCCGCACAACCTGATCGATCCAGGCCTTGAGGCCGCTGGGCACGCTGAAGTTGTGCATCGGCGTGGAAATCACCAGCAGATCGTGGCCGAGCAACTCGCCCACCAATTCGTCGCTGAACGCCAGATCAGCTTGCATCGACAGCGGTCGGGCATCCGGTTCCGGGTAAAACGCAGCGGCTATAAAGGCTTCGTTGACCGGTGGAATCAGCGCCCGGCCAACTTCGCGGCGGGTCAACTGAGTGTGTGGATGGCGCGCCTGCCAGGCCGAAAGAAACACTTCAGCCAAACGGCGGGAGTGAGAGCGGTCGCCACGGGGGCTGGCGTGAATGGCAAGAATTTTACTCATCTGAATCTCCTTGGGATTACACTCGAACGGCGTGTGGATTGCAGCTTGAAGCTCACCGCCAACCACTTCAAATGAGCAGAAATCAGTCAGGATGAATTCATTTCATCCATGGAGCCTTGAATGTTCGCCTCGTTGCCACTGACCGCCCTGCGCGCCTTTGAATCCGCTTCCCGCTTGCTGAGTTTCAAGGCGGCGGCCGAAGAACTCTCGGTAACGCCGACCGCGGTGTCTCATCAGATTCGCTCTTTGGAAACCTGGCTCGGCGTGCCACTGTTCGAGCGACTGCCACGGCAAGTGCGCTTGACCGACGGCGGTGAACGGCTGTTCCGCAGCCTGCACGGTGCCTTTCTGGACGTGGCGCAAAGCGTCGATACCTTGCGCCCGCAACGCAACGGCACCAGCCTGACGGTTTCCACCACGGCAGCCTTCGCGGCGTTGTGGCTGGTGCCGCGCCTCGGGCGCTTTTATGCGCGCCATCCCGGCATCAGTCTGCGCCTGGACACCCACTGCGAAGTCATCGATCTGCATCAGGACGCCAGCGTCGATCTGGTGCTGCGCTACAGCCTCGACACCTACCCCAACCTCTATGGGTTGTGTTTGTTCGATGAGTCCTTCGGTGTCTACGGCTCGCCCGAGCAGGTCGCGTTGGCCGCCACTCGCACGCCGACGCTGATCAGCGTGCACTGGCACAACTCCAAGCTGTACGCCCATGGCTGGGAGGCGTGGTGCGCGCGGTCGGGCGAGTCATGGTGGGCCGGCAAACCGGCGATCCGTGAATACGACGAAGAGCATTACGCCCTGCAAGCAGCGATTGCCGGGCAAGGCCTGGTGCTGGCGAGCAATATTCTGGTGTCGGAAAGCGTGGCCAGCGGGTTGCTGGTGGCGTATCGCGGCGAGATTCAGGTCGATGGCGCCGGCTATAGCGCGCTGTGTGTGCCGGGGCGCGAGCGGCATCCGCCGGTCCGGGCATTTTTTGCGTGGTTGCGCGAGGAGGCGTTGCTGTCCGGGCATGCATTGGCGTGAGGCCGCCGATTACAAATCACATCAAACTTTTCGGCACGCGCATGACTCACAACTTTCGTAGCGATCACTTCTCTAGACGGTGACGCAAACCGGATTAGCCTCCAGGAGAACGAGATGAGTGACATGCATTTGTCTGATGTAACCACCCTTCGTGAACGGGCTCGCCAGAATGTCGAGAATGGCGCGGTCACTGAAAGCTACAGCGCTGACCGCGATGAAGTCTTGCGCCTGCTCAACGCCTCGCTGGCCACTGAACTGGTCTGCGTGTTGCGCTACAAGCGTCACTACTTCATGGCCAACGGCTTGAAAGCCCATGTGGCGGCCGATGAGTTTCTCGAACACGCGACCCAGGAAGCCGAACACGCCGACCGCCTGGCCGAGCGCATCGTGCAGCTGGGCGGTGAACCAGAGTTCAACCCGGATCTGTTGTCGAAGAATTCCCATGCCCAGTATGTGGCGGGGAACAACCTCAAGGAGATGGTCTACGAGGACCTCGTTGCCGAGCGTATTGCCATCGACAGCTATCGCGAGATCATTCAGTACATTGGCGAGAAAGACCCGACTACGCGGCGGATCTTTGAGGACATCCTGGCTCAGGAAGAAGAGCATGCGGATGACATGGCTGACATTCTGAAAGACCTGTAGCGCTGACAGACCGCCTTCGCGAGCAGGCTCGCGAAGGCGTCTTCATTGACGTCGCATTTACCGGGTAGGTTTGACGGTCACCGGCGCCTTGCCCGCCTTCATCTGCTCCAGCAACGGCGCACACTGGTTCGGCTCGCCACCACTGGGCGCCACCAGCGCCAGCAACCCGGCCGCCGGCGCTGCAATCACGCCCAACGCCACCATCCCCGCCCCGCGCAGCATCAGCGGCACCGCTTTCACCCCGGCATCCGGCTTGATGAACTTGCCCCGTACGTACAGCGGCGAGCGTAGAGAGATCAAGCGCCAGCCCTTCGACTCCGGCGTAATGGTGAGGTCCAGTTGTTCGGTCGCCATGTTCGCGGTGCCATCGATGTAGATGATCGCGTTCTCGGTATCGAAGACGAACAGGCGCGTGGTCGCCAGCCCGGTCTTGATGTCGAAGTCGGCCGCCGCGCAATTGATCTTCACTTCCTTGTCGCCGAAGATTTTGCCGACCACGTAGTTACCGACGTTGAGCCCGGCCAGCTCCATCAGCTCGCGGCTGATCGCGCCGTCATTGATCAGCAATTTCAGATTGCCGTTGGCGCTGCCCAGCAGCTTGGCCACCGAGTTGCCGCGCCCCGAGAGGTCGGCATCGCCATTAAGTTCGCCGAAACTGGTTTTCATTGGTTCGAAGGTCGGGAACAGTTGCTTGAGCTTGAACTTGCGCGCAGTGAGTTTGGCCTGCCCTTCCAGCGGTTCAGTCCGGCCATTCAAGCGAATCTGCGCTTCCAGATTGCCGCCCGCCACACCAAAGCGCAGGGGTTCGAGGCTGAGTTGGCCGTCGGTCAACACCAAATGCGTATAGAGGTCGGTGAACGGCAGTTTTTCGCTGTGGACGATGCGCTTGCCGGTGAATTCGACGTCGGCGTCCATGTCGCGCCAGCGCTCGGTCTTGAACGCTTCGACCGGCAAAATTTTGTCCGTCGGCTGCTGGCTGTCGGCGCCACGGGCCTTTTGCTTGGCATTGGAGTCGGCGCCGATCAGCGGTGCGAGGTCGACAAACAGCAGTTGGTTGGAAAGCAGCGAACCACTGAGCTTCGGCCTTGGCCGACTGGCGACATACGCCAGGCTGCCATGAATGTCACTTTCGCCGATCTTGCCGTTGAAGTCTTCATAGCGGAATACCGCGCCACCCGGCTCATGCAGCTTGGCAATCAAGTGCCCGTCGGTGGCGTACGGTGGCGTATCCGGCAGTGTCACACCGGTCAACGGATACAGATTGCCGAGGCTGGTGCCGGCCAGTTTCAGCCGCAGATCCAGCGCGCCGAGGTTCAGGGGATCGGTCAGGGTGCCGGCCAGTTCGACGCCGGTATCGGCAATCTTCACCTGCGCCTGGAGCGGGAACGGCTTGGCCGCGTCCTGCAACGCCAACAAGCCGCCGATCTTGCCGGAGCCCTCGAGTTTCTGCGCGTGGTATTGGCCTTTGACCTTGAGGGCGAAGGCGTAGTCCTGGGGCGCAGCACCCTTCTCAAGCGCGGCTTTCGCGGCCTTGTCACCGACGATGTCGCTGAACGGAATTGGCTTGCCCAGCGGATCGATGAGCACATCGAGCTGCGTCTTCAGGTTCTGGTCGTCAAGGGTAACGTGGCTCTTGTCGAAGCCGATGGCGCCGATATCGACCACCCAGTTCGACGGTTCGGCGTTGGGGTCTTTCGGGTCGAATTTGAAGGTCCAGTTCGCGCGGCCATCAGCCAGGCGTTGGAGCTGGGCGTTCGGTTCGGTCAGGTCGATACGCGGGATGACCACTCGCTGCGCCAGCAGGGCCAGCGGCGAAATACGCAATTCAACGCGCTTGAGGGTGACCATCTGCGGTTGTTTCGACCAGTCCGGGTTGCCGAGACTCAAGTCTTCGGCCACCACATGCGGCCACGGCACCCAGGCCCGCCAGCCACCCTCGTCAGGCTCGCGCTGCCAGACCACCGCGAGGTTGCCATTAATAGCAAATGCTCGGTGCAGCTCTTCGGAGACTTTGGTGTTGATCGTGGGTTTGATCCGGTTCCAATCGAAGAACACGATGATCAGCACGAGTATCGCCAGCAGAACAACCAGGCTGGCAAAGACCCAGGCGAAAATTTTGGGGGTGCGCGTCATTGCACAGGACTCCTGAATACGACTGAGCGCCCTGACTGCGACGCACGTATGAAACGTTAGGCCAGAACCGGCCTGCCATGACAGCTAGGACTGGGAAAAGCCGCGCAGGTTTAACCGAAAAGCCTATTAACGTTCAAATAATCCCCCACGATCACTCTGCGCACTCCAAACGGTGTTACCGCCACCCGCACTGCTGTGCGGCATGAGTGAGTCGAAACTACCCACTCCAGTGCAAAAACACCCGACGGAAAGGCCCGGTTTAGAGCCCTCCAGCAGAACAATCAATTCTGTTGATTATTACCATTGCGTTTATGAACTTTCATATCGACTTATCGAGAGTAGCATTGCCCTCGTACCCACTTTATCGCCCTCCCAAGGAGCACCCCATCATGAAACGCCAATTACTGCTTAGCCTGACCCTCTCGATGCTAGCCAGCACCGCTTTCGCTCTGCCAGCCGCTGATCAGGCCACTCCGCAAGTCAAAGACAGCCACTCGGTGTTCAGCCAAACCGTCGCCGCTGATGGTTCCGACCGCACTCCACAAGGCCAGACCCTTGCCGAAGGCGGTAACGATCGCCTGAAAGAAAAAGGCTTGATCACTCAAGATGGCTCGGATCGCACCCCACAAGGCCAGGCCCTGGCTGCTGACGGTTCCGATCGCACTCCACAAGGTCAAACCCTGGCTGCTGACGGTTCCGACCGTACTCCACAAGGCCAAACCCTGGCTGCTGACGGTTCCGACCGTACCCCACAAGGCCAAACCCTGGCTGCTGACGGTTCCGACCGTACCCCACAAGGCCAAACCCTGGCTGAAGGTGGTGGTGACCGTGTGATCGAACGCAACAGCGCTCTGAGCTAAGCCTCATGGCCGCCCTGAAAAAAAGCCCAATCCCCGGATTGGGCTTTTGACTTATAGAGAAGCCGCGTTTTCCCCCGCCTGCCCCCGATAGTCGTTCGACGCCAGCGAAGCCGATTTGCTAGAGTGCGCCGCTGTCCTGTCCAGAAAACACCCTTGCGATGCTGCCCCGCGCCGAACAGAAACAACAAACCCGCAACGCCCTGATGGACGCTGCCCGTCACCTGATGGAATGCGGCCGAGGATTCGGCAGTCTCAGCCTGCGCGAAGTGGCGAAAACCGCTGGCATCGTGCCCACCGGTTTCTACCGGCATTTCGCCGATATGGATGAACTGGGCCTGGTGCTGGTCAGCGAAGTCGGTCAGACCTTCCGCGAAACCATTCGCCTGGTGCGCCATAACGAATTCGTCATGGGCGGCATTATCGATGCGTCGGTGCGGATCTTTCTCGACGTGGTCAGTGCCAATCGTTCGCAATTTCTGTTTCTTGCCCGTGAGCAATACGGCGGATCGCTGCCCGTGCGGTTGGCGATCGGGCGGTTGCGCGAAGACATCAGCTCGGATCTGGCGGCCGACTTGTCGTTGATGCCAAAGCTGCAGCATCTGGACATTGCCGGGTTGAGCGTGATGGCGGACCTGATTGTAAAAAGCGTGTTCGCGACACTGCCGGACATCATTGACCCGCCCGCCGAAGCGCTACCGGAGCATCTGACGCCGCAAGCGAAAATCACGCAGCAACTGCGCTTCATCTTCATCGGCCTGAAACACTGGCAAGGCCTCGGTAGCACAGAATAATCCCCTACCCCCCCGCTCCCATAACGAGTTGCATCGCTGCAAATTGGTGCGCCACACCCTATCCCCGCACCAATTTCAGCCAAAACCCTGCAACATCCAGAAACACCCACTGCGCTCCGACAGGTATTTCCTACGTATCCCCCGATTGGCAAGCCCCTTGCTCTAGCCTGAGCATTGCCCATTGCTGGAAGCCTACCGATGCTGGTGATTCATCGCAGAATCGACCCTCGACCCGTCTGGGCCGCTGAATTGCACCTGACCTTCGAAGCCCGGAGTAAAAGCCGTTTGCGCTGTTTCAGTGCCGAAGGTGAAGACGTCGGGTTATTTTTGGAGCGCGGTCAGCCGCCCCTGTATGACGGCGAGTGCCTGCAAGCGGAAGACGGGCGCATCGTGCGTGTTTGCGCCCGCCCCGAACAATTGCTGCACGTTACCTGCGCCAACGCCTTCGAATTGACTCGCGCCGCCTATCACCTCGGCAACCGCCATGTCGCCCTGCAGATCGGTGATGGCTGGCTGCGCCTGCTTGACGATTACGTGCTCAAAGCCATGCTCGAACAGCTGGAGGCCAAGGTCGAAAACATCGAAGCGCCGTTCCAGCCGGAACACGGCGCCTATGGTGGCGGCCATCACCATTCGCGGCATGGCGACGAAGACTTCAACTACCCACCGAAACTGCACCAGTTCGGCGTCCGTTTATGAACCCGGCCTGGGCGCTGCTGCGCCTGGCCAGTCCGCAGTTGCCGATTGGCGGCTACAGCTATTCCCAAGGTCTGGAAATGGCGGTGGATAACGGCCGCGTGAGCGATGCAGACGGCGCGCGACGCTGGATCAGCGATCAATTGTTGCTGAACCTGGCGCGGTTCGAAGCACCGCTGTTACTCGCCCATTGCGTGGCCGCCGCGGAGGAAAACTGGGCCGAATTGCAGCAACGCTGCGAAGAACACCGGGCCAGTCGGGAAACCCGCGAATTGCATCAAGAGAGCCGGCAGATGGGCTACTCCTTGCAACAACTGCTCAGCGGTTTGCCGGAACTCGACGCACCCGCCCGCGCCTTCCTCGAACAACGCCCCGAACCGCATCTGGCCCTCGGCTGGGCGCTGGCCGCCCGGGCCTGGGGGATCAGTCCGCAGGATGCGCTGGCCGCGTGGCTCTGGAGCTGGCTGGAAAACCAGTTGGCGGTGCTGATGAAAACCCTGCCGCTGGGCCAGCAAGCCGCGCAACGCCTGACCAGCGAACTGCTGCCGCTGCTGCAACAAGCCCAGCAGGACGCCACCCGAATCAACCCCGAACACTATGGCAGCGCCGCGTTTGGCCTGTCCCTGGCGTGCATGGCCCATGAGCGCCAGTACAGCCGTCTGTTCCGTTCCTAGGGCCTTTTAAGTTGGAGAACCACATGAACACACAACCCCTGCGCGTCGGCATCGGCGGCCCGGTCGGTTCCGGTAAAACCGCGTTGACCCTGGCCCTGTGCCTGGCCCTGCGCGAGCGCTACAACCTGGCCGTCGTCACCAATGACATCTACACCCGCGAAGACGCCGACTTTCTGGTGCGCAACGAAGCCTTGGCGCCGGAGCGGATCATCGGTGTGGAAACCGGCGGCTGCCCGCACACGGCGATCCGCGAAGACGCCTCGATCAACCTCGAAGCCGTGGATCAACTGAACCGCCGCTTCCCGGGGCTGGACCTGATTCTGGTGGAGTCCGGTGGCGACAATCTGTCTGCGACGTTCAGCCCCGAACTGTCCGACCTGACCATCTATGTGATCGACGTTTCGGCCGGCGACAAGTTGCCGCGCAAGGGCGGTCCGGGGATCTGCAAATCCGATCTGCTGGTGATCAACAAAGTCGACCTCGCGCCATTGGTAGGTGCGTCGCTGGAGATGATGGACAGCGACACCAAACGCATGCGCAACGGCAAGCCGTTTGTCTTCAGCAACCAGAAAACCGGTCTGGGCCTTGAAGAAATCATCGCCTTCATCGAACGCCAAGGCCTGCTGACAGCCGCCTGACCACAACTTATCAACAAGGAAGCTAATCCATGACACTGAAACGTATTCTGGGCGCCATGGCCCTGCTGCTGACCCCGGCCATCGCCTTCGCCCATCCGGGACATGGCGACAACGGCCTGATCGCCGGTATCAGCCACCCGATTGGCGGCCTCGATCACTTGCTGGCGATGGTGGCTGTTGGCTTGTGGGCGGCGCAGCAAAAAGGCGCGGCGCGCTGGGCGCTGCCGTGTACGTTTGTCGGCACGATGTTGATTAGCGGGTTGCTGGGGTTTGAAGGGCTGAACCTGCCGGCGCTGGAAGGCGCGATTGCCGCGTCGGTGCTGGCGCTGGGTCTGGCGGTGGCGTTGGCGGTGCGTCCGCCATTGAGCCTCGCGGTGGCGGCGACGGCGTTGTTTGCGCTGTTCCATGGTGTGGCGCATGGGCTGGAGTTGCCGGACATGTCGAGCCCTTGGGCGTATGCGGCCGGGTTCGTGGCAGCGACGGCGGCGTTGCATGGGTTGGGTTATGCGGTCGTTCGGGTGTTGCCGCACGCGGCGGCTCCGCTGGTTCGATTGGCGGGCGCGGCGTCCGCAGCGACTGGCGTGTGGTTGTTGGCGGGCTGATTTCTTTATCGCCGGTAATGGCCTCATCGCGAGCAAGCTCGGCTCCCACAGTGGAATGCGTACTCCTGTGGGAGCCGAGCTTGCTCGCGATGGCGGCCTGACAGACACCGCATCTCTCAGGCCTGCTAACATGTCGCGCAATCAACCCTGCCGTGACGACGCCAGCCAATGCCGCCTGTTTCCCGTTCCGCCTCCCAGCCTGAATTGACCGCCCTGTTCGCCTCGGTGCAACAGCACTTCCAGGACGTGATCGTGCCGCTCTGGCAAGGCCCCGGCTGGAATGCCGACATGGCGCTGCCGTATGAGGCGCTGGACGCGGAGCATCAGCCGCTGCCGCCTCAACGCTATCGGGCCATGGCCTGCGCACGGCAGCTGTATCTTTTCTCAAGCCTGATCGGCCAGGTGTCGGGCGCCGAAGCGCGTGCCGCCGCGCTGTTCCGATCCCTTCAGCAGCACTTCCACGATGCCGAGCACGGCGGCTGGTTCTACAGCATCGACCCGCAAGGCGCGCCACTCGACCCGCGCAAAGACCTCTACACCCACGCATTCATTCTGTTCGCCTGCGCCCATTACTGGGACAAGGTTCGCGAGCCGCTGGTGGAATCGGTACTCAATGCAGCGCTGGAAGTGATCGCTCAGCGTTTCGCGACGGGCGACGGCCTGTACGAAGCCAGCCTCGACCGTGGCTGGTCCTCGCTTGATTCCGGGCCGCTGCAAAATCCCCTGATGCACTTGGCCGAAGCCTTCCTTGCCACCCTGTCGGTGCGTGAAGACGCCGCCGTGCAGCGGGCGCTCGTCGACTTATGCACAGCCATGCAGAAGCGCTTCATCGACCCGCAACAGTGCGTGTTGATGGAGAAGCCGTTGGGTGCTGTGGATAACTGGTTTGAGCCGGGGCATCAGTTCGAATGGTATTTCCTGCTGGAATCTTCGCCGTTACTGCGCGGCTCGGCATTACATGTGTCGCTTGATCATGCATTTACGCTGACCGAGCAGCGGGGTGTTGATCCACAGACGGGTGCCGTTGTCGCGATGCTCGATCTGGAGGGTTCTGCAAAGGATGCCACCCAGCGCATCTGGGCCCAGGCTGAATACCTGCGCGCCCTGACCTTGCGGCCCGCCAGCGAGGCCTCTGTGCAGCGTCAATTGCAGGCGCTGCAACAGCATTTCCTGCATGCGGGCGGTTGGTATGAGTGTCGTGATGAGAAAGGCGACGTGAGCCGCAAGGACATGCCGTCGACGACGCCTTATCACTTGGCGACCTGCTATCGCGGGCTGGTCGAGTTTCTCGGCTAACTGACAGATCGCTATCGCGGGCAAGCCGCGCTCCCACAGGGATCACACTGTACCTGTGTGAGCGTGGCTTGCCCGCGATGGCCGTTACGCGGTCTTACGCCTTGGCATTACGTTCAATCGAGAAACCAGCCCAGGTCTGGCTCACCGGCATCAACTCCAGGCTGTTGATGTTGATGTGCGCCGGCGCATTCATCACCCAGAAAATAGTCTCGGCGATATCCTGCGGCTGGATCGGCTCGGCACCCGCATACGTCGCGTTGTACCGCTCCTGGTCACCGGCGAAACGCACCAGCGAGAACTCGCTCTCACACAGACCCGGCTCAATGTTGCTGACGCGCACGCCAGTGCCTTGCAGGTCGCAACGCAGGTTCAACGAGAACTGCTTAACGAACGCCTTGCTCGCGCCATACACATGGCTGCCCGGATACGGATAGTTGCCAGCGATGGAGCCAAGGTTAACGATGCCGGCGCCACGGCCATGGGCAATCAGGCGCGGTAGCAGCAGACGGGTGCTGTACATCAGGCCTTTGATGTTGGTGTCGACCATGGTGTCCCAATCGTCGAGATCGCACTTGGGTGCCGGGTCCACACCGAGCGCCAGGCCGGCGTTGTTGATCAGCCCGCGCAGCTTGGCGAAGGATGGCGGCAGGTTGGCAATCGCTTCCTCCATGGCTTTGCGATCACGCACGTCGAGCACCAGGCCATGCACCTCGGTCTGCTTCGACAATTCGGCGCACAGGGCATTCAGGCGCTCTTCACGACGGCCTGTCAGCACCAGTTTCCAGCCAGCCTCGGCAAAACGGCGGGCACAGGCTTCACCAAAACCGGAGGTCGCGCCGGTAATAAACAGGGTGTTGGACATCGTGTTCTCCTTGCTTCGGCTGATGGACAGCCCTTGGAATAGAAAATCAGCTGGCAGCATGCCCGGCCTTGCTCACAGCGGCAACCACCGCAAAAGCTGTACGAAAAACAACCAACCCAGCGAACGCCTTACGCCCCGCGGCTTGCAGCCATGTACGCGCACGTTATCCACAGGCCGGTCCACAGTTTCCGGGGGCAAGTGGAAAAGCTGGAAGCCGCTGTGCACAAGGCTTTGCGGGGAGTTTTGAAAGTTTTTTGCTTGACCCTCGAATGCTCGCGGTGTAGCGCAGGGCATTTTGCACGATGGGCCCTACAGAGCAGCGATGGCGCCAAGCCAGTAACTACGGCCCTCAGCCGAGTCTTTCCAGAGTTTAATCACA
Organism: Pseudomonas sp. URMO17WK12:I12; assembly: GCF_000514395.1. Classification (NCBI taxonomy): domain Bacteria; kingdom Pseudomonadati; phylum Pseudomonadota; class Gammaproteobacteria; order Pseudomonadales; family Pseudomonadaceae; genus Pseudomonas; species Pseudomonas sp. URMO17WK12:I12. Next base: position 150,574 of record NZ_AZVV01000004.1, read on the forward strand.
GACTTATCCACAGGCTTGCCCTACCTGTTTCGCCTCTCTTTTGTCTCCAATAAAAAGGTTGACAACGACGGTTCGCCCCCACGCAAAAACGCCTGATCAAAAAACAACCACAGCGCTACAAGCCACGGATTTAAAGGCGCCCAGCCAGCTACTCCCACGTTATTCACAGCCAGTTCCACAGCAAACGGGGACAAGTCAAAACCGTGACAAAACAACTATTTGCAGCGGCTTTATGTCGCGCTTTCAGAGCTTGTGAATATTGTTTTCCACAATTTCCAGAAAGCACTGTTTTGTGACCTGTAGGGGGTAATGCGGTGAATTGGGGACGTAAAAAAGCCCCGGCGATTGCTCGTCGGGGCTGTGGGTATTTCAGCGAAGAATCAATGACCGCCGAGATACGCGTTACGCACTTCCTCGTTCACCAGCAGCTCCTTGCCGGTGCCCGTGAGGCGGATCTCGCCGTTGACCATCACATACGCCCGGTCCGACAACTTGAGCGCGTGGTTGGCGTTCTGCTCGACCAGGAAGATGGTCATGCCGGTTTTGGCCAGCTCGCGCAAGGTCGCGAAGATCTGTTTCACCACAATCGGCGCCAACCCCAGGCTTGGCTCGTCGAGCAACAGCAGTTTTGGCCGGCTCATCAACGCACGAGCGATGGCGAGCATTTGCTGTTCGCCGCCGGACATGGTCATTGCCCGCTGGTTGCGCCGCTCTTCAAGCCTTGGGAACAACTCGAACATGCGTTGCATGTCTTCCTTGGCGTACTTGTCACCGATAGGGATGGTGCCCATCAGCAGGTTTTCCTCGACAGTCATGTCGGGGAACACCCGCCGCCCTTCCGGCGATTGCGCGATGCCATTGGACGCGATGTAGTGGGACGACTTGTGGGTGATGTCCACACCCTGATAGATGATCTGCCCGTCTGCCGCGCGCGGCTGGCCGAAAATCGACATCAGCAGGGTCGACTTGCCGGCACCATTGGAGCCGATCAGGCTGACTGTTTCACCTTCATTGATGTGCAACGAGACTTTCTTCAAGGCCTGGATCGGCCCGTAAAACACGTCCAGTTCCTTGAGTTCGAGGATCGGTTGACTCATAACACCACTTCCTCTTCATCGGCGCCCAGGTAGGCCGCAATCACTTTCGGGTCGTTGCGGATCGCGTCGGGGCCGCCCTCGGCGATGACGATGCCGTGGTCCAGCACCACGATGTGGTCGGAAATACTCATCACCATGCCCATGTCGTGTTCGATCAGCACCACGGTCAGATCGTGCTCGTCACGCAGCAGCCGGATCATCGCGCTCAATGCTTCGGTTTCCTGAGGGTTGAGGCCGGCGGCCGGTTCGTCGAGGCAGATGATCTGCGGACGGGTGCACATGGCCCGGGCGATTTCCAGGCGGCGCTGTTGGCCGTAGGACAATTCGCCGGCGAGGCGGTTGGCGCAATCCACCAGGTCCACCACTTCCAGCCAGTAGAAAGCATGGTCCAGCGCATCACTTTCAGCCTTGCGGTAGCCCTTGGTGTTGAGGATGCCGGCCAGCATGCTGCGGTTGACCCACATGTGTTGGGCCACCAGCAGGTTTTCCAGCACCGACATTTCCTTGAACAGGCGAATGTTCTGGAAGGTCCGCGCCAGCCCGGCCCGGTTCACCAGGTGGGTGCCGCCAAACATCTTGTAGTACAGACGACTGGCGAAGGATTTAGGCGAGACGAAATCGGTCGGTTTGAACGCTTCGCCCAGCAATTGGATGACATTGGTCTGCTCGCCGCGCACGTTCAGTTCGATCTTGCCGCCGGAGGCCTTGTAGAACCCGGTCAGGCAGTTGAACACCGTGGTCTTGCCAGCGCCGTTGGGGCCGATCAGGGCGAAGATCGAGTTGCGTTTGACCTGCAGGCTGACATCATTCAACGCCTTGATGCCGCCAAAGTGCATCATCAGCTTCTCGACCGAGAGTACGACTTCGCTCATGGCGCTACTCCTTTACGCGGGGTCACACCGGTACGGCTGATCCGAATCAGGCCGCGCGGTCGCCAGATCATCATCAACACCATCAGGATGCCGAACAGCAGCACGCGGTATTCCGCGAAGCCACGCAGCAGCTCCGGGGCGACGGTCAGCACGAAGGCTGCAATCACCACGCCGATGGTCGAGCCCATGCCGCCAAGTACCACGATGGCGAGGATCAGGGCCGATTCAAAGAAGGTAAACGAGGTCGGGTTGACGAAGCCTTGATAGGTGGCGAAGAACACGCCAGCCAGACCGGCCGTCGACGCACCGATGGTGAACGCCGAGAGCTTCACCAGTACATGGTTCAGGCCCATGGAGCGGCAGGCGATCTCGTCTTCACGCAAGGCTTCCCAGGCGCGGCCAACCGGCATACGGGTCAAGCGATGCTTGATGTACAACACCGCCAGCACAACCATGAACAACACCGCGTAGATGAAGTAGTACTTCACGTCGGGGTTGTAGGCGATGCCGAAGAACTCGTGGAACGGTATGCCGCCGTCTTTCGCCCGTTTGCCGAACTCCAGGCCGAAGAACGTCGGCAGCGGTGCCGGCATGCCGTTCGGGCCGCCGGTCAGCGACAGCCAGTTGTTGAGGATCAAGCGGATGATTTCACCGAAACCCAGGGTCACGATGGCCAGGTAGTCACCGTGCAGACGCAACACCGGGAAGCCGAGGATGCACCCGGCAAGCCCGGCAGTGATTGCCGCCAGCGGCAGCACCGTCCAGAAGCCCAGGCCGAGGTACTGGTAACCGAGCGCCAGGCCATAGGCGCCGATGGCATAGAACGCCACGTAACCCAGGTCGAGCAGGCCGGCCAGGCCGACCACGATGTTCAGCCCCAGACCGAGTAGCACGTAGATCAATCCAAGGATGACCACGCCCAGCAGGTAGGAGTTGGAGAAAAACGGAAACACCACGGCAATGACGATCATCAGCGGGATGATCCAGCGCAACCGGGATTTGTAATCGGGCGGCAGTACATGAACTCCGGAGCCGGTGGTTTCAAACCCTTCGAGAATTTTCAGACCCTTGGGTGTTTGCAGGAACAGGCTCAGGGCAAAACGGCCCGCCATGACGATGGCGACAATCCACGCCACGCGTGTTGGTTGCAGGTTGAAGCCATAGCCGTCGAGGACAATGCCGACAATCGGACCAAACACGATGAGCGCTACAAGGCCGGCAAGAATCGCGTCAACCAGGCTTCTTTTGAGATCAATGGTTTTTTTAGTGGTTGAAGACATCGCTTACACCTTCGACACAAGAGGACGGCCGAGCAGGCCTTGAGGCCGAAAGACCAGAACGAGAACGAGCAGCGAGAAGCTGAAAACGTCTTTGTAGTCCGAGTTGACCAGACCAGAGAACAGCGACTCGGAGATCCCGAGAATGATCCCGCCGAGCATCGCACCCGGCAACGAGCCGATCCCGCCGAGTACCGCCGCGGTGAACGCTTTGATACCGATGACGAAACCTGCGTAGAAGTCGAACGTGCCGTAGTTCATGGTGATCAGTACGCCGGCCAGGGCCGCCATCGCTGCACCGATGATGAACACGTAGGAAATCACGCGGTCGGTGTTGATCCCCAGGATCGAGGCCATCTTGCGGTCTTGCTGGGTCGCGCGGCACATGCGGCCGAGCTTGGTGTACTTGATGACGTAGGTCAGCAGGCCCATCCCGACAAACGCGGCGACCAGAATGAAGATCTTGGTGTAGGTCAACTGGACGAAGCCAGTGCCGACTTCAACGCGCCATGCACCGGTCAGCAGTGTCGGAACACCTTGCTGGCGTGCACCTTGGGCGATCTGAGCATAGTTTTGCAGGATCAGGGAAATACCGATGGCGCTGATCAGCGGTGCCAGTCGGGTTGAGTTTCGCAGCGGTTTGTAGGCGACGCGCTCGATGACCCAGCCATACACCGCCGTAACGACGATGGTGAAGACCAGTGTGCCGAGCATCAGCAGCGGGAAGGATTCAATACCGAAGTAAGCCAGCAGAGCCAGACTGATTGCCGCCAGGTAAGCAGAAATCATGTAAACCTCGCCGTGGGCGAAGTTGATCATGCCAATGATGCCATAGACCATTGTGTAGCCGATGGCGATCAGGCCATAGACCGACCCGAGGGTCAGGCCGTTGACCAGTTGCTGCAGGAAAATACCATCCATAACGCAATCTCACGCATTTGAGAGACTGCACAGAAGCCGGGTGCGACGGACCGGGGTTCAGCCGCCGACGCTAACCGGTTGTGTGCAGCTCTACGAGAAAAGACAGGTACTGCACGGACATGTTCTTTGAATGCCCGACGCACAAGGCGCCGGACAATCAGCAGGTCATATCACTTCTGTTTTTCCAGCTGGTGGTATTTGCCGTCCTTATCCCACTGGTAAACCACGTAGTCGGAGACTTTCAGGTCGCCCTTGGCGTCCCAGGTCTTCTCGCCCATCACGGTTTTGACCGGGTTGGCTTTCAGCCATTTGGCAGCGTCTTCGCCCTTGTTGGACTTGGCGCCATTGAAAGCAGCGGCCAGGGTCTGGACCGAAGCGTAAGCGTAGAGGGTGTAGCCTTCAGGCTCGGTACCGGCCTTGCGGAAAGCGTCTACCACGGTCTTGCTGTCTGGCAGCAGGCGTGGGTCGGCGCCGAAGGTCATCAGCACGCCGTCGACGTATTGCGGGCCGCCAGCGGTGGTCACCAGTTCGTCGGTCACGATGCCGTCATCGGACATGAATTTCACGTCTTTCAGGCCTTCGGTACGCAGCTGTTTAACCAGTGGACCCGCCTCTGGGTGCAGGCCGCCGAAGTAGACCACGTCGGCACCGGCCGCACGGATCTTGGTCACCACGGCGCTGAAGTCTTTCTCACCGCGAGTCAGGCCTTCATACAGAACCGGTTTCACACCGCGTTTTTCCAGCTGAGCCTTGGTGGCATCAGCCAGGCCCTGACCGTAGGTGTCCTTGTCGTGCAGCACGGCAACTTTTTTGCCCTTGAGCACGTCGACGATGTAGTCGCCGGCCACGATGCCTTGCTGGTCGTCACGCCCGCACATACGGAACATGGCACTCAGGCCGCGCTCGGTAACAGCCGGGTTGGTGGAACCTGGGGTGATTGCAATGATGCCCGCTTCGTCGTAGATCTCGGAGGCCGGGATGGTCGACGAGGAGCAGAAGTGACCGACCACGCCAGCCACTTTCTGGTTGGTCAGGTCCTTGGCGACCGTCACAGCCTGTTTCGGTTCGCAGGCGTCATCGCCCTTCACCAGTACGATTTTTTCCCCGTTAACGCCGCCCGCCGCGTTGACCGCGTCGGCTGCAGCCTGTGCACCCTTCATGTACTGCTCGCCAAATGCCGCGTTGGCGCCTGTCATCGGGCCCGCCACACCGATTTTCACATCAGCCTGTGCAAACGCAGAAACACCCAGCGCAGCTGCCACTGCGAGGGCCAGAAAGCCTTTCTTGTAAAACGTCTGGGACATGAGGTGGTGCTCCAAGGTTTTTTTTTAGTTGGCACTGCGATTTCACTGATTGCTCAGAGCAAGGGCCGTGCCATCGGTTTTTTATTCTGAAAAAAGTCGCTGCTTTATTGTTTTTTCGACTGTTTCGATCCCATTTTCATTGGGCGTGCAACCGTCTAAACCGCGGAAGGTGAAACCATTTATTTTTAAAGGCGCAACCCGCATGCGCCATCATTGCAACCGCGGCGTTAAACGACGTGCAACCAGCCTGTAACAACGTGCGTCACCGAAGTGCACACTGCTGGTGCGGGACTGCTACAACCCGCACCATTACAGGCTAGTCGCTGCGCCGAAAAGCGCCGCTTCCAGCAACAAATTTCAACAATCAGATGACGATCCGCAAGCACTGGCCTGCGTGATACAGCGAGAATCCAGCCTCGTATAGACAACTGCGCAACCCTACTCCCGCCAGGGGCTGCATCGGTGCGAACGGAATCGGTAGCGCTTGAGGATTTCCGTTACACAAATAATCGGCAAAGGCTTTGCCGACGACTGTCCCCGTGGTCACGCCCCGGCCGTTGTAACCGGTGACTGCCACTAAACCGGGCGCCGGTTCGAACAGACGCATCAAATGATCGGGGGTGAACGCAATGCAGCCGGTCCACGTGCATTCCCACTCCACCGGTTTGAGGTAGGGGAAATAGTGTTGCTGAACGCGGTCAGCCCAGGCTTTGAGGAACCAGGCCGGTTTCTGATTGCCATTACCGAGACTTCCGAGCAACAGACGCCCGTCCTTGTCGCGACGAATGCTGCTGAGCACCTGACGGGTGTCCCAGGAACCCTGGCCGCCAGGCAGAATCTGTTGCGCGGCGTCTTCGGTCAGCGGGACCGAAGCCACTTGGTAGTAATAACCGGGGAAGAAATTGCGCCGCAACTCTGTCCAGTCACCTTCGGTGTAAGCGTTGGAAGCGATCACGACTTTCTCGGCCATGACCGAACCCTGAGCGGTTTGCACCGACCAGCGCTGGCCCTGGCGTTCGAGTCGGGTCACCGGGGAATGATCGAACAGGTGACCGCCGAGGCTGATGGCCGCTTTGGCCAGCCCGGTGGTGTAAGCCATCGGATTGAGGGTGCCCGCACGTCGATCAAGCAAGGCAGCGGCGATTTTCTTGGTACCCGTCGCCTGCTCGCAGGCCTGGCCGGTCAACAGTTCAACCGGCGCTCCGCGACGTTTCCATTGTTCTTCACGACTGCGCAAGTCCGCCTCGCCACGGGCGTTGTGCGCCATGTGCAGCGTGCCTTCGCGGCGTAACTGGCAATCGATGTTGTATTTGTCCACAAGGCTGAACACCAGGGACGGTGCCGCGCCGAGCATGCGGTTGAGCTGGCTGCCCACCGCTTCGCCGAAGCCGGCTTCGATGTCGTCCGGCGGAATCCACATGCCGGCGTTGACCAGGCCGACATTGCGCCCCGAACCGCCATGGCCGGCGCGATGAGCTTCCAGCACACACACCGATTTACCTTGTTCCAGTAGATGCACCGCCGCCGACAGACCGGTGAACCCGGCGCCGATGACGCAGACATCGACTGTCACTTCACCCTTGAGCGCCGCGTTGTCAGGCCTTTGCGGCGTCAGTTTTTCCCACAGACACTCTTCGCGTAACGGCATTGCAAGCTCCTGTCGGAGCAGCTACAAGTCGCAAGCTACAAGCCGCAAGCCAGTTTGCTTGCAGCTGGTAGCTTGTAGCTTGCCGCTGCTTAATCGAATGTAATGCCCTGAGCCAACGGCAATTCCAGCGAGTAGTTCACGGTGTTGGTCTGGCGACGCATGTAGCCGCGCCATGCATCGGAGCCCGATTCACGGCCACCGCCGGTTTCTTTTTCGCCACCAAACGCGCCACCGATTTCTGCGCCGCTCGGGCCGATGTTGACGTTGGCGATGCCGCAGTCGCTGCCGACCGCCGACATGAACTGCTCGGCTTCACGCACGTCGGTGGTGAAGATGCACGAAGACAGGCCTTGTGGCACGGCGTTGTTCAGGCGCAGGGCTTCGTCGAAATCCTTGTAGCCGATCACGTACAGAATCGGTGCGAAGGTTTCGTGGCAGACCACAGGGCTCTGCTCCGGCATTTCAACAATGGCCGGCGCGACGTAGTAGGCGTCAGGGAATTTGTCTTCCAGTTGACGCTTACCGCCGAATACCCGGCCGCCTTCGCTCAACGCCTGCTCCAGCGCGTCCTGCATGTTTTCAAAACTTTGTTTGTCGATCAGCGGACCGATCAGGTTGCCTTCCAGCGGATGGCCGATGCGCACTTTGGAATACGCGGCTTTCAAGCGGGTGACGATTTCTTCCTTCACCGATTCGTGCGCTATCAGGCGACGCAGGGTGGTGCAGCGCTGGCCGGCAGTGCCGACGGCGCTGAACAGGATGGCGCGAACGGCCATGTCCAGGTCGGCGCTAGGGCCGAGGATCATCGCGTTGTTGCCGCCCAGTTCGAGAATGCTGCGAGCGAAACGTGCGGCAATTTTCGGTGCCACTTCGCGGCCCATGCGGGTGCTGCCGGTGGCGCTGATCAGTGCGACACGCGGGTCATCGACCAGCGCTTCGCCAGCGTCGCGGCCGCCGATGATCACTTGGCTCAGGTGCGGTGGTGCGTCGCTGAAGTTTTTCAGTACGCGATCGAACAGCGCCTGGCAGGCCAGCGCGGTCAGCGGGGTTTTCTCGGACGGTTTCCAGATCACCGGGTTGCCGCAGACCAGCGCCAGCGTGGTGTTCCAGGCCCAGACCGCAACCGGGAAGTTGAACGCACTGATGACGCCGACAACGCCCAGCGGGTGCCAGGTTTCACGCATGTGGTGGCCAGGACGCTCGGACGCAATGGTCAGACCGTACAGCTGACGGGACAGACCGACGGCGAAATCGCAGATGTCGATCATTTCCTGAACTTCGCCCAGGCCTTCCTGAGTGATCTTGCCAGCTTCCCAGGAGACCAGTTCGCCAAGATCAGCCTTGTATTCGCGCAGGATGTCGCCCAATTGGCGCACCAGTTCGCCACGGCGCGGTGCCGGGACCTTGCGCCACAATTCGAACGCATGATCGGCACGACTGATGTGCTGCTCGACTTCAGCCGCGCCTTCCCAGTTCACGGCAGCAATCCGGCTGCCATCGATCGGCGAATGCACCGGCACTTTGCCGTTCTGGTACAGGGCCGGGTTTACACCAAGACGATCAAGCAATGCGGCAACCATGGGTCACTCCTCAAGCGAAAAACACAAAGGGTGCAGCCGGAATAATCACGGCTGATCAGACCTGTAGTTTTAGCGCCCCGGAGGTTACCCAACAAACGACCTTTAAGAGAGATATCATTCCGTTTATTCATGCTGCGAATTGCTGGTAAGAAAGAAACAAGAAAAAGGACTACCCATGCTGAATAAACGTTACCTGCCGTCGATCACCGCGCTGCAGTGTTTCGAGGCCGTGACCCGGCATTTGAGCTTCACCCGGGCCGCCGAAGAGCTGAACCTGACCCAGAGCGCGGTCAGTAAACAGGTCGCGCAACTTGAAGAATTGTTGCAGCACTTGTTGTTCCGCCGCGTGCGCCGACGCCTGCAAATGACTCCGGCCGGTGATTTGTACCTGGTGGAAGTCAGAAAAATCCTCACCCAGGTCGAGATGTCGACCCATTACCTGCGCTCCTACGGCGGGGAAACCGAAGTCTTGCGCGTCTCGACTCCGCCAACGTTCGGTGCGCGCTGGTTGGTGCCGCGCCTGAAAGGTTGGCGCCTGCGCCATCCCTCGATCCATCTGGACCTGTGCAGCGAGCAGGAAGCCGACGATTTATTGCAAGGTCGCAGCGATCTGGCGTTCTACTTCGGCCAGGGTTCAAGGCCCGGGACCGAATGCCTGAAGCTGTTCGGCGAAGAACTGGTGCCGGTTTGCGCACCGGGCAGCCTCCCCGACAAGCCGTTCACCGACCCGACACAGCTCACCGACCTGGTCCTGCTGCAAAACGCTTCTCGCCCGCAGGCCTGGCACGACTGGTTCGACAGTCAGGGCTACCACACCGAACACAGCTACCATGGCCCGCGGTTTGAAACCTTCTACATGTGCATTCGCGCCGCCCAGGTCGGCTGCGGCGTGGCGCTGTTGCCAAGGTTTTTGGTGGAAGAGGAATTGGCCGACGGCAAACTGGTCATCCCCTGGAAACACGCGATGCCGAGCACGGACGCCTATTACCTGGCGTATCCCGAGCATTCGGCGGAAGTGCCCAAGGTGCGGGATTTTGTGAAATGGATGCTGGAGCAGATAGATAGCCCGGATGGAGCACAAATCTAAAGTTTCACTCAATCCCTGTGGGAACGAGCTTGCTCGGTCCCACAGGGGTCTGCTGTTGTCCAAAAAATCGCTGGCAATTTTTACCCGTGATATGCGCCACTACCCCCATTCAATGCGGAGAACCCCGTTATGAGCGAGAGCGTGTTTGGCGATCGCATCGTGCAGAACCTGCTCGACACCGACTTCTACAAACTGACGATGATGCAGGCGGTGCTGCACAACTACCCGAACGTCGAAGTCGAATGGGAGTTTCGTTGCCGCAACAGTGAAGATTTGCGCCCGTACCTGGCGGAGATCCGTTTCCAGATCGAGCGTCTGGCAGAGTTGAGCCTGAGCCCTGATCAATTGGGTTTTCTGGAGCGCATCAGTTTTCTGAAGCCGGATTTCCTGCGGTTTCTCGGCTTGTTCCGCTTCAACCTGCGTTACATCCACACCGGCATCGAAAACGGCGAGTTGTTCATCCGCCTGCGCGGGCCGTGGCTGCATGTGATTCTGTTCGAAGTGCCGCTGCTGGCGATTGTCAGTGAAGTGCGCAACCGCTATCGCTACCGGGAGATCGTCCTGGAACAGGCGCGCGAACAGCTGTACCGCAAGTTCGACTGGCTGACCGCCAACGCCAGCAGCGACGAATTGTCCGAGTTGCAGGTCGCCGATTTCGGCACGCGCCGGCGCTTTTCGTACCGCGTGCAAGAAGAAGTGGTCAACGTGCTCAAGCACGACTTCCCCGGGCGTTTCGTCGGCACCAGCAACGTGCACCTGTCCCGGGAACTGGACATGAAACCGTTGGGCACCATGGCCCACGAATGGATCATGGCCCATCAACAGCTCGGTCCACGGCTGATCGACAGTCAAATTGCCGCGCTCGACTGCTGGGTGCGCGAGTACCGTGGCCTGCTGGGGATTGCCCTGACTGACTGCATCACCATGGATGCGTTCCTCGGTGATTTCGATCTGTTCTTCGCCAAGCTTTTCGACGGCCTGCGCCACGACTCGGGTGATCCGGTGGCATGGGCGGAAAAAGCCATCGCTCATTATCACAAGCTCGGCATCGACCCGATGAGCAAGACGCTGACATTCTCCGACAGCCTGACGCTGCCCAAGTCGCTGGAAATATTCCGCGCGCTGCGGGGTCGGATCAATGTCAGCTTTGGCATCGGTACCCACCTGACCTGCGATATTCCAGGTGTCGAACCGATGAGCATCGTGCTTAAAATGACGGCCTGCAACGGCCAGCCCGTGGCGAAGATTTCTGATGAGCCTGGCAAGACTCACTGCAAAGACCCGAATTTCGTCGCCTATTTGCGACACGTTTTCAAAGTACCTGCCGCCCTTTCAAGCACATCTAGCAAGGAGTGAATTCATGCAAGCCGTACAGCGTGAGATTGCTGAGCAGCTCAAGGTTCAACCACCGTTCGCCGACGAGGCCGCCCTTGAGGCAGAAGTCGCCCGGCGGGTGAGTTTCATTCAGGATTGCCTGGTCAATTCCGGGCTCAAGACCCTGGTGCTGGGCATCAGCGGTGGCGTCGACTCCCTGACCGCCGGCCTGCTGGCCCAACGCGCGATGCGTGAACTGCGTCAGCGCACCGGCGACAAGAGTTACAAGTTCATCGCGGTGCGTTTGCCGTACGAGACTCAGTTCGATGAACACGACGCCCAGGCTTCGGTGGACTTCATCGCCCCGGACGAACGCCACACCGTGAACATCGGCCCGGCGGTCAAATCCCTCGCCAATGAAGTCGCGGCCTTCGAAGGCAAGCACGCGGTGTCGGTGGATTTCGTGCTCGGCAACACCAAGGCGCGCATGCGCATGGTTGCTCAGTACACCATCGCCGGCGCGGCCCATGGCCTGGTGATCGGCACCGACCATGCGGCGGAAGCAGTGATGGGTTTCTTCACCAAGTTCGGTGACGGCGCCTGCGACCTCGCCCCGTTGAGTGGGCTGGTGAAGAATCAGGTTCGCGATATTGCTCGCAGCTTTGGTGCACCGGAATCGTTGGTAGAGAAAATCCCTACGGCGGATCTGGAAGACCTGTCGCCGGGTAAGCCGGATGAAGCGTCCCATGGCGTGACCTATGCCGAGATTGATGCGTTCCTGCACGGTGAGCCGGTGCGTGAGGAAGCGTTCAAGATCATTTGTGAGACTTACAAGAAAACTCATCACAAGCGGGTGATGCCGTTTGCGCCATAAGGACGTCGGCGTCTGTATGACGCCTTCGCGGGCAAGCCACGCTCCCACAGATTTTGTGTCGGACGCCGGTAATGGGCACGACGCAAATCCTGTGGGAGCGTGGCTTGCCCGCGATGAACGATGACTCGGTCAAACGTCAGGCACAAAAAAAGCGTCCCAAGCGGACGCTTTTTTTATGAGCTCGATTCGATTACTTCAGGGTAACCGTGCCTTTCATCATCGAGATGTGGCCCGGGAACGAGCAGAAGAAACCGTAATCGGTGCCCGCTGTCAGCTTCGATACATCGATGGTCAGCGTATCCTTCTCTCCGGCTCCGATGATTTTGGTATGAGCAATAACGCGATCATCACCGTCTTTCAGATAGTTTTTGTCGATACCGGCTGCCAGGCCATCGGTAGCGATCGGCTGCATATCTGCCGCTTTACTGATCACCAGGTTATGGCCCATGACATTTTTCGGCAGGCTGCCGGAGTGGGTCAGCTCTACGGTAAACGTCTTACAGCTTTTGTCGATTTCGATGGCCTTGGTGTTGAAGGTCATTTGATCGGTGGAGTCGACAGTGGCCTTGCATTCAGCAGCCATCAGTTGGCTGCTAGCCAGTGTCAGCAGGGATACCGCAACAAGTTTGGCAAACATGGTGAATCTCCAAGGCAGGGTTAACAAGAGTGCGAATGGACAGAAGACTGCCTGAAAACTGCGCAAGTTCCTATGACCTGAATCAAAAATTGTATACAACTTTCGGGCTATGACACCTATCGAAACAATCTACCAGCCAGACGTCTGGCCCGGCCCTATCATCAGGCCGTCATCCCTGATCTGGAGCGCCTGTCATGTCCTTGAATAGCCTGTTGTGCAGTTTGCTTGCCGCCTACGCCTGTGGTGCCAGCGGCACCTATGAAACACCCCAGCGCGAGGTTTAACCCTTGGAGCGTAGCTGACCTGCCTTTATTCTGTGGGCCATCCTGACCCTGGAGTAAGGCATGTCTTTAACGTCTGTTTGTGTATTTTGCGGCGCCAGCACCGGCACCCACCCAGCCTATCGTGAAGCGGCAGTTGCCTTGGGGCGAGCCTTGGCCGAGCGCAAGTTGACCCTGGTCTATGGCGGCGGTGCCGTCGGGCTGATGGGGATTGTGGCCGACGCGGCACTGGCGGCCGGCGGTGAAGTGATCGGGATCATCCCGCAAAGCCTCAAAGACAAGGAAATCGGCCACAGCGGCCTGACGCGCCTGGAAGTGGTCGACGGCATGCATGCGCGCAAGGCGCGGATGGCCGAACTCAGCGACGCGTTTATCGCGCTACCCGGTGGCCTCGGCACCCTGGAAGAACTGTTCGAAGTCTGGACCTGGGGCCAGCTCGGCTATCACGGCAAGCCGCTCGGCCTGCTGGAAGTGAACGGTTTCTACAGCAAATTGACCGGTTTTCTTGATCATATCGTCGGCGAAGGCTTCGTTCGCGCACCGCACCGTGACATGCTGCAAGTGAGCGAATCACCGCAAACCCTGCTCGATGCCCTGGACGCCTGGCAACCGTCGGTCCTGCCAAAATGGACCGATCAAAAACCCAGCTAACGGCTCGGCACCGATACAGGGCAGAATATGCGCCGCTCAACCTCACCTTCGACCCCAGAGGATCGCCCATGGCTAAACCTAATTATTCCTTCGCCAAACGTCAGAGAGACTTGGCCAAGGAGCAGAAGAAAGAGGAAAAGCTTCAGCGCAAGAAAGCTACAGCTGAAGAAGAAGCAGCAGCACTGAACCCGGATGCCGAAGGCGAAGTGGCTACAGACGAAACTGAAGCACCGAAAGATCAGGCGCCCGACGCCTGAGACCCTCAGGGCCGGATGATCTGATCAGGCCCACCGGATCTGTGTCCAGGGTCAGCAGTTGTTTTTGCTGACCCTCACAGTCCCCCTCTGAAATACCCCAATCCATAGAACGCACACACTCCTACAGGGGATCTGTGTTAATCCATTGGCATTACGGTGACGCGGACTTCCGGGTCGTGATTGCCGCCCCCCAGAATCACCCCACGCAATGGCGAAACATCGGAGAAATCCCGGCCCCAGGCCAGGGTGATGTGCTCAAGTGCCGGCTGAACGTTGTTGGTCGGGTCGAAATCGACCCAGCCCAGCACCGGGCAAAACACCGAGACCCAGGCGTGGGACGCGTCCGCCCCGATCAATCGCGGCTGCCCCGGCGGTGGCTGAGTCAGCAGGTAACCGCTGATATAGCGCGCCGCCAGACCACGAGAACGCACGCACGCGAGCATCAGGTGGGCGAAATCCTGGCAGACCCCGCGTCGGCGCTCCAGCACTTCCACCAACGGCGTCGCCACTTGGGTCGCTTCGGCGTCGAAGGTGAACTCGCTGAAGATTTTCTCCATCAGGGCCTGAACGCCCCACAGCAACGGTCGCCCCGCGGGAAAACAGCTCTCGGAGAACTCGACGAAATTGCGCTTCAAATGCACGTAAGGCGATTCGAACCGATACCGGCAGGCTTCGAGTATGTCGGGGGACAGCGGCTGGCTGCTGTAGGTCAACGCACTTCGCGTATCTTCCCAGGGCGGCGACTGTTTGAAGTCCAGCACGGGCCGGGGCAGGACCTCGACGGTCAGGCTGGCATTGACCAGCAATTCATCGTGCGGACGCTCGAAGGCCAGGCGCGTGAGCGGATTGCCAAACACATCCAGCTCATCCCGGCGCGTGGTCGGGTCGGGACTGATCTGCAATTGTCGAGCGGTGCAGCGTTGCCAGGCGCAGGGCCGCGGCCAGAGATGAGCGAGCTGCTGAGCCAAAGAAACCGGGCTGTCATAGTGATAATGGGTGTCGTGGAAAATCTGGTAGTGAGCACTCATCAGACAGACACCGTACGTTGGCTGACGTCATCGACATGAGCAAAATGGCGCAGGGCCAGGCGATCCGAGACCTGGCCACTGGCGTCGGCAATCTCTTGCAGCAAATCGGCCAGCCCATCGAGCGCGGCGCGAACGCTGGCTTCGCCGAACAAGGCGTTTTCCAGGCAGCCCAGATCGAACTGCGCCAGCCGCTCCACCAACAGCGGCAAACCGGCTTCGCGTGGCGCGCCAAAGTCGTCATTCAAGCGTTTCAGGGTTCGCGTCACCAACTTCAACTGGAACAGTACGGCGTGAGGGTTCTGCTCATCGAGCAGCAACAGGTCGAGCACCGGCAGCAATTGCGCCACCGCCAGATACCGCGAGCGGTAGGTGATGCTGCTGTTGCCCAACTCCAGCAGCCATTCCAGCCCGGCCTGATCAAAAGCCCCGGCACCGCGCAGAAACGCTGAAAGGCTGGCGCTGAGAAATTGCAGACGCTCGATCCGTCGGCCGATCATCAGGAAGCGCCAGCCTTCGTCGCGGGTCATGTCGTCCAGGGCGAAACCTGACAGCGCCGCCAGCGACATCACCAGACGGTTGAGGAAATCCAGCAGCTCACCAAAGTCCGGCTCTCCGGTTTCCAGTTCCATGGCTTCGCGCTGCAATTCCACCAGCGCCTGCCAATTTTCCCGCGAGAGTTTGCCGCGCACTTGCGAGGCCGCCCACTGCAGGCGTTGCAGATTGGAACGCAGGCTGAATGGCCAATCGTCACCGAGCAAGGCGGCCAACAAACGCTCCGGCAACTCGCCTTCATCGGGCAAAAGATTCAGCCGTTCACCGAGGTCGACGGCCGCCTGCAAGGCTTGCGGATCATCGCCGTCGACGTAGCGCGCCAGCACGATCCGCAGCAGTCGCGCGCTGTCATCACAACGTTCGCAATAGCGGCCGAACCAAAACAGGTTTTCCACCACCCGCGAGGGCAGATAAGGGTCTCGCCGAACCAGGTCATGCACACCGATCGTGCGCTGGGTTTTCCATTGCTCGCCGCTGGGCGGACGATCCCCTAGTACCCACGTGTCCTTGCTCGCACCGCCGCGCTGCATCGACACCACTTCGGCGTCCGCCTCGGCCGCCACGCGGGTCAGACCGCCGGGTAAAACCCGGTAGCCGTCATGGCTGGCCACGGCGTAGACGCGCATGCCGATGGCACGCGGTTGCAATTGACCGTCTTCGGCCTGCCAGATCGGCGCCTGGGACAACTGGGCCATTTCTTGCGCCACATAGGCATAAGGCCGCGCCTGCATGCGCTCAGCCAGGGCCTGACGCTGTTTTTCACTCAGATCACGGCCAAACACAGGCGCGAAGCTTTGAGACGGGAACGCTGGTTTGATCAGCAACTCTGGCAGTTTTTCCAGCGCTTGAGCCAGCACGGGCGCCTCGCCGCACCACCAGGTTGCGATGGACGGCAGGATCAGTTCTTCGCCGAACAGGAACTGATTGATCTTCGGCAGAAAGCCCAATAACCCCGGCGACTCCAGCACGCCGCTGCCGAGGGCATTCGCCACCAACACCCGCCCTCGCCGCACGGCTTCGAGCAGCCCCGGCACGCCCAGTGCAGAATCGGTGCGCAGCTCCAGCGGGTCGCAGAAATCATCGTCGAGCCGGCGCATGATTGCGTGAACCCGACGCAGGCCGCTCAGGGTTTTCAGGTAGACCGTGGCATCGCGCACCGTGAGGTCGCCGCCCTCCACCAATGGGTAACCGAGCTGACGCGCCAGATACAGGTGTTCGAAATAGCTTTCATTGAAGCGCCCCGGGGTCAGCAACACGATCAGCGGAGCTTCATCATCGCGCGGGGCCTGACGAGCCAGGGTTTCCTGAAGCGTGCGGAAGAACCCGGCCAGATGCTGCACTTTCAAATCGCGATACAGCTCGGGAAAGGCCCGGGACACGATGGTGCGGTTTTCCAGGGCGTAACCGGCGCCGGACGGCGCTTGCGTCCGGTCCGCGGTGACCCACCAGCGGCCATCAGGCGTGCGTGCCAGATCGACGGCATACAGATGCAGAAAAACCCCGTCGGGCGGCGCAATGCCCTGACAGGGCCAGAGGAAGTTGTTATGACCGAACACCAGTTCTGCCGGCAACAGACCTTCGGCGATCAAGCGTTGCGGGCCGTACAGATCCGCCAGCACCGCATTCAACAGACGCGCCCGCTGTGCGATCCCAGCTGACAGCTGCGCCCACTCATCCGCGGCAATCACATGGGGCAACAGATCCAGTTCCCACGGCCGATCCGCGCCTTTTGGATCGGCGTAAACGTTGTAGGTCACGCCGTTTTCCTGGATCTGCCGGGTCAACAAGGCCTGACGCAGCACCAATTGTGCAGGCGTGCTGCGTTGCAATTGGTCGATCAGCCGACGCCAGTGCGGGCGTACGGTGCCGCTGTCGTCGAGCAGTTCGTGATAAGTGCCCGCCGTCAGCGGGTAGCGGTCAAGCAGGTCAGGCATGGAAAGCTCGGCAGACAGCAAAGAACAGTCAGACTAACGCACGCTCATGACGCCCGGATAGACGAAAAATCCGAGCGTCGCGTACGACTTAGAAACGTCGTAAATCGAGCGTCATCGGCAGCTCGTCGTTGATTTCCACAGTCGGTACGGGCAGCTTTCCCGGCGTGTGCCCTATACGGAAAAATCGCGCCATTCGCCGGCTCTCTGCCTCATTGGCGTTCACCGGCAGGCTGTCGTAGTTGCGCCCACCCGGATGGGCCACGTGGTATTGGCAGCCGCCTAGCGAACGCTGCATCCAGGTGTCGAGCAAGTCGAACACCAATGGCGCATGGACCGGGATGGTCGGTTGCAAACAGTTGGCCGGTTGCCAAGCGCGAAAACGCACGCCGGCAACAAACTCCCCAACCCGTCCGGTGGGTTGCAACGGCACCGGAATACCATTGCAGGTCAGCAGATAACGTTGCGGTGGCAGGCCGGTGAGCTTGACCTGCAAACGCTCCAGCGATGAATCCACATACCGCACCGTGCCGCCGACCGCGCCCTCCTCACCCAACACATGCCACGGTTCCAGTGCCTGACGCAATTGCAGTTCAATGCCGCTGACCGCGTAATCACCGACCTTGGGAAAACGGAACTCCAGATGCGCGGCGAACCACTCGGCCCGCACCGGATACCCGGCCGCATTGAGATCGACAATGACGTCAGCGAAATCCTGTTCGATAAAGTGCGGCAACAAGAACCGGTCGTGCAGCTCCGTGCCCCAGCGCGCGAGCTTCGGCGGCGCATAAGGCTCACGCCAGAACCGCGCGACCAGCGCTCGCAGCAACAATTGCTGAGCCAGGCTCATGCGCGCGTGTGGAGGCATTTCAAAAGCACGCAACTCCAGCAAGCCAAGACGTCCGGTGGCACCGTCCGGCGAATAGAGTTTGTCGATGCAGAATTCGGCACGGTGGGTGTTGCCGGTCACGTCGATCAGCAGGTTACGCAGCAACCGATCCACCCGCCATGGCGCGCATTCCTCACCCGGTGCAGGCATTTGGGCGAAGGCGATTTCCAGTTCATACAGCGCATCGTTGCGCGCTTCATCGACGCGCGGTGCCTGGGACGTCGGGCCGATGAACAGCCCGGAAAACAGGTAGGACAGCGACGGATGGTTATGCCAGTAGCTGATCAAGCTGCGCAGCAAGTCGGGACGACGCAGAAACGGCGAGTCGGCCGGGGTCGCGCCGCCGAGCACAAAATGGTTACCGCCCCCCGTGCCTGTGTGCCGCCCGTCAATCATGAATTTTTCGGTGGTCAGTCGGGTCTGGCGCGCTTCTTCGTACAGAAACTCGGTGCGTTCAACCAACTCGTCCCAGGTCGCGGATGGCTGCACGTTGACTTCGATCACGCCCGGATCCGGGGTGATACGAAAGTTGCTCAGACGCGGATCGCTTGGCGGTTCATAGCCTTCCAGCAACACCGGGCAATGCAGCTCTTCGGCAGTGGCCTCGATGGCGGTGACCAGTTCCAGATAATCCTCGACCCGCTCCAGCGGCGGCATGAACAGGTACAACCGCCCTTCCCGGGCTTCAGCGCAGAACGCCGTGCGTGTCAGCCAGTCGGCAGACTCGTCGATTTTCGGCTCGCGCTCAACCGCTTCGGCCGGCGCGCCTGGACTGTTCAACGCCATGGTGTCGGGAAGCGCCGGGAATTCCTGATTCGGGTCGTTGGGATGAATGAACGGATACTCGGCCGCTTTCACCCAAGGCTGCGAGCCGAGCGGCAAGCGATAACCCAGCGGAGAATCCCCCGGCACCAGCCGGCAATGCTCGTCACGCAGATACCAGCGACCGCTTTGCCATTGATCACCCTTGGCGGTGCGCGCCAGCGGCAGGACCTGGCCAATGACTTTATCCAGCCCCTGGCTGAAGACTTTACGCAGACGTGCACGCTCCAGCGGCTCTTCCAGACGTGAGTCTTCGGCGCTGACGTTCTGCGGCAATGTGCCTTCGCGCCATAGGTAATAGAAATTGTCTTCGTAGGCCGGGAACACGAAGCGTGTCGGAAGCTTCAGCCGTTCGGCGACGCTCGCCAGAAACCGACCAGCCAGTGCGCCATCAGCGCCGTAGTCTTCCTGCTCATCGGCGATCAGCCCGCTGTTGTGCCAGATCGGCACGCCATCGCGGCGCCAATAGCAATTCAACGACCAACGTGGCAACTGCTCACCGGGGTACCACTTGCCCTGGCCGAAATGTACGAGGCCTTTGGGCGCGTAGTGTTTGCGCATGCGCTGGAACAGTTCGGCGGACAGTCGACGCTTGTCCGGCCCGAGCGCGGCGGTGTTCCACTCGGCGCCATCCGGGTCATCGATGGAAACGAAGGTCGGCTCGCCGCCCATGGTCAGGCGCACATCGTCTTCCAGCAGGTCGGCATCGATCTGCCGGCCCAGCGCCTGGATCGCCAACCATTGATCGTCGGTATAGGGCCTGGTGACGCGAGGGGCCTCCCAAATCCGTTCCACGGACATTTCGTGGGTGAACTCGCACTCGCACGGCTCCACCAGGCCACTGATCGGCGCCGCAGAGCCCGGATCGGGGCTGCACGCCAACGGAATGTGGCCTTCGCCGGCAAACAGCCCTGAGGTCGCGTCCAGGCCGATCCAGCCGGCACCGGGCAAATAGACTTCGCACCAGGCATGCAGGTCGGTGAAGTCCACGTCAGTGCCGGATGGACCGTCGAGGCTTTTGACGTCGGCGGTCAATTGAATCAGGTAACCGGAAACAAAGCGCGCGGCCAGCCCGAGGTTACGCAGCAGTTGCACCAGCAACCAGGCCGAGTCGCGGCAGGAACCGGAGGCGTGTTCGAGGGTGTGCTCGGGTGTCTGTACGCCCGGTTCCATGCGGATCAGGTAACCGATGTCTTCGCTCAAGCGCTGGTTGAGCGCGACGAGGAAATCCACGCTGGGCAGCGGCGTGCGGTCGATGCCGTCCAGATAGGCCTTGAACTTCGGCGTCAGGGGCAGGGTTTCCAGGTACGGCGCCAGTTCCTTGCGCTCGTCGGCGGCGTAGGTAAACGGGATTTTTTCCGCGTAGGGCTCGAGGAAAAAGTCGAAGGGATTGAAGACCGCCATTTCCGCGAGCAGATCGACTTCGATCCGCAGCTCATCGGTTTTCTCCGGAAACACCAACCGCGCCAGGTAATTGCCCTGCGGGTCTTGTTGCCAGTTGATGAAGTGCTGCTCGGGCGAGACTTTCAGCGCATAGGACAGGATCCGCGTGCGACTGTGGGCGGCCGGGCGCAGGCGAACGATCTGCGGACCGAGTTCGACAGCGCGGTCGTAGCGGTAATGCGTGACGTGGTGCAATGCGACATGAATCGACACGGCGTGCCTCCTGCGAGCCCTAAGCGTTATCGAAAGCGCGCAAGACTTATGCCATCGCGGCATCGCTGGCGCTTTCTCCATTTGCTTGAGGCAGTACAGCACCAAAATCGGGCGATGCGGGAAATTGGTTGGGGGTAGTTGCACGCAAATGTTGCGGTCGGGGCGCCGTCGGCCGGGTTTTCAGTGGCGCACAACGTAAAACGCCAACCCGAAGGTTGGCGTTCTGTTCAGCTCAAGCAAGGCTTAGCGCGGTACAACCGGCTTGCGGGCAGGCTTAGGACCCTTGCCTTTCGCCGCGTCCTTGCGCTCCTTGGCCGCCTGCTGGTTGCGGGCGAACGCCGCCGCCTTGGCCTGTTCACGCTTGTCCCACGGGTTACCGCCATCGCTGGCACGCGGTGGCAGGCCGGTGTGCTGGGTCAGGATCTTGGTGGTCTTTTCCCCTGCAACCTTGTGACTACCAGCCGGTGTCGAGTTCTTGCGACGGGCGCTCTGGTAGCTGTCGGTCGCCGGTTGATGCAGCGGGATCAACTGGTTCTTGCCCGGCCCGATCAGGTCGGCGCGGCCCATGCGGGTCAGCGCTTCACGCAGCATCGGCCAGCCTTTCGGGTCGTGATAACGCAAGAACGCTTTATGCAGGCGACGCTGCTCTTCGCTCTTGACGATGGTCACGGCGTCGCTCTTGTAAGTGACCTTGCGCAGCGGGTTCTTGCCCGAATGGTACATCGCGGTGGCGGTGGCCATCGGCGACGGGTAGAACGCCTGCACCTGGTCGGCGCGGAAGCCGTTGCCCTTGAGCCACAGGGCCAGGTTCATCATGTCTTCGTCGGTGGTGCCCGGGTGGGCGGCGATGAAGTACGGAATCAGGTACTGCTCTTTCCCGGCTTCCTTGGAGTACTTCTCGAACATGCGCTTGAACTTGTCATAGCTGCCAATGCCGGGCTTCATCATCTGGTTGAGCGGACCTTCCTCGGTGTGTTCCGGGGCGATCTTGAGGTAACCACCGACGTGGTGGGTCACCAGCTCCTTGACGTATTCCGGCGACTCGACCGCGAGGTCGTAGCGCAGGCCGGAAGCGATCAAAATTTTCTTCACGCCCGGCAAGGCACGGGCGCTGCGGTAGAGCTGAATCAACGACGAGTGATCGGTGTTCAGGTTCGGGCAGATGCCAGGGAACACGCACGAAGGCTTGCGGCACGCGGATTCGATTTCCGGGCTCTTGCAGGCGATGCGGTACATGTTCGCGGTCGGGCCGCCGAGGTCGGAAATGACGCCGGTGAAACCCGGCACCTTGTCGCGGATCTCTTCGATTTCGCGAATGATCGACTCTTCGGAGCGGTTCTGAATGATCCGGCCTTCGTGCTCGGTGATCGAGCAGAAGGTGCAGCCGCCGAAGCAGCCACGCATGATGTTCACCGAGAAGCGGATCATGTCGTAGGCCGGAATCTTTTCTTTGCCGTACGCCGGGTGCGGGATGCGCGCATAGGGCATGCCGAACACGTAGTCCATTTCTTCAGTGGTCATCGGAATCGGCGGCGGGTTGAACCAGACATCGACGTCGCCATGCTTCTGCACCAGCGCGCGGGCGTTGCCCGGGTTGGTTTCAAGGTGAAGCACGCGGTTGGCGTGAGCGTACAGAACGGCGTCGCCACGGACTTTTTCTACCGACGGCAGACGAATCACGGTCTTGTCGCGGGTCATCTTCGGGCTGGCCAGGATCTGCACGACCTTGGCTTCAGTCGGATCTTCAACCGGCCCTTTTTCCTGCTCGATGGCGCAGGCCTGGGTGTCCTGGGTGTTCACGTACGGGTTGATGATCTTGTCGACCTTGCCCGGACGGTCGATGCGCGTGGAATCGACTTCGTACCAGTCTTTCGGCGTATCACGACGGATGAACGCGGTGCCGCGCACGTCGGTGATGTCTTCGATCTTGTGACCGTAGGACAGACGCTGGGCGACTTCGACGATCGCACGCTCGGCGTTGCCGTAGAGCAGGATGTCGGCACAGGCGTCGATCAGGATCGAGTTGCGCACCCGGTCCTGCCAGTAATCGTAGTGGGCGATGCGGCGCAGGGACGCTTCGATGCCACCGAGCACGATCGGCACGTGGTTGTAGGCTTCCTTGCAGCGCTGGCTGTAAACCAGGCTCGCACGGTCCGGCCGCTTGCCCGCCAGGCCACCGGGGGTGTAGGCGTCGTCAGAGCGGATTTTCTTGTCGGCGGTGTAGCGGTTGATCATCGAGTCCATGTTGCCGGCCGCGACACCGAAGAACAGGTTCGGCTCGCCGAGCTTCATGAAGTCGTCTTTGGACTGCCAGTTCGGCTGGGCAATGATCCCGACGCGGAAGCCTTGCGACTCCAGCAGCCGGCCGATGATCGCCATGCCGAACGACGGATGGTCAACGTACGCATCACCGGTGACGATGATGATGTCGCAGGAATCCCAGCCAAGCTGATCCATCTCCTCCCTGCTCATCGGCAGGAATGGCGCTGGACCGAAACATTCGGCCCAGTACTTGGGATAGTCAAATAACGGCTTGGCTGTTTGCATGACGATGACCGGTGTTGAGATGAAAAATCGCGGGCGCGGAATATAGCACAAAAAATAACCAATTCCGACGGCTATGGTCGGAAATTAGTGTCGACCCAATCGCGAGCAAACCCGCTCCCACAAGAACGTTGAGATCCCTGTGGGAGCGGGCTTGCCCGCGAAGAGGCCCTCTCAGGCACAACACAACTTACTCGTCGTCGAAGTTATAGCTGCCCGGCGCCAGGTTTTCGAAGCGGGTGTACTTGCCGATGAACGCCAGGCGCGACGTGCCGATCGGGCCGTTCCGCTGTTTACCGATAATGATTTCGGCGATGCCTTTGTGCTCGGTTTCCGGGTGATATACCTCATCCCGGTACACGAACATGATGACGTCAGCATCCTGCTCGATCGCTCCCGATTCCCGGAGGTCGGAGTTGATCGGACGTTTGTTTGGTCGTTGCTCCAGGGAGCGGTTGAGCTGAGACAACGCCACCACCGGGCAGTTGAATTCCTTGGCCAGGGCTTTCAAGGAACGGGAGATCTCGGAAATCTCGTTGGTCCGGTTGTCACCGCCGGAACCTGGAATCTGCATCAATTGCAGGTAGTCGATCATGATCAGGGCAACATCGCCGTGCTCACGCACCAATCGACGGGTTCGTGCACGCATCTCCGACGGGCTGATACCGGCCGTATCGTCGATGAACAGTTTGCGGTCGTTGAGCAGGTTGACCGCCGAGGTCAGGCGCGGCCAATCGTCGTCGTCGAGGCGACCGGCCCGGACCTTGGTCTGGTCAATACGGCCCAGGGACGACAACATACGCATGATCAGCGATTCACCTGGCATCTCGAGCGAGTAAACCAGGACGCACTTGTCGCTGCGCAACACGGCGTTTTCCACCAGGTTCATCGCAAAGGTGGTTTTACCCATGGACGGACGGCCGGCGACGATGATCAGGTCGGACGGCTGCAGGCCGCTGGTCTTCTCGTCGAGGTCGGTGTAGCCGGTGGACAGGCCGGTGATGGCGTTGTCGGTGTTGAACAGGGTGTCGATGCGGTCGATGGCCTTGGTCAGCAGGTCATTCACGCTCACCGGGCCGCCGGTTTTGGGCCGGGCCTCGGCGATCTGGAAGATCTGCCGTTCAGCTTCGTCGAGAATCTCTTCAGCCGTGCGGCCTTCCGGATTGAAGGCACTGTCGGCAATCTCGGTAGCGATGCCGATCAGTTGGCGCAATGTCGCCCGCGCACGAACGATCTGTGCGTAAGCCTTGATGTTGGCGACGGACGGCGTGTTTTTCGCCAGTTCGCCAAGGTAACCGAGACCACCGACCTGCGAGGTCTGACCTTCCTTGTCCAATTGCTCGGCAAGGGTCACGACGTCGATCGGGGAGTTCTGGTCGGCGAGCTTGGCGATCGCGCGGAAGATCAGGCGGTGGTCATGTCGATAGAAGTCGCCATCCGACACTTGATCGAGCACGCGTTCCCAGGCGTTGTTGTCCAGCATCAAACCACCGAGCACGGCCTGTTCGGCCTCGATGGAGTGCGGCGGCACCTTCAGGGAAGCGGTTTGCAGATCGTATTGCTCAGGTGCGGAGATATCGTTCATGGCCACTTGAATTGAGTGTGTGAAAATCAGGAACTGCAGAAAGACAAAGGGCACGACCTGTAAACAGGATCGTGCCCGATGTTACCGGCAAGCACCCGAGGGTGCCAGCCGACAAGTACTACTTAAGCTGCTACCACGACAACGCGTACGGTGGCTTCAACTTCAGCGTGCAGGTGCACGGCTACGTCGAATTCGCCTACGTTGCGGATGGTGCCGTTCGGCAGACGAACTTCGCTTTTTGCAACTTCAACGCCAGAGGCGGTCAGTGCATCAGCGATGTCGTGGGTGCCGATCGAACCGAACAGCTTGCCTTCGTCACCAGCGGTGGCAGTGATAGTCACTTCCAGCTCAGCCAGTTGGGCGGCACGGCTTTCAGCCGAAGTTTTACGGTCTGCTGCGGCTTTTTCCAGCTCAGCGCGACGCTCTTCGAACGCGGCCAGGTTGGCAGCGGTCGCAGCGGTAGCTTTGCCGTAAGGCAGCAGGTAGTTACGACCGTAACCAGCCTTAACGTTCACTTTGTCACCCAGGTTGCCCAGGTTGGTGACTTTTTCCAGAAGGATCAGTTGCATGTGAAAATCCTCTTAACTTTTAACCTTCACCGTTCGCGTTATCGGCATCTTTCGGTGCCGAACGACCGCGAAAATCAATCAGGCTGTCGACGATGGCCAAGACCACCAGCAACGGATAGATCAGCTGCATGAACAGCAACAGCGTGACGTACAACCCCACCAGCCAGAACCTGGCCAGTCGCTTTTGCGCCACCAGCCCGTGAATCAGGGCCAGCCCGGCGAACACCAGCGGTACGCTGCACAACGGCGTTAACATGGCCATCTGCGGACCAATGTTCGGCCCCAGAAGCATGCACGCCAGCAGCAACATCGCCGGCAAAAACGGGAATCGGATGGCGCGAAACTCGCGACCAAAACCACCCGGGTTGTACAACAACGCCTGCCAGTAGCGCCCGACAAGCAGGCTCAGCACACTGACGATTTGCAACAAGGCCGCAATCAGGCCGGTCAGGACCGGTGCAATCAGGGACGCAAAATGCGCTTGCTCGTCTACCGACAACTTCTCGTAGACATCACCGAGTAGCGACGGCATGACTTTTATCAAAGCCTGCGCCAGCATCTCGATTTGGGGACCAAACGTCGCCCCCAGCACCACCGAAAACACCACTCCCATCGCTATGCTGACCAGCAGCACGCGGTCCCAGGATTCGCTTGCGCGCAAAACCAACGCAAGGCTCGAAGAACCCAGCAGCACCAGAAGTGCCCGAGGGTCATCCGAGTAAAGCCACCAGATCAACGCCGGCAACATTCCCAGGGCAAGAACGCCAAGGGCGTCCTTCAATCCGCGCCGCAGAAGCACAAGGCATCCCGCGGCAGCACCCAACCAATACAACAACGGCAATGTTACGCATCCAGCCACTACGAGAGTGGCCTGCATGCGGCCGCGCATGATGAACTCAGCTATGGCGCGCATGCATTCAATCCTTTGCTACGTGTCGACTGCCCGGTCTCAGCGGCCGTGGCTGTCGGTGTAGGCCAGCAGGGCCAGGAAGCGGGCGCGCTTGATAGCGGTGGCCAGCTGACGCTGATAACGTGCTTTGGTACCGGTGATGCGGCTTGGAACGATTTTGCCGGTCTCGGATACATAAGCTTTCAGAGTGTTGAGATCTTTGTAATCGATCTCTTTCACGTCTTCAGCGGTGAAGCGGCAGAATTTACGACGACGGAAGAAACGTGCCATGTAATAGGCTCCTCAAAAGGTCCGTGGATTACTCGTCAGCGTTATCGCTGTTGTCGCTGTCATCACTATCAGCGCTTTCAGCGCCTTCGTGCTCAGGACGGTCGCGACGCTCACGGCGCTCACTGCGGTTTTCTTCAGCCTTGAGCATCTCGGATTGGCCGGTAACGGCTTCTTCGCGACGGATGACCAGGTTACGGATCACTGCATCGTTGTAGCGGAAGTTGTCTTCCAGCTCGGCCAGGGCCTTGCCAGTGCATTCAACGTTCAGCATCACGTAGTGAGCCTTGTGAACATTGTTGATTGCGTAGGCCAGTTGACGACGGCCCCAATCTTCCAGACGGTGGATTTTGCCGCCGTCTTCTTCGATCAGCTTGGTGTAACGCTCTACCATGCCGCCGACTTGCTCGCTTTGATCCGGGTGGACCAAAAAGATGATTTCGTAATGACGCATGAATGCTCCTTACGGGTTGTAGCCTGCCGCTCAAAAGCGGTCAGACAAGGAGTGAATGACACTTATGGACTTGCTTGCGATAGACACATGCGTGCCTGCCGTCACAGCAAGGGGCGCAATTGTAGAGAAGGGACAGGAGAGGCGCAAGGCAATTGGTGATTATTTGAACAGTTCGTTCATACCACCAATCTTCGCTCCACCACAAACCACTGTGGGAGCGAGCTTGCTCGCGATGAGGGCTCAACATTCAATATTTATGCTGAATGTTACTCCGTCATCGCGAGCAAGCTCGCTCCCACAGGGGATTTGCAGCAGATCAGGACTTTTTGGCGGTCCCGGCAGCCTTGACGCTGCGCTGACGCTGGGCTTCGAACAGGCAGACGCCCGTCGCCACGGAGACGTTGAGACTGCTGACGCTGCCCGTCATCGGCAAGTGCACCAGGTAGTCACAAAGATCGCGGGTCAGGCGACGCATGCCGCTGCCTTCTGCGCCCATGATCAAGATGGTCGGGCCAGTCATGTCTTGCTGATACAGGCTCTGCTCAGCTTCACCCGCCGTTCCGACAACCCACAAACCACGCTGTTTGAGCTTTTCCAGGGTGCGCGCCAGGTTGGTCACGGCGACCAACGGAATCACTTCCGCCGCACCACAAGCCACTTTACGCACCGTTGGGGTCAGCGTCGCTGATTTGTCCTTGGGTACGATCACTGCCAGCGCACCGGCCGCATCAGCCGAACGCAGGCAGGCGCCGAGGTTGTGCGGATCGGTCACGCCGTCGAGCACCAGCAACAGCGGTGCGCCTTCGGTACGATCCAGCAGCTCGTCGAGCATTGCCTCACCCCAGACCTGGCTCGGACTCACGTCCGCCACCACGCCTTGGTGCACGCCCTCAACCCACGCATCCAGCTCGCGACGCTCGGCATTGCCGACCGCAACGCGGTTTTCGGCGGCGAGCTGGATCAGCGTTTGCACGCGCGGATCACTGCGGCCTTCGGCCAGCCAGATTTGCTTGACGCGTTTCGGGTGGTGGCGCAGCAATGCTTCTACCGCATGCACGCCGTAGATCTTTTCCAACTGACTCATGGTTTAGCCTTAGGTTTACGCGCCCCGCCGCTTCTTCCGGCTGGAGCAGCACCCGCTTTTGGCGGGCCTTTACGATGTTTGCTCGGTTTTGCTGGCTTGCCGCCGGGGGCCTTGTCAGGCGCCGACCGTCCGGTCTTTCCCCCAGACGCCGCTTTACCGCCGCTTTTCGCTTCAGACAGCAACGCCTGTTTCATTTCACGGCTTTTACGCAGCTCGGCGTTTTTTGCCGCAGCATCGCTTGGACGATAGGCTTCGACAGCCTTTTCCTTGGCAGGACGACGACCGGTTTTTGCCGGTGCCGGTTCTGCGGCGGTTTTAGCCGCTGGAGCGGTTGTTTCGGTTCCGCGCTTCTTGCGGCCAATCGGCGCGCTGATGGTTTTTTCAGCCATCTCGAAGTCGATCTTGCGCTCGTCGAGGTCAACACGCATGACGCGCACTTCAACGGTGTCGCCCAGGCGGAAGCTGCGACCGGTACGTTCACCCGCCAAACGGTGGTGAACCGGATCGAAGTGGTAGTAATCGCCCGGCAGCGCGGTGACGTGCACCAGGCCTTCGACGTAGATATCGGTCAGTTCGACGAACAGGCCAAAACCGGTCACGGCGGTGATCACACCCGGGAACGATTCGCCCACGCGGTCTTTCATGAACTCGCACTTGAGCCAGTTCACCACATCGCGGGTCGCTTCGTCGGCGCGGCGTTCGCTCATCGAGCACTGCTCGCCGAGCTGCTCCAGCGCCGCTTCGTCGTACGGATAAATCCGCGCTTTCGGAATGGTCATCGCGCCAGCACGGCGAACGTGCGGGGTGTCCTGCTTGGAATGGATCACACTGCGGATCGCCCGGTGCGTGAGCAAGTCCGGGTAGCGGCGGATCGGCGAGGTAAAGTGGGTATAGGCTTCATAATTCAGGCCAAAGTGGCCCTGGTTGTCAGCGCTGTACACCGCCTGGCTCAACGAACGCAGCATAACGGTCTGGATCAGATGGAAATCCGGACGGTCCTTGATGCTTGCCAGCAAGGCCTGGTAGTCCTTCGGCGAGGGGCCGTCCTTGCCTTTGTGCAGGGACAGGCCGAGCTCGCCGAGGAAGGCGCGCAGTTTTTCCAGACGCTCCGGTGGCGGACCATCGTGGACGCGGTACAGCGCCGGGATTTCGTGCTTTTTCAGGAATTCAGCAGTGGCCACGTTGGCCGCCAGCATACATTCCTCGATCAGCTTGTGAGCATCGTTACGAACGGTCGGACGGATCTCGGCAATTTTGCGCTCGGTCCCGAAGATGATCCGGGTTTCCTGCGTTTCGAAATCGATCGCGCCACGCACGTGACGAGCGGCCAGCAGCACTTTGTACAGCGCATAAAGCTGCTTGAGGTGCGGCAGAACGTCGTTGTACTCGCCGCGAAGCTGACGCGCCTCGGTGAGTTTCGGCGTTTCCAGCATCGCACTGACCTTGTTGTAGGTCAGGCGGGCGTGGGAGTGAATCACTGCTTCATAGAAGCAATAGTCGGTCATTTCGCCGGACTTGGAGATGGTCATCTCGCAAACCATGGCCAGACGGTCGACGTGCGGGTTCAGCGAGCACAGGCCGTTGGACAGCTGCTCAGGCAGCATCGGCACGACGCGCTCGGGGAAGTACACCGAGTTGCCGCGAACCTGGGATTCGTTGTCCAGGGCCGAACCGATCTTCACGTAGCTGGAAACGTCGGCGATCGCCACGTACAACTTCCAGCCACCGGAGAACAGGCGCAGCTTGCCCGGCTTGGACTCGCAGTAAACCGCGTCATCGAAGTCGCGTGCATCTTCACCGTCGATAGTTACGAACGGCAGATGGCGCAGGTCGATGCGCTTCTCTTTGTCTTTCTCTTCGACTTCCGGCTTGAGCTTGGCGGCTTCTTTCAAGACCGCTTCAGGCCAGACGTGAGGAATGTCGTAGGTGCGCAGGGCGACATCGATTTCCATGCCCGGCGCCATGTAGTTGCCCACGACTTCGACCACGTCGCCTTGCGGCTGGAAGCGTGGTGTCGGCCAGTGAGTGATCTTCACTTCGACGAACTGACCGATCTGGGCGTTGGCGTTTCGTCCCGGCGTGACCAGCACTTCTTGCTGGATCTTCGGGTTATCCGCAACGACGAAACCAATGCCGCCTTCTTCGAAGTAACGACCGACGATGGTTTCGTGAGCACGGGAAACCACTTCGACGATCATGCCTTCACGGCGACCGCGACGGTCGAGGCCGGAAACGCGGGCCAGGGCACGGTCGCCGTCAAAGACCAGGCGCATTTGCGCCGGGCTCATGAACAGGTCGTCACTGCCGTCGTCCGGGACCAGGAAGCCGAAACCGTCACGGTGACCGCTGATGCGGCCCAGGATCAGGTCGAGCTTGTCCACCGGCGCATAAGTGCCGCGACGGGTATAGATGAGTTGAGCGTCGCGCTCCATGGCGCGCAGACGGCGACGCAGGGCTTCGATCTGGTCTTCCGTGGTCAGACCAAACTCTTCGACCAGCTGCTCGCGGTTAGCAGGCGAACCTCGATCAGCAAGGTGCTGAAGGATCAGTTCGCGGCTAGGAATAGGGTTTTCGTATTTTTCCGCTTCACGAGCGGCCTCGGGATCGAGGGACTGCCAATCGGCCATTAGAGAGTTTTCACCTTGTCTATATGCGGGTTAGTTTGGCATAGGCGTAATGAAACGGGAAATTTCAAGCTATGACAGCCCTTCTAAAGCCCTTTATCGACATCGCAACGCTGATTTAAAGACCACTGGCGAAATTTTCCAGGTTTTTTTGATGTCGGGGGTTTACAGTTAAAAAGACGCTCCGTATAGTGCGCGCCATCGACGACGCAGACGCGCTGCCGATACTGCCCAGATGGTGAAATTGGTAGACACGCCAGCTTCAGGTGCTGGTGACCGCAAGGTCGTGGAAGTTCGAGTCTTCTTCTGGGCACCAATTTCGAGCTTGAGATTAGATCAATTTCAAGGCTCACACAAAAACCCGCGAAAGCGGGTTTTTTGCATTCCAAGCTTCTGATTTATTAAATCTAAATCAGGGGTTTACAGATCAAAACGCTCTCCGTATAGTGCGCCACATCAACAGCGGCAACGCTGAAGATAAATGCCCAGATGGTGAAATTGGTAGACACGCCAGCTTCAGGTGCTGGTGACCGCAAGGTCGTGGAAGTTCGAGTCTTCTTCTGGGCACCAATTCAAATTCAAGGTTACGACCTTGAATTTCACAAAAACCCGCGAAAGCGGGTTTTTGCGTTTCTGGCATCCGAAAACCTGTCCCCCCTCAAGAAACACATGACCTTGTAGCAGCTGGCGAAGCCTGCGTTCGGCTGCTGCAGGTGTTGGGTCCGCCGCTCTAGCTGGCACTTCCCGACCCAGCAAGGCGCACTTGAGAAACAATATCGTTTATCATTGTTGCAAGTTTTTGCAATGCGACAGTGAGGAACCCTGCGAATGATGTTTCGAAATACCCTACGCCGCGGCCTGACCTTCACCCTGCTCGGCCTGGTACTCGCCACCCCCCTCACCCAGGCGGCCGATCCGGTTTCCCTGACGCTCTATAATGGTCAACACAAGGAAGTCGGCGACGCCATCGCCAAGGCTTTCGAAGCCAAGACCGGCATTCATGTGAATGTGCGCAAAGGCAGCAGTAACCAGCTCGCCAGCCAGATCATGGAAGAAGGTGACCGCTCCCCTGCCGACGTAATCTACACCGAAGAATCACCGCCACTGAACAAACTCGGCGAGCAAGGTTTCCTGGCCAAGACCGACGACGCCACGCTGGCGGTTTTGCCCAAGGATTATGTTGCAGGCAACGGCACCTGGATCGGCATTACCGCCAGGGTCCGGGTGGTGGCATTCAATCCCAAGCTGATCGAGGAGAAGGACCTGCCGAAATCGGTGATGGAGTTCTCCAATCCAAAATGGCAAGGCAAGGTCGGCTTCGTGCCCACCAGTGGCGCTTTCCAGGAACAAGCGGTCGCGATCATCAAAGTGCACGGCATGGACGCAGCCGAAGAGTGGCTGACCGGCCTGCGCGCGTTCGGCAAGACTTACAGCAACAACATGGTCGCCCTGAAGGCTGTGGAAAATGGTGAAGTCGCCACGGTTCTGGTTAACAACTATTACTGGTTCGCCCTGCAACGCGAGAAAGGCCAACTGGACTCGAAACTGCATTACTTCACCGGCGGCGACGTCGGCGGGCTGATCACCGTTTCCAGCGCAGCCGTGCTCAAATCCAGCAAACACGCAAAAGAAGCCCAGGCGTTTCTGGCCTACATGGCGAGCGAAGAAGGCCAGCGCGTGATCACTCAAACCACCGCCGAATACCCGCTGCACAAAGGTATGGAATCGGATCGTGGCCTCAAGCCGTTCAGCGAACTGCAAGCACCCAATGTCACACCGGCCGATCTGGGTAACGCCGAACAAGCCCTGGACCTGGAACGCGACGTTGGCTTGAACTGATGAGCGCTTCGCCAGCCTCCCCCGCCTCACGCGGGGTGTACGTGCCTCGGCGCCAACGGCCGTCGATCTGGCTATTACTGCCAGTCCTGCTGCTGGTTGTGCTCAGTCTGTTGCCGCTGATGTATGTCGGCCTAAAAGCCTGGCAAGCCGGCTGGGCCGAAGCATTGCACCTGCTGTGGCGACCTTATGTGTTTGGGTTGCTGCGCAATACGCTGGCGCTGATGGCCGGGGTAACGCTAGCCTGCGCCTTAATCGGCCTGTCACTGGCCTGGCTGCTGGAACGCAGCAATCTGCCGGGGCGGCGATTGTGGGGCGTCATCCTCTGTTTGCCGTTCGCCGTTCCGGCGTTTGTCAGCAGTTTTACCTGGGTTTCGCTGAGCGCTCACTTTGAAGGTTTGGGCGGGGCGATTTTGGTGATGACGCTGTCCAAGTACCCGCTGATCTTTCTGCCGGTCGCGGCGACCTTGCGCAATCTTGACCCCTCTCTTGAAGAATCTGCCCGGACACTCGGACAGAATCGCTGGGGCGTGTTTTTCAGAATCACGTTGCCGCTGCTCTGGCCATCGTTGCTGGCGGGCTCACTGCTGATCGCACTGCACATGCTGGTGGAGTTCGGCGCGCTGTCGATCATCGGCTTGCAAACCTTTACCACGGCGATTTATCAGCAGTTCGAACTGGAATTCAGCAATGCCAATGCAGCGATGCTGTCAGCGGTGTTGCTGGCGCTGTGCCTGGCGTTGTTATGGCTGGAGCTGCGGGTTCGCGGCAAGGGCCGACATGTTCGTACCGGCCAGGGTGCGGCGCGGCATGCGGAACAGGTTCGATTGGGGCCCTGGGCGGGCATCGGACAGCTTTACTGCCTGGCGCTGGCGATCATCGGCAGTGGCATTCCACTGGGAATGCTGGGGTATTGGCTGGCGGTCGGCTCCTCAGCCGCATTTCCGGTCGCCGCCATCGGCGAAGCGCTGCTCTCATCGCTGGCACTCTCCCTCGGTGGCGCAGCGCTTTGCCTGGTGCTGGCCGTGCCAGTGGGCTTGCTGGTGGTGCGTTACAAAGGCCCACTGGCGATCTGGGCCGAGCGACTGCCGTATCTGCTGCATGCGTTGCCCGGCCTGGTGATTGCGCTGACACTAGTGTATTTCGCCCTGCACTATGTGCCGGTGCTGTACCAGACGTCCGCCTTGCTGCTGATCGCTTATGCGTTGTTGTTTCTGCCGTTGGCTCAGGCGCCGATTCGAACGGCTCTGAACAAGGCTGCACCGCAACTGGAAGAGGCTGCACGCACACTCGGGGCTACGTCGTTCAGTGCGTTTTGCCGGATCACGCTGCCGATAATTTTCCCGGCGCTGGGGGCGGCGTTTGCGCTGGTGTTTCTGGATGCGATGAAGGAGCTGACGGCGACATTGCTATTGAGTCCCACCGGGCTCAACACACTGGCAACAGAGGTGTGGGCGCATACCGCGAATGTGGAGTTTGCGGCGGCGGCGCCTTATGCGGCGTTGTTGATAGTGGTGTCGGGGGTGCCGGTTTATCTACTCACGACTCGGATGTATCTGAGCCGTTGAGAGCGCCTTCGCAAGCAGGCTCACTCCCACACTGGATCTACTGTGAACTCACACTACGTGAACACCAGAGATCAAATGAGGGAGCGAGCCTGCTCGCGAAGGGGCCAGTCCGGACAACCGATTACGCCCTGAACTGCCCCAGACTCGCCTTCAACTGCGCCGCCAACCCATCCAGCACCTTGCCGCTGGCCGTGGTCTCCACCACTGCCTGAGCCGCTTTCTCGGCCTGCGCATGAATGGTTTCAACCCGCCCCCGCACCGCCTGCGCACCTTGCGCCTGATGCGCCGCTGCCTGAGTCGCCAGGCCAATCGCCGCATGCACCTGCTCGACCGATTCCTGCACCGACTGCTGCAACCGCGCACTGTCGCGCAGCACCAGCAAACCTTCACTGGCCTGACGCCCGGCTTGACCAATTGCCGCCACCGCTTCGCGCGCACCTTGCTGCAAGGCAACGATGTGCGCCTGAATGTCGCCGGTCGAACTCTGAGTCTTGCTCGCCAGTGCCCGCACTTCGTCAGCGACCACGGCAAATCCGCGACCGGTCTCGCCCGCACGCGCCGCTTCGATGGCCGCGTTCAGTGCCAACAAATTGGTTTGCTCCGCGATCCCGTGAATCACCGTCAGTACCACTTCGATCTGTTCACTCTGTTGCGCCAGTCGTTCGATGACTTTCGCCCCGGTGTCGACCTGCCCGGCCAGCGCCTCGATCAAGCTGCCGACTTTCGCCGAGGTCCGGGTGTTTTCATCCGTGGCCGAACGAATGTCCACCACCTGTTGCAAAGCTGCCTGCATGGCATGACTTTCAGATTGGGCTTCATCGGCCATTTGCGACAACGCTCGCAGGCTCTCAGCCACTTCATCGCGCTGCATTCCGGCGGCCTTGTCAGCTCCGGCATTACGCAGGGTCATGGCACCGATTTCCACGCCGGTACGCTGGGCCACATCGCCGGCTTCACGCACGATCGGCTGCAACTTATCCACAAAGCGATTGACCGCCGACGCCATGTCGCCGATTTCGTCCTTGCTGTTGATCTGCACACGCTTGGTCAGGTCACCCTCGCCAGCCGCCAGATCATCCATGGCGCTGATCAGCATCTTCAAGCGATTGACCACGCGCCGCCCCAGCACCACGGCCAGCAACAACAGCACGCCGCAACCGACCAGCGCCAGACCCAGACCAATGCGCCAGCGCAAGGTCGCGGCAGCTTCCTGTACGGTACCGGTGGTGTTGGCTTTCATTTCAGACGCCGTGGACTGCGCCGACTGCAAACGTGCACCCATCGCCGCGGCACTGTCGGCGGCCGCGCCTTTGAGGCTGTCGCCCACCAGTTGATCGCTGCTGGCAATCAGCGCCGAGAAACGCTTGTCCAGGGCCGCGAGGTCGGTTTCCACTGACGCGGTGGAGACCCCCATTATTACCTTGCCGATTTCCACACCATTGGGATTGATCGAGGCTTCGAGGTAATAAACCGAAGGATCGTTCTTCGCCGCATCCAGCACTTTGTCGAGCGCTCGCTCGCCCTGGCCTTTTTCAAGGAGGGCCTTGTTGATCGGGTTTTCACGATTGAGGTAGCGCGTCAGATGCTGCCCGGTCGCATCGTCATACACCACGAACAACACATTGGGATTGCGCTGGGCCCGGCGGGCGAATTCGGACAAGGTTGGAACGTCACTGTCCCACATCGCGCGGGGGGCGACCGAGGCCAAGAGCTGCGCCATATCATTGGCGGAGTCCTTCAGGTCTTTTTCCAGCGTCGCACGCAACTGAGCCTGCTCATCCTTCAAACGCGAGGACAAACCGGCCGTAAGGCGCTGACGCGTGCTGGTCGATAGGTTGTCGAGGCTCGACGTGACTTCACGCCCTGCCTGCTCAAGTTCGCCAGAGAGCTTTTGACTGTCGACCCCCAGGCGCACACCCAGATCGGCTTCCAATGCAGTCACTGTGCTCCGGGTCAGAGCAACAGCCACCAGCACTTGCACCAAAAGGGCGATACCGAGGGTAACGAACACGGGCCGCAACAAACGGCTTTGTAACAATGAGAGAACTGCCGACACTTAAAATCCCTCTGCTTTGGCGCCATTAAATTGATGGCGCGCTGGAAGCGATGCTTTTATTCAACATCACAGCAAAGGTCATGCCGTCCAAGAGGCATAAACGACAAAGGGTCCTATTAAGGACCCTTTGTGTTTCACTTCAATGACTTATCAAGCAAACGGATGACGCAGAACGATGGTTTCGTTGCGGTCCGGGCCCGTCGAAATAATGTCGATCGGCGCGCCGATCAACTCTTCAACGCGTTTGATGTAGGCACGAGCGTTAGCTGGCAGCTCTTCCAGGGTTTTGGCACCCACGGTCGATTCGGTCCAGCCCGGCACTTCTTCGTACACAGGCTGAAGGCCTACGTAGCTGTCTGCGTCGGTCGGAGCAACGGCGTTGCCCTGCGCATCTTTGTAGCCGACGCAGATGTTGATGGTTTCCAGGCCGTCGAGTACGTCCAGCTTGGTCAGGCAGATGCCCGAGATGCTGTTCACATCGATTGCGCGACGCAGGATAACGGCGTCGAACCAGCCGCAACGACGGGCACGGCCGGTGGTAGCACCGAACTCGTGACCTTGTTTGGCCAGGTGCGCACCCACTTCATCAAACAGCTCAGTCGGGAATGGGCCCGAACCTACGCGAGTGGTGTAAGCCTTGGTGATGCCCAGGATGTAATCCAGGAACATCGGACCTACGCCCGAACCGGTCGCCACGCCACCGGCGGTGGTGTTGGAGCTGGTCACGTACGGATAGGTGCCGTGGTCGATGTCCAGCAACGAACCCTGGGCGCCTTCGAACATGATGTCTTTGCCGGCGCGGCGCAGGTCGTGCAGCTCGGCCGTCACGTCCAGCATCAACGGCTTGAGCAGCTCTGCATATTCCTTGCACTCGGCCAGCGTCTTTTCGAACTCGATGGCAGGCTCTTTGTAGTAACCCACCAGCATGAAGTTGTGGTAATCCACCAGTTCACGCAGCTTGTCTTCGAAGCGCGGCATGTTGAGCAGGTCGCCAACGCGCAGGCCACGACGT
Organism: Pseudomonas sp. URMO17WK12:I12; assembly: GCF_000514395.1. Taxonomy (NCBI): domain Bacteria; kingdom Pseudomonadati; phylum Pseudomonadota; class Gammaproteobacteria; order Pseudomonadales; family Pseudomonadaceae; genus Pseudomonas; species Pseudomonas sp. URMO17WK12:I12. The sequence goes on from NZ_AZVV01000004.1 coordinate 187,761, forward strand.
GCAACCTTGTCTTCGTACGCCGGGCCGATGCCGCGACCAGTGGTACCGATCTTCAGCTCGCCACGGGCCTTTTCACGGGCCTGGTCCAGCGCCACGTGGAAGGACAGGATCAGCGGGCAGGACGGGCTGATACGCAGGCGCTCGCGCACCGGTACGCCTTTCTCTTCCAGCTTGGTGATCTCGCGCAGCAGGGCGTCAGGTGCAACCACCACGCCGTTACCGATCAGGCACTGCACGCCTTCGCGCAACACGCCCGACGGGATCAGGTGCAAGACGGTTTTCTCGCCGTCGATCACCAGCGTGTGACCCGCGTTGTGGCCACCCTGGTAGCGCACTACGGCGGCAGCATGTTCGGTCAGCAGATCAACGATCTTGCCTTTGCCCTCATCACCCCATTGGGTGCCCAGGACTACGACATTCTTACCCATAACACTTGTCCTCATTCGCGCAAACTTGGTGCCGGCAGCCGCCGGCGGGAAAACTCAAGAAGCCAGCGGCAATACTTGCCAAAGCCCGTTCTGCTGAATCAATTGCCGGTCGCAGTCCGCTTCACGGGCGGCGGCCAAAGGTTGCCCAGGCAATGCCTGAACGACACGCTGACCCTCACTGCGCAACTGGCAAACCTGCTGCCAGAGTGCCGCATCCGTACTGTCAGGCATCCAGATACCGCCAGACGGTAGCTCGATCTCAGCACGCCCCAGGGTCACCAGGGTTTTCAAGTCGGTAGAGAAGCCGGTGGCCGGACGTGCGCGACCGAAGTCGGCGCCGATGTCGTCGTAACGACCGCCTTGGGCAATGGACTGGCCAACACCCGGCACGAACACCGCGAACACCACACCGGTGTGGTAGTGGTAACCGCGCAACTCGCCAAGGTCGAAGTACAGCGGCAGATCCGGGAAACGCACGGACAGACGCTCGGCAATTGCCAGCAAGTCGTCCAGAGCCGCCAGAACAGGCGCCGGCGCACTCGCCAGACGCTCGCGGGCAGCGCTCAACACTTCACGGCCGCCACACAAATCAACCAACGCGCGCAGCATGCCGGACAAATCGGCAGGCAGGCCTTCGGTCAAGGTAATGACCTCGTCGATGGCCTTGCGTTGCAACGCGTCGAACAATTGTTGCTCGACTTCACCGGACAAACCGGCGGCGCGGGCCAGGCCACGGTAGATGCCTACATGACCGAGGTCCATGTGTACATCCGGCACATCGGCCAGTTGCAGCATAGCCAACATCAGGCTGATGACTTCCACGTCGCTGCTCGGGCTGGCATCGCCGTACAACTCGGCACCCAACTGGATCGGGCTGCGCGAGGACGACAAGGCGCGAGGCTGAGCGTGCAGCACGCTACCGGCATAGCACAGACGGCTCGGCCCTTCACGACGCAGGGTGTGCGCATCAATGCGCGCCACTTGCGGCGTGATGTCGGCGCGGAAACCCATCTGCCGGCCCGATTGCGGGTCGATGACCTTGAAGGTACGCAGGTCGAGGTCAGAGCCCGCGCCGGTCAGCAGGGATTCCAGGTACTCGATATGGGGAGTCACGACAAACTCGTAACCCCAGCTCTGGAACAGATCCAACACCTGACGACGCGCAACTTCAATGCGCGCCGCTTCTGGTGGCAGTACTTCTTCGATGCCATCTGGCAGCAGCCAGCGGTCTACCGTTGCCATTACGCCATTCCCCTATGATCCGGGCGGCAAGCCCTCGGGCGAGCCTTGAGTGAAGCAGAAAATGGTCGGCTCGTACGCAAACCACGCGCATGAACGACATGGCGAAAAGCCTTAAACCGGCTTCGCCAACCACTTTCCTCGAAAAACCTGTTGAGCCTGCATAAAAACAGCAATCAAACGTGCAGACGCAAAAAAGCCGGGAATTTCCCGGCTGCCGCATCATACACACGTTTTCCCAAAGGATCACCCCGCCCGAGGCTTTAGCCGCCAGGCGGGGGATGATTCAGGTCAACGCAGTATCAAGGCTTGGCTTTTTCCAGGTAACGGAAGAAGTCGCTGCTTGGGTCCAGGACCATGACGTCGGATTTGTTCGCGAAGCTTTCACGGTAGGCACGCAGGCTACGGTAGAAACCATAGAACTCCTGATCCTGGCCGTAGGCCTTGGAGTAGATCGCAGAGGCCTGGGCATCACCGTCACCACGAACCTCTTCAGATTCACGATAGGCTTCAGCCAGCAACACGCGGCGCTGACGATCGGCGTCGGCACGAATACCTTCGGCCAGTTCGTTACCCTTGGCGCGGTGCTCGCGAGCTTCACGCTCACGCTCGGAGCTCATGCGCTCGAACACACTGCGGTTCACTTCTTTCGGCAGATCGATAGCCTTGACCCGAACATCGACCACTTCGATACCCAGCTCTTTTTCGGCCATCTTGTTCAGCGAAGCCGTGATGTCGGTCATCAGCGCATCGCGCTCACCGGACACCACTTCGTGCAGCGTGCGCTTACCAAACTGGTCACGCAGGCCCGACTCCAGACGACGGGAAAGACGCTCGTCGGCAATTTGCTTGAGGCCAGACGTTGCGGTGTAGAAGCGCTCGGCATCTTTCACCCGCCACTTGGCGTAGGCATCCACCATGACGGCTTTCTTTTCCAGCGTCAGGAAGCGTTGCGTCGGTGCATCCAGCGTCATCAGGCGTGCGTCGAATTTACGCACCTGGTTAACGTAAGGCACTTTCACATGCAGGCCCGGCTGAACATCGGCCTGGACCACACGACCGAACTGCAGCAACACCGCACGCTCGGTCTGAGCCACGATGTAGAAGCAGTTCCAGGCAGCGATCGCCACGACGACGCCGACAATAAGGGCGATCAGCGATTTATTGCTCATCAGCGACTCTCCCTGGTACGTGCTTGCTGTTGCTGCAGATCAGCTGCTGCACGCGCATTCGCTTCATTGCTGGTGGTTGCTGCACTGGTCACCGGAGCGCTGGTGTTGCGACCACTTTCGACCATCTTGTCCAGCGGCAAGTACAGCAGATTGCTCTGGCCATTCTTGTTGCCGGTCACGAGAACCTTGCTGGTGTTGCTGAAGACTTCCTGCATGGTGTCCAGGTACAGACGCTCGCGGGTGACTTCAGGAGCCTTGCGATACTCGGCAACCAGTTTGGTGAAGCGATCGGCCTCACCCTTGGCGCGCGAGACCGTTTCGTCACGGTAGCCGTTGGCATCTTCGATGATGCGCTGGGCCTGACCACGGGCTTCCGGCACGACGCCGTTGGCATAGGTTTCAGCCTGGTTACGCGAACGCTGCTCGTCTTCACGGGCGCGGATCACGTCATCGAAAGCTTCCTGTACTTCACGCGGTGCGGCTGCGCTCTGTACGTTGACCTGTGTAATGGTGATGCCGGTGCGATAGGTATCCATGAAGCGTTGCAGACGCTCCTTGATTTCGCTGGCCATCAACTCACGACCTTCGGTCAGCACCTGGTCCATCGCAGTGGAACCCACCACATGGCGCAAGGCACTTTCGGTCGCGTGCTGCAGGCTGATTTCCGGTTGATCAACGTTCAGCACGAAGTCCTGCAGGTTGCTGATCTTGTACTGCACGGTCAGTGGCACTTCGACGATGTTTTCGTCTTCAGTCAGCATTTGACCCTGCTTGGTGTAGGCACGCTCACGCGTGACGTTTTCCAGGTACTTGCGATCGATCGGCGGGAAATAGATGTTCAGGCCCGGGCCGACGGTTTCGTAGTACTTGCCGAAGCGCAGCACCACGGCTTGCTCCTGCTCGTCGACAACGTAGACCGCGCTGTACAGCCAAACGGCCGCCAGCACGACAAGGCCGATGCCAAGAATGCCACCGAAGCCGCCGCTCTTGCCCGAACCACCGCCGTCATCACCACGTTTCTTACCACCACCGAACAACCCGTTCAGGCTTTCCTGCAGCTTTCGGAAGGCCTCGTCGAGATCCGGTGGTCCCTTGCGGTCGCCGTTATTGCGGCGCTTGCCACCCCAAGGATCCTGATTATTCGAGTTGCCACCCGGCTCATTCCAAGCCATAGCGCTCTCCATCTGATAAAGCAAAGACGCACCCACGGCGCGCCGACCAATGCTACAGAATGCCTGTCACCACGACACAACCGCTTTCTCAGGCTTTTATTGCAAAGTGTGTTGCTCGATGAAGTCATTCGGCTGCAAACCTTCGCGACTCACCAATCGATTCAACTCGATCCGTGGCAAGCGAACGGCCAGCAAGCTGGTGCCTTCTTCGTCGTGTTCTTCTTTCTGCACCGCGCCAAGTTCGAAAAACTGCGCACGCAGTCGAGCGAAGCGTTGCGGCAAGCGCAAGGTACCGATAAACAAATCACTGCCAAGCAACTCGGCAATGGCTTGCTCAAGCAATTCCAGACCCGTGCCATCACGCGCCGACAGCCAGACCCGCAGGGGTTTACCGCTTTCGTCGCGCTGGATTTGTGGCTCAACGCCCTCAAGCAAATCGAGTTTGTTATACACCTCGAGTATCGGCAAGTCCTGGGCACCAATCTCGCCCAGCACCACCATCACCTGCTCGATCTGCAACATGCGATCCGGTTCGGCCGCATCGATCACGTGCAACAACAGGTCGGAATTGCTCGACTCTTCGAGAGTAGACCGAAATGCCTCGACCAGCTTGTGGGGCAAGTGGCGAATGAAACCTACAGTGTCCGCCAGGACAATCGGCCCCAGGTCGTCCAGATCGAGACGGCGCAGGGTCGGGTCCAGCGTGGCAAACAATTGGTCAGCCGCGTAAACGTCGGATTTCGTCACGTTATTGAAGAGCGTGGATTTACCGGCGTTGGTATACCCCACCAGCGAAACGGTAGGGATATCCGCACGCATACGACCACGTCGCGACTGTTCGCGCTGGCTGCGCACTTTCTCCAGCCGGCCCTTGATCTGTCGCAGGCGAACCCGCAGCAAACGGCGGTCGGTTTCGAGTTGGGTTTCACCCGGGCCACGCATGCCGATACCGCCACCTTGGCGCTCAAGGTGAGTCCAGCCACGAACCAGGCGGGTGCTCATGTGGTCAAGCTGAGCCAGTTCTACCTGGAGCTTGCCTTCATGGGTACGAGCGCGTTGGGCGAAAATATCAAGAATCAGACCGGTGCGGTCGATCACGCGACACTCGAAAACACGTTCGAGGTTACGTTCCTGACTGGGCGTGAGGATGTGATTGAAGATCACCAGATCAGCCTCTTCGGCCTTGACCAGGTCGCGCAGTTCCTCGACCTTGCCACTGCCAATGAGGAATTTGGCGGTTGGCCGATGACGCGGCACGTTAAAAAACGCAACGGTCTCGGCGCCCGCCGAATTAGCCAGTTCCTGAAACTCCTGCGGATCTTCGCGCGCCTCAGGGTCCTGTCCATCCAAGTGAACGAGGATGACTCGCTCACCACCACCGTGGCGCTCAAAGAACAAAGGAGACTCCTATCAGGCGTTACCTGGCTCAGCGTCACCTGCTTCGGATTCGGTTGCGCTTGGCAGACGAATTGGACGAACCGGCACCACTGTCGAGATAGCGTGTTTGTAAACCATTTGGCTAACGGTGTTTTTCAGCAGGATAACGAACTGGTCGAAAGACTCGATCGTGCCTTGCAGTTTGATCCCGTTGACCAGGTAGATAGACACCCCAACTTTCTCTTTACGTAAAGTATTCAAGTAAGGGTCTTGTAGCGAATGCCCTTTTGACATGTGCCGCACTCCTTTAAGGATTCAATATAAAAAATAGGTAAACAGATGGCTTTAGCCGCCACACCCCCAAGGATAGACGGCAATTGCAAGGACTCAGCTCAATATGGAGATGGTCCCCAAGTATTTCAAGGCGCGCGGCAGATTGTCGCAATCGAGACTGTCCAGCCAGTGTAAATCAGCCCAACTGCGCAGCCAGGTGAACTGACGCTTTGCCAATTGGCGCGTGGCAATGATTCCACGTTCCTGCATCTCGGCTTGCGTCAGCTTGCCATCCAGGTAATCCCAAACTTGTCGGTAGCCTACCGCACGTATAGACGGCAACCCGGAATGCAGGTCACTTCTCTTACGCAGGGCTACGACCTCGTCAATGAATCCCTGTTCCAACATATTCGTGAATCTTTGTTTAATTCGCTCGTGCAGTACCTGGCGATTTGCAGGAGCAATGGCCAAGTTCGCGACAGTATAGGGCAATTGTTGCAGTCCCGAAGCGGCTGCTTCGGTACTTTGCACAGATTGTTTCAGCCGCAGCTCGGTCATGCTCTGACCGCTGACGCGATAAACTTCCAGCGCCCGACTGAGTCGCTGCGGATCGTTTGGATGAATACGCGCGGCAGACTCAGGGTCAATTAACGCCAATTGTTCGTGCAGCGCTTGCCAGCCAAGGCGTGCAGCCTCTTCCTCGATCTGCGCCCGAACATCGGGATCGGCCGCTGGCATGTCCGCCAGACCTTCGACCAAAGCCTTGTAATAGAGCATTGTGCCGCCCACCAGCAGCGGGATTTTTCCCCGCGCGGTGATCTCGGCCATCGCCGCCAGGGCATCACGACGAAAATCGGCGGCCGAATAGCTCTCGGCCGGGTCGAGAATGTCGATCAAACGGTGCGGGAATTCGGCCAGGATTTCTTTCGAAGGCTTGGCGGTGCCGATGTCCATGCCCCGATAGACCAGCGCCGAATCGACACTGATCAGCTCGCAGGGCAGAACCTTGGTCAGCTCGATGGCCAGGTCGGTCTTGCCCGCAGCGGTCGGGCCCATCAGGAAAATCGCTGGAGGAAGCTGGCTCATCAACGACCGCGCAAGAACAGTTTGTCCAGATCGTCCAGGCCCAATTGGGTCCAGGTCGGTCGGCCATGGTTGCATTGACCGCTGCGCTCGGTGTTTTCCATGTCGCGCAGCAGACCGTTCATTTCCGGGATCGCCAGGCGCCGATTCGCACGAACCGCGCCGTGGCAAGCCATCGTCCCGAGCAACTCATTCAGATGTGCCTGAATCCGGTCGCTGGTGCCGTATTCCATCAGGTCCGCCAAGACATCACTGACCAGTCGATTGGCTTCCGCCTGCTTGAGCAAGGCCGGGATTTGCCGAATGGCCAGGGATTCAGGTCCCAGACGCTGCAATTCAAAACCCAGACGCTGGAACAACGCCGCGTGCTCTTCGGCGCAATCGGCTTCACGCTGACTGACAGCCAGGGATTCCGGTACCAGCAGCGGCTGGCCGCTCAGGCCTTCGCTGGCCATGGCGATTTTCAGGCGCTCGTACATGATCCGCTCGTGAGCCGCGTGCATGTCCACCAGCACCAGCCCTTGGGCATTTTCCGCCAGGATGTAGATGCCTTTGAGCTGCGCCAGGGCGTAACCCAGCGGCGGAATATCGTCCTGCCCGGCTGGCAGCGCGACCGCGTTGGCCTCGGGCAATGGCGCAAAGAATTCACGGTACGCCGCCTGGGCTTCAGCAACCGGTACGCCGGATTGTGGCCGTGGCGTGTATTGATATTGATAACCGGCGCCAGCGCCCGACCCGGCCGGGGTATTGAACGACGGTTGCGCCTGAGGTTGCTCCAGCAGCGCATTGGCCGCCAGACGCATTTCGCCCTGCGGACCGAATTCGCCGGCATCGAGCCCGGTTGGACGCACGACGGCCGTCACCACCGGTGCGGCCAGATGATCCTCGGGACGCACATCGCCCAAGGCGCGGTGCAAGGTGCCGTAAAGGAAATCGTGAACCATGCGCCCGTCACGGAAGCGAACTTCGTGCTTGGTCGGGTGCACGTTGACGTCGACACCCGCCGGATCCACTTCGAAAAACAGCACGAACGTCGGATGCCGGCCATTGAACAGCACATCGCGATAGGCCTGGCGCACCGCGTGGGCCACCAGTTTGTCGCGAACTGCGCGGCCATTCACGAAGAAATACTGCAAGTCTGCCTGGCTGCGGTTGAACGTCGGCAAGCCGACCCAGCCCCATAAATGCAGGCCATTGCGCTCGATTTCGATCGGCAGCGCCTGCTCGAGGAACCCCGAACCGCAAATCGCCGCCACACGCCGGGCGCGGGCCGCGTCGTCATGGGCTTCGTGCAGGCTGAGGATGGTCTTGCCGTTATGGCGCAGGTGGAACGCGACATCGAAGCGTGCCAGCGCCAGGCGCTTGATCACTTCTTGCAGGTGATCGAATTCGGTTTTTTCAGTCTTGAGAAACTTGCGACGCGCCGGGGTGTTGAAGAACAAGTCCCGCACTTCCACCGAGGTGCCCACCGGATGGGCGGCCGGCTGCACGCGCGGCGCCATGTCCCGGCCTTCGGTTTCGACCTGCCAGGCCTGATCGGCATCGCGAGTGCGGGACGTCAGCGTCAGGCGCGCCACGGAGCTGATCGATGCCAGTGCTTCACCGCGAAACCCGAGGCTCATGACCTGTTCGAGGTCTTCCAGATTGCGGATCTTGCTGGTGGCGTGTCGCGCCAGCGCCAACGGCAGGTCATCGGCAGAAATGCCGCTGCCATCGTCGCGCACGCGCAATAGCTTGACGCCGCCCTGCTCGACATCGACATCGATGCGCTTGGCGCCGGAGTCGAGGCTGTTTTCCAGCAGCTCCTTGATCACCGAAGCCGGGCGCTCGACCACCTCGCCGGCGGCAATCTGGTTCGCCAGTCGCGGGCTGAGCAGCTCGATGCGAGCGCTGTTGATCACGACCTGATTCATTCTTTGGCCGCCAACTCGGTGCCTGGAATGGTCAGGTGCTGACCGACCTTCAGCTCATCACTGGGCAGCTTGTTGACGCTGCGCAGCGTGGCAGGCGACACCTGATAGCGCACGGCAATCATCGCCAGGGTCTCACCCGGGCTGACCCGGTGATCACGCGGGCCTTGAACGATTTTTCCGGAGTCGCGCAGCCAGGCAATGTAAGTGCCCGGTGGCGGGTTTTGCTGGAAGAACTGCCGCACGCCGCTGCTGATCGAACGCGCCAGCGCCTGCTGGTGATTCGAGGAGGCCAGTTTGGACGCTTCGTTAGAGTTGGAGATGAACCCGGTTTCCACCAGGATCGACGGGATATCTGGCGACTTCAGCACCATGAACCCGGCTTGTTCCACACGCTGCTTGTGCAGTGGCGTAACCCGTCCGATGTTGCTCAGGACTTTCTGGCCAACGTTCAGGCTGGACGTCAGCGACGCGGTCATCGACAGGTCAAGCAGCACGCCCGCGAGCATGCGGTCCTTGTCATCAAGGCTGACGTTGCCAGCACCACCGATCAGGTCAGAGCGGTTTTCACTGTCCGCCAGCCAGCGGGCCGTTTCCGAAGTCGCGCCGCGATCAGACAGGGCGAACACCGACGCACCGAAGGCAGCGGCCGACGGCGCGGCGTCGGCGTGGATCGAAACGAACAGGTCGGCGCCTTTCTTACGGGCGATTTCGGTTCGGCCGCGCAGCGGAATGAAGTAGTCGCCCGTACGGGTCAGTTCGGCGCGGAAGCCTTTCATGCCATTGACCTGACGCTGCAGTTCACGGGCGATGGCCAATACCACGTCTTTTTCCTTCTGACCGCGGGAGCCTGAAGCACCCGGGTCTTCACCGCCGTGGCCGGCGTCGATCACCACGAGGATGTCGCGTTTGCCAGGAGGTGCAGGAGGAAGTTTGATCGCAGGCTCAACCGGCGTGACGGGCACTGCCGGCATCGTGGCGACCGAAGGGGTCGGTGTCGGAGTCGGGGCTGGCGACGGCGCGGCATCGGCAGCGTTATCAAACAGGTCGACCACCAACCGGTTGCCGTACTGGGCGTTTGGCGCCAGGGAGAAACTTTTCGGGGTCACGGCCTTTTTCAGGTCGATCACCACCCGCAGGTCAGTCGGCGTGCGTTGAGCCGAGCGCATGGCGGTGATAGGGGTATTGGAAGTGTTGACGTTCAACGGCGCGCCGAGCGTTGCACCATTGATGTCGATCACCAGCCGATCCGGAGCGGTAAGGGTGAACACGCTGTGTTGCACCGGCCCGGTCAGGTCGAACACCAGCCGTGTGTTGTCCGGCGCCCGCCACAGGCGAACACTGTTGACCTTTGCGTCGGCCACAGCGTCGACGGTCACCGCCAAAAACAACAACCCTACGGCAGCTACCATCGCGCGAAAGCGCATACCTGACCCCATCATTTAATTGGATTCCAATGCCAAAGCGGCACACCAGGCCTCGCCACACGAGCCCCGGGATAAAATTTTCAGCGAACGCCCGCTGTCTTGCGGGCTAATGGTAATGGTCAGGTCAGGCTTTGGCAAAAAGCCTGCACCTTTATCGGGCCATTCGATCAGGCACAGCGCGTCGTCGTCGAAATAGTCGCGAATGCCGAGGTACTCCAGCTCTTCCGGATCGACCAAACGGTACAAGTCGAAATGGAAAGCGCGGATGTCGCCGATCTCATAGGGCTCGACCAGGGTGAAGGTCGGACTTTTCACGGCGCCTTCATGCCCCAGGCCGCGGATGATACCCCGCGACAACGTGGTTTTACCTGCCCCCAGGTCCCCTTCCAAAAAAATCAGACCGTGCCCTTCGGTGATTTTTGCGATGCGTGTGCCAAAGGCCGTCATCGCCTCTTCATCAGCCAGGTACAGGGTTACTTCAGACACGGTGCTTGCTCCTCCAACAACTGACGAATGGCCGGAATCAGATCACTGGCCGCCAGCCCGCGGCCATTTTTACCTTGTTGCTCACCCGCATTGGCGTGCAGCCAGACCGCCAGGCACGCGGCGTCGAACGCCTGCATGCCTTGAGCCAGCAGCGCGCCGACCAGACCGGCCAATACATCGCCCAAACCCGCCGTGGCCATGGCCGGATGACCTTGATGACACACGGTGAGACGCCCATCGGGACTGGCGATCAGGCTGCCAGCGCCTTTCAACACCACGACTGCTGTATATTTTTTGCTCAACGCATGCGCCGCCGCCGGGCGATCAGCTTGCACTTGGGCGGTGCTGATCCCGAGCAACCGCGCCGCTTCGCCCGGATGCGGCGTGATCACGCAATCCTTGGGCAAATTCACACATTCTTCGGCCAGCAGGTTCAACGCATCTGCATCCCAGACTTGCGGCAACGGTGCATTGGCGGCCGCTGACAGCAAACTGCGCCCCCAGGACGCCTGCCCCAAGCCAGGGCCGACCACCAATACGGAAACCTTTTGCAGCAAATCCATCAACTGGTTGGCCGACGAAGTGCCCAGCACCATGGCTTCGGGAATTCTCGCCAGCGCGGCCGGTACATGCTCACTGCGGGTTGCCACGGAGACCATGCCGGCACCGCTGCGCAGGGCGCTTTGTGCGCTCAGCAGGATCGCGCCACCCAAGCCGAGATCGCCGCCGATCAACAGCACATGGCCGAATTTGCCTTTGTGCGACGTCGGCGCTCGCGGTGCAGGACGCGGCAAGTTGCCGGGCGTCAGGCGCCGAGCGCTGATCGCCGCGGCCTCGACGAGCTGCGGGTCGGCGTGTAAATCATTGAAAACCAGTTCCCCAACCACATCTGCTGCATCCCCGGTGAACAGCCCCAGTTTCAAACCGATGAAGGTCACTGTCAGGTCGGCATGCACCGCCAGACCGAGGATCCGACCGGTATTGGCGCACAGCCCTGAAGGGATATCCACAGCCACGACCGGCAGCCCGCTGGCATTGATCGTCGCGATAGCGTCAGCGTAAGGCGCACGCACTTCCCCCGTCAGACCGGTGCCGAGCAAAGCATCGAGCACGACGCCGCGCAATCCGGATTGTGCAGACCAGGGTTCGATCAGTACTTTTCCCGACACCGCCTCGGCATACGCCAACGCCGCATCCCCCTGTAAACGTTGGGGATCGCCCACCGCCAACACGCGAACCGACCAACCCGCACGGCTGGCCAGCACTGCCACCAGATAACCGTCGCCCGCGTTATTGCCGTGGCCGGCCAGCACCGTTAATTCATTCGCCGACGGCCATTGCCGGACCAGCGCCCGCCAGGTCGCCCGCGCCGCGCGCTGCATCAACTCGAAGCCCGGCGTGCCGGCCGCGATCAGGCTCGCATCGAGCCCACGGACCTGCGCGGCGCTATACAGCGCGTCGGGTAAATCATCTTTAGTGTGCGGCATGCGTCTTCGGGCTCCGATGTCTGGCAGAATTATACGCACCTCAGCTCCGGTTTCTCTCGCCTCATGCCCGCAATTACCACAGACCTGCCCGCCCTCGCCCAATCCATCAAGGACTGGGGCCGCGAGCTGGGCTTTCAGCAAGTCGGCATCAGCGGCCTGGACCTGGCCGAGCATGAGCAGCACCTGGAGCGCTGGCTCGCCGCCGGCTACCACGGCGAAATGGACTACATGGGCGCCCACGGCAGCAAACGCTCACATCCGGAAGAGCTGGTGCCCGGCACCTTGCGCGTGGTTTCCCTGCGCATGGACTACCTGCCCGGCGACACCCAAATGGCGCAAATGCTGGCCCAGCCGGAAAAAGCCTACGTCTCGCGTTATGCCTTGGGTCGCGATTACCACAAACTAATTCGTAAACGCGTGCAACAACTGGCCGACAAAATTCAGGCACAGATCGGCCCGTTTGGTTTCCGCGCCTTCGTCGACAGCGCCCCGGTGCTGGAAAAAGCCATCGCCGAACAGGCCGGTCTTGGCTGGATCGGCAAAAACACCCTGGTCCTGAATCGCAAGGCCGGCAGCTACTTCTTTCTCAGCGAGTTGTTTGTCGATCTGCCATTGCCGGTCGACCCGCCCCACACCACCGAACATTGCGGCCGCTGCACCGCGTGCCTCGACATCTGCCCGACCAACGCCTTCGTCGGCCCTTACGTTCTGGATGCCAGGCGCTGCATTTCGTACCTGACCATCGAACTGAAAAGCGCAATCCCGGAAGATCTGCGGCCACTGATCGGCAACCGGGTGTTTGGGTGCGATGATTGCCAGATCGTCTGCCCCTGGAACCGCTTTGCCCGTCCGTCCGGCGAAAGCGACTTCAAGCCAAGGCACAACCTGGACAATGCGGAATTGGCCGAGTTGTTCATGTGGGACGAGGATAAATTCCTCAGCAGCACTGAAGGCTCGCCATTACGCCGGGCGGGTTATGAGCGTTGGTTGCGTAACCTGGCGGTGGGGCTGGGCAATGCGCCGTCGAGCATCCCGGTGCTGGAAGCGTTGAAGGCTCGCAGGGATTACCCGTCGGAGTTAGTGCGTGAACATGTCGAATGGGCCCTGAAACAACACGGTCTCCTGTAGCCGCTGCCGAAGGCTCGGGCCGCGTTCGGACGTTCGAGGCCGCAGAACTCGCTTTCCGGATAGACGACTGCTACGCAGCCGGACGCAGCCTTCGGCAGCGGCCACAGGAACCGTGCCAGTCTTAAGCCTCGTCGTTGTAAACGAACTTCGGCATTTCCCAGTGGAAACGAATCGCCAGCAGTCGCAGGAGGAAGCCACCAAACAGCGTGATCAGAATCGCTTGTTCACCGGGTAATTGCAGGTAGATGCAGAGCATGTAGCACCACGCCGCCGCGAACGAGACGCTGGCGTAGAGCTCTCGGCGGAAGATCAGCGGGATGTCGTTGCAGAAGATGTCGCGCAGGATGCCGCCAAATACGCCGGTGATCACGCCGCTGACCGACGCCACCAGCATGCCGTGACCCATTTCCAAAGCGGTCATGCAGCCGATCAGGGTGAACGCCACCAGGCCCACGGCGTCGAGGACCAGGAACAATGAGCGCAGGTGGCGCATCCAGCGCGCAGTGAAGACGGTCACCATGGCGGCGACCGAGGTCAGCACCAGGTATTCCGGGTGTTTGACCCAGGTCAGCGGGTAGTGGCCGAGCAGGACGTCACGCACCGAGCCGCCCCCCAACGCAGTGATGCACGCGATCAGCACCACGCCAAACCAGTCCATGCCGCGACGGCCGGCAGACAGCGCGCCGGTCATGGCTTCGGCGGTGATGGCGATCAGGTAGAGCATCAGCAACATGGCGGCGGTCCTTGCAGAAAGGCGCGCAGTCTACTCACTTCACCGAAGCCCCAAAAGAGGGCATCAGAGAATCTAGCCAATCATCAATGGTGACTGTAAGGACGCCATCGCGAGCAAGCTCGCTCCCACAGGGACGGCGCTGTACCTGTGGGAGCGAGCTTGCTCGCGATGGGGCCAGCACAGAGGCCGCCGAATCAGAACTTGATGAAATGCTTGCGGTAGTGCTGCAGCTCGGCAATCGATTCGCGGATGTCGTCCAGCGCCAAATGAGTGCTACCTTTTTTGAAGCTGTCGCGTACGTCCGGCGCCCAGCGTGCGGCCAACTCTTTGAGAGTCGATACGTCGAGGTTGCGGTAGTGGAAGTAGCTTTCCAGGGACTTCATGTGCGTATAAAGGAAGCGACGGTCCTGGCAGATGCTGTTGCCACAGATCGGCGACTTGCCCTTGGGCACCCATTTCTCCAGGAAGGCGATAGTCTCGGCTTCGGCTTCGGCCATGCTGATGCGGCTGTCGCGAACGCGCTGGGTCAGGCCCGAGCCGCCGTGTTGACGGGTGTTCCACTCGTCCATGCCGGCGAGGATCTCGTCGCTGTGGTGGATGGCGATCACCGGGCCTTCGGCCAAGGTGTTCAAGTCACTGTCGGTGACGATGGTGGCCATTTCGATGATGACGTCGGTATCAGGGTTCAGACCAGTCATTTCCAGGTCGATCCAGATCAGATTCTGCGGGTTTTGCATGTGTCGGCTCCTAGGCAATGCTGCGCAGTTTAGCCTAGGCAACCGGCGGGGCGTGCTAAACTCGCGGCCGTTTTACCTAATCGCTGCATTCTTGATACGGAACACCCATGGCCAAACGCCAACTCAATCGTCGTCAAAACTGGCGCATCGAAAAGATTCAGGGCGAACGCGCTGCCCGCGCCGCCAAACGCGAGTCCTCGGCTGTCGAGGCACTTGAGGGTGGCGACCTGGGCCCGGAACAGACCGGGTTGGTGATCGCGCACTTCGGCGTACAGGTCGAAGTCGAAGCCCTCGAGGGCGAACTGGCCGGTGAAGTGTTCCGTTGTCACTTGCGCGCCAACCTCCCGGCACTGGTGACCGGCGATCAGGTGGTCTGGCGTGCCGGCAACCAGGGCATCGGTGTGATCGTGGCGCAACTGCCACGCAAAACCGAACTCTGCCGTCCGGACAGCCGTGGTCAGCTCAAGCCTGTGGCCGCCAACGTCGACATGATCGTCATCGTCTTTGCCCCGCTGCCCGAGCCTCACGCGAACCTGATCGACCGTTATCTGGTCGCTGCCGAGCACGCCGGTATCCGGCCACTGCTGTTGCTCAACAAATTCGACCTGATCGACGAGCAGAACGCCCCGGCTCTGAATGCCTTGCTGGCGGTCTACCGCACGCTCGGTTACCCGGTGCTGGAAGTCTCGGCGCATCACGGCAATGGCATGGAGCAACTGCAGGAACAGCTGGACGGGCGCATCAGCGTGTTCGTCGGCCAGTCAGGCGTCGGCAAGTCGTCGCTGGTCAACAGCCTGCTGCCGGAAGTCGAAGCCCGCGTCGGCCCGTTGTCCGAGCTGTCCGGCCAGGGCACTCACACCACGACCACCGCGCGGTTGTTCCACTTCCCCGGTGGCGGTGAGTTGATCGACTCCCCGGGTATTCGTGAATTCGGCCTCGGCCACGTCAGCCGCGCCGACGTCGAAGCCGGTTTCATCGAGTTCAACGACCTGATCGGCACCTGCCGCTTCCGCGACTGCAAGCACGACCGCGAACCGGGTTGCGCCCTGCTCAAGGCCCTCGAAGAAGGCCGCGTGCAGCAGCAACGGATGAACAGCTACCGCTCGATCATCGCCAGCCTGCCTGAAACCAGCTACTAAACAGACGCGCCCATCGCCCCGTCACTGACGGGACGGTGGGCCGCTTGTTGCGACCTACACATTTCCCCGCTGATTAAACGTCAGACACCTCTGTAGGACTTCCGCACGCCCGCTGGAAGGATCCGTCTCTTTAACCGCGCAGGCCTTGTTGCGGCCAATCAAGTGCATACATTCAAGCCCTCTTCGCATTCCGGCGATACCGAGGGACGACCATGCAAACCTATCATTTGTTCATCAGCCATTCGTGGAGCTACCCCCACGCCCACGACAATCTCGTGCGCCTGCTCAACGCCAAACCCGGCTTCACCTTCAAAAATTTTTCAGTGCCGACGGACAACCCGATCGTCGACGCGCAGACCGACAAGCAACTGGAAACCGCCATCGAAAACAAAATCCGCCCCTGCTCGGCGGTGCTGATCATGGCGGGGATGTATTCGACCTACAGCAAGTGGATCAACAAGGAAATCGAGATCGCCAAGCGGATGGGCAAGGTGATCATTGCGGTCAAGCCGTTTGGGGCAGAGCGGATTTCCACGGTGGTGCGTGATGCCGCGCACGCCGAATGTGCGTGGAACACCAACAGCATCGTCAACGCCATTCGCCTGCACACGGCGGTGTAAGCATGCGCAAGGGACTGTTCATCGGCATCAACCACTACACCCATGTGTCGCCATTGAGTGGCTGCAACAACGACGCGATGGCCATGGCCTCGGTGCTGGAGCGCCACGCCAACGGGCGTCCGAACTTCAGCAGCAAGGTCCTGACTTCGGCGGAGGAAAACCTCACTCATACGAACCTGAAGCAGCAGATCCAGAGTCTGTTTTCCGGCGATTGCGATGTGGCGCTGCTGTACTTCGCCGGTCACGGCCAATTTGATACCAGCATCGATGAAGGCCTGCTGATCCCTCAGGATTTCGGCCAAGGCGTCGAAGGCATCCGCATCAGCGACATCCTCAACTGGGCGGAAAACGCCCCCCACATCAAGAACAAAATCATCATCCTCGACTGCTGCCAGGCCGGCGCGGCGGCAGCCATGCGCGGGTTGCGCGGTGGTAGCAGCGTGATCAGCGAAGGCCTGACCATTCTCACTGCCTGCAAGAAAGACCAGGTGGCGCTCGAAGGTCGCGGCCACGGCGTGTTTACCGACCTCCTGCTGCAAGCACTGCACGGTGGAGCTGCCAATGTGCTGGGCAAGGTCACGCCGGGTAGCGTGTATTCGTTCGTCGACAACGCGTTAGGGGCATGGGAGCAACGGCCGGTGTTCAAGACCAACGTTTCGCAATTTGTGCCGCTGCGGGAAGTGACGCCGCTGATTGCCGAAGAAACCCTGCGCAAGCTCAAGGACTGGTTCCCCGAACCTAGCTACGTATTCCCGCTGGACCCCAGTTATGAACCGACCGAGGCCGCGTTCGATTCCGACAACGGCGACATCTTCAAGCAACTGCAAAAGTGCAACCGCCACAGCCTGATCGAACCGGTAGACGCCGAGCACATGTACTACGCCGCCCTGCATTCCACCGGCTGCCGCCTGACCGCCCTCGGCGCCTACTACCGCGAACTCGCGATCAAAGGACATTTCTGATGCCTGTGTTTATCAGCTACCGCCATAGCGACCGCCCCCACGCCATCGCCATCAACTCCCGCCTGATTCAGGCCAACATCAAGACCTACTTCGACGTGCTGGATCCGGAATCACAGACCACTGACGACATCACCGGGGTCATCACCCGCAACATCACCGCGTGCACGCATCTGATTGCGGTGGTCTCGGGCAAGACCGCGTTGTCGTGGTGGGTGCCGTTTGAAATCGGTGAAGCGACCATCAGTAATCGACGGATCTGCTCATTCAAGACAGAACCGGCGGAACTGCCGCTGTATCTCGATAAATGGCCCAAGATCAGCACCGACAGGGATCTGGAGTTTTTCATCGATGCCTATCGAGAGGAAGTGGCGACCAAGCGCTCAATGACACTGGATTCAATCAGCGAATCCCTTTATGGCACCTACAAACGCAATGCCGAGCTGTTCCACGACCAGCTCAAGAACCGTATTCAACGGGGTTTCTGACAGGCACAAAAATTAAGCCGACATCGCTGTCGGCTTTTTTGTCGGTCACTGCTTCGGCGGTTCAGCCGGTTTCGGTGCCGGGTTTTCGAAGATATTCAGACGCTCACGAAGCTCATGGGCCGGCAGCGGCTCTTTGTCCGCCGGCAAGGCGTTCGGGTCAACTGGTTTGGCCGGCACTTCGCCCGGACCGCCCTGCCCTTGTGCTGCCGGGGCTGGTGCCGGCTCTGGCGCAGGTTCTGCACCTTGCGAGCCTTCAATGGCCTTTTGGGCTTTCTTGGTCAGTACCACGATGTCGATGCGGCGGTTGACCGGATTGAACGGGTTCTCGCGGTCGAACAGTGCCGACGAGGCATAACCGACCACCCGCGCGACCTGTTGATCCGGATAGCTGCCGGCGACCAGCGCACGGCGAGCGGCGTTGGCACGGTTGGCCGAGAGTTCCCAGTTGCCGAAATCGCCGGTACCCGAGTACGGCTTGGCATCGGTGTGACCGCTGATGCTGATCTTGTTCGGCACCGCTTTGATGGTGTCAGCCATGGCCAGCAGGATGTCTTCGAAGTACGGTTTCAAACGCGCACTGCCGGAGTCGAACATCGGGCGGTTTTCGGCGTCCATGATCTGGATACGCAAACCGTCCTGCGTGATCTCGAACAGGATCTGGTCCTTGAATTTCTGCAGCTGCGGATTTTCATCGACCTTGTTCTGCAATTCTTGCAGCAACAGTTCCAGGCGTTCCTTCTCGACCTGCTCGGCCATGCCTTCGACCTGTTCGGTGTCGACAGTGACGCGGTCTGGCTGCGGCTGGGATTTCACCTCGGGGTTGAGGGTTTTCTCCGGCGCCAGGGTCGGGGAGCCACCCAGATCGATGATGTACGGCGTGCCACTTTCGGTAAAGCCGACCGGGTCTTTGAAGTAACCGGCGATGGCGATCTTCTGTTCCGGGGTGGCGGTGGACAGCAGCCACAGCACCAGGAAGAACGCCATCATCGCCGTCGCGAAGTCCGCGAAAGCGATTTTCCAGGAACCACCGTGATGCCCGCTCGCGTATTTCTTGACGCGCTTGATGATGATCGGCTGGTTATTTTCCATACAGAGTGCTCTGTCTCACAAATACTGTTCCTTTTTGACGGTGCCTGTTGTCGCCATACGGCGTTGCCGCTCCTCGCCATAGCGAGCTATGACTCGTCTCGGCGCCTTGTCTGGCAACAACAGTCACTCGCCAAAAAAGGAACGTATTTGCAAAACAGAGCACTATCGACCGCGAACCGCTTGTTCCAGCTCAGCGAAGCTAGGACGGTGCGCCGGGTACAGAACCTTGCGACCGAATTCCACGGCCAGCGATGGCGGCATGCCGGACGCCGAGGCCACCAGCGAAGCCTTGATGGCCTCGTAGACGTTCAGTTCTTCCTTGGCATCGTGGGCCAGGGCATGAGCCAGCGGGCCAAAGAAACCGTACGCCGCGAGAATACCGAAGAAGGTACCGACCAATGCCGCACCCACGTGTACACCGATCATTTTCTGATCGCTTTCACCCAGGGAGGCCATGGTCACCACGATACCCAGTACCGCCGCGACGATACCGAAACCCGGCATGGCGTCAGCGATGCCATTCACCGCGTGGGACGGGTGATCGAGGTCTTCCTTGAGGCTGGTCAGTTCCATGTCGAACAGGCCTTCCAGCTCATGGGGAGCCATGTTGCCGGAGGACATGATGCGCAGGTAATCGCAGATGTACGCGGTCATGCGGTCATCTTTGAGCACCGCCGGGTACTTGGCGAAAATCGGGCTCGCGGCAGCATCTTCGATGTCGCCTTCGATGGCCATCATGCCTTCGCGGCGGCTCTTGTTGAGGATCTCGTAAATCAGCCCCAGCACTTCAAGGTAAAAGGTGTGGTTGAAGCGCGAGCTGAACATCCCGAAGGCTTTCTTCAGAACGTTTTTGACCATGTGGCCAGGGTTGGCTTGCAGGAATGCGCCAAAGGCTGCACCACCGATAATCATCACCTCGAAAGGCTGGATAAGGGCAGCAATCTTGCCGTGGGAGAGCACGTACCCGCCGAGCACGCTCGCGAATACGACAATGATGCCGAGAATTTTAGCCATAGGTAGGAGAGCACTTACTGAGTCGGGTTCAAGGTCATATTCGGAGGTCGAAAAATCTCTTCTTCTCCTTATCGGCAAAACTGCGCCAGACTATAGGCCGTTCAAGCGAAAAGCTAATTTAGCCTACTCCGGGCATAGGTAATGCAGACGAAGATTGCGTCCAACCATGGCTAACCAGACGAACACTCCCACTCAAAAACCGACCACTCTAGAAGGCTGGGTCAAGCTTCTCGATGGCGTGCGCCTGCCGGTTCCGCAAGACAGCCATGACCGTGTCTGCAGAGCTATCGCCGATAACCGCAGCTCACTGCGTGATATCGCCGAATTGATGCAAGACAGCCCGGCCCTGGCCTTGAGCATCATTCGTGAAGCCAATCGCCATACCCACGGCAGCATGACCGAGCCTGCGGAAAACCTGGAAGTGGCGATCAATCGCCTCGGCTTGAAACGCACCGAAGAACTGCTCGCCCGCCTCCCCGCCGAACCCCAAATGCAGATCCCGCTTGCCTTGCGCCAGTTGCAATTGATCAGCCAGCACGCGACGCAACAGGCCAATGGTTTTTTTGCCAGTCGCCTGGCTCGGCTGTGGCAGGACATTCATTGGGGCAGTCTGCTGTTCCTCTCGCCGCTGTGGCCGATGGCGTTGACCTATCCGCAATTGCTCGAAGAATGGGAACTGCGGGTCATCCATAAAGGTGAGTCGGCGCGCAAGGTCGAAAAGCAGTTGTTCGGGGTGCGCCTGCTGGATATTTGCCAGGCCCTGGTGACCATCTGGCGCCTGCCGATCTGGGTAGAACAGGGTTATCGCCTGCTGCTGACCGAGCAGCGCGAACTGGTCAAAGTGCTGCGCATTGCCCGCGATAGTGATCATCCGTTGCGCCAGCAAAACCGCCTCGATGACGATCCGACCCTGCGGCGCTGGCTCAATCAGCCGGCCAATACCGTGCTGCTGGCCAACGGTCTGGCACTGTCGGCGCAACAGGCGTGGGACAGCCCGCACAGCGAGCGCTGGCAATACCTGACCAGCCTTTACCTGCAAATGCCCATGGCCGACGTGCAGCAACAATTGCACCAACAGGCCGCCAACAGCGCCCGACTGCATGCCATGCCGGACCTCTGGCACCCCGCTGTTTCGCTGCTTTGGCCGTGGGGCATGAACCGGGTCCACGCCGCCTTGCTGCCGGCCCCGGCGCCGACCACCGAAGACCTGGCGAAGTGGCGCAGCCAATGCGCCGAGTTGCTGGTGGAGCCAAGCCCCTTCACCAACGCGATGCACTTGACCACCTCCGCCCGGGACGCTCTGGTCGCGTGCGGCATGCGTCGCGTCATGATCTTGATGGCTGATCGCACGCACGCCAATCTGCGGGTGCATCAGGTTGCCGGTTTGTCAGCAGAAGCGGCCGGGCTGAATTTCGCGGTGAGCCAAAGCTCTGTGCTACAACGTTTGCTCTCGCAACAGGCCCAAGTGCGCCTGACACCGGCCAACACCGCGCAGTTCTCGGCGTTGTTGCCTGGCAACCTGCGCGCGCAGTTCCGTGGCGAACACTTGATCCTGCGCTCACTGGTCAATAATGGTCGGGTGATCATGGTGGTGGTGGCGGATCAGGGCGGCGGGCCGTTCTCGGAAATCACCGTGCAAGCCTTCGGCAAAACCGCGCAGTGCATTGAGAAAGCCTTGAACACCTTTAGCCACCGCGGCCAATGACGCTGCGCTACAATCCACCCTTTTGTGCCCTGGAGACCTCACATGTCTGACTTCTCTGGCTTGCCGCTGGTGATCGAGCCGAGCGACTTGCTCCCTCGCCTCGAGGCCCGCGATCTGATTCTGGTGGACCTGACCAGCAGTGCCCGCTATGCCGAAGGGCATATTCCCGGCGCGCGTTTTGTCGATCCGAAACGCACGCAACTCGGTCAGGCGCCGGCACCGGGATTGATGCCGCCGCAAGCGGCACTTGAAGCGCTGTTTGGCGAGTTGGGCCACAACCCCGATGCGGTGTACGTGGTGTATGACGACGAAGGTGGTGGCTGGGCCGGGCGTTTTATCTGGCTGCTGGACGTCATCGGCCACCGTAAATATCACTACGTCGACGGCGGTCTGACGGCCTGGCTGGCAGAAGGCATGCCGATGTCGATCCAGATCCCGGCCCCCGTTGGCGGCCCGGTGAAATTGACCCTGCACGACGAACCCACCGCGACCCGCGAGTACCTGCAAAGCCGACTCGGCGCCGCCGACCTGGCGATCTGGGACGCGCGCGGGCCGCTGGAGTACTCCGGCGAGAAAGTGCTGGCGGCCAAGGCCGGGCACATTCCGGGCGCCGTCAATTTCGAGTGGACTGCCGGCATGGACAAGGCGCGTAACCTGCGCATCCGCACGGACATGCCGCAGATCCTCGAACAGCTAGGGATCAGCAAAGACAAAGAAGTCATTACTCACTGCCAGACTCACCACCGTTCTGGCTTCACTTATCTGGTGGCCAAATCCCTCGGTTATCCGCGGGTCAAAGGCTACGCCGGTTCCTGGGGCGAATGGGGCAACCACCCCGACACCCCCGTAGAGATTTAAGGTTTAAGGACAGTTAATGAACAAGCGTCTGTTTATCCTCAGCCAATACCTGCTGCCCCATCACTTGCTCTCGCGACTGGCCGGCTGCATTGCCGAATGCCGCGTGCGCTGGTTCAAGAACGCCTTTACCGCCTGGTTCGCCAAGCGTTATCAGGTGGACATGTCCCAGGCGCTGGTCGAAGACCTGACTGCCTACGAACACTTCAACGCGTTCTTCACCCGCGCCTTGAAGGACGGCGCTCGTCCGCTCGACGAAACCCCGGGGGCGATCCTCAGCCCGGCCGATGGCGCAGTCAGCCAGCTCGGTCCGATCGAACACGGTCGAGTGTTCCAGGCCAAGGGCCACAGCTTCAGCGTGCTGGAGTTGCTGGGCGGTGACGCGGCCAACGCCGCGCCGTTCATGGGCGGTGATTTCGCGACTATCTACCTGTCGCCGAAGGACTACCACCGCGTGCACATGCCGCTGGCCGGCACCCTGCGCGAGATGGTCTACATCCCGGGCCGGATTTTCTCGGTCAACCAGACCACCGCCGAAAACGTGCCGGAGCTGTTTGCCCGCAACGAACGTGTGGCGTGCATTTTCGACACTGAGCGCGGGCCGATGGCCGTGGTGCTGGTGGGCGCGATGATCGTTGCGTCGATCGAAACCGTCTGGGCCGGGCTGGTCACGCCGCCGAAACGCGAATTGAAAACCTTCCGCTACGACGAAGCCGCGCGCGCGCCCATTCATCTGGAGAAAGGTGCGGAACTGGGTCGCTTCAAACTGGGTTCGACCGCTGTCGTGCTGTTCGGGCCAGACCAGGTCAAATGGGCCGAAGAACTGGCGGCCGGTTCGCCGGTACAGATGGGCCAGGGCATGGGTCTGCCTAAGGCATGATCCGCTGATCCGCTCTTGCGAACATCTTCGGAGGGGCGGATACACACCCGGTGGCGACCGCTCTGGTTGTCCCGCGCTGATGGACATAGCTGCTACAGTCAGGTCATTCACTGCCCATTGACCGGCTGGAGTTTTTCCACGGCATGAATGAAACCAGTCCCCACCTGCTGCTAAGCGCCCCGCTCCCCGCGCAATTGCGCCTGACTTTCTGCGAAGCCACCCCACGCGACCTCAAGCGCTGGATCGCCGCCCTGCCCAAAGCCAACATCGGCGAAACCGCGCGCCAGCTCTATCAAGCCTTGGGTGAACTCAACCAACTGCTGACACCGAGTGCCAATCGCCTGCCCATGCTCGAGCTGCTCAGGCCCGAGGTGTATTACGTCTGCAGACACCTGGAGCGGCATTTCCTGCACCAGGCGATTGTTCTCGACGAGCGTTCGCGCAAGATCGCCAACCTTTGCCAGGCCCTGCAAAGTCATTTGGCGATCGGCTACAAACAGATCGTCATCCGAATCACGCCTCGTTTCAGCAAAGACCGTGCGCCACTGCTGGCGCAAGCGTTGCAACGGGCACTCCATTGCCTGAACGGTCAGTTGATCCGCGCCACTCAGCTCTACTGCCCAGTGCCGGACGGTGTGTGGCTGGAATTGCATCAGTTGTACCGGATCGGCTGCGAACACCGGTTGCAACACCTGAGCCTGCGCGATGAACTGGCCAGCCAGACGCACTCCCTGAGCATCGAACAGACTTACGCCGTCGCCCTGCTGCTGGGTGCGTCACGCTGCAATCAATTGCGCCAGAACCAGATCGCCCGCCTCGCCGAAGCGCTGGAAGCCTGGAGTCATCGGGTCAAACTACCAGCCGATGGATTGTTCGCCGTCGCGCCGGACCTCGACACTGGCCCGCGTTACCGCAACAAGTTCCGGGCCGGGCAGCAAGCCGGTTTGCTGGGGTTTGATCCGCAGCCACTGGTCGACACCATCGAAACACACTTGCAAGGCAATAAAGACGCCTTGCCCGTACCCACAGGTCTTAGCGTGGACACGCTGCAGCACCTGCACGCCGCCTGGGGCCAAGCGGCCGAGCGCAGTTTTCAGCGAACGGCCGGTCAAGGTACGTTGACGCTGTGCGTGGGGATGAGCGCACTGCACTTTTATCTGGGCGGGCAGCGCTCATTCAGCGACCTGTTGAAAAACCCTGGCCACCGGCCCGCGCAGTTTTCGGCAATGCCTGCGGCCAGTCGGGACAGCGACCCCTGGCATCAGGCGTTCGATGCCGCGTCACAGGGCACTGCCGATGCCTTGCTGCCCTACGAAGAAATTGAATACCCGCAACTGCAAAATGACGACAGCAAAGAGGCCGACAGCAACCGGCATTTTCCGACCTATGCTCTGCCCGTCATCAATCACAGTCCAGGCGGTTATTGCCTGGCCTGGCCCAACGCGGTGCCCGCCGAGTTACAGGCCGGTGAGATGGTCGGGATTGAGGATTCAGTCAATAAAGGCTGGAGCATTGCGGTCGTGCGCTGGATTCGTCAGGTGCGCGGTGGCGGTACGCAAATGGGCATTGAGCAGGTTGCGCCCTTCGCCGAGCCTTGCGGGCTGCAATTGGTGCGCAACCGGGATGACCACAGCCAGTACTTGCGCGGGTTGTTGCTACCGCAGATCAGTGCCATCGACCTGCCCGCCACCGTGCTCGCCCCGCGTTTGCCGTTTCAGGAAGGCAGCAAGGTGCTGATCAACACCAACGGCCAGGAACGCCGGGCCGGGCTGGATCGGCGGGTGGCGAGTACCCACAGTTTTAATCAGTTTGCGTATCGGTCGCTGGAGACAAGTAGAAACGACAACGCCGCAGGGAGCGGCGTTGGGGAGGTGTTTGATTCGTTGTGGCCTTCGCTGTGAGTGTGGCCTGAAAGACCGCGATGAGGCCAGTTCAGACCGTGACGACCTCAGAGCTGCCCGTCACGGTCCCGAAAACCCAACAGGTACAGCACGCCATCCAGCCCAAGCGTAGAAATCGCCTGTTTCGCCGACTGTTTCACCAACGGCTTGGCCCGGAACGCCACGCCCAATCCGGCAATCGCCAGCATCGGCAGATCGTTGGCGCCGTCGCCGACCGCGATGGTCTGCTCCAGACGCAAACCTTCCTTATGCGCCAGCTCACGCAGCAGATCCGCCTTGCGCTGCGCATCGACAATCGGCTCGACCGCCACACCGGTCACCTTGCCGTCGACCACTTCCAGTTCGTTGGCAAACACGTAGTCGATACCCAGCTTTGCCTGCAACTGCTTGGCAAAGTAGGTAAAGCCACCCGACAGAATGGCGGTCTTGTAGCCCAGGCGCTTGAGTTCGGCGAACAGGGTTTCGGCACCTTCGGTCAGGCGCAGGGACGCGCCAATCGAGTCCAGCACGCTGACGTCCAGGCCTTTGAGCAGCGCCAGGCGCTCTTTGAAGCTTGCGCGGAAATCCAGTTCGCCGGCCATCGCCCGCTCGGTGATTTCAGACACCTGATCGCCGACGCCGGCTGCCTTGGCCAGTTCGTCGATGACTTCGGCTTCGATCAGGGTCGAATCCATGTCGAACACCGCCAGCCGACGGTTACGACGGAACAGTGAATCTTCCTGGAAGGCGATGTCGACGTTCAATTCCTGCGCAACGCTGAGGAACTCGGCCCGCAGCGCCTGCGGATCGGCCGCTTCGCCCCGCACGGAAAACTCGATGCAGCCCTTGCCCTTGTCGGCCGGGGTGTCCAGCGGCATGCGCCCGGACAAGCGATCGATGTGATCGATGTTCAGGCCATATTTCGCGGTGATCGAACTCACGGCCTGCAATTGCCCGGCGGTCACTTTGCGGGTCAATAGCGTCACGATGTGGCGCTTTTTGCCCTGGTTGCCGACCCACTGCTGGTAATCCTCTTCGGACACCGGCGTGAAACGCACCTGCTGGTCGAGCTCGTAGCCCTTGAACAGGATGTCCTTGAGCACCGACTTGCCTTGCTCGGTATCCGGAATTTCAACCAGGATGCCGAACGACAGGGTGTCGTGGATCACCGCCTGACCGATGTCGAGAATGTTCACACCACCCTGGGCCAGAACGCCGGTAATGGCCGCAGTCAGACCCGGACGGTCGACTCCCGTGATGTTTATCAGGACGATTTCGCGCAAGGCGCACCCCCGCAAGTGGAAAAAAACCGCATTCTACCCACTTTCAGTGACCATCGGGCACCGTGAGCGCTTTGCCGGTCTAGGGCCTGTCGCTATACTGCGCGTCAACTTCACGGACAAAAGAGCCGAGCTCAAGTGAACCGGCCCACGCCAGTAAAAACCGATAACTTCTTTCTGCTGATCTTCCGGGCACTGCGCCATCGCCGTGTACCGATTGCATTGCGCATCGCCAGCCATAACGTGATCCTGGTCGCTCTGGCCCTGGTGATCTACGCCTGCGTGATGGGTTTGCAGTTCAAGCAGGCCATGCACGAGCAGGCCGATGCGCTGGGCGAAAGCCTGACCACGCAGACCGCCACGTCCGCCACGGAGCTGTTGGTGTCCAACGACATCCTCAGCCTCAACGTGCTGCTCAACAACCTGACCAAGAATAAACTGGTGGCCCACGCCGCCATTTATAGCGTGGATAACCGCATCCTCGCCGAAGCCGGTCAGCGCCCCAAGCACAGCCTGTTGGGCGAAGCCGAGGGCATGTACCAGAGCAAGATCACGTTCCAGGACGTGACCGCCGGGCAACTGCGCATCAGCCTGGACATGGATCAGTTCCAGCAGCCGATGACCATCAGCCTGCAAAGCATGGGCATTTTGAGTGCGATACTGCTGGCCCTGTCCCTGGCCTTGAGCCTGCGCCTGGGTCGGCACATCTCCACGCCGCTGCTGCAATTGCGCGTGTGGCTGCGCAATATCGACGAATACACCCCGGCCACCGAGCGCCAGGATGAAATCGGCGACCTTGCCCGTCAGCTGCACGCCAATTTCGCACCAGAGCCGGCCGAACCCGAGCCAGCGCCAGAACCCGAGTACGACGAGAGCGACTACGAAGACGCGGACGACAACGAACCGACCTTCGAAGTGCGCAACTTGCGTGACCCGAGTTTTGACGAAACCAAGCCTGTGGCAGCCCTCAAACCGGCGCCACGGCACATTGTCAGCACCGCTGAAGACGATGACGACGATGATGCGTTTGCCGATCTGCGTGACGAGTCGGTCGCCAGCGCGCCGAAACCGGCGGCAAAACCGGTGATCTCGAACGTGCCGCAACACAGTGCGGTCCTGGCCGTGCAACTGGGCGCCCAGGATCAACTGCGTCGCCTGCCTCGCACACGCCTGGAAGAATTGCTGAAACGCTATCGCGACTGCCTCGATCAGGCCGCTTCGCTCTACCAGAGCGAACTGCATACCCTGAACGATGGCAGCACGCTGATGCTGTTCCACACCGAAGACAGCGGCGACGACTACCTGACCAACGCCATCTGCTGCGGTGAGCTGCTGCGAGCGCTGGGCCATCAGTTGCAGATCGAAGTCGCGGACAGCGGCATCACCCTGCAATTGCAGCTGGGTCTGACGCTGGGTGAAGAGTTGTTCGGTATGAGTCAGATCGACTTGCTGCTGACCGAGTCCGCCCAGGACGCCCTGGCCCTGTCGCAACACAGCCGCAACCTGCTGCTGGTGGAACGCAAGATCAGTGACGATGCACTGATCCGTCAGCGCGCACGGATTCGTCCGATTGCCAGCCCTGAGGGGGCTTGCTGTGTGGAGCGGCTGATGGAGCCTTATCCGTCGATGCTGGAGCGGCAGTTGGCGCGGATGCATGAGCGTCGGGCGTAAGCACTAGCCCCCGCTGTAAAAAAACCCGCAGATGAGTGATTGTCTGCGGGTTTTTTGTTGTCTGTTCTGGCCTCATCGCGAGCAAGCTCGCTCCCACAGGGATCTGTTGTGGACGCCGCCTCTGTGAACGCCAGAGACCCCCTGTGGGAGTGAGCTTGCTCGCGATGAGGCCGTCAGCAGCGCCGTAGACCTCCAACCTGCAGAAACAACAAAGCCCGCACAAGGCGGGCTTTGCTTTGGATCAGTCCAGGCTTAGAACCTGAACACTTCCATATCGGTCCGGATCGGTGACGCCATCGGGATCTTCGGTTGTTTCTCTTGCTCTGTCGCCGGTGCTACAGGCTTGGCAGCTGATTTCTTTGGCGCCTCAGCAATCGGTGGCTGGTTGGCCAATGGTTTCAACGCCACCGACAATTGCTCCGCCAGACGCTGCAACAACACCCCCTGAGCCTGAACCTGCGCCGCTGTGCCGCCCGCGTGCTGTTCCTGCAAATGAATGATGCGGTTGTCGCGAACCTGGCCACGACGATCAATCAAACGCCATTGCGCATCGAGGATGGCCGGTTGCGACTCACCGGAGTCCAGGCGAGTAATCGTCAGCAGCACCTGAACATCCGGCGTGAAACCGAGGGTCGCGGGCGCCAGCACAACACGCTGACTGTCCAGACGACCGGCTACCTGACGCAGCAACAACTGATCGATGTCCGAAGACAGGCTCCCGGCCCATCGACCGTCGGTCGACGCCTGAAGGCTGCCATCGGGCTGACGCTGCAACAGGGTTTCACGTTGCAGGTAATCAGCGACGGTTACCGGGCCCAACAATACGGCCATGCCCGCGCTTTGCGCAGGCGCAACCGGACTTCCACTGTCCAGTTGATACAGCGACACCGGCTGGTGAACGCTGCAACCCGCCAGGCCTAAAACGCCAGCGAGCATCAAAATAAAAGGAAGGCGCAGAGCAGTCATCGTCCCATCCAGGTGGCCGCCACAAGGCTGACCACAGTGAAAATACTCAATAAATGTGAAGAACGCTCGGCCACGCCGGCGCTTGAAAGGCCATATCATCCGTGAATATGCGTTCCGACTCCAGCGCCAATGCGTCGATCTACGCGTTAAATCGT
Source organism: Pseudomonas sp. URMO17WK12:I12 (assembly GCF_000514395.1). Taxonomy (NCBI): domain Bacteria; kingdom Pseudomonadati; phylum Pseudomonadota; class Gammaproteobacteria; order Pseudomonadales; family Pseudomonadaceae; genus Pseudomonas; species Pseudomonas sp. URMO17WK12:I12. The sequence goes on from NZ_AZVV01000004.1 coordinate 217,114, forward strand.
AGATCGAGCGGTCTAGGACGCCTAATTGAGGTTTTCGACGAGCAGCGCATCGACCCGCTGGAAGCCACGTGGCAATTTGTTACCACGACGTCCACGCTCACCTTTGTAGTGTTCGAGGTCGTCTGCTTTCAGCGACAAGGTACGTTTCCCGGCCTGCAACACCAAAGTGGCACCCTCCGGCAGCACGGCGATGTCCGTGACATATTCTTCGCGATTGGCCACGCGTTCACCGGTGATGCCGATGATCTTGTTGCCTTTGCCCTTACCTAATTGTGGCAGGTCGCTGATCTTGAAGATCAGCAGGCGACCTTCGGTCGTGACCGAGGCCAGCCAGTTGCTCTCGCGATCGGCGACCGGGCGCGGAAGAATGACTTTCGAGTTGCTCGGCAGGCTCAGCAACGCCTTGCCGGCCTTGTTCTTGGCCTGGAAATCTTCACCTTTGACCACAAAGCCATACCCGGCGTCGGAGGCGATCACGTACAGCGAATCGTCTTCCGGCATCAACACGCATTCGAAGCTCGCGCCTGGCGGTGGCGTCAGACGACCGGTCAACGGCTCGCCCTGGCCACGGGCCGAAGGCAACGTGTGCGCCGCCACCGAATAACTGCGACCGGTGGAGTCGATAAACACCGCAAACTGGTTGGAGCGCCCGGCTGCGAGGGCCTTGAAGCCGTCACCGGCCTTGTAGGAAAGCCCGGTGGCGTCGATTTCGTGACCTTTGGCTGAACGGACCCAGCCTTTTTCCGACAGCACGACCGTCACTTTCTCGTTCGGCAGCAGGTCGTGCTCGGTCAGGGCCTTGGCCTCGGCGCGCTCGACAATCGGCGAACGACGGTCGTCGCCATAAGTTTCGGCGTCCTTGATCAGCTCGGTGCGCACCAGTTTTTTCAGCTTGGCTTCGCTGCTCAGCAGCGCTTGCAGCTTGGCTTGTTCCTTGAGCAGTTCATCCTGCTCGGCACGCAGTTTCATTTCTTCCAGTCGCGCCAACTGACGCAAACGGGTGTCGAGGATGTAGTCGGCCTGGATTTCGCTCAGGGCGAAACGCGCGATCAGGGCGGCTTTTGGGTGCTCCTCGGTACGGATGATGTGAATCACTTCATCCAGGTTGAGGTAGGCAATCAACAAACCGTCCAACAGGTGCAGGCGACGCTCGACCTTATCGAGGCGGAATTGCAGGCGGCGACGCACGGTCTGCACCCGGAATTCCAGCCATTCGACCAGCAGCGCCCGCAGGTTTTTCAGCTGCGGCTTGCCGTCCAGGCCGATGATGTTGATGTTGACCCGGTAGCTCGACTCCAGCTCGGTGCTGGCGAACAGGTGCGTCATCAGTGCATCGTGGTCAAAGTTTTTGCGCGCCCCCGGGATGATCACGATGCGGCACGGGTTTTCGTGGTCGGATTCGTCGCGCAAGTCAGCAATTTGCGGCGCCTTGGACGGCTTGGCCTGCATCATCGCGGCGATCTGTTCCAGCACCTTGGCACCGGACACCTGGTGCGGCAGCGCGGTGACAATAATGTCGCCGTCTTCGATGTGGTACACGGCGCGCATACGCACCGAGCCCTTGCCGGTCTCGTACATTTTCAGCAGGTCGGCGCGCGGGGTGATGATTTCCGCTTCGGTCGGGTAATCCGGGCCCTGGATGTGTTCACAGAGCTGTTCGACCGTGGCTTTGGGCTCATCAAGCAAACGCACGCACGCCGTCGCGACTTCGCGCAGGTTGTGCGGCGGCACGTCGGTGGCCATGCCCACGGCGATGCCGGTGGTGCCGTTGAGCAGGATGTTCGGCAAACGTGCCGGCAACACCAACGGTTCGTCGAGGGTGCCGTCAAAGTTCGGGCCCCAGTCCGCCGTGCCCTGGCCCAGTTCGCTGAGCAGCACTTCGGAATAACGCGACAGCCGCGCTTCGGTGTAACGCATGGCGGCGAAGGACTTGGGATCATCCGGCGCACCCCAGTTACCCTGACCGTCGACCAGCGTGTAGCGGTAGCTGAACGGCTGGGCCATCAGGACCATGGCTTCGTAGCAGGCCGAGTCGCCGTGCGGGTGGAACTTGCCGAGCACGTCACCAACGGTACGCGCCGATTTCTTGTGCTTGGAATCGGCGTCCAGCCCCAACTCGCTCATCGCGTAGATGATGCGTCGCTGTACCGGTTTCAGGCCGTCGCCGATATGCGGCAAGGCACGGTCCATGATCACGTACATGGAGTAGTTGAGGTAGGCATTTTCGGTGAAGTCAGCCAGTGACCGGCGTTCTACACCGTCCAGGCTGAGATCAAGGGAGTCGCTCATGCGGGCCTCATCGGTTCGTTGTCTGGCGCAGCAGCATGGTGCCACCGCGCTGGGTAAATTCAAGTTTGTTCAGTGCGCTCATGCCGAGCAGCACCTGCTTACCTTCCAGGCCAGGGGCGACCAGCGCGCGAACATCACGCAACACAATGTCGCCCAGTTGCAGCCGGTCGATGCGGGTTCGATAGCCCTCGCTCAGACCGTTGGCCGTGCTCAGGGTCACCCCGAAGCCTTGTTCCAGTTTCAATCCCTCGGCCACACTGGCCGGAATTGACACATCCGTCGCCCCGGTATCGAGCATGAAATCCACCGGGTGGCCGTTGATCGCGCCGCTGGCGACAAAATGCCCCTGAACGTTGCTGACCAGCTTCACTTCGATAAACCCATCGCCCTGCTCGGAACTGACCACCCCATTCGGGTTTTGCTGCCGCTCTTCCCACTGCCCGAAAAACCGCGTGGCCAGAAACAGCGCCGCGCACCAGGCCAGCACCATCAACACACGACCGGCGCGCTTGCCCGGCGGTTGTTGACTCACGGCTTGGCGCTCCAGCCACCTTCAGGCGCGGCGAAGCGCCAGACAACCGGGCGAACTTCACCATCGGTACGGGGCCCGAAATTGTTGTCGACGCCAATCCAGGCACCGTCAGCGTCAATGATCAACGCCTCTTCCAGACCGTAGTTCTGCGAATAACGGCGGTTTTCCTGCAACAACTCGGCCGCATACGACCAGCAGCGTTCGACCTTGGCCGTCTGCGGGTCGCGGCGACAGATCTGATAGGCGTTGCGCTCAAGGGTAAACAACTTGCCCTCGAACAATGACAGGTCGGAGAAATCCCGGTTAACCGGTTTGGCATGAGGGAACTGCGGCGGCTGCATTTCCATGCCCGCTTCGCTCAGCAGCACACAGCCACCGTCGCAATCCCATACGGTCTGTTTGCGCTTGATCGTCAACAAGCCGCGGCTTTGACGTTCGGCAGCGAACCATATTTGATCGCCCGCCGGATTGATCGCCAGCCCCTCGAACAGCGCATTGAACTGCAACAGCATGCCGCTGGCACGCGCTTCGCGAACCAGCATTGGCGAGATTTTCAACCAGCTCGCCGGCCCTGTAGGGGGTACCAGGAGGACGGCCGCATGGCCTTCGCTGACAATGTAGCGATTGCCGGCGCTGTCACAGGTAATGCCTTCGAAATCCAGATCGCCGCCACGCACGAACGACGCCGCCCAGGTTCGCGCACGCAACCCCCAGGGCAATCCGTTGTCCGGCACCGGAGGTACGCCGAGGCCCACGCTTTCGGCCTGCCAGGTCGCGTTGCTGGTATCAAGGCGGTAAATCTGATCGTCGTCGCGATCCGAGACCGTCCACAGGTCCTTGCCGCACTGGGCCAGTCCCGACAGGTTGCCGCCGCGCATACCGTCAACGGGATGCTCGGAGACCACGCGCAATTCTGGTGCCGGTTCAGCAAAGGCCAGAACCGGGGTCAGAAGCAACGCACACGCCAGGGCAAAGCCAAGCCGCATCAACCAAGAACCTCGGCCAGGTTGCCCTTGGATTCCAGCCAGGACTTGCGGTCACCGGCACGTTTCTTCGCCAGCAGCATGTCCATCATTTCCGAGGTCGCAGCGAAATCGTCCAGGGTCAACTGCACCAGACGCCGGGTGTTCGGGTCCATGGTGGTTTCGCGCAGTTGCGGCGGGTTCATTTCACCCAGGCCTTTAAATCGGGTGACCTGCGGCTTGCCGCGTTTCTTCTCGGCGACCAGACGATCGAGAATGCCATCGCGCTCGGCTTCGTCCAGGGCGTAGTAAATCTCCTTGCCCAAGTCGATGCGGTACAGCGGCGGCATCGCGACGTAGACGTGACCGGCATCCACCAACGGGCGGAAGTGCTGGACGAACAACGCGCACAGCAGCGTGGCAATGTGCAGACCGTCGGAGTCGGCGTCGGCGAGGATGCAGATCTTGCCGTAACGCAGCTGGCTCATGTCCGCCGCACCCGGATCGACACCGATGGCCACGGCGATGTTGTGCACTTCCTGGCTGGCCAGCACTTCGCTGCCATCGACTTCCCAGGTGTTCAGAATCTTGCCGCGCAACGGCAGGATCGCTTGAAACTCTTTGTCTCGTGCTTGCTTGGCGGAACCGCCGGCGGAATCACCTTCCACGAGGAACAGCTCGGAACGCATCGGTTCCTGCCCGGCGCAATCGGCGAGTTTGCCCGGCAGCGCCGGTCCTGCGGTGACGCGCTTGCGCTCGACCTTCTTGCTCGCCTTGAGGCGGCGGCCGGCGTTGTTGATCGCCAATTCCGCCAGGAGCATGCCGGTTTCCGGGTTGGCGTTGAGCCACAGGCTGAACGCGTCCTTGACCACACCGGAAACAAACGCCGCCGCTTCACGGGACGACAAACGCTCTTTGGTCTGGCCGGAGAATTGCGGCTCCTGCATTTTCATCGACAGGACGAAGGCGATGCGTTCCCAGACGTCTTCCGGCGCCAGCTTCACGCCGCGTGGCAGCAGGCTGCGGAATTCACAGAATTCGCGCATCGCATCGAGCAAACCCTGACGCAAACCGTTGACGTGTGTACCACCCTGGGCCGTCGGGATCAGGTTGACGTAGCTTTCCTGAACCGCGTCGCCCCCTTCCGGCAGCCACAACAGCGCCCAGTCGACCGCTTCTTTATTACCGGCCAGGCTGCCGCAGAACGGCTCGTCCGGCAGGCGTTCGAATTCGCTGACGGCGTCGACCAGATAGGAACGCAGGCCGTCTTCGTAATGCCATTCGACTTTCTCGCCGGTGGCTTTGTCTTCAAAACTGACCAGCAGCCCCGGGCAGAGAACGGCCTTGGCCTTGAGCACGTGCTTGAGGCGGCTGATGGAGAATTTCGGCGAATCGAAGTACTTCGGGTCCGGCGCAAAGAACACGCTGGTGCCGGTGTTGCGCTTGCCGACGGTGCCGACCACTTCCAGTTCGGTTTTCTTGTAACCGTCGGCGAACGTCATCTGGTATTCGTTGCCGTCACGCTTGACGCGCACCCGGACTTCGGTCGACAAGGCGTTGACCACGGAAATACCCACCCCGTGCAGACCGCCGGAGAACTGGTAGTTCTTGTTGGAAAACTTGCCGCCCGCATGGAGCTTGGTGAGGATCAGTTCGACCCCGGACACGCCCTCTTCCGGGTGAATGTCCACCGGCATGCCACGGCCGTCATCGCTGACTTCCAGGGAGTGATCGGCGTGCAGGATGACCTGCACCGAAGTCGCATGCCCGGCCAAGGCTTCGTCGACGCTGTTGTCGATGACTTCCTGGGCAAGGTGGTTCGGCCGACTGGTGTCGGTGTACATACCGGGGCGTTTACGCACCGGGTCGAGGCCCGAGAGGACTTCGATGGCGTCTGCGTTATAAGAGCTAGCGCTGGGAGTGGCCATGGGGTCTCGTCGTCCGCCTGTAAAAAGAGTGTTCGTTTAATAAGGGGCGAGGGTTCACAGTGCAGTGAAATCGATCGCCTGATACAAATCTGCGCCGATGCCGGCAAAACTCAGCATCGCCGGCAATTGCGCGGCGAAGCCCTGGAAACCATGGTCGCCACCGGCCTGGATGCGCAAGGCGCAGGCCCGGTAATACTGCTGGGCGAGGCGATAGTCCAGCGTTTCGTCACCGGTCTGCAACCACACCTGATACCGCTGCGGGTCCCGGGGCGCCGGCACTTCCAGTTCGGCCAAAGCTGTCACGTGGTCGTGGGTCAATTCCCAGGCTTCATCGGTATACAGGTTTTTCTGCGTTCCCAGGTACCCGTCGAACATCCGGTGCGGACTGACGGCCGGGTTGATCAGCAAAGCCTTGAGGCCATGACGCTCGGCCAAGTGAGTCGCATAGTAGCCGCCGAGTGAGCTGCCGACCAGCAGTGGCCGCCCCAGCACTTCAATCGCCTGCTCCAGCTGACCGATGGCCTCGCGCGGGTGGTGATGCAAGGCCGGAACGCGCAGTTGATCGCTCAGGCCGAGTCGGTCCATCACCTGCATCAACTGCGTAGCCTTTTTCGACGAAGGCGCGCTGTTGAAACCGTGGATATAAAGGATCGAACCTGACATTTGAGCTCCCTGTGCGCCGGGTAAAGAGGCGCAGTTTACAGGGAGTCGGGGGGATCGGGGATATCCTTGAAATTCGTGGTGCCTTTGAGGGCGCCATCGCGAGCAGGCTCACGCCTACAGGGGTATGCATTCCAATGCAGGAGTGAGCCTGCTCACGATGGCCGCCCCCGGTCTTACTGAATACTCAATAGCCGTTAGAGCCGTAATCAACCTCAAAATCAAACCCGGTGACTCGTTCCACCCCGGTTTCAATCTGCCCATCCGGCAACAACCGCAACCAGCGATACCCCGGCGCCTGCTCCCCGACCTTGAAATCATCGCTGCCCGGCTCGAACTGAATGCAGGTCGACGGCGAGGCGATCAAACGAACGCCATTACGCAGCTGATCAATCTCCTGATGCACATGCCCCCACAAAACCGCCCGCACCTGCGGAAAACGATCCAGCACTGCAAACAGCGCCTCAGGATTGCGCAAGCCGATCGGCTCCATCCAGGCACAGCCAATCGACACCGGGTGATGGTGAAAACATACCAGATGATGCCGCTCCGGCGCCTCGCTCAGCGATCGAACCAACAGCTGCAACTGCTCATCCTGCAAGTACCCCGGCACCGAACCCGGCACGGCGGAATCAAGCAAGGTGACTCGCCAGTTGCCGACATCCACCACCGGTTCCAGCAATGCGCTTTTCACCGCGGCCTCGGCCATGATCTGTGGCTCATCGTGATTGCCGGGAATCCAGCGCGCCGGCGTATCGAGTTGCCCGGTCAGGTCGCGAAACTGTTGGTAGGACTCCAGCGTCCCGTCCTGAGACAGGTCGCCGCTGGCAATGATCAGATCGATATTCGGCTGCTGAAGCTGCACCAGTTCGATGACTTTTTGCAGGCTGTCCCGCGTGTTCATACCCAGCAACGTCCCGTCCGCTTCGGCGAACAGATGGCTGTCGGAGAGTTGCACCAGCAACGCCGGATCGGCGGTGGTCAATGTGGATACGCTCGGCAAGGCGTTCTCCCAAGGCAGAATCACGGGGGTGGATAGGTGCCGCAATTATGCTGGGGGACGCTCAAAAGGGGAAACCTGTGAACCTGACGCAGTTCACAACTACCGCACAACGGCGTACTCGTGGCCGCACGCCAGGCAATGGCTCAGCCACTCACCCAGAAACATATTCAGCTGGGCCTTTTCGTCCGGCTGGTGCATCGAGGCGTTCGGGTAAGGATAGATGCCGCGAAAACGCCGCGCATGTTCGGCGCTGACCACTTCGGCCATGCAGGCGTCGTGGTAGACCTGCACTTCCAGCTGCGGAATCGGCAGCCACGGCAGGCTGTGCTCCTGACGCACTTGCAGGGTCGTGGTGTACGGACAGACCTGCAACACTTCCAGCGCCAGCACGCCAAGCATCTGTTCGCCATGCGTTACGGCAATGCGCCGCGCCGCCGGCTCGTCGCGCATGTCCGGCAACAGTCGCATCAAGCGCGCGTAGTTCGCCTCACAGGAAGCTTGCAGCCCCGCAAGGTCCACCCGATAGCGATCGCGCAGCTTGTTTACGACCATAACCCCCTCACTTCAGCGCGGTTTAAAGCTAACCATTGCAAGGCAATGATGCTGGCCGCGTTGGCAATTCGTCCGTCGCGCACGGCCTGCAAGGCATCTTCTAACGCCCAGACCGTGACGCGGATATCTTCAGCTTCTTCCTCCAGCCCATGCAGGCCGCCAACCCCGGTAGAGTCGCAACGCCCCAGGAACAGGTGCACGAACTCATTGCTGCCGCCCGGCGACGGGAAATATTTGATCATCGGCCAGAGCGCCCCGAACACAAGCCCAGCTTCCTCCTGCCCTTCGCGGTGAGCAACTTCTTCCGGCACTTCTTCCTTGTCGATCAGACCAGCGACCAGCTCGATCAGCCAGGGGTTGTCGGTCTTGCCCATGGCGCCGACGCGAAACTGTTCGATCAGCACCACTTCGTCACGCTGCGGATCGTAAGGCAACACACACACGGCGTCGTGGCGCACGAACACTTCACGATTGATTTCACGACTCATGCCGCCGGCGAACAACTCGTGGCGCAAGTGCACACGGTGGAGCTTGTAAAAGCCCTCGTAACACATTTCGCGCCGAACGATATCAACGGTGGTCGGAATGGCGTTGGCAAAATCAGTCATGACAATCCTCTTTACTGCAAATCCGTTACGAGGCTCCTTTTTGTTACCTGCAACCTCGACTTCGCGCCATCCTAACGCGCCTGCGACATTTGATGCAGCCCCTTTCCCGTCAGCGGGATAGACGGTGAGGGCGAAACCAACTCTAATTAGCTTAGTGGCGAACTGACTGCTTCGTTGAGAGTCGAAGCGGATAACTTTTTGCCTTTCCCTGTTTTACAAAGGACGCCCATGTCGCTTTTTAAAATCGCCTCCGTGGCCGCAATCGCCCTGACGCTGGGCGCCTGCCAGAGTCTGTTTCAGCCCAACTACCGGGCGCCGCTGGAAACTACCCGCGACGCTACCGAAACCCTGAAACCGGGTTGCACCACACCCGATTGTCCGCTGGTGAACATCGATACATTGCGCTTCCCCGCCGAACCGCAGCTGGACGGCATCGTCGAAAAACGCCTGCTGCAAATGACCCGCACCACACCGGAGGCCCCGGTGGCTCCGACGCTGACGGCCTATCGCGATGAGTTTTTGCGCACCGCCGGGCCGCGCTACAGCAGTTACCTGCAAGCCAAGGTACGTGAGCAGCATGACGGCTTGGTGATCGTCGAATTTTCCAGCTACCTGGACACCGGCGGCGCTCATGGCACACCGGGCCGCAGCTTTATCAACTATTCACGCCAGCAGCACAAAGTGCTGACGCTGTCGGACATGTTGGTGCCGGGTCAGGAAGAAGCGTTCTGGAAGGCGGCGCAAGTGGCGCACAACAGCTGGCTGATCAGCACCAAGCTCGATCAGGAACCGGAGTTCGTGAAGAGCTGGCCGTTCCAGAAAACCCAGAACGTGGCGCTGACCTACGGTGGGGTGATCCTCAAGTACGAAACCAGCACCATCGCGCCATACGCGCTGGGCCATGTCGAACTGAAGATCCCCTACCCTCGCCTGAATGGCATCATCAAGCCCGAGCTGTTTCCCGGCCGTAACTGAAAGCCCGGCCCAGCACCAGCTGCAGCAGCCCTGCCAGAATCAACGACGGCAGGGTTGCGCCGATGTCCGGATACAGATTGGCCAGCAAGTGATAGGTGCTCACCCCGCCCAACCAGGCGAGCAACGCCGGCCAGCGCAATGCGGCTGACGCCACCTGAGCCGAACGCTTGCGCAGAATGAAGTGATCCACCAGCACCACGCCGAACAGCGGCGCAAACACCGAACCGATCAACAGCAGGAAGTTCTGGTACTGGGCCAATGGCGCCAGGCACGCGATCAGTGTGCAAATCACGCCGATGGCCAACGCCAGATGCTCGACTTTCAAGCGCAACAGAATCCCGCTGGAAACGGCCGCCGAGTGAATGTCGGCGAAGGCGTTTTCCGACTCGTCCAACAGGATCAGCAACAGCGGAATGCCCAGGCCTGCACCCGCCAGCGCCAGCAACAAGGCATTCACTTCACCGCTCGGCGCGAACGCCAGGGTGTAGGCCACGCCCAGGCTCATCAGCCAGAAATTACCGATAAAGAAGCCCAGCGCGGTGCCGCCGAAGACGTTTTTCGCACGCTTGCCGAAACGCGAGTAGTCGGCAATCAGCGGCAGCCACGACAGCGGCATCGCGATAGCAATGTCGAAGCCGACAGCGAACGGCATCGAACCATCACCGGCCTGCGCCCACAAGGCAGCCAGATCGGCTTTGGCGAACAGGTTCCAGGTCAGCCAGATGCACGCGGCCAGCAACAGCCAGATGCCCCACTTGCGCAGGATCTGCCGCACGAATGTCAGAGGACCGCTGACGGCCAGCAACGTTGCCAGACCACCGAAGACAATGGTCCAGAGCAGCGGATTCGACAGCAGGCTGCCTTCGCTGAACGCCCGCGCGCCGAGCAGGCTGGCGGCATCACGCATGACGATGATTTCGAACGAGCCCCAACCGATCAGTTGCAGCAGGTTCAACACGGCCGGCAGGCTCGCGCCACGTTTGCCGAGGCTGAGTTTGAGCGCGGCCATCGACGACAGGCCGGTATCACTGCCGATCACGCCGACGGCGGCCAGCAGCAGAACGCCGACCAGGGTGCCGAGGAAGATCGCCAGCAGTGAGCCGGACAGGCCCAGGCCTGGCGCGAGCAAGGCGCCGGTCTGCAGCACCATCAAGCCGATGCCGAGGGAGAACCACAGGGAAAACAGATCACGACCGCCGAAAACGCGTTTGTCGGTTGGCACGGCGATGCCAGGGGAATAAGTACTCGGTTGAATGCTCAAGGGTGTTATCTCAAATAAGAGCAGAGGCAAGTTCAAGCGGCAAGCTACAAGTTAGAAGCAATCCGCAATCCGCTTCTTCTTGCAGCTTGTCGCTTGTCGCTCGTGGCTAGATTTTCTTGTACAGCTGACTGCCTTCCTGCTTGAACCGTTCAGCCTGATCCGCCAATCCCTGGGCGACCTCGGCATCCACGGTTTCGATCCGCTGGTTGGCCGCGTACTCACGGACTTCCTGAGTGATCTTCATCGAGCAGAATTTCGGCCCGCACATGGAGCAGAAGTGCGCGACCTTGGCCGAATCCTTCGGCAGGGTTTCATCGTGATACGAACGGGCGGTGTCTGGATCCAGGCCAAGGTTGAACTGGTCTTCCCAACGGAATTCGAACCGCGCCTTGCTCAAGGCATTGTCGCGAATCTGCGCGCCCGGATGCCCCTTCGCCAGATCGGCGGCATGCGCGGCGATCTTGTAGGTGATGATCCCGGTCTTCACATCATCCTTGTTCGGCAGGCCCAAGTGTTCCTTCGGCGTCACGTAGCAGAGCATCGCGCAACCGAACCAGCCGATCATCGCTGCACCGATCCCGGAGGTGATGTGGTCGTAACCCGGCGCGATGTCGGTGGTCAGCGGGCCGAGGGTGTAGAACGGCGCCTCGTCACAGCACTCGAGCTGCTTGTCCATGTTTTCTTTGATCAACTGCATCGGCACATGGCCCGGGCCTTCGATCATGCACTGCACGTCGTGCTTCCAGGCGATCTTGGTCAGCTCGCCGAGGGTTTCCAGCTCACCGAATTGTGCGGCGTCATTGGCGTCGGCAATCGAGCCCGGACGCAGGCCATCGCCCAGCGAGAAGCTGACGTCGTAGGCCTTCATGATTTCGCAGATGTCTTCGAAATGGGTGTAGAGGAAGTTTTCCTTGTGGTGCGCCAGGCACCACTTGGCCATGATCGAACCGCCACGGGAAACGATACCGGTCACGCGCTTGGCGGTCAGCGGCACATAACGCAGCAACACGCCGGCGTGGATGGTGAAGTAGTCGACGCCCTGCTCGGCCTGTTCGATCAGCGTGTCGCGGAACAACTCCCAGGTCAGGTCTTCAGCGGCGCCGCCGACTTTTTCCAGGGCCTGATAAATCGGCACCGTACCGATCGGCACCGGCGAGTTGCGGATGATCCACTCACGGGTTTCGTGAATGTGTTTGCCGGTGGACAAATCCATGACCGTGTCCGAACCCCAGCGAATACCCCAGGTCAGTTTCGCCACTTCTTCTTCGATGGACGAACCCAGGGCGCTGTTGCCGATGTTGCCGTTGATCTTCACCAGGAAGTTACGGCCGATGATCATCGGTTCCAGTTCGGTGTGGTTGATGTTGGCCGGGATGATCGCGCGGCCACGGGCGATTTCGTCACGGACGAATTCGGGGGTGATGATCTTCGGCACGCTGGCGCCGAAGCTGTGGCCGGCGTGTTGCTGGTCCAGCAGGCCAGCGGCGCGAGCCACTTCCAGCTTCATGTTTTCGCGGATGGCGACGTATTCCATCTCGGCGGTGATGATGCCTTGGCGGGCATAGTGCATCTGGTTGACGTTGGCCCCGGCCTTGGCGCGGCGCGGGTTGTTGACGTGGGCGAAGCGCAGTTTGGTCAGTTCGGCATCGGCGAGGCGTTCCTGGCCGAAATTGGAGCTCAGGCCCGGCAGGCGTTCAGTGTCGCCACGGGACTCGATCCACGCAGAACGCACATCGGCCAGGCCTTTGCGCACGTCGATGATGACATTGGGGTCGGTGTACGGGCCCGAGGTGTCGTACACCACCACCGGTGCATTGATCTCGCCGCCAAAGTCGGTCGGCGTTACATCCAGGCTGATTTCGCGCATGGGCACGAGGATGTCGGGGCGCGAGCCCTGGACATAGATTTTTTGCGAGCGGGTAAACGGTTGAACCGACTGTTGATCGACTTGGGCCGAATCACTCAGGTTCATCGTATTTTTTGGTTTTATCGTCATCACGGGCTCTCCAGACAGCATCCAGGCAGTGGAATTTTGTCGGAGCGAACCTGTAACGAATGGACGCGACCAATCAGCAATAACAAAGCTGTTGGTGCTGTGCTCAGTGCTCGAGGGGTGTTCGATTGTCGAACAACATCCCGGACGAAGCACAAGAGGACTCGCCGGGTGACGAGAAATCTTGTTCCCTACGCAGGCGCTAACCTGATCAGGTTCAACGGGATCCGAAATTATTCGATCTCAGCCTCATAGCAAGGCACCCCGACAAGAACCCGGCCAGTCTAGACACAACTGACAAAGAACGCCAACACCGCGCAAACACCTCGATGAATGGCAGAATCAGGATTGTTGCCGCCCCATTGCACAACTACACTCGCTACGCCAAGCCATGCATTGACGTGGTACGTGCCGCGCCTTAGCCTTGGCGCTCAAATTACTTGTGTAATATTAATTCTAGGGAACGCCTATGCTGCGCAAACTTTCACTGGCCCTTGCCGTGTCTTGTGCGTCTTATGGAACGGGCTGGGCAGCAGAAGCGCCCTTATCGACCAAGAACGACCTGGTCAGCGTTTACCAGGAAGCAAAGGCCAACAACGCCGACCTCGCGGCGGCCATCGCGCAATATGGCGCGCAGAAAGAAGTCGTGCCTCAGGCTCGCGCCGGCCTGCTGCCCAATCTGTCAGGGGGGGCCGAAGTCGCCAGCGTGCGCACCGCGATCGACCAGCCTTCATCGACGGCCAATCGCAGCGCAAATTCGTATCAGGCTACCCTGGCGCAGCCGCTGTTCCGTGCTGATCGCTGGTTCCAGTTCCAGGCCGCCAAGGACGTCAACGAACAGGCGGCCCTGCAACTCTCGGCCACCGAGCAAAACCTGATCCTGCAATCGGCTGAAAGCTACTTCAACGTGCTGCGCACCCAGGACAACCTGGCGTCGACCAAGGCTGAAGAAGCCGCATTCAAACGCCAGCTCGACCAGTCCAACGAGCGTTTCGACGTCGGCCTGTCGGACAAGACCGACGTGCTCAACTCACAAGCCAGTTACGACACCGCACGCGCCAATCGGATCGTTGCGCAACGCCAGGTCGATGACGCGTTTGAAGCGCTGATCACCCTGACCAACCGTCAGTACAACTCAATTTGGGGCGTCGTCCATAGCCTGCCGATCCTGCCGCCGGCGCCGAACGACGCTAAAGCCTGGGTCGATACGGCCGCCCGCCAGAACCTGAATCTGCTGGCCAGCAACTACGCGGTCAGTGCCGCCGAAGAAACCCTCAAGCAGCGTAAGTCCGGTCACTTGCCGACGGTCGACGCGGTGGCGAAATACGAAAAAGGTGATAACGACGCACTGGGCTTCAGTAACCCGAACGCCTTTGGCCAACCGTACAGTGGCAACGTCGAGCAAACGACAGTGGGCCTGCAACTGAATATCCCGATCTACAGCGGCGGCCTGACCACCTCCCAGGTGCGTCAATCGTATGCGCAACTGGATCAGACCGAGCAGCAACGCGAAGCGCTGCGTCGGCAGATCGTCGAAAGCACCCGCAACCTGCACCGCGCGGTCAACACCGATGTGGATCAGGTACAGGCGCGCAAGCAGTCGATCATCTCCAACCAGAGTGCGGTGGAAGCGACTGAAATCGGCTATCAGGTAGGGACACGCAACATCGTCGACGTACTGGATGCGCAGCGCTCGCTGTACAACTCGGTACGCGACTACAACAACACCCGCTACGACTACATCCTCGACAACCTGCGCCTGAAGCAGCAGGCCGGCACGTTGAGCCCGGGGGATCTGGAAGACCTGAAGCGCTACCTCAAGGCCGACTACAACCCGGACAAGGACTTCCTGCCGCCGGATCTGGCGAAGGCTGCGGCTGCCCAGCTCAAGGCAAGACCCGGCGAGTAATACGTCATTATTCTGATGAGGGGGCTTGCCCCCTCTTCAGAAATGTCAGGCTCAGATCGGTCGGTTGATCAACCGCCCCAGCCCATCCAGCAATCGCTGCAACGCCCCCTGATTGCTGCGCATCACCTTCAGCCCCGCCTCAGCCATCCGCTGTGCATCGCGCGGCAATTCGAACAGCCGCTGCACCGCCAGCGCCAGACCTTCGGCATCCTCCACTTCCTGCAACGCCCCGGCACTGCGCAGCTGCGCGGCGATTTCGAGGAAGTTGAACAGGTGCGGGCCACTCAGTACCGGCTTGGCCAACGCGGCCGGTTCCAGCAGGTTATGCCCACCGTTCGGCACCAGGCTGCCCCCCACGAAAGCGGTATCTGCCAAGGCGTAGAGAAACAGCAACTCGCCCATGGTGTCGCCCACCAGCACCGACGTGGCCGAGGTCACCGGCTCGCTTGTGGAACGACGCAGCGTGGCGAAACCCTGCTGCTGACACAGCTCGAACACCGTGTTGAAACGCTCCGGATGGCGCGGCACCAGGATCAGCAACGCATCGGGATGATTGGCCAGTAACTGACGATGGGCCGCGAGGACCACTTCGTCTTCACCTTCATGGGTACTGGCGGCGATCCACACCGGCCGCTCAAGCGTCTGCCATTGCGTGCGCAGCTCGACGGCGCGTTGCAGCAATTGCGGGTCGATGGTCAGGTCGAACTTGATTGAGCCGGTGACTTCCACGGTTTCCGGACGCGCTCCCAAGTCACGAAAGCGCTGGGCCTCAGCCTCGGTCTGAACCGCGAACAGGCTCATCTCGGCGAGCATCGGCTGCGTCAGTTTGCGGAAGCGGCCATAACCCTTGGCCGAGCGCTCGGACAGTCGCGCATTGGCCAGCGCCACGGGAATCCCGCGCCTGGCGCATTGGTGAATATGGTTAGGCCAGAGTTCGGTTTCCATGATCACCGCCAGCGTTGGCCGGACCCGGTCGAGAAAACGCGCAGCGGCGCAGGGCAAATCGTAAGGCAGATAGCAGTGCTGAATGCGCGGTTCATTGGCGAACAACGCCTGGATGCGCTCGGACCCGGTCGGGGTCATGCAGGTCACGGTAATCGGCAGCTGTGGATAACGTTGCAGCAAGGCGCGGATCATCGGCGCCGCCGCGATGCTTTCGCCCACCGACACCGCGTGCACCCAGATACCGCCCGGCTTCATTACCGGCAGTGCGAGGGAGAACCGCTCGCCAATGCGTTTGGCATACGCCGGCGCCTTACGCGCCCGCAGCCACAGACGAATCGCTACCAGTGGCAGCCCCAGATAAAACAGCGCGGTATAGAGAGTTCTATTCATGGCGGCGGAGTTTATCGGCTTTTCTCGCCGATCGCCTGCAAGTGCTCGGCAAAACGTTCCGCCAGCCAACGAGCCGCCGGGCCCGGCGGTTCATCGCGACGCCACACCAACTCCACCACCAGCGCCGGCGGGGTCCATTCGCTGTCCAGTTCGACCATCAGGCCCTGGTACGCCGGGTATTGCACCACGTGCCGGGGCAACCAGGCCCAACCGAGGCCGCGCACCAGCCATTCGGCCATCACGTAGAAACTGTCGGCCCGCCAGACTTGCGGGCTGGCGGGCTCGCTGCCGGGGTAAACGCTGGACTGGGTCGACATCAGCAACTGCCGATGCTGCGCCAGCGCCTGACAATCAACGTGAGCCTGCTTCGCCAGTGGATGCCCGACGCCGCACACCGTGAGCATCTCGACGCTGCCCACCACTCGCCGCTCAAGGGCCTCGGGAATCTGGTCGTGATAAAACAGCAGCCCCAGATCAGCACGGCGCTCCACCAGTTTGCGCGCGACATCGCCCTGGGCGGCGCTGGTCAGCTGCACTTCGAGGCTGGGAAATTTTTCCGCCAGGGCTTCGAAGCTTTCGATGATCGGCTGATAGGGCATGGCTTCATCCTGAGCCACACGCAATCGAGCTTCCTGGCCGCGCATCATGGCCAGCGCGCGACCGTTGAGGCGCTCGCACTGGCGCAGCACTTCTCGCGCCTCTTCCAGCAAGGCATTACCGGCCTCGGTGAGTTTCGGCTGACGGCCGCTACTGCGATCGAACAGACTCACGCCCAGATCTTCTTCGAGCAGCGCAATCGAACTGCTGACCGCTGACTGCGCCTTGCGCTGATCACGTGCCACCGCAGAAAACGAACGATGCTCCGCTACGCTGACAAACAACCGCAGTTGCTCAAGATTCCATTGCATAGGCCAACCCATCTTTTTAGCAGATAGGTAATGACTTTACCGCATCTGAAGAGTCTCTAAAATGCCGACCTCAGAAAGCAACACTTCACACGAGGATGCACCCATGACCGCTTACTACTATCTGGCCATCGCCATCTGCGCCGAAGTGATCGCAACTGTTTCGATGAAAGCCGTCAAAGGTTTCAGCACGCCGCTGCCGCTGGTTCTGGTGATCGTCGGTTACGGCATTGCCTTCTGGATGCTGACCCTGGTAGTGCGCAGCGTTCCGGTGGGAGTTGCCTACGCAGTGTGGGCCGGCATGGGAATCGTGATGGTCAGCGTCGCGGCGCTGTTTATCTACGGGCAGAAGCTGGATGTGCCGGCGATGCTGGGGATGGCGTTGATCGTACTGGGTGTCGTGGTCATCCAACTGTTCTCAAAAACTGCCGGGCACTGATGCACCGCTTTTTGTAGCAGCTGCCGAAGGCTGCGTCCGACTGCGAAGCAGTTGTAAAAACTGACAATAGACATCTCAGACAGATCGAAGGCGAGGACTTCGGTCGAGCGCGACCCCGGCTCGAACGCAGCCTTCGGCAGCTGCTACATAGCGCTTGGCATGAATCTGTATACTGCGCCCTCGTCTTGAACACTGAGGTCGCCGCATGCCATCCGTTATTTCCACCGACGTTCTAATTGTCGGCGCTGGTGTCGCCGGCCTCTGGCTGAATGCGCGCCTGCGCCGCCAGGGTTTTTCGACCGTGCTGGTGGAAAGCGCCAGCCTCGGCGGCGGGCAGAGTGTGAAATCCCAGGGCATCATCCACGGCGGCGCCAAGTACGCGTTGCACGGCGCCCTGACCGGGGCATCGGAAGCGATTGCCGACATGCCGCGCCGCTGGCGTGAAGCGCTGGCGGGCGATGGCGAACTGGACCTGTCCGGCGTACGCCTGTTGTCCGAAGCGCACTATCTCTGGTCCCCCGGCACGCTCGCCGGCAACCTCACCAGTTTCTTCGCGAGCAAGGCCGTGCGCGGCCGTGTCGATCAGGTCAAGGGCGAGCAACTGCCGCCGGCCCTGCAAGACAAACGCTTCAAGGGCAAGGTTTATCGCCTGGCGGAATTGGTGGTCGACGTGCCAAGCCTGATCCAGCGCCTGGCCGTTCTGGCCGGTGATGGCCTGCTCGCCGCGCAGAAGATCGAGCCGCTGCTGGAAGGCAACGTGCTGGTCGGCCTGAAGGTCGATGAGCGCGAGATTCGTGCCCAGCGCATCGTCCTCAGCGCCGGTGCTGGCACCGCGGCATTGCTCGAAGCGCTGGGGTTGAGCCAGCCCGCCATGCAGCGTCGGCCGTTGCATATGATCATCGCCAAAGGCCCGGGCCTCAAACCGCTTTACGCCCATTGCCTGGGCGGCGGCACCAAACCGCGCCTGACCGTGACCACTCACCCGGCCGCCGACGGTCAGTGGGTCTGGTACATGGGGGGCGACATTGCCGAGGCTGAAGGCGTTGCCCGCGAACCTGCCGAGCAAATCGCCACGGCCCAGCAAGAGCTCGGGCAGTTGCTGCCATGGATCGACCTGAGCACCGCGCAATGGGCCACCTTGCGCGTGGACCGCGCCGAGCCGTTGCAATCGGGGCTCACCCGTCCCGACAACGCCTTCCTCGCCGAACAAGGTCGCCTGCTGGTGGGCTGGCCGACCAAACTGGCGCTGGCACCGGACTTCGCCGACCGGGTCATCGCCAGCCTGACGCGTGACGGCATCCAGCCGAGCCATCCAGAGCCTCTGCCGGAACTACCGAAACCGCCAATGGGCGTGCCGGCCTGGGAGCAACTGCTGCCATGAGCCAACCAACCCTGCACGATCTGCACCGCCCATTGGGCAGCACCGGCCTGCTGGTGTCGCCGCTGGGCCTGGGCACGGTCAAACTCGGCCGTGACCAGGGCGTGAAATATCCCAATGGTTTTCAGATTCCCGACGACGATGATGCACGCCGGTTGCTCAAACTCGCCCGCGACATGGGCATCAACCTGATCGACACCGCCCCGGCCTATGGCCGCAGCGAAGAACGCCTCGGCCCGCTATTGTGCGGCCAGCGTCAGGACTGGGTGATTGTCAGCAAGGTCGGCGAAGAGTTTTCCAATGGCCAGTCGAGCCACGATTTCAGTGCCGCCCACACCCGTCTTTCAGTGGAGCGCAGCCTGCAACGTCTGGAAACGGATTTTATCGACCTGGTGCTGGTGCACTCCGACGGCAACGATATGGCGATCCTCAATGACAGCGAGGTCTACGCGACCCTCGCCACGCTCAAGGCCGAAGGCAAGATTCGCGGTTTCGGTTTTTCCGGCAAAACCGTCGAAGGTGGTTTGAAGGCTCTGGAGCAAGGTGATTGCGCCATGGTCACCTACAATCTGAACGATCAGAACGAGAAGCCTGTCATTGACTATGCTGCTGCTCACGGCAAAGCCATTCTGGTCAAAAAAGCCCTCGCCAGCGGTCATGTGTGCCTGAGTCCAGGCGTGGACCCGGTGCGCGCCAGCTTCGAGTTGTTGTTTGAACATCCGGGTGTGGCCAGTGCTATTGTCGGGACCATTAATCCGCTGCACCTCGCCCACAACGTTGCGACCGTTGCCCAGGTCCTCCGTAGAAACTGATGCCGCCCACGCGGCCTTAAGCAGGAGCCGACATGCCGCGTACGCTCATTAGAAAGAACCCGAGCAACTTCAAGACCCTGCCGTTGTACGTCGAAGCGACTCCCGAAGGCTTGAGCTACCAGAGCGTCGGGATGCCGCTCAACTTTTCCCAGACCCTGCAACGTCGCCGTCCTGTGACGGTAGCCAGCACCGAGCGGTTTGCGCTGGAACTGGCCAACCTCGGGGTCTCGGTGCGCCTGACCCTGCATTGGCAGAATCGCGATTACTGGGTGTTGGTGCGCCAGCGTCGGCAAGACCGTGGCGACGTGGTGCTCAAGCTGATCTCCGGGTACGTACCGGCCCATGAACTGAACCTGCCGCTGCACACGGCGATTCAGGAAATTGCCGAAGAGTGCCTGCTGGAAACCCCGGAAGGCTGGCTCGGCGGGCGTTTTAATGACACGTGGTTGCCTGCGCCCTATGCCAGTGCCCTGCACTACCGCGAGGCGCTACCGTTTCGCCTGACGCCGTTGTCCGGTTCGGCGCGGCCGGTGCGGTGCGCCAACCTGCAACTGATCGAACGGCCACGGGCTTACGTGCATTTGCCCACCGCGTCGTTGCAACTGATCTATGACCTGCGCCTGGACGTGCCCAAGGAAGCCAAATCCCTGAGCCTGTTTCATGTCGATGAGCGCCTGGAAGGCGATCAACTGGTGGCCCGCCTCGACCGCAAGCGCCCGGATTTGTACCTGATGCCCTTGCAGGACGGCCAGCCGATGGCCGAGCTGTATACCTTGAAGAAGGATCAGCTCTACCCCGCGAGCACGCGCGGCTTGTTCCTGGCAGAGAGTTTTGCCCAACAGGAAGGCTGGGTGGTGCGTGATGAGCGGATTCGCTGGAAAGATTGGGTGCGCCAGCAGGGGCTGAGCCCGCCGGGGAAGGATTCGGGTCTGGCGCGATTACGCGGGAAGGCAAAGCAATTGCTGAAGAAAATCGTGCCGCATAAAAAAGTCAGCTCTTGATCGTTCCCACATTCTGCGTCCGTTGATCATTCCCACGCAGAGCGTGGGAATGATCAACGTCTCACTCGGATTGACGGATCTTATCGACAATCGCCGTTGTAGAGCTGTTCGCTACCAGCCCCAGCACTTTCACCGTCCCGCCATAAGCCGTCACGATGTCTGCGCCGACCACTTGGTCGATCCCGTAATCACCCCCCTTCACCAACACGTCCGGCTTGACCTCGCGCAACAGATTTTCCGGGGTGCCTTCAGGGAAGCTGATCACCCAATCCACTGCGCCCAAACCGGCCAGTACGGCCATGCGACGGTCGACGCTGTTGATCGGACGACCCGGCCCTTTCAGGCGGCTGACCGAAGCATCGTCATTGACCGCAACGATCAATCGATCGCCCTGGGCCCGTGCCTGCTCGAGGTAAGTCACGTGGCCGGCATGCAGAATGTCGAAGCAGCCATTGGTGAAGACAATCTTCTCTTTGTGCGCACGCGCATCGGCGACGGCCAGCAAGAGCTGCTCAAGGCCCAACACACCGCGCTCGGAACCCTCTTCGCGCTGGATGGCGCGGCGTAGTTCCGGGGCGCTGATGGCTGCGGTACCGAGTTTACCGACCACAATGCCCGCTGCCAGGTTGGCCAGGGCCACCGCATGGGGCAATTCTTCACCCGCGGCAATCGCCGCTGCCAAGGTAGAAATCACGGTATCGCCAGCACCGGTCACGTCGAACACTTCACGGGCACGGGCCGGCAGGTGCAGCGCCGGATGATCCGGACGCAGCAAGGTCATGCCGTGTTCGCCACGGGTCACCAGCAAGGCGCCGAGGTCGAGGTCGTGCATCAGCTGCGCGCCTTTGCTCACCAGTTCGTGCTCATCGGCGCAGCCACCGACGATGGTTTCGAACTCGCTGAGGTTCGGGGTGATCAGGCTCGCGCCACGGTAGATCGAGAAATCCTTGCCCTTGGGATCCGCCAGCACTGGAATGCCACGGGAACGGGCGGCCTGGATCAGCACCTGATGGTTTTTCAGGGCGCCTTTGCCGTAGTCGGACAGCACCAGCACCTTGATGCCTTCGAGCAGTTCATCGACTTGCTCGCCAAGCGCCAACGCGTCGGTGGCGAAGGGTTCTTCGAAGTCGATACGCAGCAATTGCTGGTGACGACTCATGACCCGCAGCTTGACGATGGTCGGCTGGTGCGCAATGCGCTGGAAAATAGCCCGGACGCCTGCGCCCTGGAGGCTATTGGCCAGGCTGTCGGCCGCTTCGTCGTCGCCGGTCACACCGACCAGCGAGGCAGGAGCACCGAGCGCGGCAATGTTCAACGCAACGTTGGCGGCACCGCCCGGGCGGTCCTCGATTTGCTCGACCTTGACCACCGGCACCGGCGCCTCAGGGGAAATCCGTGAGGTACCACCATGCCAGTAACGGTCGAGCATGACATCGCCGACCACCAAGACAGGGGCTTGATCGAATCGCGGCATGGACAACTTCATGGAGCAACCCACATACAAAATGAACAGGGGCGCGATATTACCACAGGGTTGGCGCTGGCTTGCGTGACGGCTGCAACGGGATGATTTGCCGGGTAAAACTGTTCATTTATTGAGCAGAAATGCCGATAACTGCCAGCAGGCGTCGGCCAGCCCCGTTTCGTCGGTGTCGATCTCACATTCGGCAGACAGCGGCGCCTCGTACGGGCTGTCGATGCCGGTGAAGTCCTTGACCCGCCCCTGCCGGGCCGCTTGATACAAGCCTTTGGGGTCGCGCTGCGCACACACTGCGAACGGCGTGCTCACATACACCTCAATGAAATCGCCTTCGGCGAACAAACGCCGGGCGGTTTCGCGCTCGGTACGAAAAGGCGAGATCGCCGCAACGATCACTATCAGCCCCGCATCCACCATCAATCGTGCCACCTCGGCCATGCGTCGGATATTTTCCCGGCGACAGTCAGCCCCCATCCCCAGATCACGGCACAAGCCGCCACGCAGGTTGTCACCATCCAGCAGAAAGGTGTGCAGCCCACGCTGATTGAGCTGAAGTTCAAGGGCATTGGCCAGCGTCGACTTGCCCGCCCCGGACAACCCGGTCAACCACAAGCAACGCGGCCGCTGGCATTTGATTGAGGCACGCGCCTCGTTCGACAGCGCCAGCGAGTAAGGCCTGACATCGGCAACTGACATCAACTGCGCTTTATTCATAGCCGAGCATCTCGTAGTCGCGCTGGTACGCCCGGCGTACCAACCGACGGGTACGCGCCGAGCAGAAATCACGGGCGCGCATCGGCTGTCGTTGCCGGGAGCTGTTAACGTGAGGCAGCACCAGCGAACACCCCAACTGCTCGCAGACCAGTTGAAAGTCCCGTTCCAGATGCTCCTGATACCCAACGAAGTCCAACGCCAGATGCCCCAGGGAGTCGGTGAGAAAATCCGTTTGCGCGGCGAAATGCAATTGCCGCTGGATCGTTTCCGGGTGCAGCCAGCGACCGACGAAATCGTCGAAGTCGCGGTAGTGGCTGACCAGTTTTTGCGCCGCATGATCGCGCCGGCCCAACTCGTTGCCCCGCAGAAACGCGTAGGCCGAATAAGCCCTTTCCAGAGGATCACGCACAAAGGCGAATTTGAAACTGGCCGCAAACTGCTCGGAAAACTGCTGCTCGTACCAGTACAACGGCAAGTGACCGGGGCTCCAATTGTCGAACATCGCTGCGCAGATGCTGCTCCCGGCACATTTGGGGACATGAATGTACAGACAGGAAAGCTGCTCGAAGGCTTGGGGAAAACGCACATTGGCCGACATCGATTTGTTCACCACCTGGCGGTCTACCACCGACAGGCGTCCCAGCAAAAATGCCCGCTGCGACTTGGGTAACAGCTTCCAGAGATAACGTTGCAGCATGGCAGTACCCGCGCGATGGGGATGGCCCCATCGATTGAAGTCAAAGGTCGTTCAGGAACCTTAACAAGCGAGTCGCACAGATTTATGCAGGTTTGGTCAAGAAGGGTAAAGGTCTGGATACAAATCGCCGGGCGCATTGCGCGCCCGGCGAGCGAAGATCAGGCGATGTCTTCAGCCGGGGCATCGAGGCCCATGGCGTTCAGGCGGGCGTAGTATCCGTTGTGCGCCAGCAGCTCGGCATGGGTACCGCGCTCGACGATCCGGCCCTGATCCATAACCAGAATCAGGTCAGCCTTTTCGATGGTCGACAGTCGGTGAGCGATCACCAGCGTGGTCCGGCCTTTCATCACTTGATCGAGTGCCGCCTGAATGTGGCGCTCAGATTCAGTGTCGAGCGCCGAGGTGGCCTCGTCGAGAATCAGCAACGGCGCGTTCTTCAACAGGGCTCGCGCAATCGCCAGACGCTGACGCTGACCGCCGGACAGCAGCACGCCGTTCTCGCCGACCTGGGTGTCCAGGCCTTCGGGTAATTGCGCGATGAAATCCATGGCGTAAGCGTCTCGCGCCGCTTTCTCGATGTCTTCACGCGGCGCGCCGGCGAGATCGCCATAGGCAATGTTGTTGGCCACGGTGTCGCTGAACAACGTCACATGCTGGGTCACCTGGGCGATGTGCTTGCGCAGGTTCAGCAGCTTGTACTGCTCCACTTCAACACCGTCGATCAGGATCTCGCCCTTGTCGTGGTGATAGAAGCGCGGAATCAGGTTGGCCAAGGTCGACTTGCCACTGCCTGAGCGTCCGACCAGTGCCACCATTTGCCCCGGTTCGACCGAGAACGTGATGTCATTGAGCACCTGGCGATCGGTGTCCGGGTAGGTGAAGCTCAGGTTACGTACGTCCAGACGACCGGTGACAGCATCGCGTTCGACGGTGCCGGTATCGACTTCAGGCGCAACGTCCAGTTGTTCGAAAATGCTCTCGGCACCGGCCACGCCTTTCTGGATGGTCGAGCTGACTTCGGACAGCTGGCGGATCGGCTTGGGCAACAGGCCGGCCAGGGTGATATAGGCAACCATGTCACCAGCCGAAGCATCGCCACGCAGGTACAGCACCAGGAACATCAGCACCGCCATGGCGGTGTAAATCACCAATTGCAGCAGCGGCGTGTAGATGGCACCGGTGCGGGTCATGCGCAGTTGCTTGTCGGTATTGCCCTGGCTGGCGTCGAAAAAGCGTTTTTCTTCGTAGACTTCGCCACCGAAGCTGCGCACCACGCGATAGCCCTGAATGGTTTCCGACGCCACGTGCGTCACGTCACCCATGGCCAACTGGATTTTCTTGCTTTGCTTGCGGAATTTCTTGCTCGCGGTGCGCACCATGACGGCGATCAACGGCAGGATGGCGACCATGACCAGCGTCAGGCGCCAGTTCATGAACAGCAGCGAGGCAAACAGGAAGATCACCGTCATGCCCTCACGGATTACGACCTTGATCGCATCTGTGGCCGCCCCGGTGACCATCGTCACGTTGAAGGTGATACGCGAAATCAGATGACCCGAGTTATGCTTGTCGAAATACCGGTTGGGCAGAACCAACAGGTTATTGAACAGCTGTACTCGCAGATCATGGACTAGACCCAGAGAAACTTTGGCTAGAAAGTAGTTGCCCAGATAAGATCCCAGCCCTTGCCACGCGGCGATCAGGATGATCAGCAGCGGCACCGCCTGCAGCAGTTGCAGGTCGCGCAGGTAAGGCACCGTCGGGAAGAGCGCGGCCTCAGGATTGGACAGGCCATCGACAAAGTACTTGAGGATATAGCCGAGCATTGGCTGGGTCGAAGCGAAAATCAGAAAGCCGACGATGCTGATCAGAAACAGACTGATGTACGGCCGGACATAGCCAAGCAGGCGGAAGTAGATTTTCAAGCTCGATGGGCTTGCGGAGAGACTGGAGTCGGTCATATCACGCGTTTGTCGATAAAAAGGACGCTGACTTTAGCACAGCTTCTTCAGGGTTCTGGCAATCGCATAAAGGCTGTTATTGTTAGACGTCGAATCAAGCATCAAATAGCCATCACCCCGAAATGGCCGATCAACTTCAGGATTGAATCTCTCAGCATGCAACTCAGCGGTTTCAATAGTGCGTCAAATCGAGTTTTCGATTTCATTTGCCTCTGGATTCTTCCACTCGGCTATCTCTTGCTCCTGTGTGCCCTGTTCTTCCTGCCGGGCCGAAGTTTGCACCACAAGCTTTTTTATGGCTTGTTCAGCATTCCAGCGCTGATCGCCCTGTGCCTGCGTCCCCGGGAACTCAAGGAAATGATTCGTGAACCGGTGTTCGTCGCCGTGTTGGTGTTCGCGGCCTGGGCGCTATTGAGTTTGTGCTGGGGACCGGACAAGGGGGGCTTCGTCGGCCAGTTCAAACCACCGCTGCATACCTTGTTGTTGTTTGTCGGTTGCTATTTTCTGGTGCGCTATCGCAGCGAAATCATCCAGCCTTTGCTATTCACCGCGGCAATAGTCGGACTGATCGGTACCACCCACGATCTGTTCCTGTTCGCCCGCGTGTACCAGCCCGGCCTGCGATTGATCGGTGGTGGCGCGTTCGACAATCCGCTGCTGAGCTCTCACATGTACGGTTTTTACGCAGCCTACTGGATGAGCATGAGCATGATCTGCAAGCGCCGCCGGATGCTCTGGCTGAGCTTCCCGGCGCTGGCAATCATGTTCGCCGCCGTGATCGCCACGGGCTCCAGGACACCGCTGGTTGCACTGACGATGGCAGCACTCTGGCTGGGCTTCATTTGCTGGAACCGTCGCTCCGTCGTATTGCTAGGTGCGTTGGTTGCCGGCGGCGCTACGGTTTATGGGCTGTTTGCGCGAATGATCATTCTACGAGGCGACTCTTACCGCCTCGAAATCTGGCAACTGGCCTTGCAGAAAATTGCCGACCACCCCTGGATCGGTCATGGTTATAACGCCAATCTGGCCATCGACCCTGGCATTGGCGTCAACTATCAGGAGCCTCACAGTTTTGTCCTCGGCGTGCTCTATTACGTCGGCATTCTGGGTTTGCTGCCTTGGTTGTTTGCCCAGCTATGGGGACTGTTCAGCAGTTGGCGCAATCGTCTGCAACCGCTGTTTATCATGGCCTCGACCTGGCTGATATTCGGTATCGGCGCAGGCCTGACCGAGGGCGGCGGCATCATCTCCCGACCCAAGGAGCATTGGTTCCTGCTGTGGATCCCGCTGGCTTTGATCGTCGCGCTCAGCATCAACCAGCGCGCCAGACGCTTGCTGACGATGCCCGTCAAGACACTGGCGCCGATCGCCCAGCAACAACTGACTGCCAATGCGCAGGTGATCGAAGAAGATGGCCTGGGCCCTAAAGTCCTGCGCCTGCTCGATGGCAGCTTCCTCAAGCTGTTTCGTGGCCGCCGCTGGTACACCTCGGGCAGTTTCAACCCCTACTCCGAACGCTTTGCCGTCAACAGCGAGCAATTGCGCAACCTGGGGATCCCTACCCCGCCTATTCTTGCCCTTTATCGCCTCGCAGACGGCAGCAGTGCCGTGCACTATTCGCCGCTGCCCGGCAATACGCTGCGCCAGGTCCTGCAAGGCATTACCGCGCCGGCGGTGCGTCAAGCGCTGGTGGAGCGTTTCGGCAAGTTCATGGCCCAACTGCATGAACAAGGCGTTTATTTCCGCTCACTGCACTTGGGCAATGTGCTGGTGCTCGAGGATGGAGAGTTTGGTTTGATCGATGTGGCCGACCTGCGCATTTACCCTTCTTCCTTGAGCCTGGCGCTGCGTCAGCGCAATCTGCGCCATATGCAGCGCTACACGGTGGACCGGCGCTGGTTGTTCGAAGAACACTTCGAGGCGCTGCTTCAGGGCTACGCCATGACGGCACCCAAGTCCGCTGTCGAGAATCTGCACCGGCAAGTGCTGGCCGGGAGCACCCCGGCCCGGGCTCATTGATGACTGAAACCAACCCACTCATTGCGCTGGCAGCTTATCTGCTAGCCATTGCGACTTCGGCCCTGTTGTTGCGCGCAGTGCCGAAAATCGCCCGACACATCGAACATTCCGGTGAAAGCCGCTATGCCAGCATTGATGGGCTGCGCGGTTATCTGGCGTTCGGCGTGTTCGTGCACCACTCGATCATTACCTTGATCTTCCTGCGCACGGGCGTGATTGATTTTCCGCCCAGCAATCTCTACTCACAGCTCGGACAGGGCAGTGTCGCGCTGTTTTTCATGATCACCGGCTTCCTGTTCTGGAACCGATTGCTCACCCAGGGACGCCAGCACGACTGGCTGGCCTTCGCCATATCGCGGTTTTTTCGCCTCTACCCGCTGTACTTGCCGCTGATGCTGATCGTGTTTATCACGGTGTTCTACCTGCAGAACTGGGAGCTCAAGGACTCCGGCATGCGCTTTTTCGGCCAGATCCTGGCCTGGCTGACCTTCGACCGCCCGGACGTCAACCAATACCACCAAACCGGCATGCTGATCTCCAATGTCACCTGGACCCTGGGCTACGAGGTGTTTTTCTATATGGCACTGCCCCTTGCCGGCATGGTGTTTATCTACCGGGGCAGTTGGTTGCAAGTGGTGTTGTGCCTGATCGGCATTGTCGCCCTGTACAAAGTGATTGGCCTGGAGCACTCGCTGAAGAAACACTTTATGGCGAGTTTTCTCGGCGGTATCGGCGCTGCGTACTGGATTCGCAGGCCGCAACTGGTGGCCTGGAGTCAGACGCGAATGGCGGGGATTATCGCGCTGCTGGCATTGGCGATTGCCTTCACGGCATTCAACCGTGCCTTCAGCGTGAGGCCAATACTGCTCATGTCATTGTTTTTCGTGATTGTGGCGTCCGGCAACACCCTGTTCGGCGCGCTGAAACCACGCAGCATTCGCTGGCTCGGTGAAATCAGCTACAGCACCTATTTGCTGCACGGCTTCGTACTGTGGGTGTTGATCCAGCGCCTGCCGATGGCGCTTGATCTGGACGCTCGCGATATCTGGACCTTCCTGCCGCTGCTGGCTGTCTGCAGTTGCCTGTTGATCATCATCAGCAGCCTGACGTTCCTGTACATCGAGAAGCCGGGCATCACGGCCGGCAGGAAAGTGTTGCAGTGGCTGCGTCAACGCAAAAAAGCCGACAAGGCTCTGGCAGAGAAAGTCGCTCGCTGAAGCAACGCACATCCTTGTTGCAGCTGGCGAAGCCAGCTGCAACGTGTGCATCAATGCGGGGTCAGTCTTTTTCCAGCGGTGAAAAGTACAGCCGCCCCAGACCACGCCAGGTTTTCTTGTTCCAGGCCTTCAACGGGATCTGCGCCAGCAGTTCGCGGGCCAGCTTGCGATCGCGGTTGGCGGTCTTGAGAAACATCGAGCTGAGAAACTTGTAGCGAACCTCGTCGTACAGCGGATGATCGCTGAACAGCGCATAGGAACGCAGGATGTTATCGATCATGAAGCGGTGATTTTTATAGGAGTTGGTGGGGTGCTTGCGATAGCGCGCCATCAACACATTCAGGCCGTCGATAAAGTACCCGGCGTGGGTCACCTTCAGTTCGATCAGCAGGTCTTCCAGGCGAATGTTCGGATCGAACCCGCCGACCTTGTCCAGCGCTTCTCGACGGATCATCAGGGTCGGGGCCGGTGGATAAGGTTTACGCTCCAGGAACATGTCATCGAAGTCCAGACGGCGAAACGGCACATCACGGCGCTGACGCTTCTCCGGGTACAGATTGCCGTCGGCGTCGATCAGCTCGATGTTGCCGGCGCAGATACCCACCTCGGGCTTGCCATCCATGTACTCAACCTGAATAGCGATGCGTTCCGGCAGCATGATGTCGTCGGAGCCGAATGGCGCGATCAAACTGCCGTTTGAGCGCGCGATGGCAGCGTTGAGCGTGTTCGTCAGGCCCTGATTCTGTTGAACCCGAAAATCGAATCCATATTGCGCCTGCAGCGCACTGATGCGTTCGACGCTGTCGTCTTTGGAGCCGTCGTCAACCACCAGCAGTTCGATGTTTTTGTAGGTCTGATTGAGGACGCTGAGAATGCTTTGCTCAATATAGGGACCGTGGTTGTACGACGCGATGATGACCGTGACGAGAGGTTGCGTGGTACTCATGGCTGCTCCTTGCGGGCTTGATCCAAACCGGAGTCGATCAGGTTCAGGTACTCCTGGCGGAACACCTCGATGTCATGTTGTTCCTGCAGATAACGGTAGGCCTGCTCGCCCTTGGCCTTGAGCTCGTCATCCGACAACCCGAGGTAGGTATCCAGCGCCGCGACCAGGCTCGGCACATCCTTGGGCGTAATCGCCAGCCCGCCTGCCCCTTCAATCAGCGGCAGCATGGCCGGCACGTTGGAGGCGATCACCGGCAGATGCCCGCTCATGCCTTCGAGCAGCGCCAACCCAAGGCCTTCCGCCAGGGATGGCATGGTCCAGATGTCGAAAGCGCGGATGTACTGCAAGGCGATTTCCTTGAAACCCAGCAGGTGCGCGCGCCCGGACAGGCCCAGGCGTTCGATCTCGGCCTTCAGGCGCGACTCTTCACGACCGGCACCGATGATCGCCAATTGAGTGTTCGGGTATTTGTCCTTGAGCGCGGCAAACGCCTGCAACAGATAGGTGTGGCCCTTTACCGGCACCAGACGCCCCAATGCGCCAATCAGGCGCACCGACGGATCGATGCCCAGCATTTCGCGGGCGCGCTCGCGGCTGTGCTGCAAACCTTCGGCCTGCTCGATGTCGATGGCATTGGTGATCGCGTAGGTGTTCTGGTCGGTGAAACCGCAATCGCAGTCCAGCAGGTACTGCTTGACCGCTGGGGACACACCGACAAAACGCCAGTGACGATCGATCAGGCGCTGGGTCTGGCGGCGCCGGTAAAACCGGTCGTACTCGCCGAAACCGTGGGAAATGCCGATGCACAGCGGTACTTTCAACCAGCGGTTAAGCGTCAGCATCATGTTCACGGGTTTGAAGCGGTTACAGATCACCACGTCGAACTTTTCCGCACGGCAAAACTTGTACAGCGTCCACATCGCCCGCAGGCGCATGCCCTTGAGGGATTTGTCGGAAAACTCGAAATACACCGAACGGTCGGCCCGGCTTATCGCCTCACCCGGCCCGGGTTTGCCGCGCAGGAACGCCGCCGTTACTTCGTAGCGCTCGTTCGGCAAGGCCTTGACGATCTGCTCCGCGAGGTCGGCAAAATCATGGGCTTTGACGTTGTAGTCAGGCTGCAATTGCAGAACCTTTAGCCGCTGGCTCATAACTCTCCCCGCTGCGAAGCGTTTATTGGTGTGTGCTTGAGTATCCACAAGAGCTCGTGACGTCGAACCGCCTTGCGAAAGAATTCGTTCTCGCCGTAGGCCGGCGGTTTGCGCCTGGCCAACAGCCGCTGGATCAATCGGCGCAGACGACGCTTGAACGGCATCGGCGGTTGCAGGTCATGCATCATGCCCAACGCCATGGCTTTATCGCGCTGAAGCTCCAGCGACAATGGCAGGCAGCAAGGCTGCATCGGCATGGCCGGGTCAAAGGCTGGCGGCAACGCGACACCATGACCGGCGTCGCCCATTGGCCAGCGGTCGTTGTCGTGCAGATGGTTGGCATAACCAAGCAATGTGGTCGGCTGCCATTCCAGGCCTTTCAAGGCTTCGAGGACCGCTTGTTGCGCACAGATATGATCGGGGTGCGGATCGAGGGTCGGGTGCGGTAGCACGATCACTTCGGGACGTGCTCGCAGTAATAATTCACGCAGGTCGGCCAGCAAGTTATTCCAGGTCGGCGCTCCGTCGGTATCGCCCGGCAGGGCAAACGGGTTCAACTGGCGAAACAGCCGCGTGTCGCTCAGGTCCGCTTCCCGCGACGCGATCGGTTGCGTCGGCGTGGCCTGCATCGCCGCCAGTTGCAGACAGAAATAACCCAGCTGCACGCAATGCGCTTGCGGCACGCCAGCCCAGCGCGGCACCGCGATGCTGTCCCAAGCCCGCAAACGTCCCTTGAGGCGCGCGGCCTCGACCTTGTTCAGACCGATCTGTTGATAATGCTCGGCTTCGATTTCACCGGCGGTCAGGGTGACGATCCAGGCTTCATCGGCCTGGCTGTACAAACCGTAGGCGGCCAGTTCGGCATCGTCGGCGTGTGGCGCAATCACCATCACCCGTTGACGACGGAAGTCGGGTTGCTCCAACGCCCACAGCACCGGCTCGCCGAGCAGGCGGCAGAAGCGCCCACGCAGACGCAACTCGCCGCGCGACAGTACTTGCGCCTGACCACTGAGGTTCAGGTAGCGCAGGCCGTTAACGCCACGCTCGAAGGTTTGGCAGTCCGGGTTATCGCCACCCGACAACGCCACCACTGGATCGAAAAAGCGTCCCAGCCAGCTGCTTTTTACTCGCAGCGCCAACACCAGTGTGGCGTCGTCGACGAGCATTACGCCGTCATCCAGCCGCAAACGCTCACCGTCCAGGTGCACCTTGGGTTGCGGGGTGTAGGCCGGGAAGCTGTAGTGGTAATCGTCTTGGGGGGAGTAAAACAGGTGGTCGGCGAACCAGGCCTCATGGGCAATCCAGCCCAGCACGGCAAGCACCAACGGCAGCCACCAGGCCACCAGCACGCCAAGGGCAATCAACAGCACCAGCGCAATCAACAGGCTGATGCGTTTGTTGCGCCGATGGCGCTTGAGCAGTTGCTGTTTGCGGCTCATGGGTTCACTCACACGGTAAAAACCGGCACAGGATTGCACCAGCGGTCCTTGTATTCCCGGTCGGCGCGGCCGAAGGAAAACCGCAAAGGCTTGTCGAGGGCGCGAGCGTGTTCCCAGGCACTTTGCGTGTTGAGGAAACTCAGTACACTGCCAGGGCTGAACTCGCGGGTTTCGGGATCGACGCCACCGTTGATGTACTCGACGCTGATCCATTCCGGCGCTTCGACGCGGTACACCAGTTGAATCGCTATCGGTGCATCGTTGAGGAAAATCACCGAGCCGATCAGCAAGTCGCGCAGCAGCTCGACCACCTCGCCCATGCGCTCTGCACCCGTGGCCGGGAAGCCCCAGCGGCGCTGGAAAAGGTCGCAATAAATCGCGGCCAGCTCGGCACTGGAAAATTCGGAGACAGGACGCACAACGCCACCGGCTTCTTCCAGCAGGCGCAATTCACGGCGCTGGTTGTAGCGGAATTTTTTCGACAGTTCTTCGGGCGTGCGCGCCATGGCCAGTTGTTCGGCCTGTAGCTTGATATCGCTGAAACGGCCTTCGTTGAGGGCCGACAGATAACGCCCGCGATGGCGCAGCGGTGCGTGTGCATCTGCGGCCGCCGGCAGGATCACCTCGGCATTGCCGAGGTCGAACAAGCCTTTTTTGCCACAGCGCTTGAGCACGTCTTTGGACAGCGCCAGGTCGCGCCCCCAGGTCGGGATGGCGGCTTTCACTTCACCGTTTTGCTCCCAGGCCAGGTAGCGCACCGGGATGTCGGCCAACTGCGCCAGGCGTTCAACCACCATGGGATGCGTCGCGACGCTACCGCCAAAACGTTGCCACGCCTGTGCATAAGTCGGGGCGTCGATCACCGTCCAGCCACGTTCGCGCCAGCCTTGAAATCGGTTGAGCATCAGCCCCTCGGTGCCAGTTCTGTGACGTGTGGCATATGCCAGAAAGCCTCGCGCACGGCGCGGTCGGAGAATCGCTCACGCAAGCGGTCGAGCATCAACTCGGCACACTGGTGACGCTGCTGCTCGTCCATCGCGGCCAGATGGTGCAGCCCTTGAGCCAGGCGCTCGGCATCGCCCAACGGGAACAGGATGCCGACCCCTTCAACGACTTCCCTCGCGCCACCGCACGCGGTCGCGATCAACGGCACGCCCGCGGCCATGGCTTCGAGCAGCACCATGCCGAACGGTTCGTGATCGGAGCTCAGGGCGAACACATCGAAGGCACGGAAGTAGCGACGAGCATCCGGTACTTGACCGAGAAACAGCACCCGATCGCCTATACCCAGTTCCCGGGCCAGTTCCTTGAGGTCCTGTTCCAGTCGACCTTTACCGAGAATCACCAGTTGGCTGTTGGCCGGCAACTGCGGTAATGCCAAGGCAAAACCATGCAGCAGCGTGTTCTGGTCCTTGTCCGGATGCAGTCGTCCGACGTTACCGACAATCCAGGCATCCGCCGCCAGGCCCAGGGTTTCCCGAGCCTCGCGAACCGACACCTGGCTGGTCTGTAACGCCGGGACATCGATCCGGTTATAGAGCGTCTGAATTCGCCCGGCCGGCCATTTCGG
Source organism: Pseudomonas sp. URMO17WK12:I12 (assembly GCF_000514395.1). NCBI lineage: Bacteria > Pseudomonadati > Pseudomonadota > Gammaproteobacteria > Pseudomonadales > Pseudomonadaceae > Pseudomonas > Pseudomonas sp. URMO17WK12:I12. The sequence continues at coordinate 250,850 of NZ_AZVV01000004.1, forward strand.
CAGGCAGCTGCGCATGTCGTCACGCACCGAGTCGGAGATTCCGAGCAGGCTGAGGCGCTTGCGGAAGATATGAGCGAACAGCTTGCGAGTGCCGCGCTTGTAATCGCCATACCCGTGATGCACACCGATGACCGGCAGCGAAGTCCCAAGCAGCGCGATGTAGATCGGCTTGAAGCGGTGGGCAATGCAGAAACTGAAATTGCGCGAAGCGGCGATCTTGCGCAGATCGCCGATGGCGCCCAGCTTCAGGCCACGAATGGCCTTGGAGCTGTATTCCATGAACAGCACTTCATCGGAAGCGCAGCCCGCAGCGACTTCACTGTCGGCGGCCCCGGTCAGAAAGACCGTGGTCACTCGATAGCCGGTCCCCGCGAACAGGCTGGCGTACTGCCGAGCGCAGTCCAGAAACGGGCCGTCATAGCCGTGACAGAACTGCAACACATGGCGTTCAGCCGAGCGAGTCATATGCGTCAGCGCCCTCTTTAACCACCAGGATGTCTTCCATGATCAGATACTGTAGGTCAGAGCCGAAGAACATGTTCAGGGCATCGGTCGGCGAGCAGATCATCGGCTCGCCACGACGGTTGAGCGAGGTGTTCAGCGACACGCCGTTGCCGGTCAGCACTTCCAGCGCTTTCATCATGTCGTAGTAGCGCGGGTTGTACTCGCGCTTGAGCACCTGGGCCCGGGACGTACCGTCTTCGTGGACGACTTCCGGCACGCGGGTCTTCCACTCTTCAGCCACTTCAAAGGTGAAGGTCATGAAAGGCGCCGGGTGATCGATCTTGATCATCTGCGGGGCCACGGTGTCGAGCATCGACGGGCAGAAAGGCCTCCAGCGCTCGCGGAACTTGATCTGGTGGTTGATACGGTCAGCCACGCCAACGGCGCTCGGGCAACCGATGATCGAACGACCGCCCAAGGCACGCGGACCGAACTCCATGCGCCCCTGGAACCAGGCCACCGGGTTGCCGTCGACCATGATTTTGGCGATGTTTTCCGGCATGTTGGCGAGCTTGCGCCAGACCGGTTTGCTCGGGTGACGGGCACAGGCAGCGAGCACGTCTTCGTTGGTGTACGACGGGCCGAGGTAGACGTGTTCCATCTTCTCGACCGGCACGCCACGAGCGTTAGACACATAAGCCGCCGCACCGACCGCCGTACCGGCATCACCGGATGCAGGCTGTACGAACAGCTCTTTGACGTCATCGCGAGCGATGATTTTCTGGTTGAGCTTGACGTTCAACGCACAGCCACCGGCGTAGGCCAGCTTGCCGGTTTCCTTGAGCACGTCGCCCAGGTAGTAGTCGATCATCTGCAGCGCGATTTTTTCGAACAGCGCTTGAATGCTCGCGGCATAGTGGATGTACGGCTCGTCGGCGATGTCGCCTTCGCGCTTCGGTCCCAGCCACTCGATCAGCTTCGGCGAGAAGTAGTAGCCTTTGCCCTTCTCTTTGTAGCGACGCAGGCCGATGACGTTGGCGTAGTCGGTGTTGATCACCAGCTCGCCGTTTTCGAACGAAGCCAGGCGCGAGAAATCGTATTTGCTGGCGTCGCCGTACGGCGCCATGCCCATGACCTTGAACTCGCCGTCGAGCATATCGAAACCGAGGAACTCGGTGATCGCGCCATACAGGCCACCGAGGGAGTCCGGATCGAAGAATTCCTTGATCTTGTGGATCTTGCCGTTCTCGCCGTAACCGAAGAAGGTCGTGGCGTACTCACCCTTGCCGTCGATCCCCAGGATCGCGGTTTTCTCCTTGAAACCGGAGCAGTGGTAAGCACTGGAGGCGTGGGCCAGATGGTGCTCGACCGGCTCGATCTTGATTTTCTTCGGATCGAAGCCCAGTTGCTCGAGGCACCAGACAATCTTGTTGCGATAACGCTTGTAGCGACGGTTGCCCATCAGGATCGCGTCAAGCGCGCGGTCCGGGGCGTACCAGTAACGCTTGGCGTACTGCCAGCGAGCCTTGCCGAAAATACTGATCGGTGCGAATGGAATCGCCACCACATCAACGTCGGATGGCTTGATGCCCGCCTGTTCCAGGCAGAACTTCGCCGACTCGTAGGGCATGCGGTTCTTTGCATGTTTATCGCGCACAAAGCGCTCTTCTTCAGCCGCCGCGACCAGCTTGCCGTCGATGTACAAGGCTGCGGAAGGATCATGGCTAAGGGCGCCGGACAGGCCAAGAATCGTCAATGCCACAGGGGTCTAGCCTCTTTAGTCTGCATGCAGGCGACAAGCGCCTCAAAAATTAATGTGCCCTCGCAAGCGGCGAGAGACAGCTAAAGGGCGGGATTATAGCGTAAACATGGCGGGAATGACCCAGCGCTTATTGTCCTACAAGGGAGGAAAGCATGACGCCCCGCTTATCCTCGGCCCGGGCGCCAGTAAATGCTGAGATTGCCATCTGTAGCCTGGCGGTAGATCGTATACGGCAAGGACACGGTATCGAAGACACCCGACAGGCCCAGGTCCAGCAGCACGAACGGCACGAGGAAGCCGGTGGGATCCGGCGGGGCATTCAACACACAAAAGTCATAGGCCAGGCCGCTATAAATGCGGGGAATGGATTGACAGTAGGTTTTTTGTTTCCTGAGACTGCGGGCTGCGTCCTCATCAGCTTGCAACACCGTCATCGTGGTCCCGCAGCCGGTCAGTGCGAGCGAGAAAGCAGCCAACATAACAGCCATTTTTATGGTCAAGATTTGCCCTCCGTGAACGTCAGGCAAATTAGCATCGCGGCTATTCAGGGCACAGTTCATGGGGTCTGTAGATCACGTAGGACAATTCATCAGAACTCGTCCTCTAGATCTCAGGCGGCGGGTCTGGCCGTCGTCGGAACGCCGCCCGGAGCAGGCTCACTCCTACACTGGATCTGCGTCGTGCACAAAACCACTGTGGGAGCGAGCCTGCTCCCGATAGGACCGAAGGTCCGATTCAGGCGGCGCCGGAGATATCCTTGGGAAGACGCTGATCAATGACCTGATACAGCGCGCTGCTCTCAGGCCAATTGCGCATGAACCGTGCCCGATCCCGCGCATAGGCCGGGGCAAAGCTGCCCACCGAGCCATGCTGACACATCGAATCCAGGTCAATCAGCGCCCAGCGATCTTCCTGCCAGAACAGGTTGTGGCCCTTGAAGTCACCATGGCTGATGCGCGCGCCGATCAGTTCGGCGAACAAATGATCCAGCGCCAGCAACTCCGCCTCCGGCGCATGGCCGTTTTCAACGTAGGGCGCAAAACGCTCGATGATGTCCGGACCCGGCAAATACTCAGTCACCAGATAGGCCCGACTGCGCAACCAGAGAAACCGCGTCTCCAGCAGCGCCAACGGCTTGGGCGTGGCAATGCCGAGGAATGCCAGGCGATTGCCTTCACGCCACGAATGCCACGCACGGCTCGGACGCCAGAAGCGTTTGAGCCAATGGGCAAAGCCTTTGATGTTGTAGCGCTTGATCACCAGCGTCCGACCATCAATATCGACTTTTCCTACACTCGCCGCGCCGCCGGTCTTGTACAAATGGCCTTGATCGAGCAGGGCATCGGCCTGCCCCAGCACCGGCAGCATCGCGGCCTCTTCCTCGCGACGAATCGCCCGCAGCCCGAACGCCCCGCGCTGGACGCTGAACAGCGTGCAATCGCGGCCGACCTTGATCAGAAAGTCTTTCAAACGCCAGGCGCGAACCTTATCGATCTGCTTCTGCAAGGCTTCCATCGGCAAGGCGTGCTCGCCGTTGCTCAACAGGTAATACACCAGCAGTTCTTCGATGAACGGCTCCAGCGTCTTGGGCAACTGCGCAAAAAATACGCCGAGGTTTTCCAGGACTTTGTTGCGCGACAGCGGTTGGCCCGGCGTTTCAGCACAGACACCGCCGCCATCGATCAAATACAAGCGGCCGCGCTGACGCAGCAGGTTGTCCAAGTGCAGGTCTTCTTGCCAGAGTCCCTTGCGATGCATTTGGCCGATTGCGCCCAATGCCTCGGCAATCACGGCCCCTTGCATGTCCGCCAACACGGGCAAGTGTTCGACTTTTTTCCAGGTCTCCCCCAGGCTCTCGGCGCCTTCGAGGAAATCGAACAGCAGCCAGCCACCCTCGCCTTCCTTTAGCCCATCCGCCAGCAGTTGCGGTGTGGTCAGGCCTTGATCGGCCAGCAAACGCACGCCGGCCAGTTCACGCTGAAAATGCCGCGCCGCTTTGCTGCCGACCAATAATTTGGCCAGCACCGGACGGCCACGCCAGACACCGGCACCCACATAACGCTGCCCCGGCAAGACCCGCAGCAAGCTCAACAATTGCAAATCGGCGGGGCCTGCGGCGTCGGCCAGAGGAATGCTCATGGGCAGGCTCGGGGTGCGGCCGGCGTTCTTCAGTTCGGACAAGCGCATCAGCGGGTCTCCTTACGACTGCGCCGCGCAGTCAGACGTGACACCCAACTGTCCACCAACGCACTGTCCCGAGGCTGATCGACATAGACCGCCAGCAATTCGCGCAACTGCGCGTCGGTCCACTCCGGCGCGCGACGCAGCAACGGTTCCAGATCCTTGACCCGGTCACGTTGACCGAACAACAGCGGCCGGGTCTTTTCCAGGTCGATCAACTGAGCCAGATAGCCGTCGCCGCTCGCCTGAAGAAAAATATGTTTGGGGTAGAAACAACCATGAACCTGACGCACGCCGTGCAGGCGCCGCGCCAGTTCGCCACAGGCTTTGAGGATGGCCGAATGTTGCGCCTCGCTCAGGTCCGACCAACGCTGCAACAGCGAATCCAGGTCATCCCAGCCGTCCAGCGCGCGAGTCAGCAGCACCGCGCGGACTTCACCGTTGATTTTACGCTCACCAAAAAACACCGCCTTCAGCGCCGGAATACCGAGTTTTTCATAGCGGCTGATGTTGCGAAATTCGCGGGCGAAGCTCGGCTCGCCGAAAGGCGCGTGGAAGGTACGCGTCAGGTAGTTGCTCTGGCGCTTGAGGTAAAAACCACGCCCCTCCAGATCCAGCCGAAACACACTGCTCCAGCCACCACCCGCGGTATTGGGCTCGTCCACGGCCTCGAGCTGTTTGGCCCAAAGCGCATCGAACGTGCCGAGGCCATGGCGCTCAAGCAGCGCACGGTCTTCAGCGGCCAGGAAATCAGTCATTCGCGTCCCTCGAAAAATCTCACCACGTGCCGGATGCGTTTCTTGTCGGCGGCATTCAGCCGGTCACGCTGGCGGTATTGCAGATAAAAGCGCAGGCGCTGGGTCGCCGACAGGTGGTATTTGGCCACCTTGTCGAGGCAGGCCAGGTCTTTGGTGATGCGGTACTTAAGCCAGAAGCCGTGCCAGAAATCGCCATTGGGGCAATCGATCAGGAACAGGCGGGCTTGATCATCGACCAGCAGGTTGCGCCACTTCAAATCGTTATGGGTAAAGCGATTGTCGTGCATGGTCCGGGTGTAACCGGCCAGCTGCCGACTGATCGCATCGACCCAGGCGCGGTCCGCCAACTTGGGATCACGCCGATCAGCGAGGGCCGACAAGTCTTCGGTGTTGGGCAACTCGCGGGTGATCATCGCCCCGCGGTCGTATGCCGCGCCGCGTCGCTCCAGGCCCCAGGCCACCACTTCGGCGGTAGGAATGCCCCACTTGGCGAAGCGCTTGAGGTTCTGCCATTCGGCTTTCACCCGGGGTTTGCCCAGGTAACGGCGCAGGCCTTTGCCGGCGCCGACGTAGCGTTTGACGTAGTAATTAATACCGTTGCGATTGACGCGAATGACCTCGGACAACAGGTCGCGAGTCAGCCGCTCACCTTGCAGCGCGAACACCGCTTCAAGGCTGCCAAAATCTTCTGCCAGATCGCTGTAAGCGGGCTCCAGTTTCCAACCCGCCATCAGAGCGCATCCCCATATCGCTGTTTACGGTCATAGAGTTTATTGGCCTTGCCCTCAAGCCAGGCGAGCAATGACGCTTCCTCGGCCAGAATCTGGCGCAGCGGCTGTTGGAAGTAGCCCTTGAGGAAACGCAATTTGTCACGCCGGGTCAGGCCAATGTCCAGGGCCGAAAAGTACAGTGCCGCCAGATCCTTGTTGCGCCAGCGCTGGGTGATCGCCGGGCGGGTCTGGGCACGGTGCAGGTCGATCACCGAGAGTTTGAAATCGTCAGCCGTCACCGGTTTATCGGTGTGCAGCAGGAAGTGGCAGATGTAGCAGTCGCGATGGTTGACCCCGGCGCGGTGCATCATGCCGGTCATGCGCGCGACTTCGGCGATCAGCGCACGCTTGAGCGCAGGCGCAGGCGGATGCTTGATCCAGTCGATGCTGAAGTCTTCGAGGCTGACGGTCGGCGCCAGTTCTTCGGTAACGATGAACGAGTGTTGATCTGCCGGGTTGCTGCCCTTCTCGCCGTAAGCCACGGCGGTCATGGTCGGCACGCCGACTTCTTGCAGGCGCTGAATGGCTTTCCATTCCTGACCCGCGCCGAGGACCGGCAGCTTGGCCGTCAGCAGGTTCTTGAAGATCTCGCCCCAGCCAATACCACGGTGGATCTTCACGAAAAAACCGTTGCCGTTCACTTCAGTGCGCAACGTCCGGCGCGCTTCCAGCTCACGGTAAACCTCGCCCTCGAGGCCTTCGACTTCGGTGAACGCATCGCGTCCGGCCCAAAGGCTCTTGAACGGTTCAGCCAGCATCAACTTCATTAAGCGTGCTCCGCCAGAATCACATCGGCCGCGTGTTGCGGCATGCTGTAGAGGTCGGCCGTCTCGGCAAAGGCCAGACCGTTGCGGCTCCAGGCCGCCCGTGCTTGAGCGTCGTTCAACATGCCCCTCAGGTACTGCGTCAGTTGGGCCTGCTCGAAGGGTTCGTCCAGCACCAGCCCGGCGTCGGCCTCGGCGATGTAATGGGCGTAACCACACACTGCGCTCACCAATACCGGCAACCCGGCCACCAGGGCTTCGAGCAACACGGTCCCGGTGTTTTCGTTGTACGCCGGGTGGATCAACAGGTCGGCACCGAGCAGGAAACGCGGGATATCGCTGCGCCCCTTGAGGAACGTCACGTTGTCGCCCAGCCCCAAAGCAGCGCTCTGCATCTGGAATAATTTGGGGTCATCTTGGCCAATTACAAACAGCCGGGTGCGCTTCTTCAGATCGGCGGGCAATGCGGCCAGCGCCTTGAGGCTACGATCCACGCCCTTGGTCTTGAACCCCGAGCCGATTTGCACCAGCAGCAGTTCATCGTCTTTCAGGTTGAACTCGGCACGGAAACCGGCACGAATTTCGGCCGCATTGGGCGGCGCGCGACGGTCCTGGGAAATTCCCGGTGGCAGCAGGTGAAAACGCTCCAGCGGCGTGTCGTAATGCTTGATGAACAGCGGCTGCTGCACTTCGGAAATCATCAGCACTTCGGTCTTGGCGTCCCTGGCGAACACCGCGCGCTCATACTCGGCAAAGTGTCGGTAACGGCCCCAACGCCGGTACAACGAGTGCCGCAGGTTCTGCGCCTTGTCTTCGAAGCAGCCGTCGGCGGCGTAGTAAACGTCCAGGCCCGGCATCTTGTTGAAACCGATCAAGCGGTCCACGGGGCGTTTGGCCAGGTCCGCTTCCATCCACTCACTGAGTTTTTCGTTACGGCGATGATTGAACAGCGCCTTGACCGGTGCCACCAGCACTTCGAAACCCGGCGGAACGTCGCCCTCCCAGATCAGCGTGTAGACACGGATCTGATGGCCACGCTGCTGACATTCAAGGGCGATGCGCATGAAGTCACGCTGCAGCCCTCCGAACGGAAAATACTTGTACAAGACGAATGCCAATTGCATCAGCGCAGCTCCTCAGCCAGTAACAACGTGCTCAGTCGGGTCGCGACACGCTCGGGATTCAGACGCGTGAAGCACAGCGGCCACTCGCGTTTCAGGTTGAACTGACGGGCATCCTGTTCCGTCGGTTGATACGTGCATTTCTTTTGCAGGCACGGTGCGCAGGGGAAGTCGCTGGCGATGTGAATCTGCGCTTTACCGTAGGCGCCGGTCAGGCCCGGGTTGGTCGGGCCGAACAGCGACAGGGTCGGGACGTCGAGCGCGGCGGCCAGATGACCAAGGCCGGTGTCCACGGCAACACAGGCCTGCGCGCTGGCCAGCACTTTGCCGACACCGGCCAGGTTCAGTTTGGGCAGCACTTCGACATGGCGGAACCCGGCGGCGATGCGCTCGGCCCGGGCTTTCTCGATCGGGTTGCCCCACGGCAGTTTCACGCCGACGCCCAGATAACCAACGCGTTCGGCCAGCTCACGCCAGTAGGCTTCCGGCCAGTGTTTGGTGTCCCACGTGGTGCCATGCAGGAACAGCACATACGGATTCTTGCGTGGCAGTTCGACCAGGCGTTCGACGTTCAGGCCGTAATCGCCCAGGCCTTTGGGCAAGTCGTAGCCCAACGCCAGGGCGAACAATTGACGCACCCGCTCCACCGCGTGCTGTCCACGGCCCACCGCCAGGCGGCGGGAGTAGAAGCGTGCAGCCACCGGCTCGCGCGCCGAATCCTTGTCCAGCCCGGCGACCGGCGCCTTGACGTAGCGTGTCAGCCAGGCGCTCTTCAGCAGGCCTTGGGCGTCGATCACCAGATCATATTTTTCGGCACGAATGCTTTGTTTGAAGCGCTTCCACTCGCCACTCTTGATGGTTTGCCAGAGGTTCTTGCGCCAGCGACGGATCGCCACCGGGATCACCTTGCCCACGGCCGGGTGCCAGGTCGGAATCTCGGCGAAGCCTTCTTCCACCACCCAGTCGAACGTGATGCCGGGGATCGCCCGCGCCGCATCGGTCAGCGCCGGCAACGCGTGAATCACGTCGCCCAGCGAAGAAGTCTTGATCAGCAGAACCCGCAAACTATTTGACCTCGACCACAGTGCCCTGCAACCGCTGCAAGGCTTCGTTCACGGCTTGCGGCATCAGCTGGCGCAAGCAGTTGTAATGACCGAAACGGCACGTGCGATCGAAGCACGGACTGCATTCGATGCCCAGGCGTACCACTTCGACATGCTCGGCCAGCGGCGGGGTAAAGCCCGGCGATGTCGAGCCATAGACGGCCACCAGCGGGCGGTTCAACGCGGCGGCGACGTGCATCAGGCCGGAGTCGTTGGACACCACCGCGTCAGCGCAGGACATCAGGTCGATGGCTTCCGCCAGCGAGGTGCCACCGCTGAGGTTGACCGACTCTTCACGCAGGCCGGGAATCAGCCGCGCACGGATGTCTTCGCCCACCGCGTGATCGTTTTTCGAACCGAACAGCCAGACTTGCCAGCCTTCGCGAATCTTCGCTTCGGCGACCTTGGCGTAATGCTCGGATGGCCAGCGCTTGGCCTCGCCGAACTCGGCGCCGGGGCACAGGACCAGCACCGGACGGTCGAGGGTCAGGTCGAATTTGGTCAGCGTCGTATCGCGGGTGACCGGGTCGATCTGCAAGCTCGGGCGAGGATAAGGGGTCGGCAGTTCGGCGCCGGGCTCAAACGCCAGGGCCATGAAGCGCTCGATCATCAACGGATAACGTTCTTTATCCAGCGTGCGCACGTCATTGAGCAGGCCGTAGCGGAACTCGCCACGCCAGCCAGTGCGTTTGGGGATGCCGGCGAAGAACGGCACCAGCGCCGACTTCAGCGAATTGGGCAGCAAAATCGCCTGGTCGTACTGGCCGGCCAGGGATTTGCCGATGCGCCGACGGGTCGCCAGCTCCAAGGCACCGTGGCCGAGCGGAAAGCTCAAGGCCTGCCGGACTTCGGGCATGCGCTCCAGGATCGGCCGGCTCCACTCGGGGGCCAGGACGTCGATTTCGCATTGCGGGTGGCGTTGCTTGAGGCACTGAAACAGTGTCTGCGCCATCACCATGTCACCGACCCAACTGGGCCCAACGATCAGAATTTTCATGTGGCTTCCAAAAACGAACCGGGGAGGCCTACGCCTCCCCGCCTCGAGAATTCTACAAAACACTGCAGATCTACTGTGGGAGCAAGCCTGCACACGAGAGGGGCGTTACATCCAACATCAACGTCGCCTGAGACTCCGCAATCGCGGGCAAGCCCACTCCCACAGGGTTTTGCGCTCTGTCCTGCTTCTGCAATTCACCGCAGATCACTGTGGGACGGGCTTGCCCGCGATTGCGCAGTGACAGTCAGCATAAATGTTGTATGTGACGGCCCTCTCGCGAGCAAGCCCGCTCCCACATGGGGTATCCAGCGTTACAACTATCCTGTTTCAGCTTAACCCCAGCTCGCGCCAGATCCGCACTACCTGCCGGCGTTCATCGACAAACTGATCGCCTGGTATCACCCCGGCGTCCTTCTGCAAGGCCTGCCGGTGAGCGGCGGAGCGGTAGGCTTTATAGGCCTCGCGCAACAAGTTGGCGTCTTCGACGGGCATCAGCCCTTCGTGCTCCAGCTCTTCCAGAATGCGGATGTTGTCGGTCCAGCGCAGCAATGGCGGGTGTGTTTCGGACCACGCCAGGGCCGCGTATTGCACCATAAATTCAATATCGACGATACCTCCGGCGTCCTGCTTGAGATCGAACGGCGCCGTGGCCTCGAAGGCATTTGCCCCGGTGCCGGCCGCGGTGCTCTTGCTGCCAAGGTTGTCGCGCATCTTGGCGCGCATCTCGCTGACCTCCTGACGCAAGGTCGACAGGTCCCGCGCCTTGCCCAATATCGCCGCGCGCACTTTCTCGAACGCCTGGCCGACATCCTGACTGCCCACTAGTACCCGCGCTCGCACCAACGCCTGATGCTCCCAGGTCCAGGCTTCATTTTCCTGATAGCGGGCAAACGCCCCCAGCGAACTGACCAACAACCCCGATGCACCGGACGGTCGCAGGCGCATGTCCACTTCATACAGCTGGCCGGAGTTGGTCTGCGCCGTCAGCAAGTGAATGATCCGCTGCCCCAACCGAGTAAAAAATTGCGCGCCATCAATCGGTTTAGGCCCGTCGGTTTCTGCTTGCGGATCGCCGTCGTGGATAAACACCAGGTCAAGGTCCGAACCATGCCCCAATTCCAGTCCGCCGACTTTCCCATAACCGACAATGATGAAGCCGGGATCGCACAACGTGCCGTCGGTGCGCAGCGGCGTGCCGTACTTGGCCACAGTCTGGCGCCAGGCCAGGGCCAGCACTTGTTCCAGGATCGCTTCAGCGAGCCAGGTCAGGTAATCGCTGACTTTCATCAACGGCAGGCTGCCGGCAATTTCCGAGGCGGCGACGCGCAAGCGATGCGCCAGTTTGAAATGGCGCAGGGCTTCCATTTGCTGTTCGAGGTCGTCCTCGGGAATCCGCGTCAGGCGCTCGCGCAACTCGGCGGCCAGTTCCGGCGCCAGCGGCGGCTTGAATAGCCGGCCCTCGTTGAGCAATTCGTCGAGCAGCAGCGGGAAACGGGTGATCTGTTCAGCGATCCACGGGCTCGCAGCGCACAAGGTCAGCAAGCGGCGCAGCGCACCGGGGTTTTCGGTCAGCAACACCAGATACGCGGAGCGACGAGCCACGGCTTCCACCAGCGGCAGCACGCGCTCCAGCACCAGATCCGGATTGGCATGTTCAACGGCCTGAGCCAGCAAACGGGGAATAAAGGCATCAAGGCGTTCTCGGCCCAAGCGCTGCATCGCTCGCAATTGCGGGCTGCTGCGCAAACCGGCCAAGGCTTTCAGGGCTTTGGTGGCGTCCTTGAAGCCGCCCTCCTCCAACTGACGGCAGGCCGCCTCTTCGTCCTGAGCCTCTTCCCACAGCGGCAGCCATTCGCCGCCGACCACCACTTCGCTTTCAGTGCCCTCCTCTTCATCGGGATCGGCAATCACCTGAGCGAAGTGCCAGGCCACACGACCACGCCAATACATCAGTTGCTCGTGGAAAGCGTCCCAGTCGGCGAAGCCCAACATAAAGGCAATACGCGCCTGATCCTGCGCGCCGTCAGGCAGCATCTGGGTCTGGCGGTCGGCAATCGCCTGGATCGCGTGCTCGGTGTAACGCAGGAATTCGTAGCCTTCGCGCAACTCGCTGATCACCGCCGGTGGCAGATAACCCTGACCTTCCAGCGTGCTCAGTACTTTTAATAGAGGGCGTTGTTGCAGGCTCAGGTCGCGGCCGCCGTGGATCAGCTGAAACGCCTGGGCAATAAATTCGACTTCACGGATGCCGCCGGAACCGAGCTTGATGTTGTCGGCCATGCCCTTGCGCCGCACTTCCTGCTGGATCAGCTGCTTCATGGTGCGCAGCGCTTCGATGGCCGAGAAATCCAGGTAACGCCGGTAAACGAACGGGCGCAGCATCTCCTGCAATTGCGCGCCGGCCACTTGATCGCCGGCCACCACCCGCGATTTGATCATCGCGTAGCGTTCCCAGTCGCGGCCCTGATCCTGGTAATACTGCTCCAGCGCATTGAAGCTCAAGACCAATGCACCGGCCGAACCGTATGGCCGCAAGCGCATGTCGACGCGGAACACGAAGCCGTCGACGGTCATCGGGTCCAGCGCCTTGATCAGGCGTTGGCCGAGACGGATGAAGAATTCCTGGTTATCCAGCGAGCGTTTCACCCCGACGGTTTCGCCGCCCTCGGGGTAGGCGAAGATCAGGTCGATGTCCGACGACAGATTGAGCTCCACGGCGCCGAGCTTGCCCATGCCGAGGATGACCATCTGCTGCGGCTCGCCACTGCGGCGGCCAGTCGGCACGCCGAATTGCTGGCAATGACGCGAATATAACCACTGATAGGCTTGATCGATGCTCGCATCGGCCATGTCCGAGAGGTCGCGGCAGGTCTGGACCAGATCGGCCTGACGGGTCAGGTCGCGCCAGATGATTCGCACTTGATGACGGGTGCGCTGGCGACGCAGGACGCGGCCGAGCTCGTCTTCGGTTTGCGCTGCATTCACCGCCGCCGCAATCTGCGCGCACAGCTCGCCGGGCGCGAAGCTGCGGTCCAGTTCGCCGGACTGCACCAGGGCCAGCAACATCAAAGGGTCACGCACACTCTGTTCAATCACAAAGTCGCTGGCCGCCGCGACACGGGCGAATTGCGCCCAGCGTTCCGGCGTCCAGGTCGACAGGCCATGGTCATCTTCAAGTGCCGCAACGGCGGCACGGAACGACTGCTCGGCACGGGTGACAAACGGCTGGAGAATGGCGGGCAGTTCGGCAAGCGCGGGAAGGCTCATGGTCTATCCTTGATCGGCGTAGAACGGGTTGCATGTAGTGAATTTTCATATTGCACTACGTGGAGGACTGTCGAACAAAAGTTAGAAATAGCTGAAAATTCTTTATTTTTGGCAGTGAACATCAAGCTTTCACCTTTTGTGGTTGGTAAAAGACCAACCTTAACGATTATTCTCACAACGCAGCCGGAGGCCACAAGCCATTCATCTGTAGTTTTACTACTCGTATATACATTCGAAAGGCTGAAATGCCCGAAGATTTGTAGTAAAACTACACGCCGCCGGAACAACCTCTCGGCAATCCAAGAATTTATATCGTCTGCCCACAAGGCCAGTCGCAAACTCAGGCAACCGATTCTGGAAGCCTTTCCGCCCTGGAGCAAGCCATGCAAGACCTCGATCCCGTCGAAACCCAGGAATGGCTGGACGCCCTGGAATCGGTTCTCGACAAAGAAGGCGAAGACCGCGCTCACTATCTGATGACCCGTATGGGCGAATTGGCGACCCGCAGCGGTTCGCAACTGCCTTACGCCATCACCACGCCATACCGCAACACCATTCCCGTTACCCACGAAGCACGCATGCCTGGCGACCTGTTCATGGAACGCCGCATTCGCTCGTTGGTACGCTGGAACGCGATGGCCATGGTGATGCGTACGAACCTGAAAGATTCTGACCTGGGCGGTCACATCTCCAGCTTCGCCTCCAGCGCCACCCTGTATGACATCGGCTTCAACTATTTCTTCCAGGCCCCGACCGACGAACACGGCGGCGACCTGATCTACTTCCAGGGCCACACCTCGCCAGGCGTTTACGCCCGTGCATTCATGGAAGGCCGCATCACCGAAGACCAGATGAACAACTTCCGCCAGGAAGTCGACGGTCACGGTTTGTCGTCCTACCCGCACCCTTGGCTGATGCCTGACTTCTGGCAGTTCCCGACCGTATCCATGGGTCTGGGCCCGATCCAGGCGATCTACCAGGCACGTTTCATGAAGTACCTGGAAGCCCGTGGCTTCATCCCGGAAGGCAAGCAGAAGGTCTGGTGCTTCCTGGGCGACGGCGAGTGTGACGAGCCGGAATCCCTGGGCGCGATCTCGCTGGCTGGCCGCGAGAAGCTCGACAACCTGATCTTCGTCATTAACTGCAACCTGCAGCGCCTCGACGGCCCGGTTCGCGGCAACGGCAAGATCATCCAGGAACTCGAAGGCGTTTTCCGCGGTGCTCAGTGGAACGTGACCAAAGTCATCTGGGGCCGTTTCTGGGACCCACTGCTGGCCAAGGACGTCGACGGTATCCTGCAACGTCGCATGGACGAAGTCATCGACGGCGAGTACCAGAACTACAAAGCCAAAGACGGCGCGTTCGTGCGTGAACACTTCTTCAACTCGCCAGAACTCAAGGCGATGGTTGCTGATCTGTCCGACGACGAGATCTGGAAACTCAACCGTGGCGGCCACGACCCGTACAAGGTCTATGCGGCGTACCACGAAGCGGTCAACCACAAAGAACAACCGACTGTCATCCTGGCCAAGACCATCAAGGGTTATGGCACCGGTGCCGGCGAAGCGAAGAACACCGCGCACAACACCAAGAAGGTTGATGTTGAAAGCCTGAAGCTGTTCCGCGATCGTTTCGACATCCCGGTCAAGGACGAAGAGCTGGAAAACCTGCCGTTCTTCAAGCCAGAGCCAAACAGCGCCGAAGCCCGCTACCTGAGCGAGCGCCGCACTGCACTGGGCGGTTTCGTACCACAGCGCCGCGCGCAGAGCTTCAGCGTGCCAACGCCGCCACTCGATACCCTCAAGGCAATCCTTGATGGCTCGGGCGACCGTGAGATTTCCACCACCATGGCGTTCGTGCGGATCCTCGCGCAACTGGTCAAGGACAAGGAAATCGGCTCGCGCATCGTTCCGATCATCCCGGACGAAGCCCGTACCTTCGGTATGGAAGGCATGTTCCGTCAGTTGGGCATCTACTCCTCCGTCGGCCAGCTCTACGAGCCAGTCGATAAAGACCAGGTGATGTTCTACAAGGAAGACAAGAAGGGCCAGATCCTCGAAGAAGGCATCAACGAAGCAGGCGCCATGAGCTCCTTCATCGCTGCCGGTACTTCGTACTCCAGCCACAACCAGCCAATGCTGCCGTTCTACATCTTCTACTCGATGTTCGGCTTCCAGCGTATCGGCGACCTCGCCTGGGCCGCTGGCGACAGCCGTACCCGTGGCTTCCTGATCGGCGGCACCGCCGGCCGGACCACACTGAACGGCGAAGGCCTGCAACACGAAGATGGTCACAGCCACATCCTGGCCGGCACCATCCCGAACTGCCGCACCTTTGATCCAACCTACGGCTATGAGCTGGCGGTGATCATCCAGGACGGCATGAAGAAGATGACCGAAGAGCAGCAGGACGTTTTCTACTACATCACCGTGATGAACGAGTCCTACCAGCAGCCAGCCATGCCGGCCGGTGTCGAGGAAGGCATCATCAAGGGCATGTACCTGCTCGAAGAAGACACCCGCGAAGCGGCACACCACGTTCAGCTGATGGGCTCCGGCACCATCCTGCGTGAAGTCCGTGAAGCGGCGAAGATTCTGCGTGAAGAGTTCAACGTCGGCGCTGACGTATGGAGCGTTACCAGCTTCAACGAACTGCGTCGCGATGGCCTGGCCGTCGAGCGCAGCAACCGCCTGCACCCGGGCCAGAAGCCTAAGCTGAGCTACGTCGAAGAGTGCCTGAACGGCCGTAAAGGTCCGGTCATCGCCTCTACCGACTACATGAAGTTGTTCGCTGAGCAAATTCGTCAGTGGGTCCCGTCCAAGGAATTCAAAGTCCTGGGCACCGACGGTTTCGGCCGCAGCGACAGCCGCAAGAAACTGCGTCATTTCTTCGAAGTCGACCGTCATTTCGTGGTGTTGGCAGCCCTGGAAGCATTGGCTGACCGTGGTGACATCGAACCTAAGGTTGTGGCTGAAGCCATCACCAAGTTCGGTATCAACCCGGAAAAACTCAACCCACTGGACTGCTGAGGAGAGATTCTGTGAGCGAACTCATTCGCGTACCTGACATCGGCAGCGGTGAAGGTGAAGTAATTGAACTGTTTGTGAAGGTCGGCGACCGTGTCGAAGCCGACCAGAGCATCCTGACGCTGGAATCGGACAAGGCGAGCATGGAAATTCCTGCGCCTAAAGCCGGCATCGTCAAAAGCATTAAAGTGAAGCTGGGCGATCGCCTGAAAGAAGGCGACGAACTGCTCGAGCTGGAAGTCGAAGGTGCCGCTGCTGCGGCCCCTGCGGCTGCCGCTGCGCCGGCTGCAAAAGCTGAAGCGAAACCGGCTGCGGCTCCTGCTGCCGCCGCCGCGCCAGCTGCTGCGCCGGCTGCCGCTTCGATTCAGAAAGTGCACGTGCCGGACATCGGTTCGGCGGGCAAGGCCCAGATCATCGAGATCCAGGTCAAGGTCGGCGACACCGTCGAGGCTGATCAATCCTTGATCACCCTGGAATCCGACAAGGCGAGCATGGAAATCCCATCGCCCGCCGCTGGCGTGATCAAGGCCATCAGCGTCAAGCTCAACGACGAAGTCGGCACCGGCGACCTGATTCTGGACCTGGAAGTGGCGGGTGCTGCGGCCCCTGCTGCTGCTCCAGCTCAGGCTGCTGCACCTGCCGCCGCGGCTCCAGCGCCAGCCGCTGCAGCTCCGGCTGCTCCAGTGGCCGACAGCGTTCAGGACATCCACGTTCCGGACATCGGTTCGGCGGGCAAGGCCAAGATCATCGAAGTCCTGGTCAAGGCCGGCGACACCGTTGAAGCCGACCAGTCGCTGATCACCCTGGAATCCGACAAGGCGAGCATGGAAATCCCATCGCCTGCCGCTGGCGTGGTGGAAAGCGTTTCCATCAAGCTGGATGACGAAGTCGGTACCGGCGACCTGATCCTCAAGCTGAAAGTCAAAGGCGCTGCGCCTGCTGCTGCCCCGGCTCCGGCCGCCGCTGCTGCACCGAGTGCTCCGGCGCCAGCCGCTGCTGCACCTGCCGCCGCCGCACCGGCTGCCGCCGCACCGGCTGCCGCCCCGGTTGCTGCTCCAGCCAAGCCTGGCGCCAAAGTTCACGCCGGCCCGGCCGTGCGTCAACTGGCTCGCGAGTTCGGCGTCGAGCTGAACGCCGTCGGCGCCAGTGGCCCGCACGGTCGCATCCTCAAAGAAGACGTGCAGGTTTACGTCAAAGCGATGATGCAGAAGGCCAAGGAAGCACCGGCCGCTGCTGCCGGCGCAACCGGCGGCGCGGGCATCCCGCCAATTCCGGTCGTGGACTTCAGCCGCTTCGGTGAAACCGAAGAAGTGCCGATGACTCGCCTGATGCAAATCGGCGCGTCGAGCCTGCATCGCAGCTGGCTGAACATTCCGCACGTGACTCAGTTCGATTCGGCTGATATCACCGAACTGGAAGCGTTCCGTATCGCTCAGAAAGCCGTTGCAGAGAAGGCCGGTGTCAAGCTGACCATCCTGCCGCTGCTGCTCAAGTCCTGCGCGCATTTGCTCAAGGAACTGCCGGACTTCAACAGTTCGCTGGCACCCAGCGGCAAAGCGATCATCCGCAAGAAGTACGTGAACATCGGCTTCGCCGTCGACACCCCTGAAGGCCTGCTGGTACCGGTCATCAAGAACGTCGACCAGAAGAGCCTGTTGCAACTGGCAGCCGAAGCCGCTGCGCTGGCCGCCAAAGCCCGCGACAAAAAGCTCACCGCTGACGACATGCAAGGCGCCTGCTTCACCATTTCCAGCCTCGGCCACATTGGCGGCACCGGCTTCACGCCGATCGTCAACGCGCCGGAAGTGGCGATCCTCGGTGTTTCCAAGGCAACCATCCAGCCAGTTTGGGACGGCAAAGCCTTCCAGCCGAAACTGATGCTGCCACTGTCGCTGTCCTACGATCACCGCGTGATCAACGGCGCCGCTGCTGCACGCTTCACCCAGCGTCTGAGCAGCCTGCTGGCGGACATCCGCACCATCCTGCTGTAACACCGAGCGGCCCTCCTTCACCGGAGGGCCGCTCGCGTTCCACGTTTTCCGAGCGCCACGCTCGTACCTCAACCCCGCCAATTTGGCGGGGCTTTTTTTGCCCTGAATAAAGCTTCTTCCTACAGCAGCGGCTTACATTGCCCACAACTCAAGTCCACTTCCTCCCGATATTTTCTTCGAAGCAGCAACTAGTCTTAGTTGCACTGAAACTTAATAAAACCACATCAGCTACTTCCTGCTTCGCTAGCAATTACTTCGAATGGAATCGAACATGTTCAAACCGACTGTCGGCCCGATTATGGGCCACACTACAACTAATCACGCGCGCATTTTTCTGCGTGGAGAACTTCAAGATAATGCATTGGCATTTGCAGGGGTTCGTTATCGGCGCCAAGGCGAAGCCCATTGGTCCCGAGGCGAATTTGTTAAGTTGACGCGCTTGCGCGACATGGCCGATGTGATTGCGCTCAATGAGCTGGCCAGCGACACCGAGTACGAATATCAGGCCGGCTGGTTCAGCCCGATGAGCCCGGTGCATACCGTGGAAACGGTCCAGGAACTGCCACTGCAATGGCCACGGGAGATTTACCGGTTCCGCACTCGCTCCAGCAAGACCACCACGCCACGAGCTTACGTGGTCGGCTCTTGCCGCTATCTACGCATGACGGCAGGCATTGCGTCGGCGCCGAAACGGGGTGACCGGATTTTTGCCTCGATTGCCGATTTGACGCAGCAGGTTGACCCGCCTGTCAGCGCGATGCTGATGACCGGCGACCAAATCTATGTCGATGACCTGAACCTCGTTGCTCCCGACCGGGAATACAAGGAAATACTCAATAAGTATCGTGCAGCTTTTTCCCAACCGAACATATCCAGATTAATGTCCAATTTGCCGACCTACATGATCCTCGACGACCATGAAATAGAAGACAACTGGCCTGCCAACAAAAGCAAGGGCGATGCTTACTTATATAAAAACGCCATCGCGGCTTATGAGCTCTATCAAGCCAGCCACAGTCCGGCACATGAACTTCTGACCAACGGACAGATAAACAGAAAACTAGAACGTTATTGGTATCAGTTCACCGACGGTGATATTGAATGGTTTGTCACCGACAGCCGTACTCGCCGCAACCTGTCCGCCGATGATCGCCGTATCCTTGATGAAGAACAGGAACAAACACTGCTCAAATGGCTGATCCACAGCCCGGCCCGGGTCAAATTCGTGGTCACTAGCGTGATGTTCTACCCCGACCGCAAACGCCATGGCGATGACGCCTGGAAGGCCTTTCCAGAACAACGCCTGCGGTTGCTGGAGACGATTCGCACGCACCGCATCAAGAACGTCATCTTCGTGTCGGGCGATGTCCACGGCTCCTTGACCAGTCGCCTGACCCACAGCGCAAACCCGGACTTCGAGGTGCACACCGTTGTCTCTTCGCCGCTGTGCAACAGCAAACTGCTGCCATACGCCAAGGCCTCCACCTTCATTCTGGATCAGCCGCTGGCGCAAACGGCGGCGGGGGACTATCGGCATGAACTGACCAGCCAAGTCGTCAGCGAGGACAACTTCGCCCATCTGATCGTTGATGGCGAGCAGGTTCAGGTCAATTACCACGACCGGGACGGCAAACGATTACAAACGGTAAACATCCCGCTGCACTAAGGTCATGAAGGCCAAATGCATTAGTTTTGAGCCCGGGCTGAAGAAAACTTCGCGCCGGCCGACATATTCTTATAGCACTTGGCCTTCATGTCTCTTGTCAGTCGGGGCCGCAATGATGCAACCTTGCCGCAGACAACAGTTAAGAGGGCGAGAGCCCGGCGCGATCAGCACATTCGAAGCGAGTTTCCCTCAATGAAAAGCCAACCCGATGCCGCCAGCCGTATGGTGGCCGAGGTAGTGACGCAGTTGCCTGTGCCCTCGCGGCTCGGCATGCTGCGTTTCGAAC
Source organism: Pseudomonas sp. URMO17WK12:I12 (assembly GCF_000514395.1). Taxonomy (NCBI): domain Bacteria; kingdom Pseudomonadati; phylum Pseudomonadota; class Gammaproteobacteria; order Pseudomonadales; family Pseudomonadaceae; genus Pseudomonas; species Pseudomonas sp. URMO17WK12:I12. The sequence continues at coordinate 270,986 of NZ_AZVV01000004.1, forward strand.
GGCTGAATGAGCCTAGCTGGGCGCTGCTGTTTCTCGATCCTAATTGCGAACGCCATTTCGGCCTGCCGGCCGTCGACCTGTGTGCGCTGGTCGACTCCCCCTACGCCAGCCTGATGGAGCCCGAAGCGCGCTATCAGCTGCATGACGCGGTCCAGCAGCAACTCACCGACAGTCCGAACTACCAGATCCGCTACACCTTGCACACCGCCTCGGGCGCCTTGAACCTGCTGGAACTGGGCGAAGCCTATAAACAGCACAATCGGCACCTGTTGCGCGGCTATCTGCTGGTGGTCGATGACCTGTTCGAGGGCTTTCAGCTTCAGCCCGCGCAGGATCTGGAAACCCAGAACTCGCGGCTGCAAATTGCCTTGGAGCTCAACCAGCGCGCCCAGCAGGAACAATTGCAGCATCTGGACCGGGTGCGCGCCCAGCAGGACCTGATCCTGTTACTGACCCGCCAGCGCTACAGCACCAACAATTCCCTGCAAGAAGCCGCCGAACTGATCACCCGCAGCGCCTGCGACATCTACGAAATCGACTGTGCCAGCCTGTGGAACCTCGAAGGCTCGATGTTGGTACCGATATCGGCCTATCACCGCGCCAGCAGTGAATACCAACTGCCGGAACCGATCGACGTCAGCGGCTTCCCCGATTACCTCGAAGCCTTGCACAGCAGCCGCGCCATCGATGCCCACAACGCCATGCGTGATCCGCGCACCCGGGACATGGCCGAGAGCCTGCGCCCCCGCGATGTGAACGCGATGCTCGACGCCAGCATCCGCGTCGACGGCCAGGTGGTCGGCGTGCTGTGCCTGGAACAGACGGGGGCGACCCGCGCCTGGCAGTCTGACGAAATCGCTTTCGCCGGCGAGCTGGCCGATCAGTTCGCCCAGGTCATCAACAACCACAACCGCCGCACCGCCACCAGCGCCCTGCACCTGTTCCAGCGTGCGGTCGAGCAAAGCGCCAACGCCTTTTTGCTGGTCAATTGCGACGGCGTGGTGGAATACGTCAACCCGAGCTTCACCGCGATCACCCAGTACAGCACCGAAGAAGTCCACGGCCAGCGGCTGTCGGAACTGCCGGCGCTGGAGAACCTCAGCGAACTGCTGTTCGACGCGCCCTCGGCGCTGGCCAAGAGCAACAGTTGGCAGGGTGAATTCAAGAGCCGACGTAAAAACCTCGAACCGTACTGGGGCCAGCTGTCGATCTCCAAGGTCTATGGCGACAACCGCGAGCTGACGCATTACATCGGCATTTACGAAGACATCACCCAAACCAAACTCGCCCAGCAGCGCATCGAGCGCCTGGCCTACACCGACAATCTGACCAACCTCGGCAACCGCCCGGCATTCATCCGCAACCTCGATGAACGCTTCGCCCGCGACACCGACACACCGATCAGCCTGTTGCTGGTGGACATCGACAACTTCAAGCGGATCAACGACAGCCTCGGTCACCAGACTGGCGACAAACTGCTGATCAGCCTGGCCCGACGCCTGCGCAACAGCCTGAGCCCGAGCGGCAGCCTGGCGCGTTTCGCCAGTAACGAATTCGCCGTGTTGCTGGACAACACCGACCTGCGCACCGGCCAACAGGTCGCCCATCAGTTGTTGATGACCCTCGACAAGCCGATGTTCGTCGACAACCAATTGATCAGCGTCACCGGCTCCGTGGGCCTGGCCTGTGCGCCGCTGCACGGTCGCGACCCGCAAACCCTGATGCGCAACGCCGGCCTGGCGCTGCACAAGGCCAAGGCCAACGGCAAGCATCAGGTCCAGGTTTTCACTGAAGCACTGAATGCCGAGGCCAGTTACAAGCTGTTCGTCGAGAACAACCTGCGCCGCGCCCTGACTCAGAACGAACTGGACGTGTTCTACCAGCCCAAGCTCTGCCTGCGCAGCGGCCGCCTGCTGGGCATGGAAGCGCTGCTGCGCTGGAACCACCCGGACAAAGGCATGATCCGCCCGGATCAGTTCATCAGCGTCGCTGAAGAAACCGGCCTGATCATCCCGATCGGCAAATGGATCGCGCGCCAGGCCTGTCGCATGAGCAAGGAACTGAGCGCCGCTGGCCTGGGCAATCTTCAAGTGGCGATCAACCTGTCGCCCAAGCAGTTCTCCGACCCGGACCTGGTCTCGTCCATCGCCAACATCCTTAAGGAAGAAGCGCTGCCGGCGAACCTGCTGGAGCTGGAACTGACCGAAGGCCTGCTGCTGGAAGCCACCGAAGACACCCACTTGCAGCTCGACCAACTCAAGCGCCTGGGCCTGACCCTGGCCATGGACGATTTCGGCACCGGTTACTCGTCGCTCAGCTACCTGAAAAAATTCCCGATCGACATCATCAAGATCGATCGCAGCTTCATCCACGAAATCCCGGACAACCAGGACGACATGGAAATCACCTCCGCAGTAATCGCCATGGCCCACAACCTGAAACTCAAGGTCGTGGCGGAAGGCATCGAGACCGCCGAGCAACTGGCGTTCTTGCGCCGCCACCGCTGCGACGTCGGTCAGGGCTACTTGTTCGACCGGCCGATCCCCGGCGCCGAGCTGATCGAAAAGCTCAAGCGCTACCCGCGCGGCCCTCTCGTCTGACCCCACTCCTACAGGGGTAGTGCGTAACGGGAAGGGTTTGGGCACACTGGCGGTCTGATTCCTACATCCCAACCTGACTGAGAGGACTGATCATGGTCTTGCGCTCGGAAATCCTGGTGAACAAAAACGTGCTTCCAACCAAAGAACAAGCTCTACCCGGCCGTGAAACCCCGATGAACCTGCCGGAAAAACATTTCGTCCACGACTCCCCGCTGCTCGGCCCGTTCGTCACCAACGTCGACTTTGCCATCTTCGGCCTGGGTTGCTTCTGGGGCGCGGAACGTCGTTTCTGGCAGCGTGAAGGCGTGGTCAGCACAGTCGTGGGTTACGCCGGCGGCTTCACGCCGAACCCGACCTATGAAGAAGTCTGCTCAGGCCTGACCGGCCACAGCGAAGTGGTGCTGGTGGTCTACGAGCCGGAAAAAGTCAGCTACGACGAGCTGCTGAAGATGTTCTGGGAACTGCATAACCCGACTCAGGGCATGCGTCAGGGCAACGACATCGGCACCCAGTACCGCTCGGTGATCTATGCGACCAACCCGGAGCAACTAGCAGCCGCCAAACACAGCAGGAACGTGTTCCAGGCTGAATTGACCAAGGCCGGGAAAGGCGAAATCACTACCGAAATCGCCGAAGCGCCGACGGTCTACTTCGCCGAGGCGTATCACCAGCAGTACCTGGCGAAAAACCCTGAAGGCTATTGCGGGATTGGCGGCACAGGCGTGACCTGCCCGATCTGATTTTTCGGGCCTCAAAAGCATCGCAGGCAAGTCGAATCGTCGCACCGCCGCTCCCACATGGGTTTTGTGTCCGACCACAATTTTGTAATCGACATATATCCCTGTGGGAGCGGGCTTGCCCGCGATGGCGTCCTCTCAGACGCCATCAATGCATCTGATCAGCCATCAACTCTCAGCAATCAACCAATCCATCTGCCACCCACCCTGGGTCTGCCCCAACTTCTTGGACAGCCACGGCAGCAACTCACGCAATTCCTCTTCCAGCCCCCACGGCGGATTCGCAATCGCCAACCCGGACCCGTTCAGACTGTTCGGCGTATCCAACGGATGCACCAGCAACTCCACACGCAACAACTTCGGCGCGCCCGAGCCCGCCAGATCCTGATAGAAACGACGCAACAGGCGCTGGTCCTTCACCGGGTACCAGATCGCCGCCACGGTCTGACGCATCCGGCCAACCGCTTCTTTCAGCGACGCCGCACAGCGCTGCATCTCATCGAGCTGTTCAAACGGCGGATCAATCAACATCACCGCCCGCTTCTCCTGCACCGGCAACATCGCGCGCGGCACATGCCAACCTTCGCCCAGATGCACCTTCACCCGACGATCACCGGCCATGTTGTCCTTGAGCAGCAAACCGTCTTCGGGGTGCTTCTCGTTGAGCATCACCCGATCCTGCGGCCGCGTCAGACGCCGCGCCAGCTCCGGCGACCCCGGGTAATAGCGCAACTGGCCATCCGGGTTCATGTCGTGCAGCACGTTCATGTAATCGGCGGTCAGCGCCGGCAGGTCCGGCTGATCCCACAGACGCGCAATACCTTCCAGGTACTCACCGGTACGGCTCGCCTGATCACCCTGCAGGTCATACAGACCAATGCCGGCGTGAGTGTCGAGATAGGCAAACGGCTGCTCCTTGCGCGACATCAGGGCGATGAGGCGGGTCAAGGTCAGGTGTTTGAACACATCGGCGTGATTGCCGGCATGGAAGGCGTGACGATAATTCATGATTGCTCCTGCGAAGGCCGGGAAGTTTACCTTGTACCGAGGCGAACGTCAGGGCCTCGCAGCCGAGCGGGCACTTGCAGGCCCACAAACCTGCGGTGAGGGGGCTTGCCCCGTCGGGCTGCACAACAGCCCCAAAATATCCCAGTACCCACAAGACCCTGTGGCGAGGGGGCTTGCTCCCGCTCGACTGCGTAGCAGTCGCCAAACCAAACCCCTCGGAACAACTGACATAACCGAGTTGCAGGTTTTGGGGCCGCTACGCAGCCCAGCGGGAGCAAGCTCCCTCGCCACAAAAGCAGCCAGTCGCTATTGCGAAGGCATCGCCCGCAATCGCCGTCCAATCACATCCAGCACATCACACCCATCCCGCAACGGAATGGCGCACAGCAACGCAAAATCACTAAGAATGAACGACTCACACTCAACCGAACCGCGCATCGAAATGTTCTCCAACACCTGCGTGACGGCGCGAATTCGATAGTTGGCAGCCTCGTATAAAACATCGAGCGGCGCGTGGGTATCGACGAACAGCGTGGGCATGTCGGTGCAGTTGCTGGTGAGGGCCATGAAGCGGTTTTTGGGGTGGGGGATTGGTTTTTCGTAGGGTGGATCTGGCGTTAGCGTTGTCATTTGTAAATTCCATGAGTATGAAAATGAGCTGCCAAACGCACCCTCCTACAGGTTTGGGTGGCAGCCATGCGCAGGAGTAGGAGTACCGAGCACTCATGAACCTCGGTCACGCCGAAGCGTGTCCCGCGCACAGCCGCCGCGAACGATCATATGGACACGAGTTAAGTGCCGCAATCAAACGACAGAGCTGTTGCATCATGAGTGAGGGCTCCTACACCCTGCCACCACTTGCGCGGTGACAGCCAAAGACTATCCCTGCAACCCATAGCCCACCAGTTCATGGAAGCCGTCACAACTTGAAGGAAACTTCCGATGAGCTTGCCCGGAAAATTCGTTACCACCACGAAAATATTAAACAGATTTTAATTAGTCTGTTGTGCTGGCAATCAGTGCGCTGAGAGTTCGACGTTTGGGATTCCAGATCGTCAAACACCACACCCCCCACCACTCCAAACCTTCGTTGAAGTAATCACTCCACGATTCGCGCCCTGGAATTGCATCAGAGTTATTGACCCATTCTCGCTTAAATCCCTTAACCCAATTTATTACTACAACATCATCTTGCTCTTCGAGGCCTAGAGCCTGACACCACTCACGGAATAGTGCCTGAGCCTCAAGTTCTCCTCCTTTGAATTCAGTTCTATAAGGTGGCTCACGAAAAGAACCGTAAAACGCCAACGGTCCTCGCTCATAATCTTCGACCAAAATGAGATTATGTATTTCTTTCCGACTCAAAACAGTAGCCACAGCCTTCTCTAGGTCCCAACTGATAGCAGGATCTACTGGATTTATATACTCGGGATTTTTTATCAAATCGTTATGCCAATCCCACAAATCTTTCATGAGCTTTTCGTGAAGCCTGATCAAAGCTTGCCGATGAATTGATTCGTCGACTGTCACATTTATCTCAGGGCGGAGCACGACAAAATTGAAAACGCAGCCAGCGTCATCCATCCGATCAACAAGCGATTTATTTTTTTCTTCATCAATTACTTTCAACACTAAAAATATACCCTTCAGAAACAGATAAAATTCTTCTTCGCTATCAATACTCGAAAACAAAATTCACAAGAAAGGAGAAATAAGTAAAAGAGGACAGATTTAGATATCCTATGCCCGCAATTCTCGCAACTCCTGTCAGAAAGACACGTCTATTCGATCTACCTGAATTTTTGCCAATCGCCAGATTAGGATGGTCGTTGTGAATTTGCTGATCCGAGAAATCAACAAAAATAGAAACACGCCCCTGCAAAACGGGATAGATTTATTTACTCTCCTCACGCTGATAGCGCATTAAGCACAGATACAAAATCCGCATAAATTCACGACCATCGACAACCTCATCAGAAAATAAAAAACTACGCTTCTCAAGTACAGACTTAAAACTCTCACCTTTATCAAGAAAATGCCGAAGTGTATTCACATGCCATTGTTGCTCATCCTCCAAAAACCTTTGATATGTAGGCTTTAGAACTAGATCCATAATCCTCGACAGCGCTATGGGATCATTGACATCCGTAGAGCAAATCTCATCCAGCACGGACTCTTCGTGAGGGTAGTCAATATCAAAAACGAAGAGCAACCCAGGTAAAATCGACACATCAGGCTCAAACTTCATAACTAATACTCCGCATACGCAGTTATAAGCTTCCCGAACTCATTCATAATTACCACCGTCTTGGTAGGCTCGATATACACAAGCCCATCACTTTTATAACCTTCACCAACCTTCCGGTGCATCTCCACAGGTCGACTAGACAATGTTAAGTTTCCAGTTCTTTTGAAAATCAATTGCGCGCGATTTATCGCATTCAATTGGTCTTTATGACTAATGAAACGTGTTGCGGCCCTAGGAATGCTCGGTTCGTCTAATTTTGTTTTCCTATTCTTCCGCATTTCTATTTTCCCAGTGGTCGGATTTCGGGCCGTGTCAGCACGTTCAAATTGAGACGCTAAAGTAGTCTGAGCACCATGCTTATCCAAAAAGTGAGCCTTAGGTTGATGGGCTTTTTGAATTTTCTTCAGTTCCTTGAAAGCAATATTCTCAGTGAGTTCATCAATCCGCGCCCTCCGCTGATCACCCGTCAGCTTCGGCAGCGCCGGCTCACCTTCATCTACCCTAGCGCCAGTCGTATCATCCGGCGCCCCACACCCAGGCTTATTCGGTGGCGGACAATTCCCGCTCAACCCCAACGGATCAACCCACCCCGTCGGATTCAGCGTGTATTGATACTGGTTCAGCCCACCCGCCAACTTGATCGGGTCCGGCGTCAGGTATCGGCCAATCTTCGGATCATAGTACCGATGCCGGTTGTAGTGCAGACCGCTCTCGGCATCAAAGTACTGCCCCTGAAAGCGCAGCGGCTGCTCAAGCTGCTCGCCCCCGCCGAACGCCTGCTGCGTAACCTTGCCGTAGGCGTTGTACTTCGCCGACCAGACGATCTCGCCACCAAAATCGGTCAGTTCTTGCGGTGTGCCGAGGTGGTCGAGTTGGTAGTAGAACGGGCAGGCTTTGCGCAGGCCTTTGCCGTCGAGCATGGCTAGCGGGCGGAAGCTGCCGGGTTCGTAGAGGTAGCTGCGGTAGTGTTCGCGACTGCTTTCGGCGACGAGGTTGTCGCCTTGCCAGAAGAATTCGGTGGTGTGGCCGTCGACGGTTTTGGCGATGCGGCGGCCGAAGGCGTCATAGCGGTAAGTGGCGGTGCGACCGTCCGGGGTGGTGACGCCGATCAAGCGGTGTTGGCAGTCGTAGCGGTAGTCGGTGACGAGCTTTTGCCCGGTGCCGCGGCGTTCGCGGATGAGGTTGCCGAAGGCGTCGTAGTCGTAGTGGCGGTCGCCTTGCATCAGCAGGCGATTGCCCAGCACTTTCGCGGCGCCGGGGCGGTCCTGCATCAGCAGGTTGCCGGCCGGGTCGTGGGCGAAGCTTTCCGCTGAGGTGTCGCGGGTGTGGCGCACGCGGGTCAGGCGGTTGAGCGGGTCGTAGGTGTAGTTGCGTTGGCCGTGGCGGGTGTCGGCGATATGGTCGAGATTGCCGTTGGCGCTGTAGGCATAGTCGCGGCGATACAGCGGTTGTTGCTGTTGGCTGACAGCATGGGCTTTCAGACGCCCCTGATCGTCGTAGGCAAAGTCGCTGAGCAACTGGCCTTGCTGTCGTTGTTGTTCGCGACCGAAGGTAAATTGGTGGCTAGTGAGCTGCGCACCATTGAGGTCGATGGCGGTGAGCGCGCCGCCCTTGGCATGGTGGTAGTCGAGTTTGCTGCCGTCCGGCAGGCGCAGGCGATTAAGTTGGCCGCAGGCGTCGTAGCCATAACGCAGCGTGCCCCAGCCCTGATGCTCGGTGATCAGTCGGTCCTGTTGGTCGTATTCGAATTCCAGCGGATGGTCGTGGCCGTCGTCGACGCCGATCAGCCGGCCGAAGCTGTCGTAGCGGTATTCGACCTTGAGCCCGTCGGGCAGGGTTTTGACCAGCAGTCGCCCGGCTGAATCCCGCTCGTAAGCGGTGATCAGCTGCGAACCGTCAGCGCCAAACTCAGTTTTCGCCAGTAACTGGCCATTGAGGTCGTAGGCATACGCCGTGCGTTGGCCGTCGAAGCCGGTTTCCTGTCGGATCAGTCCGCCGGCGGTGTAGTCCAGCTGATATTTTTCGCCGGATTCGTTTTCGATTTCCGTGAGCAACAGCTGCGCGTTGTCGTAGCGATACTTCAGCTGGGAGCCGTCGGCATTGAGCCGACGGCTGACCAGGTGCAGGTCGTCGAGGTATTCGTAGCGCGTGATGCGACCGAGTTCGTCGCGTTCGGCGGTGATTTTTCCGTAGGCGTTGTAGCTGTAGGCGCGACTGGCACCGGTAGGAAGAATCGTCTGGATCAGTCGGCCAACGGCGTCCCATTGCGACTGAGTGACTGCACCATGCTCGTCCTGACGGGTAATCTGTCTGCCGAGCGAGTCGTAGGAAAACCGCCGTACACCACCGTCCGGTAGCGTTTCCTCGACCAGTTGCCCCAAACCGTTCCAGACGAACACATGCCGACTGGTGTCCGGATAGCGAATCGACAGCAACTGACCTTTTTCGTCGTAGTGGTAATGGGTGATCTGGCCGTCGGGATCGGTCGCTTCGGTAACGTCACCCTGGGCATTGCGCCGATACTTCCACACGGCTTTACCGCGATAGCGGGCGTGCAGGAAACCGTTGCGGTATTCGTAGGCCGTTGGCTCGTCTTCCGGTGGAATCAGCGCCACCAGGCGTCCGACTTCGTCGTATCGGTATTCGGTGACGGCGCCGAGCGGGTCCTGCTCGGCAATCAGCCGGCCTTCTTCGTCATAGGCCTTGAGCTGTTCACCGCCATCCAGTTCGACCTTGCGCACCAGCCGCGCCCGCTCGTCGTGGACGTAAACCTCTTCGCTGCCGTCGACGTTGTGCACGGTGACGCTGCCGGCGTCATCCCACACGTAGCGCGCATCCATCTGTGCGAATGAGGCCCAGTGGCGGACACAGCGTGCCGCTTTTCCGGACCTTTCCCACGCCCAGAAGAAACTCGCCCCACCGGCCAGTTGCCGCTGGAGGATGACGTGCTGGTCGTCGTAGTCGTAGCGTTCGCTTTCACCGGCGGCGTTGCTGGCTTCGATCAGGTGTGCGCGTTCGTCGTAGGTGTAACTGACCAGGGTTTGCTCGGTCTTCCAGGACTCATCGAGGGTCTCGGCCGGGACAAATACCTGGTAGTCGACGGCGACCAAATGGCTGCGCTCATAACGCAAGCGCAAGGCGCGGCCGGCGCCGTTGTCGAGACGCTGGATGCGGTCCTGACGGTCGCGGGTGATGCGCAGGCGGTTGTCGTATCCGTCGCTGATCGCGGTCAAAAAACCATTTTGAAAGTGGTAAAAGCGCGTTTCGTCACCGGCCTGGGCGAGGATCAGTTCTTCGGGTTCAGCCCCGAGATAAATCGCCGCGCGCGACAGGCTGTTGTGAATCGCCGGGCGTTCAGCGGTCGGCAGCGGGAATGGGGTGCGACGGTTTTCGTGGTCGATCCAGATGACGCTGTCGCCGTCGATCTCCAGTCGATGGGAGAGCGAATGACTCCAGCCGAAGCCGAGGCCGCAATCGATTTCGGCAGCACTGGTGCGATAGAGCCGGGTGAAGTCAAACGGCAGAATGCCGTCCAGCGCACCGTCGGTGAGGGTCAGCAGTTCTTCGCCGGTGACCATCGACACCGGGCACTTGTTGGTGGCGGTTTTGTTGGCGGAATCGGCAGCGTCGCCGTTGGGGTTTTTCGCCTGATCCGGGGCGTTGTCGTGGTGTTCGTTTTGCTTGAGGGTGGTGTTGCGTTTGGCATCCCAGCGCAGTTGCATGCGCCCCTTGTTTAGTCCCGCTGCAACGCCGCGCGCGGCGACTGTTTTGTAGCGGTCTACGTACTCCATAAAGTTGTCGATGATCGTGACCATCGACTTCACGAAGCCCATCACGGCCTGAAAAATCTGCGCGCTGTACTTGGCCAGTCGCACTGTCAGCCAGGCAATACCGACGCCGACCACGCTCAACACCAAGCCAATCAATACGTCGATGACCAGGCCAACCACACCTTTGGAAATGGCCTCAGCCGACGTCCCGGCCAATTGCGATGGCGGCAATGCTTCGAGCCATAACATTGCGGTGCGCATCAGCAAACACAACGCCGCCTCGTCGCTGGCCAGCAACAGGGCTTTTTCCATTTTGTCTGGGGCGCTTACAGCGAGACTTGCCAGTTCCCCTGCGCTTTCACCCAGTTTCTCGGCAAAGGCGTCAGGGTCTTTCAGAATGTCGGTTAGTTCACCGATACCATCCCAAACAGCCTGAACGGCCGCCCAACCTCCTGCGAGCATTCCATTGCCCACGGCGGCCAACGAGGCCGACATCGTTTGCTGCGACCACTGCGGTTTAAACCCCTGCCACTCGTTGCGCAGCCAGCCTTCCAGCTCCGTGGTCAGGCCTTTGTAAGAATCAAAAAGCTTGTCGATCTGCTTCGGTGTAACTTCACTCTGAACATGAACACGGTAGAACTTGCCAGGTATCCCTTCGAACTGCCCCTTACCGTTTTCATCGAGCTTGACCGATTTGATCTCGCCGCCATCCCGGGCAATCACATCAACTGAAATATTCCCCAACGGAATGTCATAAACCGATTCAAACTTGCTCTCGATTTCCAGAATCCCACTTGCCGGACACTGAGCAACACCCGAGAAAAAATCATCATCGCCACCGCTCACCGCTGTCGTGGTGCTCCCAAGTTTTACCAGTCGCTCCATGTCCATCAGCGAAGGCAAATCCATCGCCCGGCTGACCCTGTCCGTATTCCGCCCCAAGAAGCTGCCAAGTTGCTGGCGATACACAACCAGCGTGTCTTTAAACCCGTCGAGCTCCTGCTCGATCCGCACGATCTGATCCATCAGTCCAGCTCCGTCATCAGGTAATCCACCAAGGCTGATTTCGGTGCTTGAGGCAGGTCCGGCGTCTGCAAGAAGAGCGCGACTTTGTGCCGCAATACGCTCGGCGAAAACGCTTCATAAAGATCAGGTCGGTCCTCGCTCAACCACATCAGCAAGTTGTTGATGCGAGTCGTCGCGGACTCGCCAGCGAGGTACTTGAGTAGCGACTCGGAAACTTCCCACCACGGAAAAACCCTGGTGGTTTTCAGCGCACTGCCGCCGATATCCAGCGGCTGACCATTGATCAAACAACGGTCGATCACAGGCATTAACTGCGTGGCATTCACTTCGCCGGACTGAAGAATCGGCAGCACATAACGCCCGTCCCAGAAGCGGAAAAACACCGCATGTCCGTTGGGCAAAAGTACCTGGGTAAGGCTGCGCAGATGCTCGACCAGCCCCTCTTGAGACGCAGAAGAAACCGCTAACCAACCCCAATCGCGAGACTCGGTGGCAGCGACCCACTCGAGAAACTCACTGCCTGCCTCAATGATTCCCACAAAAGGCATCACCGGTTCCCACTCGGCGTAGGCGGTATCGACCCAGATCGGGTGCGGCGCGTGAACGGTGGTCGATTGCTGCCAGACTTTGAACGGCTCAGCCGTGCTGGCATTACTGAAAATCGCAAAGAGTTGTTCCGACGGTTTCAGCGGCTGCCGGGCTAGCCAGTCGCGAGGCGTTAAATGATCAGGCCGCACAGACACCGTCCTTGCAGCGCTCACACTCCTCACAAAACGGCGCGTCGCTTTTCAGGCTCATGATTTGTGCAGCACTCAACAACGCTGCCGGCGCAGCGGCGAGTTTCAACGGCGTATTCGGCGCCGTCGGCGCAGCCGCCATCGGCGGCATCAACGCCCCGCCCACCTGAATCGGCACGCTGCTGAAAATCCCCCCAGGACCGATATTGATCCACTGCCCGCCCGCCTGAATCGTCGCGCTGGCGCCACCGTCGATCACCACTTGCTGGCCGGCGCTGACGTGGAATTGCTGACTGGCGTTGAGCGCCTGGCTGGTCACGCGAATGTGCCGATCACCCATCACCACCAAGTGATCGTCGAGCTTCACTTCGGCCTGGCGCTGGCCATGGGTGATGCGCTGCTCGTCGGCCTTCAACTCGTGGCGAGCGGTGCCGGTGACGACGATGCTGCGCTGGTTATCGACCTGCACGTGCTGATCGTTCAACACATGCTGGGTCCAGTTTCGCTGGGCGCGCAGGTAGATTTCCTCGGCGCCTTTGCGATCCTCGATGCGCAGTTCGTTGTACCCCCCGCCTCCCGGACTGCTCTGGCTGCGGAAAATGCTGCGGGTCTTGTCGGCGGGCAGGTCCAGCGGAACGGGCGTCGCCGCGTTCGGCAGGCAACCCATCACCAGCGGCTTGTCGGCATCAGCGTCGATGAAGCCGACCAGCACTTCCATGCCGACGCGCGGGATCAGCACGCTGCCATAACGGTCATGCGCCCAGCCCGTGGCCACGCGCAGCCAGCAACTGGAGTGTTCGTTGAGTTGTCCATCGCGGTCCCAGGCGAGCTGAACCTTGACCCGACCGAACTCGTCGCAATGGATTTCGCTGTCAGTCGGCCCAGTGACCACGGCCGGTTGATAGCCGAGCATGCGGGGCTTTTGCGGCCCCAGTGGCGGACGAAACGAAACGTCCCACGGCGTCGCCAGAAACGTATTGCGATAACCCTGAAAGTCGTCCGGGTCGTCACTGGTGGCCGATTCCTCCAGCACTTGTGGCTGGCGGCCGCGATGTTCGATTTGAGTGATCAGCCACAGGTCGTTCCATGCCTGACGCGGATGCTCGGCGAGGTGCAGGAAATGCCCGCAAACCAGCGACGAATCGTCGCCTTTACCTTCAGCCAGACGAAAGTCGGCATTGTGGCGTTCGAGTGCACGGTGGGTCAGTTGCTTGCCATGTTCGCGATCAATGAACTGGCCGGGGAAATGGTAATCCTCCAGCACCGGGCGCTGTTCGCTGTCGAGACGGGTTTCGAGTTGCAGGCGAGGTTTTTGAAAGTCGTAGTCGCGACGCGCGACCGCGGTCGTGCGGGTTTCCAGACGCACGTTGAAGCGTTTGATGGCCGGCGCAACCGCCGCCATTCCGCTGCCCGGCAGATACAGCGCCGACTCGGGCAGACGAGGAAAAACCGTCTGGTCATCACCGAACACCAGCAGATGCCCGTCGGGGCTGTGTTGGAAGTGGTAGTGAATGCCGATCTCGGCACACAACCGCTGGATGAACGCCAGATCGCTTTCGGCGTACTGCACGCAGTACTCGCGAGGTGCGTAGTCGCTGCCGAGCTGAAACTCGAACGCATCGCGCTGGATGCCATGGTCCTTGAGGACCTGAGCGATGATCGTTGGCACACTTTTGTGCTGGAAGATGCGCTGGTTGATGCGCTGACCGAGGTAAGCCAGGCGCGGCACGAGGCTGATCTGATAACCCGTCAGACGTTTGCCGGAGTCGCTTTGGCCGACGAGAAAAATCTGACCGTGGATACCGGAACCTTGTGCATCGAAACTCAGAAACGCCTGACGGTGCAGCAGGCTTTCCAGTTCTATGTCTGGCCGTTCACTGACCAGTTCCAGGTCAAAACGGTAGGGTTGGCTGATGGCTTCCGTGCCCGTGAACTCAAGGACTTTGAGCTCATTCTGGACGCCGTCGAGGGTCAACGTGAAACGCGGTTGATTAGCAGGCGCGAACATCCGATGTGTCTCTGCAGAATGAAGGCGGGCGATTCTGCATGAGCGACAAGGGGGGTTGAGGGAGGGACAAGGAAATCAGATTCCCCCTACTTTTAAAGAGATTTGTCCTTCACGAATCAGTGCGTTTGGCTACAGACATCTCCCTCAAAACCACCACCAATCCCCTGTAGGAGTGAGCCTGCTCGCGATAACGGTTAATCATTCAACTTGATGTCGACTGACCCGGCTATCGCGAGCAGGCTCACTCCTACAGGAATATGTACAGGGATTCGAGATTTATACAGGCCAAAAAAAACGGCCCGCCTCCATCAGGAAGCGGGCCGTTTTCATGTTCGGCGAGAGATCAGCGCCTCAGCTCATCCCCATCACTTGTTCAGACGGAAATCTGCCTCGGCCGCAGCAAAACGCTGGAGCATGCCGTGAGTCGGCGAACCCAGCTTGCTGACGATGTAGATCGCCAGGCTGGCGAAGATGAAACCAGGGATGATTTCGTACAGGCCCAGCAGTTCGAAGTGTTTCCACACGATCACGGTGATCGCGCCGACCAGGATGCCGGCCAGTGCGCCGTTGCGGGTCATGTCTTTCCAGATCACGGAGATCAGCACAACCGGACCGAACGCAGCACCGAAACCGGCCCAGGCGTAGCTGACCAGACCCAGTACGCGGTTTTCCGGGTTGGCGGCCAACGCGATGGCGATCAGGGCAACCAGCAGCACCATGGCGCGACCGACCCAGACCAGTTCCACCTGGGAAGCGGATTTACGCAGGAAGGTTTTGTAGAAGTCTTCGGTCAGGGCGCTGGAGCACACCAGCAACTGGCAGCTCAGGGTGCTCATCACGGCAGCCAGGATGGCCGACAGCAATACACCGGCAACCCATGGGTTGAAGAGGATTTTCGCCAGTTCGATGAACACACGTTCGTGGTTTTCAGTGACCGGACCGGCCAAATCAGGGTTCGCCGAGAAGTAAGCGATACCAAAGAAACCTACCGCAACGGTGCCGCCCAGGCACAGGATCATCCAGGTCATGGAGATGCGACGGGCGTTGGCAATCGACTTGACCGAATCCGCCGCCATGAAACGCGCGAGGATGTGCGGCTGGCCGAAGTAGCCCAGACCCCAGCCCATCAGCGAAATGATGCCGATGAAGGTGGTGTTTTTCAGCATGTCGAAGTTGCTGGCGTCTTGCGCTTCGATGGCCAGAAACGTGGTGTCGACGCCACCGGTGGCGAGCAGCACGATGATTGGCGTCAGCAACAGCGCGAAGATCATCAGTGTGGCTTGTACGGTATCGGTCCAGCTTACGGCGAGGAAACCGCCGACGAAGGTGTAGGCAATCGTCGCCGCAGCACCGGCCCACAGCGCGGTCTCGTAGGACATGCCGAAGGTGCTTTCAAACAGACGGGCGCCAGCGACGATGCCGGAAGCGCAGTAAATGGTGAAGAACACCAGGATTACCACCGCAGAAATGATCCGCAGCAGGCCGCTTTTGTCTTCGAAACGGCTGGCGAAGTAATCCGGCAGGGTCAGGGCATCGCCGTTGTGCTCGGTCTGCACGCGCAGACGGCCAGCGACGAACAGCCAGTTCAGGTAAGCACCGATGATCAGACCAATGGCGATCCAGCTTTCGGACAGGCCAGACATGTAGATGGCGCCCGGTAGGCCCATCAACAACCAGCCACTCATGTCGGATGCGCCGGCGGACAAGGCCGTGACGACGCTGCCCAGGCTGCGACCGCCCAAAATGTAGTCAGAAAGGTTGTTGGTGGAGCGATAGGCCATCAAGCCGATCAGCACCATTGCTGCGATGTAGATCACGAACGTGATCAGGGTTGGATTGCTTACGCTCATTCTGTGATGCCCTGGCTTTGTTTTTATGTGGCGCCAGCGTGTGAACCCGCCGACAAACGACAACGTTTGTTTAGACGATTTCAAAGCCCGCGCATTTAAGACTGATGTTTCCCCAGGAAAGCCATCAGCCGGCGAACCGATTTTTCATCCGGTTGCACCTTGGGGCGCGAATCCTATTCAACAATCCAAATAAGGTGCAACCCATTTCGTGAGAATTAGTTGCACCCAAACTGTTTTCCGTGAAACCGAGCGGTTTTTGCTCCCTTTTAGCGCAGTCATGCGATGTTTCTAGAAGTAAAAGCACCAAGCAGAAGCGGTACGTTCGTACCGGAATTTAATTCCTGACGAGCTGCTTATTATTCCGACAAAAAAAGGGTTGCACCCGGTTGCACCTCGACGGTTGCACGGCTAATCTTGCCGCCAGCTGATGCCACGCGGTCGTGGCAAACATGAGGATAAAAAAATGGCTACCACCACCCTTGGGGTCAAACTTGACGACCCGACCCGCGAGCGCCTCAAGGCTGCCGCGACCTCGATTGATCGCACGCCGCACTGGCTGATCAAGCAGGCAATTTTCAATTACCTGGAAAAACTCGAGGGTGGTGCAACCCTGACCGAGCTGAGCGGTTTGACCAAGGATTCCGACGACGCCGTCGATGCGCCTCTGGATCACGCTCACCAGTGCTTCCTCGAATTCGCCGAAAGCATCCTGCCGCAATCGGTGCTGCGCGCTTCGATCACCGCCGCTTACCGTCGCCCTGAGCCGGAAGTGGTGCCGATGCTGATCGAGCAGGCGCGTCTGCCGGCAGCGATGGCTGAAGCCACCAACAAACTGGCCTCATCGATTGCCGAGAAGCTGCGCAATCAGAAAAGTGCCGGTGGCCGTGCCGGGATTGTTCAGGGCCTGTTGCAGGAATTTTCCCTGTCATCCCAAGAAGGCGTAGCGCTGATGTGCCTGGCCGAAGCGCTGCTGCGCATCCCGGACAAAGGCACCCGCGACGCACTGATTCGCGACAAGATCAGCACCGGTAACTGGCACCCGCACTTGGGCAACAGCCCGTCGCTGTTCGTCAACGCGGCCACTTGGGGCCTGCTGCTGACCGGCAAACTGGTCGCCACGCATAACGAAGCAGGTTTGACTTCGTCCCTGAGCCGCATCATCGGCAAGAGCGGCGAGCCGATGATCCGCAAGGGCGTCGACATGGCCATGCGCCTGATGGGCGAGCAGTTCGTCACCGGCGAAACCATCGCCGAAGCCTTGGCCAATGCGAGCAAGTTCGAAGCCAAGGGTTTCCGTTATTCCTACGACATGCTGGGTGAAGCGGCACTCACCGAGCACGATGCGCAGAAGTACCTGGCCTCGTACGAACAAGCCATTCACTCGATCGGCAAAGCGTCCCACGGTCGTGGGATTTATGAAGGCCCGGGCATTTCGATCAAGCTCTCGGCACTGCACCCGCGTTACAGCCGCGCGCAGTACGAGCGTGTGATGGACGAGTTGTACCCGCGCCTGTTGTCGCTGACCTTGCTGGCCAAGCAGTACGACATCGGTTTGAACATCGACGCCGAAGAAGCCGACCGTCTCGAGCTGTCGCTGGATCTGCTCGAACGCCTGTGCTTCGAGCCGCAACTGACCGGCTGGAACGGCATCGGTTTCGTGATCCAGGCGTATCAGAAGCGTTGCCCGTACGTGATCGACTACGTAATTGACCTGGCTCGCCGCAGCCGTCACCGCCTGATGATCCGTCTGGTGAAAGGCGCGTACTGGGACAGCGAAATCAAGCGCGCCCAAGTCGAAGGCCTGGAAGGCTATCCGGTCTACACCCGCAAGGTGTACACCGACGTTTCCTACATCGCCTGCGCCCGCAAGTTGCTGTCGGTGCCGGAAGTGATCTATCCGCAATTCGCCACGCACAACGCCCACACCCTGTCGGCCATTTATCACATCGCCGGTCAGAACTATTACCCGGGTCAGTACGAGTTCCAGTGCCTGCACGGCATGGGTGAACCGCTGTACGAACAAGTTGTAGGCAAAGTTTCCGAAGGCAAGCTGAACCGTCCGTGCCGCGTGTACGCTCCGGTTGGTACGCACGAAACGCTGTTGGCTTACCTGGTACGGCGCCTGCTGGAAAACGGCGCGAACACTTCGTTCGTCAACCGCATCGCCGACCAATCGATTTCGATCCAGGAGCTGGTGGCCGATCCAGTGGCCAGCATCGAGCAGATGGCGACGCTGGAAGGCGGCTTCGGCCTGCCGCACCCGCGTATCCCGCTGCCGCGTGATCTTTATGGTGCCGAGCGCGCCAACTCCAGCGGCATCGACATGGCCAACGAACATCGTTTGGCTTCGCTGTCCTGCGCCCTGCTGGCCACGGCTCACAACCACTGGAAAGCCGCGCCGATGCTCGGTTGCGCCTCCAGCACTGAACCCCCTGCGCCTGTGCTGAACCCGTCCGATTTGCGTGACGTGGTTGGCCATGTGCAGGAAGCCACCGTCGAAGACGTCGACAACGCGATCCAGTGCGCCCTGAACGCCGCACCGATCTGGCAGGCCACCCCGCCCGCCGAACGCGCCGCGATTCTGGAACGTGCCGCCGATTTGATGGAAGGCGAGATCCAGCCGCTGATGGGCCTGTTGGCTCGTGAAGCCGGCAAGACTTTCGCCAACGCCATCGCAGAAGTGCGTGAAGCCATGGACTTCCTGCGTTATTACGCAGTGCAGGCGCGCAACGATTTCACCAACGACGCCCACCGCCCACTGGGTCCGGTGGTGTGCATCAGCCCGTGGAACTTCCCGCTGGCGATCTTCAGTGGCCAAGTCGCGGCAGCACTGGCGGCCGGTAACCCGGTTTTGGCCAAGCCTGCGGAACAAACCCCGCTGGTCGCCGCTCAAGCCGTGCGTCTGCTGCTCGAAGCCGGGATTCCGGAAGGCGTTCTGCAACTGCTGCCGGGCCGTGGCGAAACCGTGGGTGCCGGGCTGGTCGGTGACGAGCGCGTTAAAGGCGTGATGTTCACCGGCTCCACCGAAGTCGCTCGTTTGCTGCAACGTAACATCGCCGGTCGCCTGGATGCCCAGGGCCGTCCGATCCCGCTGATCGCCGAAACCGGTGGTCAGAACGCGATGATCGTCGACTCTTCGGCACTGACCGAACAGGTCGTGATCGACGTCGTGTCGTCGGCCTTCGACAGCGCCGGCCAACGTTGCTCGGCACTGCGCGTCCTGTGCTTGCAGGAAGATTCCGCTGACCGTGTCATCGAAATGCTCAAGGGCGCCATGGCTGAATGCCGTCTCGGCAATCCTGAGCGCCTGTCCGTGGACATCGGCCCGGTGATCGACGCCGAAGCCAAGGCGGGCATCGAGAAGCACATCCAGGCCATGCGCGACAAAGGTCGCAACGTGTACCAGGTGGCTATCGCCAACAGCGAAGAAGTCAAACGCGGCACCTTCGTGATGCCGACCCTGATCGAACTGGAAAGCTTCGACGAACTGCAACGGGAGATCTTCGGCCCGGTGCTGCACGTGGTTCGCTACAAGCGCAAAGACATCGATCAACTGATCGGTCAGATCAATGCTTCCGGTTATGGCCTGACCCTGGGCGTGCATACCCGTATCGACGAGACCATCGCCAAGGTGATTGACAACGTCAACGCCGGCAACGTCTACGTAAACCGCAACATTGTTGGCGCTGTAGTTGGCGTGCAGCCGTTCGGTGGCGAAGGCTTGTCGGGTACGGGTCCGAAGGCGGGTGGTCCGCTGTACCTGTACCGCCTGCTGTCGACACGTCCTACCGATGCGATCGAACAATCCTTCGCTCGCGGTGACGCTATCGCCGCGCCGGACGTTCGTCTGCGTGACGCCATGAGCAAGCCGCTGACGGCCCTGAAAGCCTGGGCCGACAGCAACAAGCTTACCGACCTGAGCCCCCTGTGCGTGCAGTTCTCGGCGCAATCGCAAAGTGGGATAACCCGTGTTCTGGCGGGCCCGACCGGCGAGCGCAACAGCTACGCCATCCTGCCGCGTGAGCACGTGCTGTGTCTGGCCGAGGTTGAAGGCGATCTGTTGACCCAACTGGCAGCGGTGTTGGCTGTCGGTGGTTCGGCGGTGTGGCCGGAATCTGACGTGAGCAAGGCGTTGTTCGCACGCCTGCCGAAGGAAGTTCAGGCACGCATCAAGCTGGTGTCCGACTGGAACAAAGACGAAGTGGTGTTTGATGCGGTTCTGCATCATGGCCATTCGGACCAATTGCGTGCGGTGTGCCAGCAAGTGGCCAAGCGTGCGGGCGCCATTGTCGGTGTTCATGGTTTGTCGCAAGGCGAGACCAACATTGCGTTGGAGCGTCTGGTGATTGAGCGGGCGTTGAGCGTGAACACCGCTGCGGCGGGTGGTAATGCGAGCTTGATGACCATCGGCTAAACCCGAACCGGGCACCTGCAACGGGGCCTGGCTTGGCAATAATCACTGTGGGAGCGGGCTTGCCCGCGACAGCGATGTGTCAGTCACTATTAATGTTGACTGATCTGCCGCTATCGCGGGCAAGCCTGCTCCCACAGGGGTTTGTGGTGTTTGCTAAGTTTCTGCGCGGCTCTACCATCACGCTCATCAATCATCCTGTTCAGCCTTTATTCCCACGCCTAGACTCGGTCCATTCCAAAAAAAGGTAGGCCGCCATGTCCGAGACGTTGCTCAGTTCCCGCAATCTGGCTTTCGAGCTGTATGAAGTCCTCGATGCCGAGGGCCTGACCCAGCGTGAGCGTTTCGCCGAGCACAATCGCGAGACCTTCGATGCCGCCATCGGTACCGCCCGCAACATCGCCGAAAAGTTCTTCGCCCCGCACAACCGCAAGGGCGACGAGAACGAGCCGCGCTATGAGGATGGTCAGGCGATTCTGATTCCGGAAGTGAAGCCGGCAGTGGATGCGTTCCTCGAAGCCGGTTTCCTCAACGCCGCGCGCAGTTTCGACGCGGGCGGCATGCAACTGCCGACGCTGTTGTCCCAGGCGTGCTTCGCGCATTTTCAATCGGCCAACGCGGCCTCCACTTCATACCCGTTCTTGACCATGGGCGCAGCGAACCTGATTGAAAGCTTCGGCACCGAGGAGCAGAAACAGCGCTTCCTGCAACCGATGATCGACGGGCGTTTCTTCGGCACCATGGCCCTGACCGAACCGCATGCCGGCTCGTCGCTGTCGGATATTCGTACGCGCGCCGAACCTGCGTCTGACGGCACTTATCGCCTCAAGGGCAACAAGATTTTCATCTCCGGCGGCGATCACCCGCTGTCGGAAAATATCGTGCACATGGTGTTGGCCAAGCTGCCGGACGCACCGGCCGGGGTGAAGGGTATTTCGCTGTTCATCGTGCCCAAATTCCTGGTCAACGAGGACGGCAGCCTCGGCAAGCGCAACGATGTGTTGCTGGCCGGGTTGTTCCACAAGATGGGCTGGCGCGGCACCACGTCAACCGCGCTGAATTTCGGCGATAACGGCGAGTGTGTCGGCTACCTGGTGGGCAAGCCGCATCACGGTTTGAGCTACATGTTCCAGATGATGAACGAAGCGCGGATCGGCGTCGGCATGGGCGCGGTGATGCTCGGTTATGCCGGGTATTTGTACTCGCTGGAATACGCCCGGGAACGTCCACAAGGTCGCGTGCCGGACAGCAAGGACCCGAACACCGCGCCGGTGGCGATCATCCAACACGCCGACGTCAAGCGCATGTTGCTGACGCAGAAAGCCTATGTCGAAGGTTCGTTCGACCTCGGCTTGTACGCGGCGCGATTGTTCGATGACACCACCACGCTTGAAACCGAAGCCGAGCGCAAACAAGCCCATGAGTTGCTGGATTTGCTGACGCCCATCGTCAAATCCTGGCCGTCGGAGTTTTGCCTCAAGGCCAACGAACTGGCGATTCAGATTCTCGGCGGCCACGGCTACACCCGCGAATACCCGGTGGAGCAGTACTACCGCGACAACCGTCTGAACCCGATTCATGAAGGGACACACGGCATTCAGTCGCTGGACTTGCTCGGGCGCAAACTGGCGCAGAACGGTGGTGCGGGGCTCAAGCAATTGATCCGGCTGATCGCCGACACAGGCGCGCGGGCGCAGGCGTATGAATCCTTGACCGCATTGCGTGAACCGCTGGAGAAACTGGTGGCGCGCCTGCAAACGGTGACCATCGGCCTGCTGACTGATCTGGCGCAGGGCAAGGTCAACAGCAGCCTGGCGAACTCGGCGTTGTACCTGAAAGTGTTCGGGCACACGGTGATTGGCTGGCGCTGGCTGGAACAGGCGATTCGGGCCGAGGAAGGGTTGGCCAAGGGTCATGCGGCGGATGTGAGCTTTTATAAGGGCAAGCTGCAGGCGGCACGGTATTTCCTGACGTGGGAAGTGCCGGGTTGCCACCATGAACTGACGATTCTTGAGGCGCGGGATGATGTGTGTCTGAACATGCAGGATGAGTGGTTCTGATTCTTTGGTGTTGCTGAAGGCCAATCGCGAGCAGGCTCACTCCTACAGTTGAAATGCGATCAACTGTAGGAGTGAGCCTGCTCGCGATAGCGTCAGCGCAGACAACTCATCAGCTCAGTTTGAAGCTGCTCATCTGCCGCGCCAAATCATCCGCCAACCGCTGCAACGTCTGACAGTCCTCACGGCATGCTCTCACTTCTCCAGCCGTAGCCCGCGCCAAATCCGAAATCCCCTGCACGTTGCGGTTGATCTCCTCGGTCACCGCCGACTGCTCTTCCGTCGCCGTCGCCACCTGATGATTCATGTCGCTGATCCGTTCCACCTGCCCAGTAATCGCCGTCAACGACGCGCCAGTGCGCTGGCTCGATTCAACACCGGTGCCCGTCGCCGCTTGTCCGCTGTGCATCGACGACACCGCATTCTCCGCACCCTGCTTGAGGCTGCCGATCATCTGCTGAATCTCATCGGTCGACGACTGCGTGCGGCGCGCCAAGGTGCGCACTTCATCCGCGACTACCGCAAATCCACGGCCCATGTCCCCGGCTCGCGCCGCTTCGATGGCGGCGTTGAGCGCCAGCAAGTTGGTCTGCTCGGAAATCCCGCGAATCACCGCCAACACCTGATCGATAGAGGCGACCTGATGAGCCAACTCGCCCACCGCCGTCGCCGCAAGGCCGATTTCATCCGACATGCTTTCTATATGTCGAATCGATCCGCCGACCACTTCCCGCGCCTGCATCGCCTCATCGCGAGCATTTTGCGAAGCAACCGCCGCGTTGCCGGCGTTCTGGGCGATTTCCTGCACGGTCAACCCCATCTCATGAACGGCCGTGGCGACCATGTCAGTCATTTCCTGCTGCCGACCAGAACGCTGGGCCGTGTTGTCCACCACCTTCGCCACCTGGCCGACGGCGGTGCGCAAGCGTTCGCTGGTGGTCAGCACTTCGCCGATCATTTCACGCTGGCTATCGAGGAACCGATTGAAGCCGCGCGCCAGGTCACCCAGTTCATCGGCGCGACTGGAATCTAACCGGTGGGTCAAATCTCCACCGCCGCTACCGATGGCTACCAATGCCGCTGTTACCTGACGGATCGGGCGCACCAAACCACGGGCCAGCAACACCACCAGCATCAGGCAAACCAGCGCCACGGCAAGGCCGATGCCGCTGCTCATCCACATGGCGCGGCGGGCTTCGGCGTAGATCTGCGATTGTGGCACTTCGGCCACCAGCGTCCAGCCCAGGTCTCGCAGCGGCAGGCTCAAGGCGAGGAAGTCTTCACCGTCTCTTACGAAGCTGCTGTTTGTGGCGGTTTTTTGACCCATGACGGCTTGCGCCGCCGGAGCACCGATTTGCTCGGCCAAGGTGCGTTTTCCGCTGAATTCCGCTTCGGG
Source organism: Pseudomonas sp. URMO17WK12:I12 (assembly GCF_000514395.1). Classification (NCBI taxonomy): domain Bacteria; kingdom Pseudomonadati; phylum Pseudomonadota; class Gammaproteobacteria; order Pseudomonadales; family Pseudomonadaceae; genus Pseudomonas; species Pseudomonas sp. URMO17WK12:I12. Next base: position 294,834 of record NZ_AZVV01000004.1, read on the forward strand.
ATGCACCTGGATCAAACCGTCAGAACGCACGAGATAGACCTTGCCGCGCGCCCCGAAGGCGAAGTTGTGGATCAGCTCCGACAGCTCTTTCATGCTCAGCCCCAGGCCGGCAACGCCCACGACTTTACCGGCAGCCTGGACCTTAAGGTCGATGAACAGCGCCAATTCTCCGGTCGCGGTGTCATTGTCGATATTAAGGGTGCGCGGCTGATTGCTGTCGAGGAAGGAGTAGAACCAGGCGTCTTTGGGATTGGAACGGCTGAGGGTCCGGTCCAGACCTTTTTCGGTCAAATAGTGATTTGAAGCGGTGCCGATAATCAGCGCGGTGAAGGCTTTGTGTTCAGCACGGATGCCTTCCAGGTATTGCGCAAATTCAGCCGTCCGGCCGCTGTCTTCACCCGCGGCCAACCAGTCTCGCACCATGCTATTGCTGGCGATGTCCTTGGCGGCTGTGAGGGGTTGAACGAGGATTCGCTCGATGTCGTTGCGCATCGCTTCGATGCTCGACGGCAGGGCCTGTTCGACCAGATAGCTCTGGGCGAGACGGTTAACCACGAGGGTATAAATGCCCACTACGATCAGGATACTGACCAGCAGGGCGGTGCCCATGCTCAAGATCAACTGCCATTGAATACTGCGTCGCCAGAACTGCATGGTGCACCCCCAAAGAATAAGAGGCTGAAACACTGCAACAGCCGTGCCGATTGTATACAACACTTATCGACAATTTATTCTTTGGTTGTGCGCAAAGCCGATCAGGCCTGATTGATCGTCTTGGAGATCACTTCAACCGTGGCGCTGACTTGCTCTTGGTAACGGTCGAGTTCCTGCTTGTGCTGCTTTTTCATTTCGATTTGCTGCGAGCACAGATTCATCGCGGCCAGCACCAGCAGGCGGTCACCGATCAGGGTCGGGTACTTCCGTTTGGTGTCGGCCAAAGCAGCTTTCAACATCATCGCGGCGTCCAGCAGGGTTTGCTCTTCCCCGGCCGGCGCCTTGATCGAATAGTCCTCCCCCAGGATCGAGACGACTTTTACCCCTGCGGCGCCGTGATTCATGCGCTGACCGGACCGGCGCTGACGCGCTCAACCAAGGCTTGAATGCGTGCGGCGGTGGCGCCTTGTTTCTCTTCCTGCTCCATCAGGCTCAGTTGCAGGCTTTCGTTTTCATCCTTGGCCTGAGCCAGTTCTGCGCTCAGGGTCTGGTTAGTGCCCAGCAGTGCCTGGTTCTGTTGCACCAGATCATTTACCAGTTGTTCCAATTGGCTTAGGGATGCTTCCAACATTTTGATTTTCCGAGCATTTTCAAAGGGCGCGTACGATAAAGAAAAGTCACCACGGATGCCAGGGTTATTGGGGCCTAAAGCCTTGATTTTCCTGGCGGGCGACCTTTCTCGCGAGCAGTAGAGACTGTGATTGGCGGATCCGGTTCCTGCACTTCGTCGCCAGGGGGGCTTGTGCGACAAAAACGCGCAGGGACTCAAGACTTTAGTCGCATGACCGATAAGTCACTCATACGTCAGCTTCAGCGCCGCACGGGTGCGCTCACTTCGGTAAACACAATGTCCCTTCGTAATATGAATATCGCTCCACGGGCGTTCCTCGGTTTTGCCCTGATTGGCAGCTTGATGCTGATCCTGGGCGTGTTCGCCTTGAACCAGATGAGCAAGATTCGCGGTGCCGCCGAGGAGATCACCCTGAGCAGCGTGCCGAGCATTAAAAGCCTCGACGAATTCACTCAGCTGACCCTGCGTCTGCGCGTTCTGTCTTATCGCTTGCTGGTCAACCGCGAGCCGGACGTGCAGCAGAAAACCATGGACCTGCTGGAAACCCGTAATCAGCAGATCCGTACCGCCCAGACGACCTACGAAAAACTGATCAGCAGCCCGCAGGAACGTGCGGCTTATGATCAATACGTGCAGTTACTGGGTCAGTACCGCCAGATCGAAGACCGCATGAAGAGCCTGTCACGCAACAATCAGGTCGATGAACTGCGCACGTTGCTCAACACCGACTTGCTGACCAACTCCGAAGCGGTCAACACCGTGCTCAACCGTTTGCTGGAGATCAACACACAGCAGACCCTCGACACCAACCAGCAGGCAGCCGACCAGTATTCCTCGGCATTCAACCTGGTGATCACCCTGCTGGTCGTCGCCACCGGCCTGACTTTGCTGTTCGCCTGGTTACTGACCAACAGCATCACCAAGCCGATCGCCAACGCACTGAGCGCTGCCGAGGAAATTGCCGAAGGCAACCTGACGCGCCCGATCACCGTCGATGGTGAAGACGAAGCCGGTCGCTTGCTGCTGGCGATGTCGAAGATGCAGGACAAGTTGCGCGACACCCTGCAACGGATTTCCGGCTCGGCCACGCAACTGGCATCCGCCGCTGAAGAGCTCAACAGCGTCACCGACGAAAGCGCTCGTGGCCTGACTCAGCAGAACAACGAAATCGAACAGGCGGCCACTGCGGTCAACGAAATGACCAGCGCCGTGGAAGAAGTCGCACGTAACGCCGTGAGCACCTCCGAAGCCTCGAAAAATGCCACGACGTCGGCCGGTGATGGCCGTGATCTGGTGCAGGAAACCGTCAGCGCCATCGAACGCATGAGCGCCGATGTGCAGAGCACCGCGACGCTGATCGGCGACCTGGCCAACGAATCCCGCGATATCGGCAAAGTGTTGGACGTGATTCGCGGTCTGGCCGACCAGACCAACCTGCTGGCCCTGAACGCGGCCATCGAAGCGGCTCGCGCCGGTGAGGCCGGTCGCGGTTTTGCGGTGGTGGCGGATGAGGTTCGTGCCCTGGCGCATCGCACTCAGCAGTCGACCAGCGAGATCGAACGCATGATCGGCAGCATCCAGAGCGGCACCGAGCACGCCGTGGATTCGATGCGCAACAGCACCGAGCGCGCCGAGTCGACGCTGAACATTGCTCGTGGCGCCGGCCTGTCGCTGGACACTATCAACAGCGCCATCGTCGAAATCAACGAACGCAACCTGGTCATCGCCAGCGCCGCCGAAGAGCAGGCGCAAGTGGCCCGCGAAGTGGATCGCAACCTGGTGAACATTCGTGATTTGTCGGTGCAATCGGCGACCGGGGCGAATCAGACCAGTGCGGCGAGCAATGAGCTGTCGCGATTGGCGCTGGACCTGAACAACATGGTTGGGCGGTTCAGCCTCTGACACCCATCACACCGCCCCTGTAGCAGCTGGCGCAGCCTGCGTTCGGCTGCGCAGCAGTCGTCAAATAGTCATTCGCTGTATGTCAGACAAATCCGGTACATAGGAATCGCGACTGCTGCGCAGCCGAACGCAGGCTGCTACAGGGCGGGTATTGCCATCGCGGTGTATCAATGCAAAAACCTTTTTGACAGCATCACATTTCAACAGGTTAGAATCGCTGGCACGCAGACTGCATGGTCAGTTTGTGCCCGCCTTTCGTTTTCTGGAGTACTGCCTTTGAATGCAATCACCATCAACAGCCTGTTTCTGATCGGCGCGTTGCTGGTAGGTGCGAGCATTCTGGTGAGCTCACTTTCGTCCCGCCTCGGCATCCCGATCCTGGTGATTATCCTGGCCGTGGGCATGGCTGCCGGCGTCGACGGTGGCGGCATTATTTTCGATAACTACCCCACGGCTTATCTGGTCGGCAACCTCGCATTGGCGGTAATCCTGCTCGACGGTGGCTTGCGCACCCGGGTCGCGAGTTTCCGCGTTGCACTGTGGCCGGCGCTGTCGCTGGCCACGGTCGGGGTGTTAATTACCACGGCGTTGACCGGCATGGTCGCCGCTTGGCTGTTCAACCTGAGCATTATTCAGGGCCTGCTGATCGGCGCGATTGTCGGCTCGACCGACGCCGCAGCGGTGTTCTCGCTGCTGGGTGGCAAAGGCCTGAACGAACGGGTCACCGCCAGCCTCGAAATCGAATCCGGCAGCAACGACCCGATGGCGGTGTTCCTCACCGTCACCTTGATCGACATGCTCGCCAGCGGCGAGACCGGCCTGCACTGGAGCTTGCTCGGGCACTTCGTGCGTGAGTTCGGTATCGGCGCCGTCGTCGGCCTCAGCGGCGGCTGGCTGATGCTGCAACTGGTCAACCGGATCAACCTGGCCAACGGCCTCTACCCGATTCTGGTGATTGCCGGCGGTCTGGTGGTGTTTGCCCTGACCAACGCCCTGCACGGCAGCGGCTTCCTCGCGGTGTACCTGTGCGGTCTGGTCATCGGCAACCGGCCGGTGCGTAGCCGTCACGGCATTCTGCACATGCTCGACGGCATGGCCTGGCTGGCGCAGATCGGGATGTTCCTGGTGCTGGGTCTGCTGGTTACCCCGCATGACTTGCTGCCGATCGCCCTGCCCGCGCTGGGCCTGGCGCTGTGGATGATTCTGGTCGCGCGGCCGCTGTCGGTGGTGGCCGGACTGCTGCCGTTCAAGGCATTCCATGGCCGCGAAAAAGCGTTCATTTCCTGGGTCGGCCTGCGCGGCGCGGTCCCGATCATTTTGGCGGTGTTCCCGCTCATGGCCGGTTTGCCCCACGCCCAGCTCTATTTCAATCTCGCCTTCTTTATTGTGCTGGTGTCGCTGCTGGTGCAGGGCACAAGTCTGCCTTGGGTGGCCAAACTGCTGAAAGTGACGGTGCCGCCGGAGCCCGCGCCGATCTCGCGGTCTGCACTGGAAGTGCATGTCACCAGTGAGTGGGAACTGTTCATTTATCGCCTCGGTGCCGAGAAATGGTGCATCGGCTCGCCCCTCCGCGAGCTGAAAATGCCCGAAGGTACGCGCATCGCAGCCCTGTTTCGTGGCCAGCAATTGCTCCATCCGTCGGGTAGTACGGTGCTGGAAGTCGATGATTTGCTGTGTGTTATCGGCCATGAACACAACCTGCCGGCGCTCGGAAAACTCTTCAGCCAGGCACCGCAGCGGGGTCTGGATTTGCGCTTCTTCGGCGACTTCGTACTCGAAGGAGACGCCCAGCTGGGCGCGGTTGCTTCGCTGTACGGGTTGAAAGTCGAAGGCATCGATCCGGACATGACGCTCGGCCACTTCATCGCCCAGAAAGTCGGGGGTGCACCCGTGGTCGGCGACCAGGTGGAGTGGAACAACACCATTTGGACCGTGGCGGTCATGGAAGGGAACAAGATCGGCAAAGTGGGCGTCAGATTCCCCGAAGGAAGTCGCCCGGGTCCGGGCTTGTTCCTCTAAACTCCACTCTTCGTCTCGTTTTCGATCGGTCTCTATGTCAACCCTGCGCACCTTTTTCGTCATGGCCCTGCTGGGCTTGAGCCTCTCCATCGGCACGCTGCAAGCGGCCGAACCGCCGTCCAGCGAAGCCGTGCAGGCAAGCCTGGACAAGATCGCCGACCGCAAGCTGCCGGAAGCCGACCAGAAAGCGCTGCAAGCCATCCTGCAGAACACGCTGACCCAGCTCAACAACGCGCGTGACTACGAGCAGAAACTCGCCGACCTCAAACAGCAACTGGCCACCGCGCCCAAGCAGAACATCGAGAACCAGCGTGAACTGGCGCGCCTCAAGGCGACCAAGGCGCAGCCGGTGGGGCAGCGCTACGCCAACCTGTCGATCCCGCAGCTCGAGCAAATGCTCACCGAGCGTTCGACTCAGCAAAGCGATCTGCAAAAAGCCCTGGCCGATGCCAACAGTCTGGTGATTACCGCCCAGACCCGACCAGAGCGCGCCCAAGCGGAAATTTCGACCAGCCAGACGCGCATTCAACAAATCAACAACACCCTCAAGACGGGCAAAGATGCCGGCAAAACCTTGAGTGGTGAACAGCGCGACTTGCTCAATGCTGAGCTCGCCGCCCTGAATGCACTGATCCCGTTGCGCCGTCAGGAACTGGCCGGCAACAGTCAGTTGCAGGACTTGGGCAGCGGCCAGCACGATTTGCTCTCGGAAAAATCCGATCGCCTGGATCAGGAGATCCAGGAGCTGCAAACCCTGATCAACCAGAAACGCCTGGCCCAGTCCCAGGAAACGGTGACCCAGCAGTCCATCGAGGCGCAGAAGTCCGGTGGCAGCGCCCTGTTGGCCACCGAAAGCGCGGCCAACCTGAAGCTGTCCGACTACCTGCTCAAAAGCACCGACCGCCTCAACGAAGTCACCCAGCAAAACCTGCAAACCAAGCAGCAACTGGACAACGTCACCCAGAGCGATTCAGCGCTGGACGAGCAAATCAACGTGCTCAAGGGCAGCCTGCTGCTGTCCAAGATTCTCTACAAACAGAAGCAGTCTCTGCCGCGCTTGAGGCTCGACCGCGACCTGGCCGACCAGATCGCCGACATTCGCCTCTATCAGTTTGAAGTCAGCCAGCAACGCGAACTGCTGAGTAATCCGGCCACTTACGTCGACAATCTGCTGTCGACCCAGCCGCCGGATCAAGTCACCCCGCAACTGCGCAAGAGCCTGCTGGAACTGGCCACGACCCGCGCCGACCTGCTGGAGCGACTGAACCGCGAATTGAGCGCCGTGCTCAACGAATCCATCACCCTGCAACTCAATCAGAAGCAACTGCTGAGCACCGCGCAAAGCCTGCGCGCGACCCTCGACGAGCAAATGTTCTGGATCCCCAGCAATAAGCCACTGGACCTGGAATGGATTCACGCCGTGCCGGAACGCTTGCAGCGCCAGGTCACCACCTTGCCGTGGTTTTCCAGCCTGAGTGAGTTGAGCGATGGCCTGATTCAACGTCCGCTGCTGTTTCTGCCGCTGGTGCTGCTGATCGGCGCCCTGCTGTGGCGACGCAAAAGCCTGTATGCCCGACTGAACAAGGTTCACAAGGACATCGGCCACTTCAAGCGCGACAGCCAGTGGCACACGCCTCAGGCCATTCTGATCAATATTTTGCTGGCGATGCCGGTCGCGCTCGGCCTGGCCTTGTGCGGCCTCGCCTTGCAGATCGACGCCCGCGGGCAAAACGCCAACATGGGTGCCGCGCTGCTGCAAATGGCCCAGGCGTGGCTGGTGTTCTACACCGCCTATCGGATCCTCGCGCCGGGTGGCGTGGCGGAACTGCATTTCCGTTGGGAAAAGCCTCAGGTCGAATTCCTTCAAGGCTGGGTCCGTCGACTCGGTCTGGTGGTCATGGCGCTGGTGGCGGTAGTGGCGGTCGCCGAACTGCAACCGGCAACGCTCGCCGATGATGTACTGGGCATGCCGGTGGTGTTGACCTGCTATGCCTTGATGGCCTGGCTGCTCAGCCGCTTACTGATGCGCAGCCCGACGCACGAGAACACTTCGCTGTTCCGCAAAATTGTAGGGATCCTGTTTACCGCCCTGCCAATCGCGCTGTTCGTGGCCGTGTGCTTCGGCTACTACTACACGGCGCTCAAGCTCAGTGATCGACTGATCAACACCCTTTACCTGCTGATGTTCTGGCTGGTGATCGAAGCCACCTTTGTCCGCGGCCTCAGCGTGGCGGCGCGCCGCCTGGCGTACCAGCGAGCCCTGGCCAAACGTCAGGCTGCGAAAGAGGCCGGTGATGGCGAAGCAGTCATCGAGGAACCGACGCTGGACATCGAGAAGGTCAACGAACAGTCCTTGCGCCTGATTCGCCTGGCGCTGCTCGGCGGCTTCATGGCCGCGCTGTACTGGGCCTGGTCCGACCTGATTTCGGTGTTCTCGTACCTGGACAACATCACCCTCTACGAATACACCAGCGGCACGGGCGCCACCATGAGCATGGTGCCGATCAGCATCGGCGACATGCTCGGCGCGCTGATCATCATCGGCATCACTTTCGCCCTCGCCCGCAACTTGCCGGGCCTGCTGGAAGTCTTGGTGCTGTCCAAACTCAACCTGGCGCAGGGCAGCGCCTACGCCACGACCACGCTGCTGTCCTACGTGATCGCCGGCGTCGGTTTTGTCTCGACCCTGTCGACCCTCGGCGTGAGCTGGGACAAGTTGCAATGGCTGGTAGCGGCGCTGTCGGTCGGTCTCGGTTTCGGGATGCAGGAAATCTTTGCGAACTTCATCTCCGGCATCATGATTCTGTTCGAGCGCCCGGTACGAATCGGCGACACCATCACCATCGGCAACCTGTCGGGTACGGTGAGCAAGATCCGCATCCGCGCCACGACCATCACCGACTTTGACCGCAAGGACATCATTGTCCCGAACAAGACGTTCATCACCGGGCAACTGATCAACTGGTCCCTCACCGACACCATCACCCGGGTGACCCTCAAGCTCGGCGTCGATTACGGCTCGGACCTGGACCTGGTGAAAGAGCTGCTGCTCAAGGCGGCCCGCGATAACCCGCGCGTGCTCAAGGACCCGGAACCGCACGTTTACTTCCTGAACTTCGGCGAAAGCACCCTCGACCACGAGTTGCGCATGCACGTGCGCGACCTCGGTGACCGCAACCCGGTGCTCGATGAGGTCAACCGCTTCATCAACCGCGAATTCAAGAAGCAGCACATCAACATCTCGTTCCGGCAGATGGAGGTCTACCTCAAGAACCTTCAGGGTCAGGAATACAAAATGGTGCCGATCGAGCCGGAAAGTAAAACCATCGTGCCGATGGCCGATGGCAAACCCGTGCAAGAGCCGCCATCCGCCAAGCTCGACTAACCGCCCTATCCCCAGCAGAATGCTTGGACATTCTGCTGGAGATGGCCGGTGAAAGCCCTCGACGAACTGACCTTCGATAATCGTTTTGCCCGTCTGGGCGATACGTTTTCCGCCCATGTGCTGCCCGAGCCCATCGATAACCCGCGCCTGGTGGTGGCCAGCCCTGCGGCCATGGCATTGCTGGACCTGGACCCGACCGTTGCTGAAACCCCGGAGTTCGCCGAGCTGTTCAGCGGCCACAAGCTCTGGGCCGACGCGGTACCGAGGGCGATGGTCTATTCCGGGCACCAGTTCGGTTCCTACAACCCGCAGCTGGGTGATGGACGCGGCTTGTTGCTGGGCGAGGTCTACAACGAGGCCGGTGAACACTGGGACTTGCACCTCAAGGGCGCCGGCCAGACGCCTTTTTCACGCATGGGCGATGGCCGCGCGGTGTTGCGCTCCTCGATCCGCGAGTTTCTCGCCTCTGAGGCGCTGCATGCCCTGAACATTCCGACCACCCGAGCGCTGTGCGTGATTGGCTCCGATACGCCGGTCTGGCGCGAGAAGCAGGAACGCGCGGCGATGGTCCTGCGTATGGCGCCGAGTCACGTGCGCTTCGGGCATTTCGAGTATTTCTACTACACCAAACGCCCCGAGAAGCAGAAAGAACTCGGCGAGCACGTGCTGGCCATGCATTTCCCCGAATGCCTGGAACAACCGGAACCGTATCTGGCGATGTTCCGCGAAATCGTCGAGCGTAACGCCGAGCTGATTGCCAAGTGGCAGGCCTATGGCTTCTGCCACGGAGTGATGAACACCGACAACATGTCGATCCTCGGCATCACCTTCGACTACGGCCCATTTGCCTTCCTCGACGACTTCGACGCCCACTTCATCTGCAATCACTCCGACGATCAGGGCCGGTACTCCTTCAGCAACCAGGTGCCGATCGGCCAATGGAACCTTAGCGCCCTCGCCCAGGCTTTGACGCCGTTCATCAGCGTCGAAGCCCTGCGCGAAGCCCTCGGGCTTTACCTGCCGCTGTACCAGGCCCACTACCTGGACCTGATGCGCCGTCGCCTCGGCCTCACCACCGCTGAAGACGATGACCAGAAACTGCTGGAACAGCTGCTGCAACTGATGCAGAACAGTGGCGTCGATTACAGCCTGTTCTTCCGTCGTCTCGGAGATAAGTCACCGGAAATGGCTGTCGCCCGCTTGCGTGATGACTTTGTCGACATCAAGGGCTTCGACGCCTGGGGCGAGCTCTACGTTGCCCGGGTGGCTCGCGAAGGCGCGGTTGACCAAGCACAGCGCCAGCAACGGATGCACGCGGTCAATCCGCTGTACATCCTGCGTAACTACTTGGCGCAGAAGGCTATCGATGCGGCGGAGAGCGGGGATTATTCAGAGGTTCGGCGGCTGCACGCGGTGCTGAGCAATCCGTTCGAGGAACAGCCGGGGATGGAGAGTTACGCCGAGCGGCCGCCGGAGTGGGGCAAGCATTTGGAGATTAGTTGTTCGTCGTGATGCTGGCTAATCCAGTGGATCGATGGAACTGACGACTCGAGCAACGATGTCGGCCATTGTCACGTCATCAAGACGCTCGATAAATTTGGCAGAGCCATCACGGACGCGCTGTTCAATATCAAAACTGCGCACCTGATTACACACCGCGACCCCAGTCGTGTCATGTCCTGATACGACAACCGCAAGGCCCGAGTTTCGACTGAAGCTGCCGCCGCTGGTGATAGGGACCGTCATGCTGACACCCAGAGCATTGATTTCCCTTGGCGTTATCACCACGAAGCGATGCCGATTCATCATCTCTCGTCCAGCAACCGGATTGGGGTCAACCCAATAGACGTCGCCCCGCTGCGGGGCCTGCCCACGCACCATCAACCCAACTCCCGGCCAACTGGATCACCTTCGCAGGCAGACGATGTCAGCGCATTCAATTCAGCTATTTCTTCAGCGCCTTCAAGCAACTCAGTCAAGCTGTAGCGTTTACGAGAAGACGGCACAACGGGGCGAGCAATCAACTCACCATTAACCACGTTGAGCTCCAACTGTGCCCCTACCTCCAGATGCAAGAGTTTCAATAAGGTAGGTGGGAGAGTTATCACGGCGGCTCCACCTTGACGGCGGATTTTGGAAGTCACGGACATGGGAGTACTCCTATCCGGAAAGTGAAAAACATCGAGAAGTCGATAAGTGCAACAAAAGTAGCACGCAGTTGAAAGCAAAGCGATCTCCTTGACTGAAGATAAGTCGTGTTGAGTTGCCCGCAGCGTAGCTACCGTTTCAGCACTGCCCCTCCGGAAACTGTGTGCAATTGCGACGGCTGTGAATTCGATTCAGTCGTTTTATCAACTTGATAAATCCTGCCTTCGACTCCAAATCAGCGAGTCTGATTGCTCAATTTTTTGGAGCCCAAAATGACCGACCCTCTCCTCATCCCCTGCCCGCACTGCAACGGCCTCAACCGCATCCCCGCCGAGCGCCTCAACGACCATCCAAAATGCGGGCGCTGCAAGGCCGAGGTCTTGCTGAGCAAGCCGTTCGAATTGAAGCAAGGCGATTACGCCAGCCAGATCAAAGGCGATCTGCCGTTGCTGGTGGACGTGTGGGCGGACTGGTGCGGGCCGTGCAAGTCTTTTGCACCGGTGTTCGAGCAGGCGGCCATTCAGTTGGCGGGCAAGTGCCGGTTGGCGAAACTGGACAGCGAGGCGAACCAGCAGTTGTCGGCGCAGTTGGGGATTCGCTCGATCCCGAGTCTGATTCTGTTCAAGAACGGCCGGGAAGTGGCGCGCCAGAGCGGGGCGTTTCCGTTACCGCAGTTGATGAGTTGGCTGCGTAGCCAAGGTATTTAAGACCACCGCCAATCAAATGTAGGAGTGAGCCTGCTCGCGATAGCGGTATAACAGTCAAATTGATGTCGACTGACACTCCGCTCTCGCGAGCAGGCTCACGCCTACAGGGGGTCGGTGGTTACGCAGGATCAGGCATTTTCCAGCAGATTGTGCAGTTCGACGAATTGCTGGGTCAGCTTGTGCCGTGGGTCGAGGTGGATCAGCGGCGTGTTCGCCTGGTGAGATTCGCGCATACGCACAGAACTGGCCAGGTACACCGGCAACACCGGCAACCCTTCTGCGATCAACTCGTCGAGGATCTGTTGGGGCAGGCTGGCGCGAGCCTGGAACTGGTTGACCACAATGCCTTCGACTTCCAGGCCTTCGTTGTGGTCTTCCTTCAATTCCTCGATTTCAGCCAGCAGGCCGTACAACGCCTGACGCGAGAAGCTGTCGCAGTCGAAGGGGATCAGCACACGATCCGCAGCAATCAACGCCGATACCGCGTAGAAGTTCAGCGCGGGCGGTGTATCCAGGTAAATCCGGTCGTAATCTTCCCCCAACTCGTCAAGCAGCTTACGCAGCTTGTTGATCTTGTGTTTGGCTTCAAGTTTGGGCTGCAAATCCGCCAGTTCAGCCGTGGCAGTGATCACATGCAGGTTGTCGAAGGGCGTTTCGTAGATGTCGACCTGGTTCTTCTTCGAGAACGGGCCGGAGGAAAGGGTTTGTTTGAAGAAATCGGCGATGCCCATCGGGATGTCATTGCCGGTGAGGCCCGTCAGGTATTGAGTGGAGTTGGCCTGGGCATCGAGATCCACCAATAGGGTGCGATAGCCCTCGCTGGCGCTGACCGCCGCCAGATTGCAGGCAATACTGGATTTGCCCACGCCACCTTTTTGATTAAATACCACGCGCCGCATGTCAGACCTCCGTGTATCAAAGAATGACCGAGTGTAGTAGTCCACGGCATCGCTTAGCTACCTCCTTGGGACAGGGACTACACGGTCATGTCCTGTTTCCCCATTGATAGGAGGCAATCTCATTCACTGATTCGGGTAACGGGCCGACAGACGCGCACATGCTGATGTGGATAATGGCCAACAGACAGCTTTTCGCGAACCGGACGGTACATTTCCTTGCGCAAAATGTAACCAGCATTTGCTACGCACCCGTAGCACCCGGATAATGCGCGCCACTCGGCGTTACGCGCCACGTAAGGTCTGTCGCTGTTTTTGCGACTCACCGCGTCACGTTAGCCCTGCAGGGGCGGGATGTATGTCTGTGATCAACTTCAACATCGCCCAATGGCGCGCGTGGGCTCCCGGGCTCGAAAGCGTGGACGACTGGCAGGCATGGTGCCGACAACCGGTCGTGCTTGCGAGCAGCGATGCCGCTCCCGACGTGTCGTTTCTGCCCGCCATGCAGCGCCGGCGACTCAGCCGTTTGGCGCGAATGGCCTTCAGTGTCGGCTGGCCCTTGGCCGATGGTCGCACTGACCTACCGTTGGTCTTTATATCCCGCCACGGCGAAACGCCGCGCACGTTCGAAATCCTCAGGGATCTGGCGGCCGACCAACCGTTGTCACCCACTCAATTCAGCTTGTCCGTCCACAACGCCGTTATTGGTCTATGGTCGATCATGCGTGGCGAAACCAGCGAAATGACGGCGCTCGCCGCCGCCGGTGACGGGCTTGAACACGGCATGCTAGAGGCTGCGGCGATGCTGGACGAAGGCGCGCCTGCCGTCCTGCTGATTGTCGCCGAAGAACAACCGCCCGACGCCTACGAGACCTGGATCGACGATGTGCCGTTTCCCTATGCCGTGGCTTTGTTGCTGACCCCCGGTACCGACTGGCAGTTGTCCTTGAACAGCTCGACGCAAAGCTTGTCCAAAGCCCACTGGCCCCATGCCCTGAATCTGTTGCGTACCCTGCTCGGCCAGCAAACCACTTGCCAACATGCCTGGAAGAATCGTGTATGGACCTGGCATCGCACCCCGTAACCGGAAAAAACCGCGACGCCTATTACTGGCGCCTGCTGGCCACTGCCGCAAGCTTCACCCTGTTCGGGTTAGGCGGCCTGTGCCTGCGGCTGGTGGTTTTCCCGCTGCTGGGTTGCCTGCCCGGTGATGCCAGAACCCACCGCCTGCGCGCACGAAAAACCGTCAGTCGTTGCTTCTGGTTTTTTGTCCGGTTCATGGCCCGTACCGGTGTCCTGACCTACGACATCCAGGGCGCGGAAAAACTCGGTCGCCCCGGGCAAATGATCCTGGCCAATCACCCCTCGCTGATTGATGTCGTGTTTCTGATTGGCCTGGTGCCTCATGCCAATTGCGTGGTGAAACAAAGCCTCTGGGACAACCCCTTTACCCGCGCCCCGCTACGCCGTACCGAATACATCAGCAACGACGGCAGCATGGACATGCTGGACGCGGCTGCCGATGCGCTGAAAGACGGTCAGACCTTGATCATTTTTCCCGAAGGCACGCGCACTCAGCCTGGCGAGGCGCCAGCCTTTCATCGGGGGGGCGCGGCGATCGCCCTGCGCGGTGCGAAAATCCTCACCCCGGTGATTATCAAGGTCAGCCCGACGACATTGACCAAGGCCGAGCCCTGGTATCGGATCCCGAAACGCCGCGTGCACTTCAGTTTTCGCGTTGGGGCCGATATAGACCCACAGTCTTTCGCAACGCTAGGCCCGCCCCCGCAGGCTTCGCGCAAGCTCAACGAATATTTGCATACTTACTTTATTAAGGAGCTCGCCGAAGATGAGCGATCTACACCGTGAAATCAAAGATCTGATCATCGACGCCCTCGGCCTCGAAGACATCAGCGCCGACGACATTGACAACGAACAGACATTGTTTGGCGAAGGCCTGGGCCTGGATTCGGTGGACGCTCTGGAGCTCGGCCTGGCGATTCAGAAAAAATATGGCATCAAAATCGACGCCGACGCCAAGGACACCCGTAATCACTTCACCAACGTGGCGAGCCTTGCGGCGTTCGTCACTGCAAAACAGGCAGCTTGAGACCGGACCATGCAAACTCGTGACGACATTTTCAACACCCTGCGCGATGCCTTGGTCGAACTCTTCGAGCTGGACCCGGCGCGCGTGAGCCTCGAATCAAACCTGTATCAGGATCTGGAAATCGACAGCATCGACGCCGTCGACCTGATCGATCACATCAAGCGTCAGACCGGCAAGAAAATCGCCGCCGAAGAATTCAAATCGGTGCGGACTGTCAGCGACGTGGTCGAGGCGGTGTATCGCCTGGTTCAACCGGCAGCATGAGCCGACTGATCGGCCTTGGCCTGCTGCTCGCGGGCCTGTTGTACCCCTTTGCGGTGTATTTCGGCATGGAACATTTTGCTCCGTGGCAGTTCGGCCTGCTCTTGGGCAGCCTGTGGCTGGCTCGGGCGCTGCTCGGTGCGCGGCGTCCCGGCAGCCTGTGGATGGCGACCATCGCCATCGCTTTTTGCCTGTTGCTGGCACTGTTCGACAGCCCGCAGTTGCTGCGCTGGTACCCGGTACTGATCAGCGCGTTCATGCTCGGGCTGTTTGGACTGAGCCTCAAAGTCGGCCCGCCGATGGTCGAACGCCTGGCGCGCCTGCGTGAACCGCACCTGCCGCCAAAGGCCATTATTTATACGCGTCAGGTGACAATTGCCTGGTGTGTGTTTTTCATCTTTAACGGCGTGCTCGCCGCCGCCCTGACCCTTTGGGCGCCGCTGAGCTGGTGGATGTTGTACACCGGCCTGATTTCCTACGGATTGATGGGCCTGCTGTTTGCCATTGAATGGCTGATACGACAACGGGTACGAGGCCACTCATGAATTGGATAACACTTGAGCAGCTGTTGCTCAAGGCTCAGCCGGAGCGTGCCGTCACGGCCGAACCGGCGTTGAATCATGCACAACTGTGCGAACAGGCCCTGCGTTTGGCAGCCGGCCTGCAAGCCCAAGGTGTGCAGCGCATTGCCGTCCACCTGGAAGACGCCGCCGACCTGGCCATTGCCCTGCTCGGTGCCTGGCGTGCCGGCGTCAGCGTGCTGCTGCCCGCCGATTTGCAACAGCAGACTCGCCAGCGCTGGTCCGCCGATGTCGACCTGTGGCTGACCAATCTGGCCGATGACGCTCATCTGAGCGATTACCGTCACCCGCCTCTCCCCGGTGCCGTGCTGGATTTAGACGCCTGCCAGTTGAGCCTCTGCACTTCCGGCTCCAGCGGCGAGCCCAAGCGCATCGACAAAACCCTGCGCCAACTGGCCAATGAAGTTCAGGCGCTGGAACAGCTCTGGGGCGCAGACCTGGGCGAGGCATGCATCATCGGCAGCGTCGCCACTCAACATATCTATGGCTTGCTGTTTCGGGTGCTGTGGCCGTTGTGCGCCGGGCGGACATTTGTACGCAAGCAACTGGCGTTTCCCGAAGACTTGCAGCGCGCCAGCCGTGAACACCCGGCCTTCGCCTGGGTCGCCAGCCCGGCGCTGCTCAAACGCATGGGAGACAACCTCGACTGGCCTGCCTTGAGCGCCGTGCGACGAGTGTTTTCCTCAGGTGGTGCGTTGCCCGCCGAGGCCGCGCAGCGCCTGCACCAGTGTCTGGAACAATGGCCGACAGAAATCCTCGGCAGCTCGGAAACCGGTGGAATCGCCTGGCGACAAGGGGACGATCTCTGGCAGCCGTTTGCGGAGGTCGAACTGAGCCAGGACAGTGACGGCGCGCTGCTGATCCAATCGCCCTATTTGCCGGCCGGCCACACCGAACACACTGCTGACGCCGCACGCATTACGGCCAACGGCCGTTTCGAATTGCTCGGCCGGCTGGACCGGATCGTCAAACTGGAAGAAAAACGTATCTCGCTGCCCATGCTGGAAAAGGCTCTGATGGACCACCACTGGGTCGCGGAAGCGCGCCTCGGTGTGGTCCAGGAAAACCGCGCCTCGCTGGGTGCGCTATTGGTGTTGAGCGAATCGGGCCTGCACGCCTTGCGCAATCAGGGGCGACGCACCCTCACGCAGGAATTGCGTCAGCACCTGACTCAGCACTGCGAAACCCTCGCCCTGCCCCGACGCTGGCGATTGCTGCGGCAAATGCCACTGAACGCTCAGGGCAAGTTGCCTCAGGCCGATGTCGAAGCCTTGCTGCTGGCGCCCCGCGTCAAGGCGCCGGAAGTGCTCGAACAGGTCGAAGTCGACGGCGAGTGGAGCCTGCAACTGGCAGTCCCGCCGGACCTCGCTTACTTCAGCGGCCACTTCCCGCAAACGCCGGTACTGCCCGGCGTGGTGCAGGTGGAATGGGCGCTGAACCTAGGCCAGCAATTGATGGACCTGCCGGCGAAATTCGCGGGCATGGAAGTGCTGAAATTCCAGCAACTGGTGCGCCCCGGTGACGAAATCCAGCTGCACCTGCGCTTTGACCCGGAACGCAGCAAATTGTATTTCGCCTATCGCAATGAAACTGCCACCTGCTCCAGTGGGCGGATTTTGCTGGAGGCCGCTTGTGGATAAGTTGAAGCCCCCTGTAGCAGCTACCGAAGGCTGCGTCCGAGTGCGAAGCGCTCGCATCGACACCACCCCCTATATCCCGGAAAACCGCACATACCGGTTTACGACCGCTTCGCGGCCGGACGCAGGCTTAGCCAGCAGCTACAAGGTTGAGGTGTGATTGGTATGCATAGCCCCTGCGCCGTAATTCCGGTCTACAACCACGAAACCGCCATCACCACGGTGGTTGACGCGGTGATTGCCAGTGGCCTGCCGTGCATTCTGGTGGACGATGCCAGCGATCAAGCCTGCGCCAGAGTGCTCGACCGATTGGCGCAGCGCGAGATGGTCAACCTGATCCGCCTTACTGCCAACCAAGGCAAGGGCGGCGCCGTCATGACCGGCCTGCGCGAAGCCTCACGCCTGGGTTTCAGCCACGCGCTGCAAGTCGATGCCGACGGACAGCACGACCTGCAGGACGTGCCGCTCTTCATCGAGCAGTCACGCGCCCACCCGGATGCGGTGATCTGCGGTTACCCGCAATACGACGCCAGCGTGCCTAAAGGTCGTTTGTATGCCCGCTACCTGACGCACGTCATGGTGTGGATCAATACGCTGTCCTTGCAGATTCGCGATTCCATGTGCGGCTTTCGCGTCTATCCATTGCCGCCGACTCTGGAGCTGATCGACTCGGCGAAGATCGGCAAACGGATGGACTTTGATTCCGACATTCTGGTGCGCCTGGCCTGGCGCAACCTGCCGATGCAATGGTTGCCGACCCGGGTTCATTACCCGCTCGACGGCGTCTCGCATTTCCGCCTGTTCCACGACAATGTGCTGATCTCCAGCATGCACACACGGCTGTTTTTCGGCATGTTGCTGCGGGCACCGGTGATCCTCTGGCGACGGTGGCGGGCATGAGCAGTGACGTAGATAAAAAGCACTGGGCCGATCGCCAGGAGCGAGGCAGCTTCTGGCTGATGAAGCTCACCGCGTTCGGCGCCAAAGTGCTGGGCCGGCGGCTGTTGAGCCCGATTTTGTACGGCATCGTCCTGTACTTTTTCCTGTTCGGACGCAGCGCGCGCCACAGCGCCTGGCAGTACCAGCAACGTCTCGTCGACTGGAGCGGTCGCGCGGAACTGCGCCCCACCCATTGGCGCGTGTTCGGCCAGTTCATGGCGTTCGCCGACTCCATGCTCGACAAGCTCGACGTGTGGAACGGCAAGCTGAGCATCGACCAGATCGAAATCATCGACTCGGCGCTGCTGCGCAATCAACTGCGCGGCACTCGTGGGCAAATGCTGGTGGGCGCGCATCTGGGCAATCTCGAAGTCTGCCGCGCACTCGCGGAAATCGGCGAAAAAGTCACGATGAACGTGCTGGTCCACACCAAGCACGCCGAGCAGTTCAACCGCTTGCTCGGCGAGGCCGGTGCAACCAATTTGCGACTGATACAGGTCAGCGAGCTGGACCCGGTGATCATGCTGCAATTGCATGAGCGGCTCGAGCGTGGCGAATGGCTGGCGATTGCCGGCGACCGCGTGCCGCTGCACGGCGGACGCAGTGTGACCGTGGATTTTCTCGGCCACCCGGCGGCGTTCCCTCAGGGGCCGTGGCTGCTCGCCGGTTTGCTGAAATGCCCGATCAATCTGCTGATGTGCCTGAAAAAACCATCGGGCCAATATCGCGTGACCCTCGAACCGTTTGCCGAGGCCGTGGTGTGGAAACGCAGCGATCGCGAACAGGTCATTCATCAGTGGGCGTCCCGCTACGCCGAGCGCCTGGGTCACTATTGCCTCGAAGCGCCCCAACAATGGTTCAACTTTTACCCTTTCTGGAAGACCGATGACGACGCCAACGCATGAGCCGGTAACCTTCGGCGAACTCCCTTTGCGCATCGAAGACGTGCTGGCCCTGGCCAACCGTCAGGTGCCGACGCAGTTGCAGGGCGATCCCGCGTACCGCGAGCGTATCGCCAAGGGCGCGCGATTCCTCGATTCCCTGCTGGACAAGGAAGGCGTGATCTATGGCGTGACCACTGGTTATGGGGACTCCTGCGTGGTCGCGGTGCCGCTGCATCACGTCGAGGCGCTGCCCCGTCATCTGTATACCTTTCACGGCTGTGGCCTGGGCAAACTGCTCGACGAACAAGCCACCCGAGCGGTGCTCGCCGCGCGTTTGCAGTCGCTGTGCCATGGCGTATCCGGGGTGCGCGTGGAACTGCTGGAACGCCTGCAAGCGTTCCTCGAACACGACATCCTGCCACTGATCCCGGAAGAAGGTTCGGTCGGTGCCAGCGGTGATCTGACGCCGTTGTCCTACGTTGCCGCAACGCTGTCCGGTGAACGCGAAGTGATGTTCCGAGGTGAACGCCGACAAGCCGCCGACGTGCATCGTGAACTGGGCTGGCAGCCGTTGGTACTGCGACCGAAAGAGGCACTGGCGTTGATGAACGGCACCGCCGTGATGACCGGCCTCGCCTGCCTGGCCTTCGCCCGCGCCGATTACCTGCTGCAACTGGCTACCCGCATCACCGCACTGAACGTGGTGGCGTTGCAGGGCAACCCGGAACACTTCGACGAGCGCCTGTTCGCCGCCAAACCGCACCCGGGGCAGATGCAAGTTGCCGCGTGGCTGCGCAAGGATCTGGCGATCGACGCGCCGACCGCGCCACTGCACCGCCTGCAAGACCGTTATTCCCTGCGTTGCGCGCCCCACGTCCTCGGCGTGTTGGCGGACAGCCTGAACTGGCTGCGCTCGTTCATCGAAATTGAACTCAACAGCGCCAACGACAATCCGATCATCGACGCTGAAGCCGAGCGCGTTTTGCACGGCGGGCATTTCTACGGCGGCCACATCGCGTTCGCCATGGACAGCCTGAAAAACCTGGTGGCCAACGTGGCCGACTTGCTGGATCGGCAACTCGCGTTGCTGGTGGACGAGCGTTACAACCATGGCTTGCCGAGCAATCTGTCCGGCGCCAGCGCTGACCGGGCGATGCTCAACCACGGCTTCAAGGCCGTGCAGATCGGCACCAGCGCCTGGACCGCCGAAGCACTGAAAAACACCATGCCTGCCAGCGTTTTCTCGCGCTCTACCGAGTGTCACAACCAGGACAAAGTGAGCATGGGCACCATTGCCGCCCGCGATGCGATTCGTGTGCTGGAGCTGACCGAACAGGTCGCCGCCGCGACTTTGCTCGCAGCCAATCAGGGCGTGTGGCTGCGCAGCAAGGCCGAGGATGCTCGCCCATTGCCGCCAGCCCTGGCCGCCATGCACGAGGAACTGGCCAAGGACTTCCCGCCGGTCATCGAAGATCGCGCACTGGAAGGCGAATTGCGCCTGTGCCTGAAACGAATTGCCGAGCAACACTGGAGGCTGCATGCGTAGCAAGGGAGTGCTTCACACCGATACGGAAATCCAGGTGCCGTTCTTTGACGTCGACACCATGCACGTGGTCTGGCATGGCCATTACGTCAAATATCTGGAAGTCGCCCGTTGCGCGTTGCTGGACAAGATCGGCCATAACTACACGGCGATGTCCGAGTCGGGTTACGCCTGGCCGGTGATCGACCTGCAACTGCGCTACGTGCGTGGCGCAGTGTTCGGCCAGAAACTGAACGTGCGGGCAAATCTGGTGGAGTGGGAGAACCGGTTGAAGATCAATTACCTGATCAGTGACCTGGAAACCGGCGAACGCCTGACCCGCGCCAGCTCCGTGCAAGTCGCCGTCGACATGGCCAGCCGCGAAATGCAGCTGGCCTCACCGAAGGTCTTTACCGACGCTGTCGAAAGGACGCTGGCATGAATCTGCTTACGACTCTCTATAGCAGCCTGCGTTCGATCTGTAGCAGCTGGCGAAGCCTGCGTTCGGCTGCGCAGCAGTCGCCCTGCGTTTTTGCTGAAGCACCGCATGTGCAGGTTTTACGACGGCTTCGCCGCCGGACGCAGCCTCGCGGGCTCAGCAGCTGCTACATGTTTGTGGTGATGCTCGGTTTCTCTTCACTTGCGCAGGCATTTGATTCGCAGCAGTTGAGCGATCAACTGGCCAAACCCGATGTCATCCACGGTAACTTCATCCAGGAAAAACACCTGCGCGCCCTGCCCCAACCGCTGACCAGCAAGGGCACGTTCGTTCTCGCAAAAAATCATGGCCTGCTGTGGCTGCTGAAAACCCCGCTGCAACAGGATTACCGGATCACCGCCAACGGCATCGCCCGACGCGACGCCAGCGGTTGGCAAATGCTGCCGGACAAGAGCGCCGGCGCCGAGCAGAACCGCTTGTTCCTCGCCGTGCTGCAAGGCGACAGCAGCGGTTTGCAGCGTGACTTCGAGCTGTCATTGAGCGGCGACGCGCAGAACTGGAAGTTGACGTTGATCCCGCGCTCGCTGCTGCTCAAGCAAGTGTTCAAGCAGATCAACATCACCGGCAGTGAATTGGTGAGCACCATCGAACTGCTGGAAACCCAAGGCGACAGCACCCTGTTACGCATGCAGGACAGCACCAGCGCCCAACCCTTGAGCACTGCGGAGCAACATGACTTTGCCGAGTGAACGCAGGCTGCCATGGCTATTCCTGATCCTGCTGCTGGCAGTGCTCGCGCTCGCCGGTTGGCAATGGCGCGATGGCGCGCCGCTGTCGGCCAACCTGATGGAACTGGTGCCGGGCACGGCGCCGGATGCGCTGGAACTGCGCGCCGAACAACGCATGCAAGCACCGCTGAACCGCGAAATGCTGGTGTTGGTCGGCCACAAGGATCGCGAGCAAGCCATCGCCATGGCGCAGAAACTCGGCGAGCAATGGCAGGCCAGCGGTCTGTTCGAGAAGGTGCAGTGGACGTTACAAGCCGACTTGCCCGCACTGCGCACGCAACTGCTGCAAGGCCGATTGGCAATGCTGTCCGAGGCGGATCGACAGCAACTGATCGAGCATCCAGACGTCTTCATCCAGCAACGGGTTCAGGCGCTGTTCGACCCGTTTACCGGCTTCAGTCTGGTGCCGAGCCAGGATGACTGGTTGGGCCTGACCGGACGCATTCAGAACAGCCAACCGCAACACGGCGCCGTGCAACTGGACATTGGCAGCGGCGCGTTGATCGCCGACGCCGACGGCAAGAGCTGGGTGATGCTGCGGGCAAAAACCACCGGCAATGCGTTCGACATGAGCCTGCCGCTGCAAGTGGCCGACCTGCTGAAACATAGCCGCGAACAAGCGGCGCAGTCTGACGTGCAATTGCTGGCAGCCAGCGGATTGCTCTACGCCGCGAGCGGTCAGCAACAAGCCACCCGCGAGATGACATGGGTCGGCGGCGGCGCCACGCTGGGGATATTGGCGTTGCTGTTGCTGGCCTTCCGGCGATGGCGGGTATTGCTCGCGTTCGTTCCGGTGCTGGTGGGCATGCTGTTTGGCGCGGTGGCCTGCGTGGCGTTGTTCGGCCATATGCATGTGATGACGCTGGTGCTCGGCTCCAGCCTGATCGGTGTGGCCGTCGACTATCCGCTGCATTACCTGTCGAAAAGCTGGAGCCTGAAACCCTGGCACAGCTGGCCCGCGTTGCGCCTGACGCTGCCGGGCCTGACGCTGAGCCTGATCACCAGTTGCATCGGTTACCTGGCGCTGGCGTGGACACCGTTCCCGGCCCTGACCCAGATCGCCGTGTTCTCCGCCGCCGGTTTGCTGGGTGCCTATCTGTCCGCCGTTTGTCTGTTGCCGGCACTGCTCAAGGGCGCCGATATCCGTCCAGCACAATGGCCACTGCGCCTCTGCGAATGTTTGCTGAGCCTGCGTGACGCGCTGCTCAAACAGGCCAGCACCCCGGTGTTGCTGGCCCTGCTGATTGCCTTCTGCGTGGGCGGTCTGCTGAAACTCGACAGCAAAAACGACATCCGCCAATGGATCGGCGCACCGCAGCAATTGACTGACGAAGCCAAGACCATTGCGCGCATCACGGGTTTTCAACCGACCAGCCAGTTCTTCCTGGTGCGCGGCGCCAATCAGCAAGAACTGCTGGAGCGTCAGACCGCGTTGAGCGAACGGCTGAATCAGTTGGTGAACCTGGAAAAACTTCAGGGTTACCTGTCGCTGAATCAGCTCGTGAGCCAGCCAAGTGAACAGCAGCAAGTGCGTAATGCACTGAGTAAACTGCCGCAGTTCTGGCAACCACTGCTCGCCGTCGGCGTACCGGCCGAAGCGCTGAATGCCGAGCTGACGAA
Organism: Pseudomonas sp. URMO17WK12:I12; assembly: GCF_000514395.1. Taxonomy (NCBI): domain Bacteria; kingdom Pseudomonadati; phylum Pseudomonadota; class Gammaproteobacteria; order Pseudomonadales; family Pseudomonadaceae; genus Pseudomonas; species Pseudomonas sp. URMO17WK12:I12. The sequence goes on from NZ_AZVV01000004.1 coordinate 317,957, forward strand.
ATTGCAGGCGTTGCCCACCGAAGACATCGATGCCGCACTGCTCGGGCCGCTGGCTGAACCTTATCGTCCACTGTGGCTGGGGCCGACCGATGACGGTGGCGTGGCAGCGATGGTCAGCCTGCAAGGGCTCAACGACCCGACCCTGTTACGCGTTCAGGCGTTGGACTTGCCCGGCGTCAAACTGGTCGACCGCCTCGGTGAATTGAACAGCGTTTTCGCCGCGACACAGATCAGCGCAGCAGAGCTCAAACTCGCCTCCTGCGCACTGATCGTGCTGGTGTTGATGCTACCATTCGGTTTCGGCGGTGCCCTGCGCATCGTCGCCCTGCCACTGCTCGCCGCGCTGTGCAGCCTGGCCAGTCTCGGCTGGCTGGGGCAACCGTTGACGCTGTTCAGCCTGTTCGGCCTGCTGCTGGTGACGGCGATCAGCGTCGATTACGCAATCCTCATGCGCGAACAGGTCGGCGGCGCCGCTGTGAGCCTGCTCGGCACCTTGCTGGCAGCGCTGACCACTTGGCTGTCGTTCGGTCTGCTCGCCGTATCAAGTACCCCGGCCGTGAGCAATTTTGGATTGTCAGTGAGCCTGGGGCTGGCTTTCAGTTTCATCCTGGCGCCATGGGCGGGCCGACATCTGCACACGGCTCCGGTTGCGGAGTCAGCCGCATGATGATCGCCCTGTTCTGGCTGATGGCCCTCGCGCTGTTCGCCGTGGCCACCCGTGTCGGTCGTCATTTTGGCCTGATCCCGATCGTCAGCCAGTTGCTGCTGGCGACCTTCGGCCTGCCGCTGCTGATGTACCTCTGGATCGAGCCCGGCTGGCAGCTCAGCGGCGCTGAACTGATCTCGCCGACATGGCTGAAAAACCTCTACAGCCTGAGCTTTGCCTTGCTGCTGGGGCACATTCTCAGCGACGTGATCGACCTGCGGCTGGACCGCCAGAGCCTGAAAATCGCCCTGCCGAGTTTTTGCGTTCCGTTCGCGGGCGGGTTGGCGACGGCGGTGTGGTTGCTGCCCGCGCAATCGTGGATCAGTTCATTGGCGGTGGGCCTGGTGTTCGCCATCACCGCGATTCCGGTGCTGTATTTGTACCTGCGCCACATCAACTACCCGCCCGACGCCACCCGGCGCCTGGTGCAGACCGCGATCCTCATCGACCTGGCGTGCTGGACGCTGTTCGGCTTCGCCCAAGGCAGCCTGCACCTGAGCAGTTTGCTCCTGCCGCTGGCTGGCGCCTGCCTGCCGGTGCTGTTGCGTGTGCTCGGTCTGCGTCAGCCGTTGCTGCACAGCGGCTGTTTTTTCGCGCTGCTGGTGGTCGCCGAGCACTTCAAGCTCAATGCGCTGATTTTCGGCATCGGTTATCTGCTGTGCATGGCCGCGCTGAAAGTACCGCTGGTGTGGCCAATGTCCGCAGTGTGGATGACCCGTCTGCAAACCTGGATCGCCATTCCGCTGATCCTCACGTTCGGCATTGTGCAGATCAACGTTCACGCCGCCATGACCAGCCTGAGCTGGCTACAACTGGCCGCATTGCTGCTGTTGCCGATTGCCAGCAAACTGCTGGGCAACTGGCTGGGTCTCGGCTGGGCCGGCGCCTCCTTTGAAGGCGCCAGTCGCTGGCGGGAAAGCTTGCTGCTGAACATTCGTGGCTTGAGCGAGATCGTTTTTCTCAACCTGCTGCTGCAACAACAGCTCATCAGCCCGGCGCTGTACTTTGCGCTGATGGTGATGGGCCTGATCGCGACGCTGCTGCCGGCACTGGCCGGCATGCACAGCCCCCCTTTGAACATCGCCGCCCCGGCAAGGAGCCCCCGTGCCAACAGTTGAAATGCAACGTCGCCAGGTCGTCGTCATCGGCGCGGGGCCCTCGGGCGCCATCGCTGCCGCGCTGCTCAAGCGTAACGGTCATGATGTGCTGATGATCGAGCGCCAGCACTTCCCACGGTTCTCCATCGGCGAGAGCCTGTTATCGCATTGCCTGGATTTCGTTGAAGAAGCCGGCATGCTCGAGGCCGTGAACGCTGCAGGTTTCCAGCTTAAAAACGGCGCCGCCTTCGCCTGGGGCGAGCAGTACAGCGCCTTCGATTTTGGCGACACGTTCAGCCATGGCAAGCCGACCACGTTCCAGGTGCAACGGGCCGATTTCGACAAGCTGCTGGCCGATCAGGCTGCGCTGCAAGGCGTAGAGGTGCGTTATGGCGAAGCCATCGTCAGCGTCGATTTCGACTTGCCCAAGCCGCAGCTCGAGGTGCTGCGCGAAGACGGCAGCCAGTACCGCGTCGAAGCGGATTTCGTGCTCGACGCCAGCGGCTACGGTCGTGTGCTGCCGCGCCTGCTGGACCTTGAAGCGCCGTCGAATTTTCCGGTGCGCCAGGCCGTGTTTACCCATATCGAAGACCACATCGACAGCCCGTCTTTCGAGCGGGAAAAGATCCTGATTACGACCCACCCCATCCATCGCGACATCTGGTTCTGGACCATCCCGTTCAGCAACGGTCGATGTTCGGTGGGCGTGGTCGCGGCCGCTGAACATTTCGAAGGCCGCATGGAGAATCTGGACGAGTGCCTGCGCGGGTTCATCGCTGAAACCCCAAGCCTGGCTGGCGTACTGAAAAATGCCGTGTGGGACACGCCCGCACGCACCATCGGCGGCTACTCGGCCAACGTCAAAACCTTGCACGGCCCGGGCTTTGCGCTGCTCGGCAACGCCGCGGAATTCCTCGACCCGGTGTTCTCCTCCGGCGTGACCATCGCCATGCGCTCGGCGAGCATGGCCGCGGGCGTGTTGCATCGCCAACTGCAAGGGCAAAGCGTGGACTGGCAGAGCGAGTTCGCCGAACCGCTCAAGCGTGGCGTCGACACCTTCCGTTGCTACGTCGAGGGCTGGTACGCCGGGACCTTCCAGGATGTGATCTTCCACACAGGCGGCTCACCGGATATCCGCCGCATGATCAGCGCCATTCTCGCCGGTTATGCCTGGGACGAACGCAACCCGTTCGTCAGTGAACCCAAGCGTCGGCTGCGCATGTTGTCAGAACTCTGCGCCAGAGATGTCACATGAATGACAGGACCGCCTGTTTGCGGTGCAACTCCCTTGAAGGTAATGCCTGATGATCCGTTTTCTGCTCCTGGGCTGCCTGCTGTTGCTGAGCGCTTGCGCCAGCCAGGCACCGCTGCCCGAGCACATCCCGAAGCTGTCGTTGCCGCTGCAACTGCACATCCAGCGCCTGGAAGCCGCGCAACGTCAGGACTGGGTATTGGTGATCCAGCAGGAAGAGGTGGGGCTTCGCTGGTCGATGATGGATCTGCTGGGCATTCCACAAGCGCGGCAGAAACTGATCGATGGCAAATGGCACGCCGATGGTCTGTTGCCGCCCAACCCGGAAGCCCGGGAGCTGTTCGCCGCGTTGCTGTTTGCCCTGACCCCCAAGGACGAACTGTCGGGTAATTACCCCACTGCCTGGCAGCACGGCAGGCAACGCTCGCTGCCAACACACTGGGACGTCTTATATTCACAGCCCATGACCTTTGAATTGAACCTGCCCAAGGGGCCCCGGTATGAAGTCACGCCGCTGAGCGGGGAAGCACCATGACAGCCTACTTGAATGCCCTCGGGGTGATCTGCGCATTGGGTCGTGGCAAACACGAGGTTGCCGCCAATCTGTTTGCCGGCGATTGCTCGGGCCTGCGCGTCGAAACCGGCTGGGTGCCAGAGCGCGCCTTGCCGGTAGCGGCAGTGAGCGGCGAACTGCCGTCGATTCCGCTTGAGTTGAAAGTGCAAGACACTCGCAACAACCAATTGCTGATGGACGCCGCACTGCAAATTCGCGACGAGATTGATCAGGCGGTCCAGACCTACGGCCGTGATCGGATCGGCGTGATTCTGGGCACCAGCACCTCGGGTATCGATGAGGCCAGCCGTGGGTTGGCCCATTACATCCGTGAACATCAATTCCCTGCCGAGTACGACTATCAGCAACAGGAACTCGGCGCGCCGGCCAGCTTCCTCGCCGACTGGCTGCAATTGAGCGGTCCGGCCTATGTGATTTCCACCGCCTGCACCTCCAGCGCCCGGGCGCTGATGAGTGCCCAGCGCCTGCTGGACCTGGGCCTGTGCGACGCGGTGTTGTGCGGCGGCGTCGACAGCTTGTGCAAACTGACCCTCAACGGCTTCTCGGCCCTGGAAGCGGTGTCCGGACAACGCTGCAATCCGTTTTCAGTCAACCGCAACGGCATCAACATCGGCGAAGCCGCCGTGTTGTTTCTGATGAGCAAAAACGCAGGAGATGGCCAGGCCATTGCCTTGCTCGGCAGCGGCGCCAGCTCCGATGCGCACCATATCTCCGCGCCGGAACCGACCGGTCGTGGTGCACTGCAAGCCATGAGCAAAGCCCTGAACCGGGCAAACCTGCAACCGCAGCAGATCCATTACCTGAACCTGCACGGCACCGCAACCCAGCATAACGACGCCATGGAAAGCCTCGCCGTGGCGACGCTGTTCCCGCAAGGCGTACCCTGCTCATCGACCAAGCCGATGACCGGTCACACCCTCGGCGCTGCCGGCGCTCTGGAAGCCGCGTTCTGTTGGCTGAGCCTGAGCCCGGACAATCGCGACCACGCCCTCGCGCCTCATCTCTGGGACGGCCAGCCCGACCCGCTCCTGCCCGCGCTGCATTGGGTGACCCCGGCCGATCGCCTGACGTCCATTGCACCTCGCTATTTGATGAGCAATTCCTTTGCCTTCGGTGGCAACAACGTCAGCCTGATTATCGGAGATGCACCATGATTGACTGGCCGCTCGCCGAGTTGCTGCCCCACGCTGGCGACATGATCCTCATCGAGCAGATCCTGGCGTTCGATGACGAGCAGATTCACACCCGCCTCACCGTCAGACCCGGCGGCCTGTTCAACCGTCCCGACGGCAGCCTGCCGGCCTGGGTCGGCATCGAGATAATGGCCCAGAGTGTTGCCGCCTACGCCGGTTGCCATGCGCGCCAGCGCGGTGATGCGGTGGCGCTGGGCTTTCTGCTGGGCAGCCGTAAATTCGAGTGCAACGTCGAGCACTTTCCGGCGGGTACGGAACTGACCATCCACGGCCTGCGCTCGCTGGAAGACGACAATGGCATGGGCGTGTTCGAATGCCATATCAACGCCCCGGGCATCCACGCCAGCGCGCGCCTGAACGTGTTTCGTCCGCCTCAGGCCGCTCAATATCTACATGAACCCGAAGGAGTCCAGTCATGACTGAACCTGTACTGGTCACCGGTTCCAGCCGTGGTATCGGCCGCGCCATCGCCTTGCGCCTGGCTCAGGCCGGGCACGACATCGTGCTGCATTGCCGCAGCGGCCTCGCGGACGCCATCGCGGTAAAAGGCGAAATCGAAGCCTTGGGCCGCCATGCACGCGTCCTGCAGTTCGACGTTTCCGACCGTGCCAGCTGCAAAGCCATTCTCGAAGCCGACGTCGAAGCCCACGGCGCCTATTACGGCGTGGTGCTCAACGCCGGCCTGACCCGCGACGGTGCTTTTCCGGCGCTGAGCGAGGATGATTGGGATGTGGTGATGCGCACCAACCTCGACGGTTTCTACAACGTGCTGCACCCGGTGATGATGCCGATGATCCGTCGTCGCGCCGCCGGGCGAATTGTCTGTATCACTTCGGTGTCGGGGTTGATCGGCAACCGTGGCCAGGTCAACTACAGCGCCTCCAAGGCCGGCCTCATCGGCGCAGCCAAGGCGCTGGCGATTGAATTGGGCAAGCGTAAAATCACCGTCAACTGTGTCGCGCCCGGCCTGATCGACACCGCCATGCTCGACGAAAACGTGCCCGTGGAAGAACTGATGAAAATGATCCCCGCACAACGCATGGGCACCCCGGAAGAGGTGGCTGGCGCGGTGAATTTCCTGATGTCGGCGGAAGCCTCGTACATCACCCGGCAGGTTCTGGCCGTCAATGGAGGCCTGTGCTGATGAAGCGCGTTGTCGTCACCGGCATGGCCGGCATCACTTCACTGGGCAGCGACTGGGACACCATCGCAGGGCACTTTGCGGCCAATCGCAGCGGCATTCGGCGCATGGACGAGTGGGATCGCTTTACCGAACTCAACACGCGCCTGGCCGGCCCGATCGATGACTTCAAGATCCCGAGCCACTGGACCCGCAAGCAATTGCGCAGCATGGGCCGGGTGTCGCGGCTTGCGGTGGGCGCGGCCGAGCAAGCGCTGGCCGATGCCGGATTGCTGGGCGACGAGTCGATCAAGGACGGGCGCATGGGCGTCGCGTGCGGCTCGTCCACCGGCAGCACCGACGAGATCAAGGCATTCGGCAACATGCTGCTCAACTCGGTGGCCGAAGGCCTGAACGCCAACTCCTACGTGCGGATGATGCCGCACACCACAGCTGCGAATATCAGCATTTTCTTCGGCCTCACCGGCCGTTTGATCCCGACGTCGAGTGCCTGTACCAGCGGTAGCCAGGGCATCGGTTACGCCTATGAGTCGATCAAATTCGGCCGCCTGCCGCTGATGCTGGCGGGCGGCGCCGAAGAGCTGTGCCCGACCGAAGCCATGGTCTTCGATGCGCTGTACGCCACCAGCCTGAAAAACGACGCCCCGCAATCCACCCCTCGTCCTTATGACAAGGGTCGCGACGGTCTGGTGATCGGTGAAGGCGGCGGCATGCTGGTGCTTGAAGAACTGGAACACGCACTGGCTCGCGGCGCGCGCATCCACGCCGAACTCGTCGGCTTCGGAAGCAACGCCGACGGTCAGCACACCACCCGTCCCGAGCAACTGACCATGCGCCGGGCCATGGAGCTCGCGCTGGAAGACGCCGGACTGCAACCGTCGGACATCGGCTACGTGAACGGCCACGGCACCGCAACCGAACAAGGCGACATTGCCGAAACACTGGCCACCAGCGCGTTGTTTGGCGAACACATGCCGATCAGTTCGCAGAAAAGCTTCCTCGGTCATACGCTAGGCGCCTGCGGTGCACTGGAGTCATGGTTCAGCATCGAAATGATGAACCGCGATTTGTATGCCCACACGTTGAACCTCGACGAGGTCGATCCGCATTGCGGCAAGCTCGACTACTTGCGCGGGGAGTTTCGGCAGATGAGTAATGAATACGTGATGAACAACAACTTCGCGTTTGGTGGCGTCAACACCTCGTTGATCTTCCGTCGTTGGCGCTGACCTGAACCACGTTTGGAGTAAAAGGAATGACTCTTTTGCGTTGTTTGTCATGGCCGGTGCTGGACCGCCACATAAGCGAAAGCGAGCGCTATCAGGATCTACTCAAGAAGGGAGTGTGGCGTGGCGATGGGGGATGAGTTAGCGCGACGGGTGTGATGTTGCTTGGTACGGCCCCTGCACTGGATGCAGGGACCGTCCCGATACTTACTGAGCTTGAATCAACTTGCTTTCAGCAACGCCAGCACGACCGGTCTGGTCATCAACCACTTGCAGGTTGTTGCGTGCCTTGATGAAGCCCACTTTCACTTCCTGCCAGACAAAGTAGTTCTTGCCGGCTTCTGCGGTGAGTTTCAGTTCGGAATCGTTTTCCGCCGAGGACACCAGGGTCTGCTGACCAGCCGGGACGGCCAACATCAGGTACGACTTGGCGACGGTCTGGCCGACCGGTTTACCGTTCAGCGTCACCGGCATTTTCACCCCAGCGCCCATGCTCTCGTTGCGATAAACGTAGATGTTGGCTTTGTCCGGGGCGACCTGGAAGGTCTTCGCCTGAGCGTCCTGAGTGTCATCCGCCATTTTTACCGAAGCACAACCACCGGTCAGCGCCATCATGGCCAGCAACGCGGTAAAAGTTAATTGCTTGAACATCCTGTATCTCCATTGTTTGTGATGAGTCCGAAACCGTTATCGGCTGATCAGAAAAAAGGCGAAGGGATGTATCAAAAAAACATGGCAAGCCCCAAGGCGCGAGTTTGCGCGCCATCAGAAGTGCTGAAGGCGATAGCGTCCGGGGTGGTGTTGCGTGGGGATCAGGTACAGATTGACTGAGATGGGTCATGCTAAAACGACAAAGGGCGCCTTTCGGCGCCCCTTCACAAACAGGCCGGCTTGTCATCGCCCTGTACCTGTCTGGCTCTGCGATGGCTGGTTGCCCAGGATCCTCAGAGTCTCACAAGCCCCTTTCGGGAACGGCGCGAGTATTGCGCGAAACAGAACTCAGGGCAACGACTGGCCATTCGCCTCGCTAGGCCTGAAGTGTCCCCACGCTTAAGTCCCTTCAACCTTACGCGTCAACAACTCGACAAACGCCTTGGCCATCGGCGATTTCTGATCCTTGCGCTGCACCAGCCACACCGCCGACACCGCCGCGGGGTCCAGCAACGGTCGATACACCACGCCATCGATGCGCATCCGCTGATACGACGCCGGCAGCACCGACACCCCAAGCCCCGCTGCTACCAGGCCGATAATGGTCATCGCCTCGCCCGCCTCTTGCGCAAAGTGCGGACTGAAACCCGCATCGCGGGCCAGGCTGAGCAATTGTGCGTAGAGACCGCTGCCATAGCTGCGTGGGAAAAAGACGAAAGGCTCGAGGGCCAGTGCTGACAGAAACAGTCCATCTTCGCTGCCATTGACCAAGGGGTGCTTGGAGCTGAGCACCGCCACCAGTGGCTCGCGCATCAGCTCCACGACGCTGAGGGAATCCGGCAACCCCAACGGTCGCATGATGCCGACCTCGATCGACTCGTCGACCAGCGCATCGGCGACCTGGGTGCTGCTCAGCTCCCGCAAATTAAGGTGCACCGCCGGGAAGCGCTGGCGGAACGAAAAAATCGCCTGAGGAATGGTCGAGTTGAACGGTGCAGAGGACGTGAAACCGATCTTCAGTTCACCGAGTTCACCCAGTTGCGCACGCCGCGCCACGTCGGCGGCTTTGTCGACTTGCGCCAGCGCCAATCGCGCCTCTTGCAGAAACAACCGACCGGCTTCGCTGAGCTCGACCCGACGATTGGTTCGCTCGAACAAGCGTGCGCCAACCTCGGCCTCCAGTGCCTGAATCTGTTGGCTCAGCGGCGGCTGAGAGATGCCCAGCACCTGAGCGGCGCGGCCAAAGTGCAGTTCTTCGGCGACGGCGATGAAGTAGCGCAGGTGACGCAATTCCATGAAAACCCCATTAGGTCGTAAAAGCTCTCAAACAGGTCGAACAATATATTGGATTGAATCATTAGGCAGCTATATGATTTTTTCATTGCCTGCCCGGCTGCGTCCCTCCGAGGTTCAACGTGAAAACTGCTGTCGCTCCACTCGCCCATGAAGTTCCGCCCGCCGTGGCGGACGATGTCGTCGCCGAGCTGAAGGAGATTTACATCGAAAAAGGCACGCCGATGTTCATGCGCACCGTGCTGGCGCTGTTCTCCGGCGGCTTCGCGACCTTCGCGTTGCTCTATTGCGTGCAACCGATGATGCCGCTGCTGTCCCACGAGTACTCGATCAACGCGGCGCAGAGCAGCCTGATCCTGTCGGTCGCGACCGGCATGCTCGCCATCGGCCTGCTGATCACCGGCCCGATCTCCGACCGTGTTGGCCGCAAACCGGTGATGGTTGCCGCATTGTTCGCCGCCGCGCTGTGCACCATGGCCAGCGCGATGATGCCGAGCTGGCACGGCGTGCTGGTGATGCGCGCACTGATCGGTTTGTCATTGAGCGGCCTGGCAGCGGTCGCCATGACGTACCTGAGCGAAGAGATTCACCCACAGCACATCGGCCTGGCCATGGGTTTGTACATCGGCGGCAACGCGATTGGCGGGATGAGCGGGCGCTTGATCACCGGCGTGTTGATCGACTTCGTCAGCTGGCACACGGCGATGCTGGTGATCGGCGGCCTGGCGCTGATCGCCGCAGCGGTGTTCTGGAAAATCCTTCCCGAATCCCGTAACTTTCGCGCCCGCTCGCTGCACCCGCGCAGCTTGCTCGACGGCTTCACCATGCACTTTCGCGATGCCGGTTTACCGTTGTTGTTCCTCGAAGCCTTTGTGTTGATGGGCGCGTTCGTCACGCTGTTCAACTACATCGGCTACCGCTTGCTGGCCGAGCCGTATCACATGGAGCAAACCTTCGTCGGACTGCTCTCGGTGGTGTACCTCTCGGGGATCTACAGCTCGGCGAAGATCGGTTCGCTGGCTGACAAGCTGGGTCGCCGCAAAGTGCTCTGGGCGACGATTGTGCTGATGCTCGCCGGCCTGGCGCTGACCCTGTTCACACCGCTGCCGGTAGTGATCATTGGCATGCTTATCTTTACCTTCGGCTTCTTTGCCGCGCACTCCGTGGCGAGCAGCTGGATCGGCCGTCGGGCGATCAAGGCCAAGGGGCAGGCGTCTTCACTGTATCTGTTCAGCTATTACGCCGGGTCGAGCATTGCGGGTACTGCCGGGGGCGTGTTCTGGCATTTGGGTGGCTGGAACGGAATCGGGTTGTTCATTGGCGGGTTGCTGGTGATTGCGCTGCTAGTGGCGTTGAAACTGGCGAAGTTGCCGCCCCTGGGCGGAGTGAAAGCCTGACGCATAACCCATGCAGGAGTGAACCTGCTCGCGATAGCGGAGTGTCAGCCAATACATTCAGCGACTGATTTACCGCTATCGCGAGCAGGCTCACTCCTATATTTGATCCGCGCCCGACATTGGATCGTGCAAACAAAAACGCCCGGCATTAGCCGGGCGTTTTTTATTGGACGACGATCACTCGTGATACTGCGCCGACAACTCATGCACCGCGCGCAAGAACGCACCCGCGTGTTCCGGATCAACTTCCGGGGTGATGCCATGACCCAGGTTGAACACGTGGCCGCTGCCTTTGCCGTAGCTGGCGAGGATGCGCCCGACTTCGGTGCGAATGGCTTCCGGTTTGGCGTACAGCACGGTCGGGTCCATGTTGCCTTGCAGCGCGACTTTGTTGCCGACGCGATCACGGGCGCTGCCGATGTCGCAGGTCCAGTCCAGCCCCAAGGCATCAGCGCCAGCGTCGGCGATGCTTTCCAGCCACAAACCGCCGCCCTTGGTGAACAGGATCACCGGCACCTTGCGGCCTTCGTGTTCGCGGATCAGGCCGCTGACGATCTTTTTCATGTAGGCCAGGGAGAATTCCTGGTACGCCGCCGCCGAGAGGCTGCCGCCCCAGCTATCGAAAATCTGCACGGCTTGCGCACCGGCCATGATCTGGCCGTTGAGGTAGCTGGTGACCGTCTGCGCGAGTTTGTCTAGCAGCAGGTGCAAGGCTTGCGGGTTGTCGTACAGCATGGTTTTGGTCTTGCGGTAGTCTTTCGACGAGCCGCCTTCAACCATGTAGGTGGCCAGGGTCCATGGGCTACCGGAGAAGCCGATCAACGGCACACGACCGTTCAGTTCGCGGCGGATGGTGCTGACCGCGTCCATGACGTAGCCGAGGTCTTTGTGCGGATCAGGAATCGGCAGGGCTTCGATGTCGGCCAGGGTGCTGACGACTTTCTTGAAGCGCGGGCCTTCACCGGTTTCGAAGTACAGGCCCTGGCCCATGGCATCGGGGATGGTCAGGATGTCGGAGAACAGGATCGCCGCGTCCAGTTGCGGATAGCGGTCGAGCGGTTGCATCGTGACTTCGCAAGCGAACTCCGGGTTCATGCACAGGCTCATGAAGTCACCGGCCTTGGCACGGCTGGCGCGGTATTCAGGCAGGTAGCGACCGGCCTGACGCATCATCCACACAGGGGTGACGTCTACGGGTTGCTTGAGCAGGGCGCGAAGGAAACGGTCGTTCTTCAGGGCAGTCATGTCGGCATCCGGAAAAAAAGTGCGGGCATTTTCTCAGAGCGCGACGCAAAAGGCACGGTTGCAGGTCAGCCTTTTGTCTATCGGGTCAATTTGTCGCGGTGAAACCCGGTTTTCGCAACACCACAAACCATTGTGGGAGCTGGCTTGCCTGCGATGCAGACACCTCGGTTTGTCAGTTAGACCGAGGTGATGCTATCGCTGGCAAGCCAGCTCCCACAGGTATTGCATTTCAATCAGGTGAAACGGGTTTAGACGCCCAGGTAATCCAGGATCCCTTCAGCCGCATTGCGGCCTTCGAAGATCGCGGTCACCACCAGGTCAGAACCGCGAACCATGTCGCCACCGGCGAAGATTTTCGGGTTGCTGGTCTGGTGCTTGAACTTGCCTTGTTCCGGGGCCACTACGCGGCCCTGGCTGTCGGTCTGGATGTCGAACTGTTCGAACCACGGCGCCGGGCTTGGGCGGAAACCGAAGGCGATGACCACGGCGTCGGCCGGGATGATCTCTTCGGAGCCCGGGATCGGCTCAGGGCTGCGACGGCCACGGGCGTCCGGTGCGCCGAGACGGGTCTCGACCACTTTCACGCCTTCGACGCGGTCTTCACCGACGATCGCAATTGGCTGGCGGTTGTAGAGGAATTTCACCCCTTCTTCCTTGGCGTTCTTCACTTCTTTGCGCGAGCCCGGCATGTTCGCTTCGTCACGACGGTACGCACAGGTCACCGACTTGGCGCCCTGACGGATCGACGTACGGTTGCAGTCCATCGCCGTGTCGCCACCGCCGAGTACCACGACCTTCTTGCCTTTCATGTCGACGAAATCTTCCGGCGACTTTTCAAAGCCCAGGTTGCGGTTGACGTTGGCGATCAGGTAGTCGAGCGCATCGTGCACGCCCGGCAGGTCCTCACCGGCAAAGCCGCCCTTCATGTAGGTGTAGGTGCCCATGCCCATGAACACGGCATCGTATTCTTCGAGCAGTTGCTCGACGGTCACGTCCTTGCCCACTTCGGTGTTCAGGCGGAACTCGATGCCCATGCCGGTGAAGACTTCGCGACGATTGCTCAGCACGGTCTTTTCCAGCTTGAACTCGGGGATGCCGAAGGTCAGCAAGCCACCGATTTCCGGGTTCTTGTCGAACACCACCGGGGTCACGCCGCCACGTACCAGCACGTCGGCACAGCCCAGGCCTGCAGGACCGGCCCCGATGATCGCGACACGCTTGCCGGTCGGCTTGACCTTGGACATGTCCGGGCGCCAGCCCATGGCGAACGCGGTGTCAGTGATGTACTTCTCGACCGAACCGATGGTTACCGCGCCGAAGCCGTCGTTGAGGGTGCAGGCACCCTCGCACAGACGATCCTGCGGGCACACCCGGCCGCACACTTCCGGCAGGGTGTTGGTCTGGTGCGACAGCTCGGCGGCCTGGAGGATGTTGCCCTCGGCCACCAGCTTCAGCCAGTTCGGAATGAAGTTGTGCACCGGGCACTTCCATTCGCAATACGGGTTACCGCAACCCAGGCAGCGGTGGGCCTGATCAGCCGAATGCTGGGGTTTGAAGGGTTCGTAGATCTCCACGAACTCTTTCTTGCGTTGACGCAACAGTTTCTTCTTCGGATCTTTGCGCCCGACATCGATGAACTGGAAGTCGTTATTCAGACGTTCAGCCATTGTTAAAACCTCATCAAACTCTTCAGGCGCATATCACTGCGGGTTGGCACGGGTGCTGGAAAGCAACGATTTCAGGTTGGCAGCCTTGGGCTTGACCAGCCAGAAACGACGCAGGTAGTCGTCGAGGTTTTCAGCGAGGTTACGACCCCATTCGCTGTCGGTTTCCTCGACGTATTCGTTCAGCACGCGTTGCAAGTGGCTGCGATAGGCTTCCATCGCCTCACCGCTGATCCGCTGGATTTCCACCAGTTCGTGGTTGACCCGGTCAACAAAGGTGTTGTCCTGGTCGAGCACGTAGGCGAAACCGCCGGTCATGCCTGAGCCGAAGTTGTAACCGGTCTTGCCCAAGACGCAGACGAAACCACCGGTCATGTACTCGCAGCAGTGATCGCCAGTGCCTTCCACAACCGTGTGGGCGCCGGAGTTACGCACGGCAAAACGCTCGCCTGCGGTGCCGGCGGCGAACAACTTGCCCCCAGTGGCGCCGTACAGGCAGGTGTTGCCGATGATGGCACTGTCCTGAGTCTTGTAGACGCTGCCCTTCGGCGGAACGATGACCAGTTTGCCGCCGGTCATGCCTTTGCCGACGTAGTCGTTGGCGTCGCCTTCCAGGTACATGTTCAGGCCGCCGGCGTTCCACACACCGAAGCTCTGACCGGCCGTCCCTTTGAAACGGAAGGTGATCGGCGCGTTCGCCATGCCTTGGTTGCCGTGCTTGCGCGCGATTTCACCGGAGATCCGTGCGCCGATCGAACGGTCGCAGTTGCAGATATCCAGGGCGAAATCGGCGCCGCTCATGTCGTTGATGGCCGAGGTGGCCATGTCGACCATTTTCTCGGCCAGCAGGCCTTTGTCGAACGGCGGGTTGCGGTCCACCTGGCAGAATTGAGGCTTGTCTGCCGGGATGTGATCGCTGCCCAGCAACGGCGTCAGGTCCAGGTGTTGCTGCTTGGCGGTCTGGCCTTCGAGGACTTCCAGCAGATCGGTACGACCGATCAGCTCTTCGAGGGAGCGCACGCCCAGCTTGGCCAGCCACTCACGGGTTTCTTCGGCGACGTAGGTGAAGAAATTCACCACCATGTCGACGGTGCCGATGTAGTGATCCTTGCGCAGCTTCTCGTTCTGAGTCGCGACGCCGGTGGCGCAGTTGTTCAGGTGGCAGATGCGCAGGTATTTGCAGCCCAGTGCGATCATTGGCGCGGTGCCGAAGCCAAAGCTTTCAGCGCCGAGGATCGCAGCCTTGATCACGTCGAGGCCGGTTTTCAGGCCGCCGTCGGTTTGTACCCGCACTTTGCCGCGCAAGTCGTTGCCGCGCAGGGTCTGGTGGGTTTCAGCCAGGCCGAGTTCCCACGGAGCACCCGCGTATTTGATCGAAGTCAGCGGCGATGCGCCGGTGCCGCCGTCGTAGCCGGAGATGGTGATCAAGTCCGCGTAGGCCTTGGCCACACCGGCAGCGATGGTGCCGACGCCCGCTTCTGCTACCAGCTTCACCGAGACCAGCGCCTTCGGGTTGACTTGTTTCAGGTCGAAAATCAGCTGCGACAAGTCTTCGATCGAATAGATGTCGTGGTGCGGCGGCGGCGAAATCAGGGTCACGCCCGGCACTGCGTAACGCAGCTTGGCGATCAGACCGTTGACCTTGCCACCCGGCAACTGACCACCTTCGCCGGGCTTGGCGCCCTGAGCGACTTTGATCTGCAGTACTTCAGCGTTGACCAGGTATTCCGGGGTCACACCAAAGCGGCCAGTCGCAACCTGCTTGATTTTCGAGCTCTTGATGGTGCCGTAACGCGCCGGGTCTTCGCCGCCTTCGCCGGAGTTGGAACGCGCACCGAGACGGTTCATGGCTTCGGCCAGGGCTTCATGGGCTTCCGGCGACAGGGCGCCCAACGAGATACCGGCGGAGTCGAAGCGCTTGAGCACCGATTCCAGCGGTTCGATTTCGCTGATGTCCAGCGGCGTGTCGAGGGTTTTGACCTTGAACATGTCGCGGATCATCGACACCGGACGGTTGTCCACCAGCGCCGTGTATTCCTTGAACTTGCTGTAGTCGCCCTGCTGCACAGCCGCTTGCAGGGTGTTGACCACGTCCGGGTTGTAGGCGTGATATTCGCCACCGTGGACGAACTTCAGCAGGCCGCCTTGCTGGATCGGCTTGCGCGGGCTCCAGGCTTCGGCGGCGAGTGCTTTCTGCTCGGCTTCGATGTCGACGAAACGCGCACCCTTGATGCGGCTCGGCACACCACGGAAGCTCAGCTCGCAAACTTCTTCGGACAGACCGATGGCTTCGAACAACTGCGCGCCGCGATACGACGTGATGGTCGAAATACCCATCTTCGACAGGATCTTCAGCAGGCCTTTGGTGATGCCTTTGCGGTAGTTCTTGAACACCTCATAGAGGTCGCCCAGCACTTCACCGGTACGGATCAGGTCGCCCAGCACTTCGTACGCCAGGAACGGATAAACGGCGGAGGCGCCGAAACCGATCAGCACGGCGAAGTGATGCGGGTCGCGAGCGGTCGCGGTTTCCACGAGGATGTTGGAGTCGCAACGCAGGCCTTTTTCGGTCAGGCGATGGTGCACCGCGCCAGTGGCGAGCGAAGCATGGATTGGCAACTTGCCCGGAGCAATGTGCCGGTCACTCAACACCACCTGGGTACGACCGGCGCGCACGGCTTCTTCAGCCTGATCGGCAACGTTGCGGATCGCCGCTTCGAGACCGACGCTTTCGTCGTAGTTGAGGTCGATGATCGCGCGCTCGAAGCCCGGACGATCGAGGTTCATCAGCGAACGCCACTTGGCCGGGGAAATGACCGGCGAGCTGAGGATCACGCGCGAGGCGTGCTCTGGCGATTCCTGGAAAATGTTGCGCTCGGCACCGAGGCAGATCTCCAGCGACATGACGATGGCTTCACGCAGCGGGTCGATCGGCGGGTTGGTGACCTGCGCGAACTGCTGGCGGAAATAGTCGTACGGCGTGCGCACGCGCTGGGACAGCACGGCCATCGGCGTATCGTCGCCCATCGAGCCCACGGCTTCGTAGCCTTGCTCGCCGAGCGGACGCAGCACCTGATCACGTTCTTCGAAAGTGACCTGGTACATCTTCATGTATTGCTTGAGCTGATCGACGTCGTAGAACGCCGAACCATGGTCGTTGTCTTCCATGGTCGCCTGAATGCGCAGGGCATTCTTGCGCAGCCATTGCTTGTACGGGTGACGGGACTTCAGGCGGTTGTCGATTGCATCGGTGTCGAGGATCTGACCGGTTTCGGTGTCCACGGCAAAGATCTGGCCCGGACCCACGCGGCCCTTGGCGATCACGTCTTCAGGCTGGTAGTTCCAGACACCGATTTCCGAAGCCAGGGTGATGAAACCGTTCTTGGTGGTGACCCAACGCGCCGGACGCAGACCGTTACGGTCGAGCAGGCACACCGCGTAGCGACCGTCGGTCATGACCACGCCGGCCGGGCCGTCCCACGGTTCCATGTGCATCGAGTTGTATTCGTAGAACGCACGCAGATCCGGGTCCATGGTTTCGACGTTCTGCCACGCAGGCGGAATGATCATCCGCACGCCACGGAACAGGTCGATGCCACCGGTGACCATAAGCTCCAGCATGTTGTCCATGCTGGAGGAGTCGGAACCGACGCGGTTGACCAGCGGGCCGAGCTCTTCCAGGTCCATCAGATCGTTGGTGAACTTGGTGCGACGGGCCACGGCCCAGTTGCGGTTGCCGGTGATGGTGTTGATCTCGCCGTTGTGCGCCAGGAAGCGGAACGGTTGAGCCAGCGGCCATTTCGGCAGGGTGTTGGTGGAGAAGCGCTGGTGGAACACGCAAATCGACGTTTGCAGGCGCTCATCGCTCAGGTCTGGATAGAAGGCGGTCAAGTCCGCCGGCATCATCAGGCCTTTATAAATGATGGTCTTGTGCGAAAAGCTGCAGACGTAGTGGTCGGTATCGGCGGCATTGGACACGGACGAGCGACGACGGGACGTGAACAGCTTGACGGCCATGTCCTGATCGCTCAGGCCTTCACCGCCGATGAACACTTGTTCGATCTGTGGCAAGCGCTCAAGGGCCAGGCGGCCGAGGACGCTGGTGTCGATCGGCACTTTGCGCCAGCCGACGAGGGTCAGGCCGGCCGCCAGGATCTCGCGGTTCATGTTCTCGCGAGCGGCTTCGGCTTTTACCGGGTCCTGGTTGAAGAAGACCATGCCCACAGCATATTGCTTGGGCAGTGTGACGCCGAAGGTTTCCTGGGCGATGGCACGCAGGAACACGTCCGGCTTTTGAATCAGCAGACCGCAACCGTCACCGGTCTTGCCGTCGGCATTAATCCCACCGCGGTGGGTCATGCAGGTCAGGGCCTCAATGGCCGTTTGCAAAAGGGTATGACTGGGCTCGCCCTGCATATGGGCTATCAGGCCGAAACCGCAGTTATCCTTGAATTCATCTGGTTGGTACAGACCTGCTTTCATAGACACTTTCTCACCAGGCTGCCTCTTGTCGAGGCAAATTTCTTTTCAATTCAACCACTTGCCATCCACGCCGAACGTTCGTCAGCTTTGCGGGAGCAAAAGGGAGGTCATTGTACACACCGACACTTACGCTCACAAATTTGACGACGAACTGTCGCAAATCTATGTCGCATTTGTGAAAGGTTTAAAGCGATCTGCTGTGCTAGTCAAAACTTTTTTAATTTTGACCGCACGACTCAAAGACTACTGTGACGCAGACACCACAAGGCACGCGGCCTGTAGAGGCGGCATGCACTTGTAGAAATTTTGAGGTGCCGGGAGAGGCGGCCTGGGTAAGGCCGCCGAATCTTCAGCGAGTTGTAGCCAGTTCCTGTTGGACGCTGGCGACAGTGCGAGGCCAAGGTTTACCAGCCTGAACCTTCGCTGGCAAGGCCTTGATGGCGGTAACGGCTGCATCGCGGCTGGCGAAGTTACCGTAGGTGATGACGTAAAGCGGCTTGCCGTTGAGGACTTTCTTGAAATAACGGTACTCGCCGCCCTGCTCTTTCACGAAGTTTTGTGCAGTCGTTTCGGAGCTGGTGCCGAGAATCTGCACCACGTAGTTGCTGGTCGGCTGACCGGCGTACCAGGTGCCACCCGCGGCCTTGGCGGCAGGGGCTGGCTTCTCGGCAGGCTTGGCGGCAGCCACAGCGGCTGGCTTGGCTGGCGCGGGAGCCGGCTTCACGGCCGGCGCAGTCGGGGCTGGCTTGGCGGTGGCGACCTGAGTCGGTGCTGGAACCGGTTTAGCGGCTGGCGTCGGCGCAGGACCCGGCTGAATGCCCGCTGGCGGCGCGACAGTGGTCACGGTTGGCGGTGTCGCGCTGGAACCCTCGACCGGCACGCCATCGTCGCCCTCGGTGATGCCACCGGCCGCTTCAGCCAACGGACCGCGCATGACCGGTTGCGAGTTGCCGACCAGCGGCAATGGCATCGGCTGCGAGTTACCGGCGAATTCGACGGAAGGTGCACCGCCGTTAGGCTGTGGCGAACCCTGTCCGAGCGGCAGTTGTGCCTGTTCGTTGGCAGGTGCGCCGGTGGTCGGTGCTTTGCTGCGACCCGGCATCAACCAGGCGGCGGCTACCGCGACCACGACTACGGCGGAAATCGCCAATACGTGTTTCTTCGGCATGTTAAACCCCATACTTGGACGCTTCACCGCTGAGCGGCTGGCAATCATGGCTTCGATCATTGCATCGCGGGCGACCTGGTTGATGTTGCCAGGCCAACCGTCGGAGCTTTCGTGAATATCAGAGATCTGATCCGCGGTGAAAAGTTCGATACCCCGACCGGCACCTTCGAGGCGCTGATCCAGATATTCGCGAGTTTCTTCTTCGGTGTAAGGCTGCAGCTCGATCACGTGGAAGCGCTCTTCCTCAAGGCTCAGCGCCTCAAGCTGAGCGATCAGCGACGACTCGCCAAACAGGAACACGTGCGGGCGACCTTCCGGTGCGCCGGCCGCCAGAGCCATGAGGGCTTCCAGCGCGGACTCGTCGAGCTGCTCGGCGTCATCCACCAGCAAATAGACTTCCTGACCGGTCAACGCCAGTTGCACCACTTGCGCCAGAATCGCGCCGATCTCGGCCTGTTCGACGTTCAGCGATTGAGCGACCTGGCGCAAGATGCCGGCCGAATCGCCCGCCCCGCGAGCGGAAACCACCACGCTCTGCACCGACTGCTTGTTGGTGCTGGCTACCAGAGCCTGGCGCAACAGGGTCTTGCCACTGCCTTGCGGGCCCGTGACCACCAGCAGCAGCTGGCTATAACGCGCCAGGTGATGCAGTTGCCCCAGCACCGGTTTGCGCTGGGCCGGGAAAAATTTGAAGCCAGGTACCCGTGGAGCAAAAGGGTCATGACTTAACTGGTAATGGCCGAGGAAAGCCTCGTCGGCATGCAAACTAGTCATCGGGATCTTATTAACCTTTCAGCTGAGCCAGGGCGCGGTAATCCGCTCCCAGCGTGGCCTGTAAAATCTCTTTCGGATAATCGTCGGTCACCACCGCTTCGCCCATGTGGCGCAGCAGCACCAGGCGCAAACGACCGTCGATCACTTTCTTGTCAATTGCCATGTGTTCAAGGAAATCGGCTTCGGTCATCTCTTCTGGCGGGATGACCGGCAGGCCGGCACGCTGGAACAGGCGAATACCGCGATCACGTTCTTGCTCACTGATCCAGCCCAGTCGCGCCGACATCTCCAAAGCCATCACGGTGCCAGCAGCGACGGCTTCACCGTGAAGCCAGACACCATAGCCCATGTGGGTTTCGATGGCGTGGCCAAACGTATGACCGAGGTTCAATGTGGCGCGAACACCGGTCTCTTTTTCGTCGGCGCCGACCACTGCAGCCTTGGCGGCGCAGGAGCGTTCGATGGCATAGGTCAGGGCGACCTGATCCAGGGCACGCAGGCGATCAACGTTTTCTTCGAGCCAGGTCAGGAACGGCTCATCGCAGATCAGTCCGTACTTGATGACTTCAGCCAGGCCAGCGGACAGTTCGCGGGCCGGCAGGGTATTGAGGGTCGCGGTATCGATCAGCACCACGTTGGGCTGATAGAACGCGCCGACCATGTTCTTGCCCAGCGGATGGTTGATACCGGTCTTGCCGCCCACCGAAGAGTCGACTTGCGACAGCAACGTGGTCGGCACTTGAATGAAATCAACGCCACGCTGGTAACAGGCGGCAGCAAACCCGGCCATGTCACCCATCACGCCGCCACCGAGGGCGATCACGGTGGTGCGGCGGTCGTGCCGTGCGGTCAGCAGGCCGTCGAAAATCAGTTGCAGGGTTTCCCAGGTCTTGAAGGCTTCGCCGTCAGGCAGGACAACGGAAATCACCGAGTACTGCGCCAGGCTGCGGGTCAGACGTTCGAGGTAGAGCGGTGCAACGGTCTCGTTGGAGATGATCGCTACTTGCCGTCCGCGAATATGCGGGGCCAGCAGCTCAGGCTGATCCAACAAACCTTCGCCAATGTGAATCGGGTAGCTGCGCTCGCCTAGATCGACCTTGAGTGTCTGCATGTGTCCCCACAGTGAAGATGAATCAGGCGTCCTGCCTTGAGTTATCGAATGTCCACGGCACCCGTTGGTGTGACGCCGTTCGGTAGCCATCTGCCATAACCTGGAGCGGTCATGGCAGGACGCCGAGGATAGCGCATTTCGCGCTGCGCATTAACGGGGCGGTAGCTGCTGCAAGCGTTCGAGGATGTCGAGCACCACCATTCGCGGCGGCCGCTCATCGGTTTCAACCACCAGGTCGGCGATTTCCCGATACAGCGGATCGCGGATTGCCAGCAGATCCCGCAGAGTCTTGGCCGGATCAGCGGTACGCAACAGGGGGCGATTGCGGTCACGGGCAGTTCGGCCGACTTGCTGTTCGACAGAAGCATGCAAGTAGACCACCCGACCACCGGCATGCAGCGCCCGACGATTGGCTTCGCGCATGACTGCGCCCCCACCGGTTGCCAATACCACGCCATCGCAGCCGCACAGCTCGGCAATCATCGCCTGCTCGCGGTCACGAAAGCCCGGTTCGCCTTCTTTATCGAAAATCCACGGGATATTGGCGCCCGTGCGCAATTCAATTTCCTTATCGGAATCTTTGAACGGCAGGCGCAGCTCTTTGGCCAGCAACCGGCCGATGGTGCTTTTACCAGCGCCCATCGGTCCAACAAGAATCAAATTTCGCACAGAATCAATGACTCACAGCAATCGCCTGGTTGTTCATGATACGCGGAGTGAGAAATACCAGCAGCTCGGATTTTTTCTCCGAAACCACGTCACGCCGGAAAAGGCGGCCAAGATACGGCACATCGCCGAGAAATGGCACCTTATCTACAACCTTGCTTTGAGTATTTGAGAAAACCCCGCCAATCACGATGGTCTCGCCATCGTTGACCAGGACCTTGGCGTTGACCTCGTTTTTCTTGATCGGCGGTACATCCTGCACCTTGTTCAGGTAGTCCGGCTCATCCTTGGTGACCTTGACCTCCATGATAATCCGGTTGTCCGGGGTGATCTGTGGTGTCACTTCCAGCGACAGCGAGGCTTCCTTGAAAGACACCGAAGTCGCGCCACTGGAGCTGGCTTCCTGGTAGGGAATCTCCGTGCCCTTGAGGATTTTTGCGGTTTCCTTGTCGGACGTGACCACCTTGGGCTGCGAGACGATTTCGCCGTTGCCGGTTTTCTCCATCGCCGTCAGTTCCAGGTCCAGCAACACGTTGTCGGTGATGAAGGCGATGCCGATGCCCGAGGTGCTGCCTGCTGCGCCCATGTCGACAAACGACGAGTTGGTACTGGTACTTTCCGGTGTGCCGATGGTCCTCCCATCGCTGGCCCCGGACGTATTCCAGTTGCCCTTGTTCCGCACCGAACCACCCCAGCGCACGCCGAGGCTTTTGTCGTAATCGACGTTGGCTTCGACGATTCGCGCTTCGATCATCACCTGGCGAACCGGGATGTCCAGTTGCGTGACGATGCGGCGAAGCTCATCGAGACGGTCCTGGGGCTGGTAAGCAATGATGTTGTTGGTGCGCTCATCAACGGTGATCGACCCCCGCTCGTCGGCTTTCGCCTCGGCACTGGTCACTGAAGTGAACAACTTGGCAATGTCCGCCGCCTTGGCGTAGTTGACCTGCAACAGCTCGCGACGCAGCGGCGCCAGTTCGGAGATCTGCTTCTGCGATTCCAGTTCCTGGCGTTCCCGAGCGGCGATTTCATCGGCCGGCGCCACTAACAGCACGTTACCGATCTTGCGCTTGTCCAGGCCCTTGGTTTTCAGCACCAGGTCCAGTGCCTGATCCCATGGCACGTTTTGCAACCGCAACGTGATGCCGCCCTGCACGGTGTCGCTGGCCACCAGATTGAGGTTGGTGAAATCGGCGATCAGTTGCAGCACCGAGCGCACGTCGATGTCCTGGAAATTCAGCGAGAGTTTTTCGCCGGTGTAGGCGAAGCGCTCTGCGTTGCGCTTTTGCAGATCGTCGACCGTCATCGGCCGGATGCTGACGGTCAGCTTGTTGTCGGTCTGATAGGTCGAATAGTCGAACGCGCCGCCAGGCTCGATGGTGATCGTGGCACGGTCGCCAGTGGCGACGGCGTTGACGAATTGCACCGGAGTGGCGAAATCCTTGACGTCGAGGCGCACACGCAACTTTTCGGGCAATTGGGTCCTGGCAAAACCGAGGATGATCTTGCCTTCGTGTTCCTGGATGTCTGGTGCGATGGACGGATCCGACAGGTCGATGACCACATTGCCTTCACCCTGGGTACCCCGCTGGAAGTCGACGCCGCGAATGGCCTTGCTCGAAGGGGCGTAGGTTTTAGCCGGCGCCGGTGTTGCTACCGCGGCGCGAGCCGCCGGTTTCGACGCCTTGCTGTTGGCCCCCTGCCCGACCACCACCAACAGGTTGTTGCCTTCGACCCTCGCGTTATACGGCGTCAACTGCGTCAGGTTAATGATCAATCGCGTGCGGTCGTTGGCCTCGACCACCGTGGCACTGCGGGCATTGCCGCCACCGAGGTCGCGCGTCTTGTTCTTCAGCTGACTGACCACGCCGGGCAGGTCCAGTGCAATCCGCGCCGGCTGTTCGGTCGTGTAACCGTCGGGCACCGGTGGCGGCCCATCGAAAGACAACTTCAACTCGACGCGATCACCCGGCAGCGCGGCAACATCCAGCGCTTTGAGGTTGCTCGCCAGCACCATCGGAGACACCAACGCTATCCATAGCGAAATGCCGAGGGTTGAGAAAGTCCTGTTCATTATTCGAGTTCCACTATGAGTGCTCTTTCAAAGGAAGGGTCCGTGGTCGCTCCAGCCAGGCACCCTCGCCATCGGGAACGATTTCGACCACATCAACTTGTGAGCCGCTGATGGCGACGATCCGCCCATCGTTACGCCCCAGGTAATCACCGACTTTCAGCCGATGCACCCCGCCCGCCCCGCGCAACAGTGCAAAGGAGCCAGAGGCATTGGAGATCGTGCCGACCATTTCAAACTGCTCGATGTTGAATCCTTCGAGGTACTGCTTGATCCGATTGGGGTCGGGTTTGACGTTGCGCGAGCCGCGTTTCTGGCCTGCCAGGTCCACTCTGACCTGCCGGGAAAACGGGCTGCGCAGGTTGGCGGCGTTGTAGGTGAACGTTGGGTAAGACCGAAACGTCGGCGTTGGTTCAATTTTGCCCGGAGCCCGCAGGCGCACTTCGTTCATGTAGGCATCCAGGTCGCCGAGGTCGTTATCGCTGCCACACGCGGCCAGGCTGGCGAACAACACCACCATCGATACACAACGAAGCGGACTCATTTCTGCGCCCCGTTGTAGCGATAGGTCTTGGCAAGGATGCTCATGCGCAACTTCGGACCACCTTCAGGGCTGGCCGGCGCGATGTCGAAATCATGCAGTGTCACGATCCGGGGCAGCCCGGCCACGCCACTGACGAAGGTCGCCAGGTCGTGATAGGCACCAGTCACCGTGATCTGGATCGGCAGTTCGATGTAGAACGGCTGGGTGACTTCCGGCAGCAGTTTGATCTCTTCAAACTCCAGTCCGCTGCCCAGCCCCGTGCGGGTGATGTCCTCCAGCAGGCCGGGAACCTCGGTGTCGCTGGGCAATTGCCGCAGCAGCATGCCAAAGGACGTTTCCATCTCCTTCATTTGCTGGGTGTACAGCTCCAGATTTGCCGCCATGTGGGCCTTGGTCGCGAACTGTTCCTTGAGGGTCGACTCTTCCTCGCGCTTCAGGTTGAGCTGGTCTTCGAGATCACAGAGGTAAAAGGTGTACCCCAGCGCCAACACCAACAGCATGAGCAAAACAGCCACCACGGCCTTGATCGCTGGCGGCCAGGAACCCATGTTGCTGGTGTCCAGATCGTTGAGATCAACATTGCGCAACCCTTCCAGCCATTGAGACGGACTCATTTATCCTCCTCCACGGCAGCGGGCTGGGTCTGACGAACGGTCAGCTGAAAGACATTGGCCTGATCCAGCTGACCGGCGGTCGTCGCCTTGACCTCGGTAAGACTGGGGGCATCGAACCAGTCGGACGCATCCAGGTTGCGCATCAGGTCCGACACGCGATTGTTCGACTCCGCCGCGCCGGTGATGGACAGGGTTTTGCCGACCATTTTCACTTCAGTGAAATACACACCGTCCGGCAGCGTGCGCGCCAATTGATCGAAGATCCGGCCGCTGATCGGCCGGTTGCCTTGCAGGTCCTGGATAATGCGCATGCGCTCGACCAGTTGCTGGCGTCGGGCTTTCAGATCACTGATCTGTGCGATCCGCTCGTCGACCACTGCGATCTGCTTGCCGATGTAGGCGTTACGGGCAGCCTGCCGATCAATGGCTCCACTGATGAACTGGTCCGCGACCAGTACGCCCCCCACGGAACACAGCAGCACGCCGACCAACGTCAGCAAAAAGCGTTTGCGGCGTTCTTCCCGCAGCTCTTCGCGCCAAGGTAAAAGATTGATCCGCGCCATCAGTCGAAACTCCTGAGGGCGAGCCCGCACGCGATCATCAAGGCTGGCGCATCGCTAGCCAGCGCGCCGGCGTTGACCTTGCTGCTCAAGGCCATGTTGGCGAACGGGTTGGCCACCTGAGTCGGCGTATCCAGGCGCTGTTCGATCAACCGGTCCAGCCCCGACACCGACGCCGTGCCACCGGCCAGCAGAATGTGATCGACCGCGTTGTACTGGCCAGAGGCAAAGAAGAACTGCAACGAGCGCGAAACCTGCTGTACCAGCGCCTCGCGAAACGGTTGCAAGACTTCGTTGACGTAGTCGTCTGGCAATCCGCCCTGCTTCTTCGCCAGCCCGGCCTGCTCGACCGTCAGGCCATACCGGCGCTGAATTTCCTCGGTCAGCTGCCGCCCCCCGAACAATTGCTCGCGGGTATAAATGATCTTGCCGTTGTGCAGCACGCTGAGGGTGGTCATGGTCGCGCCAATGTCCACCACCGCAACCGTCAGGCGCTCCTGGGTGGCGGCCAGTTGTGTCGAGAGCAAGCCGAAGGAACGCTCCAGCGCGTAAGCCTCGACATCGACCACGCGCGCAGTCAGGCCGGCCAAGGCCAGAGCCGCCTCTCGGACTTCGACATTTTCCTTGCGACAGGCGGCCAGCAACACATTGACCCGCTCCGGGTTACGCGCGGACACGCCCTGGACTTCGAAGTCGATGGCGACTTCATCCAAAGGGTAGGGAATGTACTGATCGGCCTCGATCTTGAGCTGGTTTTCCATCTCGTCGTCGGAAAGACCACCGTCCATCTCGATGGTCTTGGTGATCACCGCCGAACCGGCCACTGCCACCGCCACGCTCTTGAGGCTGGTTCTGGCCTTGAGCAGCACACGAGAGAGCGCCTGCCCGACACCCTCGAGCTCAGCGATGTTTTTTTCGACTACCGCATTGGCCGGCAACGGCTCTACCGCGTACGCCTCGACCCGATAACGGTCACCCTGACGACTCAGTTCCAGAAGCTTTACCGACGTGGAACTGATGTCGATCCCCAACAGCGAGTTGGCTTTTTTATTGAAGAGTCCTAGCACTACCCATTCCCTATGACTATCCGTGTCTTACGGACTCTGTAATATCCGTTGCGTTCATTACCTCCCGTCTTGACAGAAGCGCCCATGACGCTCCCTGCGGAAAAATGCTTATAATGCCCAGCGTTTTTTTTCCGGTTTTTACTTCAAGCGCGGGTCGTTCCCTGTTTATCCGAACCCTGATGCCTCATTCATTCTTTGCCCTGGATGTCCAAAAGCCTTGATTCGTCTGCTGAAATTTTTCGGTTGGTCCATCGTCGCCGTTTTCTGCGGACTGCTTCTGGGTCTGAGTGGCGCCTTTCTTTACCTTAGTCCCGGATTACCGTCCGTGGAGGCGCTGAGAAGCATCCAGTTGCAGATTCCTTTGCGGGTCTACAGCAGCGATAACAAGTTGATCGCAGAGTTTGGCGAAATGCGCCGTACTCCGATCCGTTTCGCCGACATTCCCCCCAATTTCATTAATGCGTTACTAAGTGCTGAAGACGACAATTTCGCCAACCACTACGGCGTCGACCCCAGCAGCCTGATGCGTGCGGCGACCCAATTGGTCAAGAGCGGGCACATTCAATCCGGCGGCAGCACCATCACCATGCAGGTCGCGAAAAACTTCTTCCTGACCAGCGAACGCAGCTTCTCGCGCAAAACCACCGAAATTCTCCTGGCCCTGCAGATCGAACGACAGCTGACCAAGGACGAGATCCTTGAGCTGTACGTCAACAAGATCTACCTGGGCAACCGCGCCTACGGCATCGAAGCCGCCGCGCAGGTTTACTACGGCAAATCGATTCGTGACGTCAGCCTCGCCCAGATGGCGATGATCGCCGGCCTGCCAAAAGCCCCGTCGCGCTTCAACCCGCTGGCCAACCCGGCCCGCAGCAAAGAGCGCCGCGACTGGATTCTGGGGCGCATGTACAAGCTCGGGAAAATCACCGAAGCCGACTACACCACGGCGATCAACGAACCCCTGAACGCCAGCTATCACGTGCCGACGCCGGAAGTGAATGCACCGTACATCGCCGAAATGGCCCGGGCCGAGATGGTCGGGCGTTATGGCAGCGACGCCTATACCGAAGGGTTCCGCGTGACCACGACTGTGCCGAGCAATCTGCAGGAAATGGCCAACACCGCGGTTCACGAAGGCTTGATGACGTATGACCAGCGCCATGGTTATCGCGGCCCCGAGTCGCGCCTGCCGGGCAAGACGCGCGAGGCCTGGGCTACCGAGCTGACCAAGCAACGCACCATCAGCAGCCTTGAACCCGCCATCGTGACTCAGGTCGACAAAAACGGCCTGCAAGTGATGACCCGCACCGGTGACGAACACGTCGGCTGGGATAGCATGAAGTGGGCGCGTCCGTTCCTGAACACCAACAGCATGGGCGCCAATCCGAAGCAGCCTTCGGATGTGGCTCAAGTCGGCGATCTGATTCGCGTGCAGCGTCAGCCGGACAACTCGCTGAAATTCAGCCAGATTCCGCAGGCGCAGGGCGCACTGGTATCCCTTGATCCGCAGAACGGCGCCATTCGTTCGCTGGTCGGCGGTTTTGCGTTCGAGCAGAGCAACTACAACCGCGCCTTGCAGGCCAAGCGCCAGCCAGGCTCGAGCTTCAAACCGTTCGTCTACAGTGCGGCGCTGGACAACGGCTACACCGCCTCCAGCCTGGTGAACGACGCGCCGATCGTGTTTGTCGACGAATACCTGGACAAGGTCTGGCGCCCGAAGAACGACACCAACACCTTCCTCGGCCCGATCCGTCTGCGCGAGGCGCTGTACAAGTCGCGTAACCTGGTGTCGATCCGCTTGCTGCAAGCGATGGGCGTCGGCAGGACAATCGACTACATCACCCGCTTCGGTTTCAACAAGCAGGACCTGCCGCCCAACCTGTCCCTGGCACTGGGCACCGCGACCCTGACCCCGATGGAGATCGCCACGGGCTGGAGCACCTTCGCCAACGGCGGCTTCAAGATCACCCCGTACATCATCGACAAGATCGAAAGTCGCAACGGCGACACGCTGTTCGTCGCCAACCCGCCGAGCGTTCCTCAGGGCGACGCAGCGTCCAGCGGCATTGCTGCCCCGGCCGCGCAGACCTTTACAGTCAACGCGACACCGGGTGAGGCGCCAGCCGCTCCGGGCACCGCGCCGCAAACGCCGGCCGTTGCCGAACGCATCGTCGATGGCCGCACGACCTACATCCTCAACAGCATGCTGGAGGACGTGATCAAGCTCGGCACCGGCCGTCGCGCACTGGCCTTGGGACGTGGCGACATTGCGGGCAAGACCGGTACGACCAACGAATCCAAGGACGCGTGGTTCTCCGGCTATAACGCCGACTACGTGACGACGGTCTGGACCGGTTTCGACCAGCCTGAAAGCCTCGGCCGCAAGGAGTTCGGCGGCACCGTCGCGCTGCCGATCTGGATGAGCTACATGGGCGCCGCCCTCAAAGACAAGCCGCCGCATACGCAGCCAGAGCCGGAAGGCATCCTGAGCCTGCGGGTCGACCCGGTCAGCGGTCGTGCCGCCAGCCCGGGCACGCCAGGCGCGTACTTTGAACTGTTCAAGGCCGAAGACACGCCACCGTCGGTGAATGAGCTGGGCAACGGCACAGCGCCGGGCAGCCCGCTGCCAGCGGATGAAGCGGCACCGATCGATTTGTTCTAGAGAGACAGCTACAGGTTTCAAGCTGCAAGCCACACGCTGAAGCAAGAGCCGCATCGCTTTTAACTTGCAGCTTGTAGCTTGCCGCTTCAAGCCCATAAAAAAACCCAGCACTTGGCTGGGTTTTTTATGGGCGGCTGCTTTTATCCGTTGAACACGTCATCCACGCTTTTCAGCGGGTAGTTCTTCGGATATGGCAGGGTCGCTACGCCGGTCTCGATGGCAGCCTTGGCCACCGCATCGGAGATCAGGGTGATCAGGCGGGCATCCATTGGTTTCGGAATGATGTACTCACGGCCGAATTCCAGTTTGATACCGCCGTAGGCGTCGCACACTTCCTGAGGAACCGGCAGCTTGGCCAGTTCACGCAGGGCGTTGGCCGCAGCCACTTTCATTTCTTCGTTGATGCGCTTGGCGCGAACGTCCAGGGCAC
The DNA here is from genome assembly GCF_000514395.1 of Pseudomonas sp. URMO17WK12:I12. Classification (NCBI taxonomy): domain Bacteria; kingdom Pseudomonadati; phylum Pseudomonadota; class Gammaproteobacteria; order Pseudomonadales; family Pseudomonadaceae; genus Pseudomonas; species Pseudomonas sp. URMO17WK12:I12. Next base: position 347,545 of record NZ_AZVV01000004.1, read on the forward strand.
CACGGAAGATGAACGGGAAGCCCAGCACGTTGTTGACCTGGTTCGGGTAGTCCGAACGGCCGGTGGCCATGATCACGTCGTCACGGGTGGCGTGAGCCAGTTCCGGGGAGATTTCCGGGTCCGGGTTGGAGCACGCGAACACGATCGGGTTGGCCGCCATGGATTTCAGGCCTTCAGCGCTCAGCAAGTTCGGACCGGACAGGCCAACGAACACGTCTGCGCCTTGCAGGGCGTCTGCCAGGGTGCGCTTGTCGGTCGCGTGAGCGAAGACAGCCTTGTACTGGTTCAGGTCGTCACGGCCGGAGTGGATCACGCCGGTACGGTCAACCATGAAGATGTTTTCGATGTTGGCGCCCATGCTCACCAGCAATTTCATGCAGGAGATGGCCGCCGCACCGGCGCCCAGGCAGACGATCTTGGCGTCAGCGAGGGTTTTGCCGGCGATTTCCAGGGCGTTGATCATGCCGGCCGCGGTAACGATCGCGGTGCCGTGCTGGTCATCATGGAACACTGGAATGTCACACTGCTCGATCAGAGCGCGTTCGATTTCAAAACACTCCGGTGCCTTGATGTCTTCCAGGTTGATGCCACCGAAGGTGATGGAGATGCGCTTGACGGTGTCGATGAAGGCTTGCGGGCTTTCGGAGTCGACTTCGATGTCGAAAACGTCGATGCCGGCGAAGCGCTTGAACAGCACGCCTTTACCTTCCATCACAGGCTTGGAAGCCAATGGGCCGAGGTTACCCAGGCCGAGAATCGCGGTGCCATCGGAAATGACTGCAACCAGGTTGCCTTTGCCGGTGTATTTGTAGGCCAGCTCAGGATCGCGGGCGATTTCGCGTACTGGTTCGGCTACGCCGGGGCTGTAGGCCAGCGACAGGTCGCGGGCAGTAGCGGTGGCCTTGGTGAGCTCGACGCTCAGCTTACCTGGACGAGGATGGGCATGATATTCGAGAGCGGCAGTTTTCAAATCAGACATGGGGGCATTCCGCTTTTACTGTTGGACAGACTGGTCAGCGAGGATACGCGCCTCGCAAAATCCCCACAAGACTGACCGGTCACCCCTGTCAAGCGCCCTGCCCTACGACTTTGGGCCAAGAGCCGCGGAACACAAGGGATGGACTGTTCACAATCGACAGCAAAAATGTCTACAATTTTTTCTTAGCGCGCGATTTGCAGCATCGACGGATCGGTGAGCGGCAGAAGCCAGCGCGCCTGTCCGGATTTCAACCCACCGCGACGGGAACGATCCACTACCCAGCCACGCGCCTCGATCTGCTTGCCTTCCAGGTTTTCCAGCGCCGGGACATCGAACTGCCCGAGTAAATTGGGTGCAACACGCAATACAACTGAATCCTGCAACTCGATCCAAATCCCACCGCGATTGCGCTGAACCTTGCTCACACGTCCACTGAGCACGGCGAAACCGGAAGCGTTGATCTGCTCTGCTTTCAGTACAGGTGATTGCCGCCACAGGCCAAGGCCGGCCTGACGGGCACTGCGTTCGGCGGATTGCTGGCAGCCGACCAAATCGACATTCGGCGCGACTGCCACTTGGAAACCGAGCCCTTCTGCGAGCATCTGCGCTTCGAGATTGGCGCCATCGGCGCTATAGACATGAGCCAGAGTGCGACCGTAATGGTCCTTGCTCTCCTTGCCGGGCAACAAGCCGACCCGTCCATCGCTGGCGGCCACCAACGCTTCCAGGCGTTTGCGCGCGGCCACGGCGAACGGCTCGTCGGAACGCCCCTTTTTGCCCAGCTCCGGGGTGTTCAGACCGATCATGCGCACACTGCGGCCATCGTCGAGGCGCAAGGTGTCGCCATCCACCACTCGCTGCACCATGACCGACTCCAGTGCGCTCGGCGTCGGACAAAAGGCGTGGGCGCCGGACAGCCAAATCGCGGACACAAAAAAGGCGCCCGCGAGGGACGCCTTTTTCAACAGCAAGGAAAAGCCCATCGGGCCCTTCAACCTTACTCTGCAGCAGCTGGTGCTTTGGTTTTGCCAAAAGCGCCAAAACGGTCTGCGAAGCGCTGTACACGACCGCCAGTATCCAGAGTCTTCTGCTTACCGGTGTAGAACGGGTGGCACTCGTTGCATACGTCGATCGCCAGAGGCTTGGCCAGGTTCGAACGGGTTTCGAACTTGTTGCCACAGCTGCAGGTAACTGCGGTGACTTCGTATGTTGGATGGATATCGGCTTTCATGGTGTCTTCCTCGGGCTAGCGTGCCGCCACTCAACACTATTGTTGAATACCGCACGTAATTAGGCCGCGGATTCTACCAGACATTGCCAATCGCGCAAGCTGTCGCTGAGACCGACCGTCTGCTAGGCTCCCGACCCAAAGCGCCGTCCCGTGCAGGAGCGAGCCTGCTCGCGAAGAGGGTGTGTCAGCCCAGCATTTGTGGTGCCTGACACACCGCCATCGCGAGCAAGCTCGCTCCCACAGGGTATGCGCCCGGTTTTTCATTTATTGCCCGCCCAAAGAGAATCCCCCGCGTGCCCGACGCCATTTTGCGCCTCGCCCTGCCTTCGCCGCTGCGCCGCCTGTTCGATTACCGTGCCCCGGCCGGAGTCCTGCGTGCCCAGCTGCAACCGGGCATGCGCCTGCGGGTGCCGTTCGGTCGACGGGAAATGATCGGAATTCTGGTGGAGGTCACCGACACCAGCGAAGTCCCGGTAGAAAAGCTCAAACCGGCGATCGCCCTGCTCGACGCCACGCCGCCACTGCCGCCCGCACTATTCAAGCTGTGCCTGTGGACGTCCCAGTATTATCAGCACAGCCTCGGCGACACCTTGAGCTGGGCGCTGCCGGTGTTGCTGCGTCAGGGCGAACTGGCCGAAGCGCGCCAGGAACGCTTCTGGTCCGCCGCACCGGGCGCCAGCCTGGATGACCCGCGCATTGCCCGCGCGCCCCGCCAGCGCGAAGCCCTGGCGACACTGGCCCAGCATCCCCACGGCGTGGCGCATCAGTTGCTGAGCAAACTGATGCTGAGCAAGGACAGCCTGGATTTGTTGCTGGCCAAAGACCTGGTCCAGGTCGAAATCCGCAAACACGCCCCCGGCGCACGCCACGAGCACTGGCTGGCGCAACCGGAATTGCCACTCAACCCGGAACAACGCGCCGCGTATGAAGCGATTCGCGCCGGGTTCGACAGCTATCATGCGTTTCTGCTGGCCGGCGTCACCGGCAGCGGCAAGACGGAAGTCTATTTACAGCTGATCCGCGAAACCCTCGAGGCCGGCAAGCAGGCGCTGGTGCTGATCCCGGAGATCAACCTCGGCCCGCAGACCCTGGCGCGTTTCGAGCAGCGCTTCAATGCGCGCATCGCGCTGATTCACTCGGCGGTTAACGACCGAGAACGCCTCGAAGCCTGGCTTGCCGCGCGGGACGGTGACGCCGACATCATTATCGGCACCCGCTCGGCGCTGTTCACGCCGATGAAAAACCCCGGTCTGATCATCATCGATGAAGAGCATGACGGCTCCTATAAACAGCAGGAAGGCTTGCGTTACCACGCCCGCGATCTGGCACTGGTCCGCGCCCGCCAGGAAAACATCCCGATTGTCCTCGGCTCCGCCACACCCTCACTGGAAAGTCTGCACAACGCCTACACCGGCCGTTACGGCCTCCTGCGGCTGAACGAGCGAGCCGGCGGCGCCAAGCAGCCACGCTTCCTGCGCCTGGATGTCAAAAGCCGCCCGCTGGACAGCGGCATTTCCGGGCCGATGCAGCAAGCGATCGGCCAGACTTTGGCCGCTGGCCAGCAAGTATTGGTGTTCCTCAACCGTCGCGGTTTTGCGCCGACGCTGTTGTGTCACGACTGCGGCTGGATGTCCGAATGCCAGCGCTGTGATGCGCGGATGACCGTGCACCAACGCTCCGGCGAACTGCGCTGCCATCATTGCGGCTACGTCGAGCGCGTGCCTCGGCGTTGCCCGAAATGCAGCAAAGTCGATTTGCGCCCCGTGGGTGCTGGCACCGAGCGCGCCGAGGAACGGCTGGCGATTCTGTTCCCGGACGTCCCGGTGTTGCGGGTCGACCGTGACAGCACATCGCGCAAGGACGCGATGAATCAGCTGTTCGCCACCATTCAGAAAGGCCAGCCGTGCATATTGGTCGGCACGCAAATGCTTGCCAAAGGGCATCACTTTCCGCGGGTGACGCTGGTGTCGATTCTCGACGCCGACGGCGGCCTGTTCTCCGGCGACTTCCGCGCCAGCGAGCGCATGGCGCAGTTGATCGTTCAAGTGGCCGGCCGCGCCGGACGGGCGGAAGAGCCGGGCAGAGTGATTATCCAAACGCACCTGGCAGACCATCCGCTGCTGGTGCAACTGACCGAGCAAGGATATTTCGCCTTTGCCGAGCAGGCGTTGAGCGAACGTCGCTCCGCTGGACTGCCACCGTTTGCGCATTTGGCGCTGCTGCGGGCTGAAGCGCATAAACCGGGGCAGGCTGAAGGCTTCCTGGATGAAGCATGCAGCGAGGCCGAACGCTTGCTGGCCGAGCAGAATCTGGGTGGGATCGAGTTGCTGGGGCCAGTGCCCGCGCCGATGGAGCGTCGCGCCGGGCGCTATCGCGCACAGCTGTTGTTGCAGGCCACGGCCCGGGCGCCGCTGCATCGGTTGTTGAGCAGCTGGTTGCTGGTGCTGGAGCAGATGCCGAGCGGGCGGGCGGTGCGCTGGTCCCTTGATGTCGATCCCGTGGATTTGTATTGAATTAGAGATCGCCTTCGCGAGCAGGCTCCGGGCGGCGTTCCGACGAAGGCTGACTATTTGTCACCACATATCCATAACCTGCCCGCTATAGTTGGCAAGCCCGTCTTCGCAACGGATAATGCCCAGTTTTTCCACCAGCGCATCGAAGCGCGCACCGCGCTTGCGGTCGAAAGAGACCACCATGAAAGACACCATTCGCCAGCTGATCCAACAAGCCATCACCCAACTCGTCAACGAAGGTGTGTTGCCTGAAGGCCTGTCGCCGGCGATCCAGGTGGAAAACTCCCGCGACAAAAAGAACGGCGACTTCGCCAGCAACATCGCGATGATGCTGGCCAAACCGGCTGGCATGAAGCCGCGTGACTTGGCCGAGAAGATCATCGCTGCGCTGCCGGCTGATGAAAACGTCAGCAAAACCGAAATCGCCGGCCCGGGCTTCCTGAATTTCTTCCAGAACACTGATGCCCTGGCCACTCGCCTGGATGCCGCCCTCGCCGACGACCACATCGGCGTGCGCAAAGCTGGCCCGGTGCAGCGCACTGTGGTCGACCTGTCGGCACCGAACCTCGCCAAAGAAATGCACGTCGGCCATTTGCGCTCGACCATCATCGGTGACGGCGTGGCGCGCGTTCTGGAGTTCCTCGGCGACGACGTGATCCGTCAGAACCACGTCGGCGACTGGGGCACCCAGTTCGGAATGCTGATGGCGTACCTGCAAGAAAACCCGATCACCAGCGACGAGCTGTCGGACCTGGAAAATTTCTACCGTGCGGCCAAGCAGCGCTTTGACGAATCCGAAGAGTTTGCCGATCGTGCCCGTGGCCTGGTGGTCAAGCTGCAAGCCGGCGACCCGGACTGCCTGGCCCTGTGGACCAAGTTCAAGGACATCTCGCTGTCGCACTGCCAGAAAATCTACGAACTGCTGAACGTCAAACTGACCATGGCCGACGTGATGGGCGAAAGTGCCTACAACGACGACCTGATCAACGTGGTCAACGACCTCAAGGCCGCCGGCATGCTGGTCGAGAGCAATGGCGCCCAGTGCGTGTTCCTCGACGAGTTCAAAAACGCCGACGGCGACCCGTTGCCGGTGATCATCGTCAAGGCAGATGGCGGCTACCTCTACGCCACCACCGACCTGGCGGCCGTGCGTTACCGCAGCGGCAAGCTCAAGGCTGATCGCGCGCTGTACTTCGTCGACCAGCGTCAGGCCCTGCACTTCCAGCAAGTGTTCGCCGTGGCGCGCAAGGCCGGCTTCGTGACGCACCCGATGGAAATGGAACACATGGGCTTCGGCACCATGAACGGCGCCGATGGCCGTCCGTTCAAGACCCGTGACGGCGGCACCGTGAAGTTGATCGACTTGCTGACCGAAGCTCAGGAACGTGCCTACACCCTGGTGAAGGACAAGAATCCGGAACTGGCCGAAGCCGAGTTGCGCAATATCGCCAGGGTGGTGGGCATTGGCGCGGTGAAATACGCCGACCTGTCCAAGCACCGCACCAGCGACTACAGCTTCAACTTCGACCTGATGCTCAACTTCGAAGGCAACACCGCGCCGTACTTGCTGTACGCCTACACCCGCGTCGCTGGCGTGTTCCGCAAACTGGGCAAGGACTTCACCGAAGTCGAAGGCCAGATCGTGCTGGAAGCGGCACACGAACACGAACTGGCGGCGAAACTGGCGCAGTTCGGTGAAATCCTCAACAACGTGTCCGATAAAGGCACGCCGCACATCCTCTGCACCTACCTGTACGATGTGGCTGGACTGTTCTCCAGTTTCTACGAGAACTGCCCGATCCTCGGCGCCGACACCCCGGCGCAAATGCAAAGCCGTCTGCGCCTCGCCGCGCTGACCGGCCGCACTCTCAAGCAAGGCCTGGAACTCTTGGGTCTGGAAACTCTGGAGCGTATGTAAGTTGGCTGCCAAGAAAAAACCTGCACCCAAGCGTGGCGCCAGCCGTTACCAAGCTCCTGCAAAACAGCCGATCCCGGGCTGGCTGTGGATGGCCATCGGCCTGACGGTTGGCGCGTTCATCGTCTTCCTGATGAAACTGGAGCCCGGCAAGGGCAGCGACACGGTCAAGCGCGAGAAGGTGGAACAGCAACAGAAAGCCAAGATCGCCGAGGCCAACAAGACCCCGCCGAGCCCGACGCAACCGGTGAAGCCGAAGTACGACTTCTACACCTTGCTGCCGGAATCGGAAGTGATCGTGCCGCCGGATGCCGTGCCGGAGAAGACGCTGCCAACGCCACAAGTGCCAGCCATTCCGACCACGCCGGTGACACCAGCCGAAGCGGCGAAGATCGACACGGCGCGGGCTCAGGCCGCTCTGGCCGGGATTACGCCACCACCGGCGCCACCCGTTTCCAAAGCGGCGCCGGTGACCAAGTTCTTCCTGCAGGCCGGTTCGTTCCGCAAGGAAACTGACGCGGACAAGGTTCGCGCGCAGATCATTCTGCTGGGGCAGGCCGTGGCAGTTGAGTCAGGCACGGTGAAGGATGAAACCTGGTATCGCGTGCTGGTCGGGCCGTTCAGCAATCGCGAACAACTGACCACGGCGCAGAAACAATTGGCCGGCGCAGGGTTTAGCAACCTGTTGTTACAACAACGCCAAAGCCGCTGACTTCACGGCAGGACCGCCGCGTCATCGTTCATCGCGAGCAAGCTCGTTCCCACAGGATATGCGCCAACCCTGTGGGAACGAGCTTGCTCGCGATGGCGTCGTGATAGACACCCAATTCCCTCACAGACTCACACCGCTCGTCTCCCGCCCCATCCCGCAGTTGAAAAACGCTCCACCACCCCCATATGAGTTGGCATAAGGCATTTTCGCCCCGCTGCGTGGAGACTCTCCCTTGACCACCATCGTTTCAGTTCGCCGCCACGGCAAAGTCGTCATGGGCGGCGACGGCCAGGTTTCTCTCGGCAATACCGTGATGAAAGGCAACGCGAAGAAAGTTCGCCGCCTGTACCACGGCCAGGTTATCGCCGGTTTTGCCGGGGCCACCGCTGACGCCTTCACCCTCTTCGAACGTTTCGAAGGCCAGCTTGAGAAACACCAAGGTCACCTGGTTCGCGCTGCCGTCGAACTCGCCAAAGAATGGCGCACCGACCGCTCCCTCAGCCGCCTCGAAGCCATGCTCGCAGTCGCCAACAAAGACGCCTCCCTGATCATCACCGGCAATGGCGATGTGGTTGAGCCTGAAGAAGGCCTGATCGCCATGGGTTCCGGCGGCGGCTACGCCCAGGCCGCTGCCAGCGCACTGCTGAAGAAGACCGATCTGTCGGCCCGGGAAATCGTCGAAACCGCCCTCGGCATCGCCGGCGACATCTGTGTATTCACCAACCACACCTTCACCATTGAGGAGCAGGACCTCGCTGAGTAAGCCTGTTTTGGCCACCACGCCACGGCTCACTTTTACCTGAGGACCGCCAATTACTATGTCCATGACTCCCCGTGAAATCGTCCACGAACTCAATCGCCATATCATCGGCCAGGACGATGCCAAGCGCGCCGTCGCCATCGCGCTGCGTAACCGCTGGCGCCGGATGCAGCTGCCTGAAGAGCTGCGCGTTGAAGTAACCCCCAAGAACATCCTGATGATCGGCCCGACCGGTGTCGGTAAAACCGAGATCGCTCGCCGCCTGGCCAAGCTCGCCAACGCGCCGTTCATCAAAGTCGAAGCGACCAAGTTCACCGAAGTCGGCTACGTAGGCCGCGACGTTGAATCGATCATTCGGGACCTGGCGGATGCGGCGATCAAGCTGCTGCGCGAACAGGAAATGACCAAGGTTCGCCATCGCGCCGAAGACGCCGCCGAAGACCGTATCCTCGACGCCCTGCTGCCACCGGCTCGCATGGGTTTCAGTAACGAAGACGCCGGATCGGCCACCGATTCCAACACCCGCCAACTGTTCCGCAAGCGCCTGCGCGAAGGTCAGCTGGATGACAAGGAGATCGAAATCGAAGTCGCCGATGTAGCCGGCGTCGACATCTCCGCGCCACCGGGCATGGAAGAAATGACCAACCAGTTGCAGAGCCTGTTTGCCAACATGGGCAAGGGCAAAAAGAAAAGCCGCAAGCTCAAGGTCAAGGAAGCACTGAAACTGGTGCGTGATGAAGAAGCCGGCCGCCTGGTCAATGAAGAAGAGTTGAAGGCCAAGGCGCTGGAAGCGGTCGAGCAGCACGGCATCGTGTTCATCGACGAAATCGACAAGGTCGCCAAGCGCGGCAACTCCGGCGGCGTCGACGTATCCCGTGAAGGCGTACAGCGCGACTTGCTGCCGCTGATCGAAGGCTGCACCGTCAACACCAAGCTGGGTATGGTCAAGACCGACCACATCCTGTTCATCGCCTCCGGTGCATTCCACCTGAGCAAGCCGAGCGACCTGGTGCCTGAACTGCAAGGCCGTCTGCCGATTCGTGTCGAGCTCAAGGCGCTGACGCCGGAAGACTTCGAGCGCATTCTCAGCGAGCCACATGCCTCGCTCACCGAGCAATATTGCGCACTGCTGAAAACCGAAGGCCTGGGCATCGAGTTCCAGCCGGACGGCATCAAGCGCATTGCCGAGATTGCCTGGCAGGTCAACGAGAAGACCGAGAACATCGGTGCCCGTCGCCTGCACACCTTGCTCGAGCGCCTGCTTGAAGAGGTGTCGTTCAGCGCCGGTGACCTGGCCAGCGTCCATGACGGCAAGGTGATCATGATCGACGCTGACTACGTCAACAGCCACTTGGGCGAATTGGCGCAGAACGAAGACCTGTCCCGCTACATTCTGTAAGCCTCAAGTTGCAAGCTACAAGCGTCAAGCTTATCGAGTTAAGCTTGCAGCTTGTAGCTTTCCTCCCGAGGCTCTTCCTATGCTCCCCACCGACATCAAACTGCACAAAGCCTCGAAAACCCTGTCGCTGAAATACGCGTCCGGCGAGGAATATCACCTGCCCGCCGAGTTCCTGCGCGTGCACTCTCCCTCCGCCGAGGTCCAGGGCCACGGCAAACCCATTCTGCAATTTGGCAAGAAGAATGTCGGCCTGACCAAGGTAGAACCGGCCGGTCAGTACGCACTGAAGTTGACCTTCGACGACGGCCACGACAGCGGCCTGTTCACCTGGGAATACCTCTATGAGCTGGCGCGACGTTATGACGCACTTTGGGATGACTATCTTGCCGAGCTCAAAGCCGCTGGAAAAACCCGCGACCCAAACGAATCCGTCGTCAAGCTGATGCTCTAAGTCAGGCCTCTTGCTCTTTAGAGGGCATTTTCTAATTTCATCTGTTTGAATGCTCCGCCTCAGGGCCAATGATTGGCCCGCTTGCGAAAAAAATTAAACTCGGGTAACCAATGGATCTGGCAAGTTCCCTGCAGGCTCTCTGAACTAAAAAGCAGCGATGCAGTATTAACGGTCACCCGAGCAGTAGTACCTGGCATTGGCTGTGTGACTACCCAGTCAGGCTCAGGTACTCGTCTCAGGACAATGGAGCGTCGTAGATGAGTAACAAGAATAACGATGACTTGAAATATCAAGCCTCGGAAAACACTTTAGGGCTGAATCCTGTCGTTGGGCTGCGTGGTAAAGATCTACTGGCTTCTGCTCGCATGGTGCTCAGGCAGGCCATCAAACAACCGGTCCACAGTGCCAAGCATGTTGCCCATTTCGGCCTTGAACTGAAGAACGTGTTGTTCGGTAAATCCGAACTGCTTCCGACCCCCGAAGACCGTCGCTTCGCCGATCCGGCGTGGAGTCAGAACCCGCTCTATAAACGTTATCTGCAAACTTACCTGGCGTGGCGCAAGGAGCTCCACGACTGGATCGACGAGAGTAACCTGGCGCCCAAGGATGTCGCGCGCGGGCATTTCGTGATCAACCTCATGACCGAAGCCATGGCCCCGACCAACACGGCGGCCAACCCGGCGGCAGTCAAGCGCTTCTTCGAAACCGGCGGCAAAAGCCTCCTCGATGGCCTTTCGCATCTGGCCAAGGACATGGTGCACAACGGCGGCATGCCGAGCCAGGTCAACATGGGCGCATTCGAAGTCGGCAAGAGCCTGGGTGTGACCGAAGGCGCTGTCGTGTTCCGCAACGACGTGCTGGAACTGATTCAGTACAAGCCGACCACCGAACAAGTCTTGGAGCGCCCTCTGCTGGTGGTGCCGCCACAGATCAACAAATTTTACGTATTCGACTTGAGCCCGGAAAAGAGCCTGGCGCGCTACTGCCTGCGCAGCAATGTGCAGACCTTTATCGTCAGCTGGCGCAACCCGACCAAGGAACAGCGCGAGTGGGGCCTGTCGACCTACATTGAAGCGCTCAAGGAAGCGGTCGATGTGGTTAGCGCCATCACTGGCAGCAAAGACATCAACATGCTCGGCGCCTGCTCCGGCGGTATCACCTGCACCGCGCTGCTGGGCCATTACGCGGCACTCGGCGAGAAAAAGGTCAACGCCCTGACACTGCTGGTCAGCGTGCTGGACACCACTCTGGACAGTGACGTCGCCCTGTTCGTCGACGAGCAAACCCTGGAATCCGCCAAGCGCCAGTCCTATCAGGCCGGTGTGCTGGAAGGCCGCGACATGGCGAAAGTCTTCGCCTGGATGCGCCCCAACGATTTGATCTGGAACTACTGGGTCAACAACTACCTGCTGGGTAACGAACCGCCGGTGTTCGACATCCTGTTCTGGAACAATGACACCACCCGATTGCCTGCCGCGTTCCACGGCGACCTGATCGAGATGTTCAAAAGTAATCCACTGATCCGTCCCGATGCACTGGAAGTGTGCGGCACGCCAATCGACCTGAAACAAGTCACCGCAGACATTTATAGCCTGGCTGGCACCACCGACCACATCACCCCGTGGAAGTCCTGCTACAAGTCGGCGCAACTGTTTGGCGGCAAGGTCGAATTCGTGCTGTCGAGCAGCGGACATATCCAGAGCATTCTGAACCCGCCGGGCAACCCGAAATCGCGCTACATGACCAGCAGTGAAATGCCGGCCAAGGCCGAAGACTGGCAAGAAAACTCCACCAAGCACACCGATTCCTGGTGGCTGCACTGGCAGACATGGCTGGCCGAACGTTCGGGCAAACTGAAGAAGGCCCCAACGGTTTATGGCAACAAAACCTTCACCGCCGGCGAAGCAGCACCGGGTACTTATGTGCATGAGCGGTAACTGACACACCCCACCCTCCTGCAGGAGTCGAGCTTGCTCGCGAAGGCGGCGGCACAGTCAATGTAACTGCGTCTGCCTCACCGCTATCGCGAGCAAGCTCGCCACCTACAGGGGATCGGGGATGAATTAACCCACAGGGCCTGAAGCATGCCGCAACCGTTTATATTCCGTACCGTCGACCTGGATGGCCAGACCCTCCGCACGGCAGTACGCCCCGGCAAGCCTCACTTGACGCCCTTGCTCATTTTCAACGGCATCGGCGCCAACCTGGAGCTGGTGTTTCCGTTCGTCGCGGCATTGGACCCGGACCTGGAAGTCATTGCGTTCGACGTACCCGGTGTCGGCGGCTCGTCGACGCCGAATCGGCCGTACCGCTTTCCGGGCCTGGCAAAACTCACAGCACGGATGCTCGATTATCTCGACTACGGACAAGTCAACGTGATCGGCGTGTCCTGGGGCGGCGCCCTCGCCCAGCAATTTGCGTATGACTACCCCGAGCGCTGCAAAAAACTTGTGTTGGCGGCCACGGCGGCTGGAGCCGTCATGGTGCCGGGCAAACCGAAAGTGCTGTGGATGATGGCCAGCCCACGACGCTACATCCAGCCGTCGCACGTGATCCGCATTGCACCGATGATCTATGGCGGCGCCTTCCGTCGCGACCCCACCCTGGCGGCCAGCCACGCAGCGAAAGTCCGTTCGGCGGGCAAGCTCGGTTATTACTGGCAGTTGTTTGCCGGCCTGGGCTGGACCAGCATTCACTGGTTGCACAAGATCAACCAGCCGACGCTGGTACTGGCCGGTGACGACGACCCGTTGATCCCGTTGGTCAACATGCGCCTGCTGGCCTGGCGAATTCCCAATGCCCAGCTGCACATCATCGATGATGGGCATCTGTTCCTGATCACCCGTGCCGAAGCCGTGGCACCGATCATCATGAAATTCCTCGAGGAAGAACGCCAGCGCGCCGTGATGCATCCGCACCCGACGCCGTTGGGCAGTTAGTCGCTTCATCGGCCGGCAGGACGCCGCGCCGCGCAACAACCCACAACAGCGTCTATGGTGATCTGGTTCAGTGAGTTTGTTTTTGGCTTGAAACGAAGGAGTGTTGAGACATGCGCGACAAACCAGCGAGAGACGCTTTACCCACTCCCGCCGCGTTCATCAACGCACAGAGTGCAATTACCGGCCTGCGCGGCCGGGACCTGATTTCGACCCTGCGCAACGTGGCGGCCCACGGCTTGCGCAACCCGGTGCACAGCGCCCGACACGCCTTGAAACTGGGCGGTCAGTTGGGCCGTGTCTTATTGGGTGAAACCTTGCACGCGACCAACCCGCAGGACAGTCGTTTCACCGATCCGGCGTGGAGTCTCAACCCGTTTTATCGTCGCAGCCTGCAGGCCTATCTGAGCTGGCAGAAACAGGTTAAAAGCTGGATCGACGACAGCGCCATGTCCCCCGACGATCGCGCCCGCGCGCACTTTGCGTTTGCCTTGCTCAATGACGCCGTGTCGCCGTCCAATACCCTGCTCAATCCGCTGGCGATCAAGGAAATCTTCAATTCTGGCGGCAACAGTCTGGTGCGCGGTATCAGCCATCTGGTCGACGACTTCCTGCACAACGACGGCCTGCCCCGGCAAGTCACCAAGCAAGCATTCGAAGTGGGTAAAACCGTCGCCACCACGACCGGCTCGGTGGTGTTTCGCAACGAGCTGCTGGAGCTGATCCAGTACAAGCCAATGAGCGAAAAACAGTATTCAAAACCGCTGCTGGTGGTACCGCCGCAGATCAACAAGTACTACATTTTCGACCTGAGCCCGCATAACAGCTTCGTCCAGTTCGCCCTCAAGAACGGCCTGCAGACGTTCATGATCAGTTGGCGCAATCCCGATGTGCGCCATCGCGAATGGGGGCTGTCGACCTACGTCGAAGCCGTGGAAGAAGCGATGAATGTCTGCCGGGCGATCACCGGCGCGCGCGAAGTGAACCTGATGGGCGCCTGCGCTGGCGGGCTGACCATCGCCGCGCTGCAAGGTCACTTGCAGGCCAAGCGACAGCTGCGGCGGGTGTCGAGCGCGACCTACCTGGTGAGCCTGCTCGACAGTCAGATGGACTCCCCGGCAACGCTGTTCGCAGACGAACAGACCCTTGAAGCGGCCAAGCGCAAGTCCTATCAGAAAGGTGTGCTGGATGGTCGTGACATGGCCAAGGTGTTCGCCTGGATGCGCCCCAACGACTTGATCTGGAGTTATTTCGTCAATAACTACCTGCTCGGCAAAGAGCCGCCCGCGTTCGACATCCTCTACTGGAACAACGACAACACGCGGCTGCCGGCGGCCTTTCACGGCGATCTGCTGGACTTCTTCAAACACAACCCGCTGAGCCACCCGGGCGGCCTTGAAGTGTGCGGCACGCCCATCGACTTGCAGAAAGTCACCGTCGACAGCTTCAGCGTCGCAGGCATCAATGACCACATCACGCCGTGGGACGCGGTGTACCGCTCGACTCTGTTGCTGGGTGGTGAACGACGCTTCGTGCTGTCCAACAGCGGCCACGTGCAGAGCATCCTCAACCCGCCGAGCAACCCGAAAGCCAACTACGTCGAAGGCGCAAAATTGAGCAGCGACCCACGCGCCTGGTATTACGACGCCAAGCAAGTCGACGGCAGCTGGTGGACGCAATGGCTGGAGTGGATTCAGCAACGTTCCGGCGCGCTGAAAGAAACCCACATGGCCCTCGGCAATCAGAACTATCCACCGCAAGAGGCAGCACCCGGTACTTACGTGCGTGTGCGCTGACGTTCAACCCTCCACGGCCGGCGTTGGCCGTGGCACTGACTCGATCATTAAGAAGACTGGATGAAAACCCGCGACCGGATTCTCGAATGTGCTTTGCAGTTGTTCAATCAGAAAGGCGAACCGAACGTCTCCACCATGGAAGTTGCCAACGAGATGGGCATCAGCCCTGGCAACCTCTACTACCACTTTCACGGCAAGGAGCCGCTGATTCTCGGGCTGTTCGAGCGCTTCCAGTCTGAACTGGCGCCGCTGCTCGACCCTCCTGCCGATGTGGAACTGGCACCGGACGATTACTGGCTGTTCCTGCACTTGATCGTCGAACGGCTGTCGCATTACCGGTTTCTGTTCCAGGACCTGTCGAACCTCGCCGGACGCCTGCCAAAGCTGGCCAAGGGCATACGCAACCTGCTCAATGCGCTGAAGCGCACACTGGCGTCATTGCTCGCGCAGTTGAAGGCTCAGGGGCAATTGGTCAGTGATACGCAGGCGTTGGGGCAGTTGGTGGAGCAGATCACAATGACGCTGCTGTTCTCGCTGGACTACCAACGGATTCTTGATCGTGAGGGTGAGGTGAGGCTGGTGGTGTACCAGATCATGATGCTGGTGGCGCCGCACTTGCTGCCGCCGATCAAGGTGGCGACGGAGCAGATGGCGCTCCAATATCTGGAAGAACACGAGTAAACCTGAGACCGCCGCTCCCACATTGGATTGGCGGTGTTCTGGAGAATGGGTTCACCAACAAAAACGCCCGACCTTGGCAGGCCGGGCGTTTTTTTGAGCCCTGAAAATCAGGACTGACTGGTTGGCGTCGTTGCTGGCGCTACAGTCGGGGTTACGGCAGGGGTCGGCGCGGTTGCAGAGTTCGATGCGCTGACCGGGGCGGCCGGGGTTGCCGGTTTGGCAACAGCAGCCACTGCTGGTTTTGGTGCGGCGGCTTTCGGCGCTGCCGGTTTTTTCACCGCTGGCTTCTTCGCTGCAGCAGGTTTTGCTGCTGGCTTGGCGGCCGGTTTGGCAGCTGCGGTTTTGGCAGCTGGTTTAGCCGCTGGCTTGGCGGCTGCTTTAGCGGCAACCGGTTTAGCCGCTGGCTTGGCAGCAGCAGGTTTTGCTGCGGCAGTTTTGGCAGCAGGCTTGGCCGCTGCTTTCGCAGCAGGTTTGGCAGCCGGTTTAGCGGCGGCTTTGGCCAGTGGCTTGGCAGCGGTTTTAGCCGCTGGCTTGGCCGCTGCGGTTTTCGCCGCAACAGGCGCAACCTTGGCACCGGTGAGTTTTTCGATTTGCTTGGTCAGGGTATCGACCTTGCTGTGCAGTGCTTTCACTTCGTTGCGGCTCGGGACACCGAGGCGCGAAATGGCACTGTTCAGGCGCTTGTCGAAAGCCCCTTCCAGCTCATCCCATTTGCCCAGCGCGCGATCTTTAACGCCAGTGATGCGCGACTTGGCCGACGAAGCAGAATCCTTGGCGGCGTCGACTTTCTTGCCAACAGCGTTCTTGGTGAGCTTCTCGGCTTTCTCGCCGTCTTTGACCAATGTATCGAAGAGCTTGCTGCCGTCAGTGTCGATCTTCGAGTACACGCCTAAACCAGCCAGCCAGATTTTGCGGGAGTAGTCTTCGACTTTCCCGATCCACGAGCTGCCTTCTTTTTCGGTGTTCTTTTTAACAGCCATCCCGTTCTCCTTAAGATTTACGCGCGACGCGTTCGAGCAATGCCGTCAGCTCATCGAGCTTAGCAGAGAGTGTCTCAACGTCATGTTTAGACGGAATGCCGATACGATTCAAGGCACTTGCGACACGCGAGTCAAAAGCCTTCTCGACCTTGTCGAGTTGAACTTCGACCTTGCCTTTGAAAGTACTCACTTCACTCTTGGCTTCAACGATCTCGGCGTTAGCGGCTTCAAGCTTTTCAGCCACTACTTTTTTGCCTTTCTTTTCAACAGTTTGACCCGCCTTGATCAACTCTTGAAAGTACTCGCTACCCTCTTGCCCGACCTTGGCGTAGGCACCCAGGCCAGCCAGCCAGATCTTGCGGGCATAGGATTTGACGTCGCCCAGAGCGGTGGTCGATGCGTCGATTTTTTTCTTCAAAATAACTTTGGCCATGGTGCACCTCACGCGCAGAAGGTTTGAGGAACTGCCCGGACAAGTGTCGGGCTCAGGCACAAAGTAGGGAGAAAAATTAGAAACGGCACCCTAACAACTGACATAAACAAGTAGTCGGAACGCCAACCAACCTGTGGGAGCGGGCTTGCCCGCGAAGACGATGGATCAACCACAAAATGTATTGCGGATGTTCCGGCCTCTTCGCGGGCAAGCCCGCTCCCACAGGGATCGTGTTTCACAGAAAGAACCGGATCAGACCAACGCTTTATCGAGGGCCTTTTCGATTTCAGATTTGATCATGCCGCTCATGGCCGACATCATCAGGCCCAACTCCACATCGACGCGGATCGAATCTTCGCTGACATGCACCGCGCCTTTCACTCCGGAGCGCTTGAGGTTCAGCGTGTCACCGGACCACTGCGGCTCCAGGCCGTATTGATCGGACAGTTTCTGCGCCAGCTTGTCGGCCTTCTCGCGGGCCGCTTCCTTGCCCAGGCCGTGGGCACGTTCAACACTAATACGGGCCATCGAATGACTCCTGCTTTATGGATACTTTCCTGAAGCATCTTGACCATGACTGCGTCAAAACGTCCCGGTGGTTGCCCATCTTACCTTCAGCCTTGCCAAGACAAAGCATGCCTTGGGGATTAGAATGTCCCGCATTCTCTTCTGGTGACAGCGATATGACTGATCAGCGCAAAGGCAGCGATGCCGAACCCACCACTCACTTTGGTTTCAAAAACGTTCCGGAAAGCCAAAAAGCGGAAAAAGTCGCTGAGGTTTTCCATTCGGTAGCCGCCAAGTACGACTTGATGAATGACCTCCTGTCGGGCGGCATGCACCGTTTGTGGAAGCGTTTCGCAATCGAGCTTTCGGGCGTGCGCACCGGCAATCGCGTGCTGGACATCGCCGGCGGCACGGGCGACCTGACCAAGAAATTCTCACACCTCGTCGGCCCGACCGGCCAGGTGGTGTTGGCCGACATCAACGAATCCATGCTCAAGGTCGGTCGTGACCGCCTGCTGGACCTCGGTGTGGCCGGCAACGTCGAATTCGTTCAGGCCGACGCTGAAAAGCTGCCGTTCCCGGACAACCATTTCGACTGCGTGACCATCGCCTTCGGCCTGCGCAACGTGACGCACAAGGAAGACGCCCTGCGTTCGATGCTGCGCGTGCTCAAGCCTGGCGGTCGCCTGTTGGTGCTGGAGTTTTCCAAGCCAACCAACGCGCTGATGTCCAAGGCCTACGACGCCTACTCGTTCGCCTTCATGCCACTGATGGGCAAGCTGATCACCAACGACTCGGAAAGCTATCGCTACCTGGCCGAGTCGATCCGCATGCACCCGAATCAGGAAACCCTGAAGTCGATGATGGTCGAGGCCGGTTTCGACCGCGTGACCTACCACAACATGACCGCAGGCATCGTCGCCCTGCACCGCGGCATCAAACCCTGATGTTGCTGGCCGGCCTGCTCGCCAGCGTTGAACTCGGCCTGAACCGGGTGCTGCGTCTCGACAGCACCGCGCTGCCGCGGCTGGCGCATTTGAGCGGCCGGGTGATTGCCGTCGACTGCCGCAGCCCGGCATTGCAGCTGTTCATCCTGCCCAGCGATGAAGGCCTGATGCTCGCTTCCCACTGGGAAACCGGCGCCGACTGCACCCTGCGAGCACCGGCTTCGAGCCTGTTGAAACTGGCGATGAGCAAGGACAAGACTTCGGTCCTGCATGGCCCTGAAGTCGAACTCGACGGTGACAGCGGCGTGCTGCTGGAACTGGCGGCGATCCTTCAGGACCTCGAACTGGACTGGGAGTACGAACTCTCGCGCTGGCTGGGGCCGGTGGCCACACAACTGGTTGGCGGTCACC
Source organism: Pseudomonas sp. URMO17WK12:I12 (assembly GCF_000514395.1). Classification (NCBI taxonomy): domain Bacteria; kingdom Pseudomonadati; phylum Pseudomonadota; class Gammaproteobacteria; order Pseudomonadales; family Pseudomonadaceae; genus Pseudomonas; species Pseudomonas sp. URMO17WK12:I12. Next base: position 366,196 of record NZ_AZVV01000004.1, read on the forward strand.
TGCGCAGTCGCGCCCGCTGGTATCAGCAAGGGTTCGCCAGCCTGGGGCAGAACCTCGGCGAATACCTGGCTGAAGAGTCGCGCACCCTTGTCGGTCAGCGCGAAGCCGAAGCCCGATTCAGTGAACTGGACCAGATCAAACTCGATCTGGAACGACTCGAGGCGCGCTTCGAGCGCCTTTCCCGATCCCTCGACCCAAGCGATAACGCATGAAGCTGCTTGCCGTCCGCCGTTTGTTGCGCATCCAGCGCGTTGTGATTCGTTACCGCCTCGATGACCTGCTGTTTGCCCTGCCGCTGCCGTGGTTTCTGCTGGCACTGCGTTACGCGCTGCCGTGGCGCTGGTTCCCGCGCAAGACGCTGGACCTGAGCCGTGGCGCGCGATTGCGCCTGGCGTTGCAGGACCTGGGGCCTATCTTCATCAAGTTCGGGCAGATCCTGTCCACCCGCCGCGACCTGTTGCCGGAAGACATCGCCGACGAGCTGATGAAACTGCAGGACCGTGTGCCGCCGTTCGACTCGCAAGTGTCGGTCAAGCTGATCGAAGAGCAGCTCGGCAAGAAAATCAGTGAAGTGTTCAGCCGTTTCGACGTCGAGCCGCTGGCGTCCGCTTCGGTGGCGCAGGTGCATGCCGCGCAGTTGAAAACCGGCGAAGAAGTGGTGGTCAAGGTGATCCGCCCGGGCCTCAAACCGATCATCGCCCAGGATCTGGCGTGGCTGTTCATTCTGGCCCGCGCTGCTGAAAAGCTCTCGGCCGACGCGCGCCTGCTGCACCCGGTGGACGTGGTCAGCGACTACGAAAAAACCATCTACGACGAACTCGACCTGCTGCGCGAAGCGGCCAACGCCAGCCAGCTGAAGCGCAACTTCGAAGGCTCGCCGCTGCTCTACGTGCCACAAGTCTATTGGGACTGGTGCCGCCCGAAAGTGTTGGTGATGGAGCGCATCTACGGCATCCAGGTCACCGACCTGACCACCCTGGCCGACCAGCGCACCGACATGAAAATGCTCGCCGAACGCGGCGTGGAGATCTTCTTCACCCAGGTGTTCCGCGACAGTTTTTTCCACGCCGACATGCACCCCGGCAATATCTTCGTCAGCACCGTCAACCCGTGGAGCCCGCAGTACATTGCGATCGACTGCGGTATCGTCGGCAGCCTGACCCCGGAAGACCAGGACTACCTGGCCCGCAACCTGTTCGCCTTCTTCAAGCGTGATTACCGGCGTGTGGCGCAATTGCACATCGATTCGGGCTGGGTGCCGGCGGAAACCAAACTCAACGAATTCGAAGCAGCGATCCGCACCGTGTGCGAGCCGATCTTTGAAAAACCGTTAAAAGATATTTCCTTCGGCCAAGTTCTGATGCGCCTTTTCCAGACCGCTCGACGCTTCAACATGGAAGTTCAGCCGCAGCTCGTGCTGTTGCAAAAAACCCTGTTGAACATCGAAGGCCTGGGCCGTCAGCTGTACCCGGACCTGGACTTGTGGAACACCGCGCAGCCGTTCCTTGAACGCTGGATGCGCGAGCGCGTCAGCCCCAAAGCCTTGCTCGGCAACGTGCAGAGCCAGTTCGAACAGCTGCCGCACCTGGCCAACATGGCCCGCGACCTGCTCGAACGCATGTCCCAACCCCACGCCTACGACCCGCCACCACCGTGGCATAAACGCAAGGATGACTGGTTCTTGCGCCTGCTCGGCTGCGCCCACCTGGCGGGCGGCGTTATTCTGCTGGCCGGTGGACCACTGAACGAACTGGGTCATTGGCCCGGGGGAATCATGGTGGCCGTTGGTTTGTATCTGGTCGTTCGCCGATAGCCAGTTGTGTGATCCACTGGCACACTGTTTGAACGTTGGGCCAGGCTAATGAAGTGCGAAGCCCGCTGTCGGAGTGGAAGATGAAAAACTGGCTGGACGAGATCAAGTGGGACGCTGATGGCCTGGTGCCGGCGATTGCCCAGGATCACAAGACCGGGCGCGTCCTGATGATGGCCTGGATGAACCGTGAAGCGCTGGAACTGACTGCTGCCGAGAACCGTGCCATTTACTGGTCGCGTTCGCGTGGCAAGCTGTGGCGCAAGGGCGAAGAGTCCGGCCACGTGCAAACCCTGCATGAGATGCGCCTGGACTGCGACGCCGACGTGATCATCCTGATGGTCGAGCAGATCGGCGACATCGCCTGTCATACCGGCCGCCAAAGCTGCTTCTACCGCGTCTATGAGAACGGCGACTGGACAACGGTCGACCCGGTCCTGAAAGATCCGCACGCCATCTATTCCGCAGGACACAAACATGAGTGACACTCTGACCCGCCTGGCCGCAGTGCTGGAAGAGCGCAAAGGCGCCGCTGCCGACAGCTCGTATGTCGCCAGCCTGTACCATAAGGGCTTGAACAAGATTCTGGAAAAAGTCGGCGAAGAGTCGGTCGAAACCATCATTGCCGCCAAGGACGCCGCCATCAGCGGCGACTGCAGCGATGTGATCTACGAGACCGCCGATTTGTGGTTCCACAGCATGGTCATGCTCGCCCAACTGGGGCAGCATCCGCAGGCTGTACTTGATGAACTGGACCGTCGCTTCGGTCTGTCCGGACACGCCGAGAAAGCCTCGCGCCCGTCCGCCTGAACAATTATTAGAGAGGAGCAGCAACATGGGCATTTTTGACTGGAAACACTGGATCGTCATCCTGGTTGTTGTCGTATTGGTATTCGGCACCAAGAAACTGAAAAACCTCGGCACGGACGTGGGCGAGTCGATCAAGGGCTTCAAGAAAGCCATGAACGACGACGAAAAACCGGCCGATCCGACCGTGACCCCGGCGCAACCGGTTCCACCTGTTCAGCCACAGACTACGCAGTCCGTGAACCAGCCGCACACCATCGACGTGCAGGCACAAAAAGTCGAAGAGCCGATCCGCAAAGACGTGTGAGCACTGACTAATGTTTGGTATCAGCTTCTCTGAACTGTTGCTCGTCGGCCTAGTGGCCCTGCTGGTGCTGGGGCCTGAGCGCTTGCCGGGTGCTGCGCGCACCGCCGGCCTGTGGGTCGGGCGCTTGAAGCGCAGCTTCAACGCGATCAAACAGGAAGTTGAACGTGAAATCGGTGCCGACGAGATTCGTCGGCAGCTGCACAACGAGCACATTCTGTCGCTGGAGCAGGAGGCGCGGAAGATTTTCTCGCCGACCCAGCAGGAGCCGACGCCGGTGGAGCATGTGGGGGAACAGACGATTCACGCGCCTGTCGCCGCCACTGAACCAACGCCTGCGCCAGCACCTGTTGTAGCGACTGCGCAACCTGAGTCCGTTGTATCAGCACCACCGGTTGCTCCTGCCGCCGCGCCGACAGCGCCGGCCCCTCATGACCCAACACTGCCGCCGCGAGCCCCATGAGCGATCTCCCCGAAAACGACCAGCACATGCCGCTGGTTTCGCACCTCACCGAGTTGCGTACCCGTCTGCTGCGCTGCGTAGCGGCGATTTTCATCATCTTCGCCGGGTTGTTTGCCTTTACCCAGCAGATATACACCTTCGTCTCCACGCCGCTGCGCGCGTACCTGCCCGCCGGCGCGACGATGATCGCCACCGACGTGTCGTCACCCTTCCTGACGCCGCTGAAGCTGACCATGATGGTCTCGCTGTTCCTGGCGATCCCGGTGATCCTGCACCAGATCTGGGGCTTCATCGCACCGGGCCTGTACAAGCATGAAAAGCGCATCGCGGTGCCGCTGCTGATGTCCAGCATCGTGCTGTTCTACACCGGCATGGCGTTCGCCTATTACCTGGTGTTCCCGTTGATCTTCAAGTTCTTCGCCGCCGCCACCCCGGCCGGCGTGGAAATGATGACCGACATCACCAGCTACCTCGATTTCGTCATGACGCTGTTCTTCGCCTTTGGCGTGGCGTTCGAAATTCCGGTGGCCGTGGTGCTGCTGGTGTGGATCGGCGTGGTCGACGTCAAATACCTGAAGAAAATCCGCCCGTACGTGGTCATCGGCTGCTTCGTGGTCGGCATGATCCTGACGCCGCCGGACATCTTCTCGCAGACGCTGTTGGCGGTACCGATGTGGCTGCTGTTCGAGATCGGCATCCTGTTTGGCAGCCTGATCAGCAAACGTGGCGAGCATCCGGACGACCAACCGGTTGACGATCACAACGACCAGCCGCCAGCGACCCAACCGTGAACCTGCTGCTGCTCGAAGAAGCCGATTTCATTGCGGCCGACCGGGTGATCCTGCGTGATCGCCGGTTGACGCACATGCAGGAAGTTCACCGCTGCGAAGTCGGTGACAGCCTGCGTGTCGGTCGGATCGGCGGATTGATGGGCGCGGCCGAGGTGTTGCGCCTGGACGCCGCTGAAGCCGAATTGCGCGTCACCCTCGACCAACCGCCCCCGAACAAGCTGCCGTTGACCCTGGTGTTGGCCCTGCCGCGCCCGAAAATGCTGCGCAGGGTGTTTCAGACCGTGGCCGCCATGGGTGTGCCGCGCGTCGTGCTGGTGAACAGCTATCGCGTCGAGAAGAGCTTCTGGCAAACCCCGTTCCTGGAACCCGAGGCGATTCGCGAACAATTGATCCTCGGCCTCGAACAGGCCCGGGACAGTGTGCTGCCCGAGATCGTTATCGAGAAGCGCTTCAAGCCCTTCGTTGAGGACCGTCTGCCGGCGATCACCGAGGGCACCCTCGGCCTGGTCGGACATCCCGGAAACTACCCGCCTTGCCCCCGCGGCCTCGACGAACCGGTGACCCTGGCCATCGGCCCCGAAGGTGGCTGGATCCCTTACGAGATCGACCTGCTGGGCAAGTCCGGCCTGCAACCGGTGCAGCTCGGCGAGCGCATCCTGCGCGTCGAGACCGCCGTCACCGCCCTGCTCGCCCGCCTGTTCTAACACGGCCCCTTGTAGCAGCTGGCGAAGCCTGCTGCTACAAGGGATGTGATCGTCGCCAGTCTTTTTCCGCCCTACAGAACCGGCTTTGCCTGCCGATACAGTTCCCACAAAACCAATCAGTGGTCCAGGGAGTTGTAGCATGTACCAATGGCTAGCCGAGAATCTGGGGAACATCAGCGTCAATCGCAAACTGGGAATCGGTTTCGGTCTGGTGCTGTTGCTTACCCTGTTGATCACCTTCACCGGCTGGACTGGCCTGAGCGACGTGACGAGCCGTGGCGACAAGCTCGGGTTCATCGCCAGCCTCAATGACCTGACCAAAGACCTGCGCCTGGCCCGTCTGGACTATGAAATGCGCCGGGGCGAACAAGGCCCGGGGGCGGTCAACGACAAGCTGGCGCAACTCGATGCGGGCCTGCAAACCGCTCGCAAACTGATTGAGCAACCGGCCGACGCGGCAATGGTTGACCAGCAATTGGCCGCCGTCAGCCAGTACAAACAAGCGTTCAGCGCGATGATCCAGGCCGGTGCCAACCGCGAAGACGCGCGCAGCAAACTCGGGGCCACGGCCGACAACGCCGTCGCCCGCGTCGCCGAAGTCGAGAAATCCCTGCTGCAAGGCGACAACGTCGCCCAGTTCAATAGCGTGATCGATTTGAGCAAATTGATTCAGCAAGCGCGCTTCCAGGTTCGCGGCTACACCTACAGCGCCAAGCCCGAAGCCGAACAACCGGCGCTGGACGCCATCGACAACGCCCTGAAAAACCTCGAAAGCCTGCCGTCCAAACTGCCGGAAGAACACACCGCCAACCTGCAACAGGCGACCGATTCGCTCAAGGCCTACCGTGCCGCCGTCAGCCAGTACCGTGACTCCCAGGTCGCCAGTGCTGCCGCACTCGTGCGCATGGCCGAGCAAGGCGATATCCTGCTCGACGTCAGCAAAAAACTCACCGTGTCGCAAACCATCGTCCGCGACACCGATGCGGCTCACGCCAAGAACATGCTGCTGATGGCCACCGCCCTGGCCCTGGCCTTCGGCATAGTCGCAGCCTGGGCGATCACTCGCCAGATCGTCATCCCGCTGAACCAGACCCTGAAAGTGGCTGAACGTGTGGCCGCCGGCGACCTGACTCACAACCTGACCTCCAAGCGTCGCGACGAACTCGGCCAGCTTCAGCGTGCCATGCAGAGCATGACCCTGGGCCTGCGGGAACTGATCGGCGGCATCAGCGACGGCGTTACACAAATCGCCAGCGCCGCCGAAGAGTTGTCGGCGGTCACCGAGCAGACCAGTGCCGGGGTCAACAGCCAGAAAGTCGAGACCGATCAGGTAGCGACCGCAATGAACGAAATGACCGCGACCGTGCAAGAAGTCGCACGCAATGCCGAAGAAGCCTCCGAAGCCGCCGTCGCCGCCGATCAGCAAGCCCGCGAAGGTGACAAAGTGGTCGGCGAAGCCATCGCCCAGATCGAACGCCTGGCCCTCGAAGTTGGCAATTCCACCGCCGCGATGGGCGATCTCAAACGCGAAAGCGACAAGATCGGCAGCGTGCTCGACGTCATCAAATCCGTGGCCCAGCAAACCAATCTGCTGGCCCTCAACGCCGCCATCGAAGCCGCCCGTGCCGGTGAAGCCGGACGCGGTTTTGCGGTGGTGGCCGATGAAGTTCGCAGCCTGGCGCAACGCACCCAGAAGTCCACCGAAGAAATCGAAGAGCTGATCGTCGGCTTGCAAAACGGCACCCAGCAAGTCGCCACGATCATGGACAACAGCCGCGTCCTGACCGACAGCAGCGTCGAACTGACCCGCCGCGCCGGGGGCTCACTGGAAAGCATCACCCGCACCGTGTCGGCGATTCAGTCGATGAATCAACAGATCGCCGCCGCTGCCGAGCAGCAAACGGCAGTGGCCGAGGAGATCAACCGTAGCGTGCTGAACGTGCGTGACGTGTCCGAGCAGACCTCGGCAGCCAGTGAAGAGACGGCGGCATCCAGTATTGAGCTGGCGCGGCTGGGAACGCATCTGCAGATGCTGGTGGGCAGGTTCAAGGTTTGAGGTGATGCGGACTGATCGTTCCCACGCAGAGCGTGGGAACGGTCGACTAGAGAACCTGACGCAAAAACGCCTGCGCCCGCGCATCCTTCGGCGCATCAAAGAACTCCGCCGGTGACGCATCTTCCAGCAATTTGCCGTGATCGAAGAACAACACCCGATCCGCCACTTCCCGCGCAAAGCCCATTTCATGGGTGACGCAAACCATGGTCATGCCTTCCACGGCCAGGGTTTTCATCACGTCCAGCACTTCGCCGACCATTTCCGGGTCCAGCGCCGAGGTCGGCTCATCGAACAACATGACCTTCGGCTCCATGGCCAACGCCCGGGCAATCGCCACGCGCTGTTGCTGGCCGCCGGACAGACGCGACGGAAACTCGTGGGCTTTCTGTGCAATGCCGACCTTTTCCAGCAACGCCAGGGCCTTGGCCTCGCGCTCTTTCTTGCCGCGTTTGCGCACGACTTTCTGCGCCAGGCAGAGGTTTTCCAGCACGGTCATATGCGGGAACAGGTTGAAGTGCTGAAACACCATGCCGACCTCGCGCCGGTAGGCGTTGACGTCGGTTTTCGGGTCGGCCAGTTGCAGACCGTCAATGCTCACCGAACCCGAGTCGAATGCTTCCAGGCCATTAAGGCAGCGCAGGAAGGTCGATTTGCCGGAGCCGGACGGGCCGATCACCACCAGCACTTCACCCTTGGCCACGTGCGTGGTGACGTTATCCACCGCGCGAACCACCTGGCCGCGGGTATCGAAGACTTTTACCAGATCGCGAACTTCAATCACTTTGCGCGAGCCTCCGCTCAAGCCGGCTGGCAATTTTCGACAGCGGCAGGTTGATCAACAGGTACAACCCGGCCACGCAGAACAGGATTTCGAATGGCGAGAACGAGGTGGTGATGACTTCACGACCGCTTTTCAACAGTTCGGTAATTGCGATGACCGAAACCAGCGACGTGTCCTTGACCAGGCTGATGAATTGCCCGGCCAGGGGCGGCAATACCCGCTTCAAGGCTTGAGGCATCACCACGTGGCGCATCGACTGGCCAGCGCTCAGCCCCAACGAACGCGCGGCTTCGTTCTGGCCGCGGGCGATGGACTGCACGCCGGAACGGATGATTTCCGCGACGTAGGCGCCCGTGAACAGCGACAACGCCGCGATCCCGGCGAATTCCCGGGACAGGTTCATCACGGTGCCGATGAAGAAATAGAAAATGAAGATCTGTACCAGCAGCGGTGTGCCACGGACCAGTTCGACGTAAATGGTCGAGAGGTCGCGCAGGGTCGGGTTGCTCGACAGCCGGCACAAACCGGTGACGAGACCGATCAACAGACCGAGTACGCCAGACACCACGGACAACCACAACGTGGTCCACAGCCCCCAAAGCAGTGGACCGGCGGCCCAATGGCGTGTCACGCCGATCACATCGCCTTCGGCCACATCATCGCCTTGGGCGACTTGCAGGCTGTTGTCGTCGACGGTCACGCGCTGCTCATCACCCGCGTCGTTGCGCAGGGTGACTTCGGCTTTATCGCCCGTGCGCACCAGTTCGCTGACGGTGGAGATGTCGGCGGCGCGCTGGGATTCTTCGGCGTGGTAGGCGAAGTATTGCGGCACTCGGTTCCAGCGCCATTCGTAGGACATCAGCGAGGTGGCGTAATACAACGCGCCGGCCAGGCCGATCAGCACCAGCACGGTTAAAACGTGCCAGGGCCATTGGATTTTTTTTTGTTTCATTTGCTTTGAAGCTTCCGAATTCTGTGTCGCCGGGAAGGCCGTCATCGCGGGCAAGCCTGCTCCCACAAGGTTCTGCGCCGGACACAAAATTTGTGTTCACCCAGATCACTGTGGGAGCGGGCTTGCCCGCGATTGGGGCGGCGCGGTCTAACTGACCGAACGCCGCTTGTCAGCGTTACTCCATGTCCTTGAGCCAAGCGGTGTCTTTGAACCACTTGTCATGGATGCGATCGTAGGTGCCGTCTTCGTGGATCTGGTGCAGGAAGTTGTTGATGAAGTTGATGCTGTCGTAGTCACCCTTCTTCAGGCCGAAGGCCAGCGGCTCGTACGTGAACGGCTTGTCGAGGAACACCAGTTTGCCGGCGCCAACCTTGCTCACCGCCACCACGTTGTACGGCGCGTCGTAGATGAAGGCATCAGCCTTGCCATTGACCACGTCCAGCACCGCTTCCTGTTCATTGTCATAGCCGTGGTATTTGGCTTTGGAGATCAGCTTCTTGGCGACCATCTCGCCGGTGGTGCCGAGCTTGGAGGTGATGCGGTAGTCGGCGGTGTTCAAGTCCTTATAGGACTTGATGGTGCCTTCCAGCTCTTTGCGGATCAGCAGGGTCTGACCGACGACGATAAACGGTTCGCTGAAGTTCAGGCGCAGGTTGCGTTCCTGGGTCAGGGTCATCCCGCTGCCGATCATGTCGAACTTGTCGGTCATCAGGGCCGGGATGATGCCGTCGTAGGCGGTGGACACCAGCTCCAGCTTGACGCCCATGGCTTTGGACATGGCTTTGAGGATGTCGACTTCGAAACCGATGATCTCGCCGCGCTTGTTGGTCATCTCGAACGGCATGTAGGTCGGGTCCATGCCGACTTTCAGCGTGCCGCGCTTGACCGCGTCATCGATGGCACCGGCCTGCGCCGCGCTGACTGCAACCAATGCCGTGACGCCGACCAGCAGCATCGAGAGATACTTCTTCATCATCATGTCCCCAAAACCATTGCGGTGTGAGGCGCGCAAAAACGGCGGCTTCCCTCAGGAAACGCCCCCATACGGACAAAAATTATCCGGGCGCACCAATTCGGGGACGGATCCTAAACTACTCGCCCGTTTGCACAAGGGCTGAAACAGGATTTGTTGGCTGACGCCGATCAGGCAAAAAAAAACCCCGCTGGATGAGCGGGGTTTTCTATTACGCCAACTGAGGCTGTGCGCTCAGCGGTTTGAGCGGCAGCAACGGCGCGTGGGGATCGGCTTTCACCGATTGACGCCAGGCTTGCAGCCATTCGGGGTGACCTTCACTCCAGACCTGCTCATGCAGACGACCCAATGCCACCGGGTCACTCAGCAATTGCACACGCTCATTGTTGTTCAGGCCATCAGGCCCGACCTTCAAGGCGTGACGAACCCGTTCGACACGCAGCCACTCGATTGGCTCGGCCTGACCGTGACGAGAAGTCGCCAGCGAGCACGCCAGGGCGTTCTGCTGCGGATCGACCACCGCCCGGATGAAGCCGTCGTTCAGTGCGTGATAACGGTTTTCGTGGGTGTACTGGTCGGTGGCCAGCAGCGCCTGCGGCGGATTGTATTCCTCAGGGATCAGGAACAGGCTTTCGTCACGGGACTTCAAGCCCAGACCGACACGGCTGGAAATCACCGACACCGGAATCGACAGCATCAACGAACCGACAATCGGCACCAGCCACCACAGGAAGCTCGGGTTCAGCCAGATCACCAGCAAGGCCCAGAAGAAGCCCAGCAAGGTCTGCGGACCGTGGCGCTTGACCGCTTCGCTCCATGGCGTGGAATCGTCGTCACGTTGTGGCGAGTTCCAGGTCGCGGCCCAGCCGAGGAACGCGGCCAGTACGAAACGGGTGTGGAAAATCATCCGCACCGGCGCCAGCAGCATGGAGAACAATACCTCCAGCAGCATCGACATCGTCACCTTGAACTTGCCACCGAACTCTTTCGCACCTTTGGCCCAGATCAGGAGGATGCTCAACAGCTTCGGCAGGAACAGCAGCACGATGGTCGTGGAGAACAGCGCCACAGCCTTGTCCGGGTGCCATTGCGGCCACAGCGGATACAGCTGTCGCGGCTCCATGAAGTATTGCGGTTCCATCAGCGTGTTGACCGCCAGCAGCGCCGTCGACAGCACGAGGAAGAAGAACCACAACGGCGCCGACAGGTAAGACATCACGCCGGTCAGGAACACCGCCCGGTGAACCGGGTGCATGCCCTTGACCAGGAACAGGCGGAAGTTCATCAGGTTACCGTGGCACCAGCGACGGTCACGCTTGAGTTCGTCCAGCAGGTTCGGCGGCAGTTCTTCGTAGCTGCCCGGCAAATCGTAGGCAATCCACACGCCCCAGCCGGCACGGCGCATCAGCGCGGCTTCAACGAAGTCGTGGGACAGGATCGCACCGGCGAATGCGCCTTTACCCGGCAATGGCGCCAGGGCGCAGTGCTCGATGAACGGCTTCATGCGGATAATCGCGTTGTGGCCCCAGTAGTGGGATTCACCCAACTGCCAGAAGTGCAGACCGGCGGTAAACAACGGACCGTACACGCGAGTCGCAAACTGCTGCATCCGTGCATACAAGGTGTCCATGCCCGACGCACGCGGCGCGGTCTGGATGATCCCGGCGTCCGGTGTGGCTTCCATCAAGCGCACCAGGCTGGTCAGGCATTCACCGCTCATCACGGAGTCCGCGTCGAGCACGACCATGTACTTGTAGTCACCGCCCCAACGACGGCAGAAGTCGTCGAGGTTGCCGCTTTTACGTTTCACGCGACGGCGACGGCGGCGATAGAAGATCTTGCCGAAGCCACCGGCTTCGCGGCAGACGTCCAGCCAGGCTTGCTGCTCGGCAACGCAGATGTCGGCGTCGTTACTGTCGCTGAGGACGAAGAAGTCGAAGCGATCCAGGTCACCCGTGGCCGCTACCGATTCAAACGTCGCCCGCAGACCGGCAAATACACGCGGCACGTCTTCGTTGCAGATCGGCATCACCAGTGCGGTGCGCGCGTCCTTTGGAATCGGCTCATTACCGGCACTTTTACCGGAGATGCGGTATTTATCGTGCCCTGTGAGCAACTCGAGGAAGCCCATCAGCGCGGTCCAGAAACCGGCCGACACCCAGCAGAACAGAATCCCGAACAGGATCAGGATGCTGGTTTGTAATGCGTATGGCAGCACTTGTGTGGCGGTTTGCAGCAGCGGTTGATGCAGCACTTCGTTGAGGTCGACGAACGACCAGCCCTGGTACGGCATGATGCCTTTCATGTACCAGCCGGCGACGATGGTCTGGCCGAGCATCAATACCAGCAGAATGTAGCGACGGATCGAACCCACAGTGCGCCAGCGAGCGGCCGGCAGCACACGTTCATCTTTCGGCGGAGCCGGCGGATTGGTGCGACCGGTCAGGCGGCGCCAGCCACGTACCAGAATGTTGGTGCGCCACGGCTCCGGCACGACTTTGGTCCGACGGATCGGCGGGGTCGCTTTGAGGCAAACCCGACCGCTGGCGTCGACCACCAGCATTTCCGCTTCTTCCAGTTCTTCAGCCGTGTTCAAGGTCAAACGACGGCCCACCGAGGCTTGGGCAGCCTCGGTCGGAGCGTCGAACGTCTGCGACGACAGACGCTGGTGCAATTCGCTGAAGGACTGGCAGCCCGCGAGTTCCGCGCGCTGCTCGTCGGTCATCGGTAGATGCGCTAGATACTCGGCAAGCGTCTCTGGCTGTATTTGAGAATTACTCATCGGCAGACAACTGATAGCTCCAGGTCTCGGTCAGGACTTCTTCAGTCGATGCCGATTCCGGTGTGGCTGGGGCCGCGTCGGCAGCGACTGGCTGCTTGGCGTCTTTATTAGCCTTGTCCTTGGCATCTGCAACCGGCTTGGCATCGGCCTGCTTGGCCTCTGCTTGCTTGGCTTCCTTGTCGGCTTTTTCCTGTTGCTTGGCGGCAACCTTGTCGGCTTTGGCGACAGACGAATTCGAGGCTGGAACCGACGTCTTGGCCAGGTCTGCCGGCACGATGTTCTGAACCAGGGCCGCGCGCATTTCGGTGGCTTTGCTCGCATCCTTGATCTTCATGCGCAGCGTCAGGCGCCAGCCCTTGGTTTCAGGGTTGTAACGCACGCTGTTCTCGACCAGTTCAGCGTTGTCGCCCACGCTGACCTGGCTGCGAACGTCCGCATCCGGTGGCAATGCCGCCAGGGACGGGCCTTCGAAGTCCACCAGATAAGCAACGCTACCGTCCGGCTGACGGATCAGGTTGGACTGTTTAACGTCACCGGTGGAGCGCAGGGTCTGTTTGACCCAGGCACTGTCAGGCGCGTGGATGGAAGCTTCGTCCATGGTCCAGTGCATGCGATAGGCAACATCGAGCGGCTGGCCAGGCTCTGGCAGTTTTTCCGGGTTCCAGAAAGCCACGATATTATCGTTGGTTTCATCGGCGGTCGGAATCTCGACCAGATCCACGGTACCCTTGCCCCAGTCACCCTTCGGCTCGATCCAGGCGCTTGGGCGCTTGTCGTAGCGATCGTCGAGGTCTTCATAGTGGCTGAAATCGCGGCCACGTTGCAGCAGACCGAAACCACGCGGGTTCTCGACCGAGAAGTTGCTCACCGACAGGTGTTTCGGGTTGTTCAACGGACGCCAGATCCATTCGCCGTTGCCGGCATGGATCGCCAGGCCGCTGGAATCGTGCAGCTCACGACGGTAGTTCAGCACTTTCGAAGGCTGGTTGGCGCCGAACAGGTACATGCTGGTCAATGGAGCAATACCCAGCTTGCCGACCTTGTCGCGCAGGAACATCTGCGCCTTGACGTCGACAATGGTGTCGCTGCCCGGACGCAGGGTCAGGCGATAGGCACCTGTCGCACGCGGCGAATCCAGCAACGCGAAAATCACCAGGTGCTTGTCACCCGGCTTCGGCTGTTGAATCCAGAACTCGGTGAAACGCGGGAATTCTTCGCCGGATGGCAATGCGGTATCAATCGCCATACCCCGGGCAGACAAACCATAAACGTGGCCCTTGCCGACGACGCGGAAGTAGCTGGCGCCGAGCATGGTCATGATTTCGTCTTGCTTGTCAGCCTTGTTGATCGGGTACAGCACCCGGAAACCGGCATAACCCAGTTGTTCGGTGGCCTTAGGATCGAACTTCACGTCGCCGAAATCGAAACGACTCGGGTCATATTTGATTTCTTCGACGGAATTAGCCGTGATTTCGTTGATTTTCACCGGTGTATCGAAATGCATACCCTGGTGATAGAACGACAGCTTGAACGGGGTTTTCTGATCCGCCCACTCGGCCTTCTCGGTCAGGAAACGAATTTTCTGATAGTCCGCGAATTTCATCTCGCGGAACTCGGTTGGCAGGTTACTGCGCGGAGCTTCGTATTTTTGCGCGGCCAGCTCTTTTGCCTTGACCGACACATCCTCCAGACTGAATGCCCAAAGCTGGCCGGCGCTGAATAGGCAGAGCAGTGCAGAGCCCGCTACCAGAGCGCTTCGGAACCGTTTGGCAGTCAATTTTGGTGCATTACAGGGACTAACAATCACGAGCAACCCTCGCCGAAAACAGATCAAAAAACCAACGGCCAGTTGAAGGGTTCGCACGGTCAACGGCATGAAAAAACCGACCTTGCAAACCACTCTTGCCAAGTTGGCGAGCATTGTTCCGACTCCGATGGGGCTAAATGATTCCCCAAACGGTTCAGGACAAGTCTCTACCTAAGTCAAAATGGACCAACGAACGCCGATCCCCGTAGCGCGCGATTATCTAGTAGGCCGCGTTACAACGCATCAGGCGCAACAAAGTATTTCTCGCGAAAAACGCCTGTTTACAGTCGAAAAGCTCTTAAAAAGTTGTTTCAAGCGCTTTCAGGTCTGTAACAGGAAGGTTACCGGACCATCGTTGACCAGGTGCACCTGCATATCCGCGCCGAATCTACCTGATGCCACAGTGCCATGCACCTGTTTCGCTTTGCCTAATAGATAGTCGAAAAGCTCCTCACCCAACGCAGGAGGGGCCGCGGTCGAAAAACTCGGACGCAGCCCGCTTTTAGTGTCAGCAGCCAGGGTGAACTGTGAGACCAGCAGCAACCCGCCACCGACATCCGCCAGGGACAGATTCATCTTGCCCTCAGCGTCGCTGAATACCCGATAGTTAAGCAGCTTATTGAGAAGTTTGTCGGCGCTGGCCCGAGTATCCTCGGGCTCGACGGCGACCAGTACCAGCAACCCTTGGTCGATCACCCCCACCACTTCCCCCGCGACCTCGACTCGCGCACCCCGTACGCGTTGCAACAACCCCTTCATGCTTCTTCGGGCGGCAGATCGAGCAAGCGGCGCGCCATCTGGCCGGCGGCCCGTACCAACGCATCGGTGATGCCCGGTTCGGCCGCTGCATGGCCGGCGTCACGGATGATCTGCAGCTCACTGTTCGGCCAGTTCTGGTGCAATTCCCAGGCGTTATCCAGCGGGCAAATCACATCGTAGCGACCGTGGATAATTACACCGGGCAAATGGGCAATCTTGCCCATGTCACGGATGAGCTGGTTGGGCTCAAGGAAGGCGTTGTTGGTGAAGTAGTGACATTCGATGCGTGCAATCGACAACGCGCGCTGAGGTTCCGAGAAGCGATCGACCACCAGCGGATTCGGACGCAACGTTGCGGTCCGGCCTTCCCACGTGGACCAGGCCTTGGCCGCATGCATCTGGGCAATCTGGTCGTTGCCGATCAGGCGCTTGTGGAAAGCGCTGAGCAAGTCGTCGCGCTCGTCCAGCGGGATCGGCGCAATGTAGTCCTGCCAGTAATCGGGGAACAGACGGCTGGCGCCTGCCTGGTAGAACCACTCGATTTCCTGCGGACGGCAGAGAAAGATCCCGCGCAGGATCAGGCCGTGGACACGCTCCGGGTGGGTTTGCGCGTAGGCCAGCGCCAGGGTTGAACCCCAGGAGCCGCCAAACAGCACCCATTTGTCGATGCCCAGATGCTTGCGAATTCGCTCAAGGTCGGCGACCAGATCCCAGGTGGTGTTGTTTTCGAGGCTGGCGTGGGGGGTGGAGCGACCGCAACCAC
Organism: Pseudomonas sp. URMO17WK12:I12; assembly: GCF_000514395.1. Taxonomy (NCBI): domain Bacteria; kingdom Pseudomonadati; phylum Pseudomonadota; class Gammaproteobacteria; order Pseudomonadales; family Pseudomonadaceae; genus Pseudomonas; species Pseudomonas sp. URMO17WK12:I12. The sequence continues at coordinate 381,948 of NZ_AZVV01000004.1, forward strand.
GCTGGTCAAAGGTGACAATGCGATACAGGTTTGGATCGAAATACCGACGGCTCTGGGCATCACACCCGGCGCCGGGGCCGCCGTGGATGAACACCACCGGCAAACCTTCCGGTGAACCGCTTTCGTCGACGTAGAGCGTATGGGTGTCATCGACGGCCAGATCGTGCCGGGCGTGGGGTTTGATCTGTGGGTACAAAGTCTGCATTGCGCGCTCCGTAAGGGGTCGAGGTCATCCCTGGGGGGACTTCTATTATTCTGCCGTCCGGCATCATAAACCCGAATTACGTCAATGAGCATGCCCCTTGCTGCGTCAGAGTCTGTCAGCCAAAAACCCGAGCAGCGTTTCATAGAGTTCGTCCACCTCGGCGACCTGGCCGCGCGCGCGCAAACAGCCGTGAACCAGCCCTTCGCCATAGTACAACGTAGTGTCCACGCCAGCGGCTTCCAGTTGTTCGGCGTAGACCACACCGTCATCGCGCAGAGGATCGAATTGCGCGACGGCAATCAAGGCCGGCGGCAGTCCACCGAAATGCCCGGCGAGCAATGGCATGGCATAAGCGCCCGGCTGTCGGCTGCCGCGCAAGTACAAGGCGTGATAGCAATCGACATCGCTGCTGCTGAGTAACGGCGCGTCGATGCATTCGCTGCGCGATGGCGACTGCTGATCGCCGCCCAGGCCCGGATAGATCAGGACCTGCGCAGCGGGCAGTGGTTCGTGGGCATCGCGTAACGCCAGGCACAACGCCGCGGCCAGATTGCCGCCAGCACTGTCCCCCATCACCAGCGTCCGCGCTGGATCAAGTCGGAACGGCCCGGCACGCAACGCGCGCCAGACCTTGAGACAGTCATCGAATCCCGCCGGATATGGATGTTCGGGCGCCAGACGGTAATCAACGGCAATCACCAACACGCCGAGTGTCGAGGCGAGCTCGGCGCAGATGAAGTCGTGGGAATCCAGATCGCCGACCACCCATCCGCCACCGTGCAGATACACGATGCACGGGCACGTATCGGACGATGGCGAGGCGTGTGGCTGATACGACCTGACGGCCACACCGGCCAAATCGAAATCGACGACATAGAGCCCTTCAGGACGCGGCGGGGTAAACGCCTGGCACATCTCGCTGTAGGCCAGGCGCAAACCGGCGAGGCTGGTGTCGGTGCTGTTGAAGCTGACGGTTTTCTCGACGAAGGCCGTCATCTGTTCGGAAAGCAGGTAGGGAGTCATGAGCCAGTGTCAGTCCGTCAGAATTTCGTGAACAGGGCCTTTGTGGCGAGGGGGCACTCGTCATTACCGATGGGTCAGTTTTTCAAACTGGCCTGTACGGTTGCGAGGCCGTCCTTGCCATCAAAACTGGACACGCCCGCCAGCCAGCGCTGCAAATCTTCCGGGTGATCGCGCAACCATTGCCTGGCCACGTCCTGCGGCGTCTTGCGTTCCATGATCGGCACCATCAACTGGCTTTCCTGGGACGCGGTAAACGTCAGGTTTTCCAGCAGACGATTGACGTTCGGGCAACGCTGGGCGTAATCCGGCGCGGTGACGGTGGAAACGGTGGCCGCGCCTTCGTTCGGCCCATACACGTCTTCACTGCCCGTCAGGTAGGCGATCTTCATGTTGATGTTCATCGGGTGCGGCGTCCAGCCGACGAACACCACGAATTCCTTGCGATTCACCGCGCGTTGCACTGCGGCAAGCATGCCGGCCTCACCGGACTCGATCAGTTTGAAATCCTTCAAGCCAAAGTGATTGGTCTCGATCATGGTTTTGATTGTGGTGTTGGCGCCGCTACCCGGCTCGATGCCATAAATCTTGCCACCGAGCTGGTCCTTGAATTTTGCGATATCGGCGAAGGTTTTCAGTCCGGCGGCGGCCACGTAATCCGGCACCGCGAGCGTCGCCTGGGCATCGGCCAGGCTCGGTTTGTCCATGACCTTCACTTGATTGGCGGCCACGAACGGCGCGATGTTTTTGTCCATCGCCGGTTTCCAGTAACCAAGGAAGATGTCGAGCCGCTTGTCGCGGATGCCGGCGAAGATGATTTGCTGCACGGCGCTGGTTTGCTTGCTTTCGTAGCCCAGGCCATTGAGCAGCACATCGGCCATGCCGCTGGTGGCGATGACGTCGGTCCAGTTGACCACGCCCATGCGCACGGCTTTGCAGGAAGCATCGTCACTGGCCAGGACGCTGGTGCTCAAAAGAGCCGTGCCGCAGAGGATTGAGAGACAGCGGGTGAACAGTCTTTTCATCGTGAGAGTCTCGTGCGGCAGATTATTGTGAGGGCCGGTGTCTTCGTGCACCGTGCTCAGCACATTACGCAGCAGCGAGAGGGTAAAAGCGAACTGTGGCGACCGAGATTTGCACGGTGGCGACAGTCTGGCGAGATCGTTCCCTTGCTCCGCGTGGGCGCGTGGGAATGCAGCGAGGGATGCTCTGCGTCTCAAAGGCGGATGCCGTAGCCTAATAAAGCAACGACAACGTAAATAGACAGCACACTATAACCAAACAATATAAAAAACTGTCAGAAGTGCCAGCTGACAACCCACATTGAAAAATATTAAATCAACAAGAAAGCAATACACCAGCAAAAGATAATACTTCAATCCGGAGAAAATATTATGGACACACCGTCTACATCACAAGGCCTCGATGAAGAATTCAATGCAACCATAAAATTCGCATCTGGAAATTTCGCATTCAAGGCGAATAAGATCAGCATAAAAGAGAGCGTTGATTCATTAGGAAATAAATGCTGGCGAGTACAGGCCTTCCAAGATATTTATAAGGACTTCCCCCCCAAACCAGGTTTAGCTGGCATCAAAGAGGTTATCGCCATTCATCTCTATATCGGAGAGGAACTCAGCGGAACAAATGAAGCACTGGTTCCCGCAATCCAGCCGCCCAACGCGATAAAAAACAGTGGCAACCTGTTCAAGATTGTCGACAAAAAACCTGACAAGGACGACGTTATAGATACAGCCGAAACTTACCCAGGCACCGAAGGCATAGCAAGTTACGAGTGGAATCAAGAAAGAACACGCATCAAAGGCACTTTTCGCCTCCTGGTAATGGACTGCGATAACCCTGGCCCCGAAACAGATATAAACATATATGGTAACTTCAACCTATTAAACAGTGGCGACCATAGAATTTAATGCCAATCCCAAATTAAGAAGCGATTTTCAAAAATCGCTCTCAACTTTACTTCAAGAAATTTTTAGCCCCCCAACTCAACAAACCTTGCAGCAACTCCTTGAGCACCCCTTGCGTTGGCGCAGCCAGATCCTGGCGATAGCGGAACGGCTCGAACTCTTCCATGTAGGTGCACTGCCCCAACTCCAGTTGCACCGCATGGATGTTTTCGGCCGGGTTGCCGTAATGCCGGGTGATGTGGCCGCCCTTGAAACGACCGTTCAGCACATGGCTGTAGTCGCCGTGACGCGCGCAGATGGCTTCCAGCTGAGTGGCCAACTGCGGATCGCAACTGGCGCCATTGAAGGTGCCAAGATTGAAGTCCGGTAGTTTGCCGTCGAACAGGTGCGGGATGATCGAGCGGATCGAGTGCGCGTCGAACAGCAACGCATAGCCGAACTCGGCTTTCAGTCGCGCCAGCTCGTTTTGCAAGGTCGTGTGATACGGCGTCCAGATCTGCTCCAGATAGGTCGCGCGCTCCTCTTTCGACGGCTCCAGCCCTTCACGGAACAATGGAATGCCGTCGAACAGCGTCGCCGGGTACAGACCGGTGGTCGCGCCGACATACAAAGGCTTGTCGTCGGATGGCCGGTTCAGGTCGATCACGAATCGCGAATACTCGGCTGCCAACGTACTCGCGCCCAACTCTGCAGCAAACGCGTAAAGCTGCGGAATGTGCCAGTCGGTGTCCGGCAGGCTGCGGGCGTCGGGGATCAACCCGGCTTCGACCGCCGGGGTCAGGCGCAGGCCGGCGTGGGGCATGCTGATCAGCAGCGGCACGCGGCCTTGTTTGAAGTTCAGAACCTTATCCACAATTGCTCTCCTAAACGCTTGTCTCGACGCCGTGACGCACGACGCGTTTTTCCAGGTCACCGCCCAGCCAGTACGACAGGTCGGCCGGACGATCGATTTGCCAGGCGACAAAATCCGCGACCTTGCCAGCTTCCAGCGAACCGTGGGTGTCGGCCATGCCCAGCGCGGTGGCGGCATGAATCGTTGCACCGGCCAGTGCTTCTTCCGGGGTCATGCGGAAACAGGTGCAGGCCATGTTCAGCATCAAGCGCAACGACAGCGCCGGCGAGGTGCCGGGGTTGAGGTCGCTGGCGATGGCGATTTTCACCCCGTGCTTGCGCAGGGCTTCCATGGGCGGCAACTGGGTTTCGCGCAGAAAGTAGAACGCGCCCGGCAGCAGCACGGCGACGGTGCCGGACTTGGCCATGGCGATGGCGTCGTCCTCGGTCATGAACTCCAGGTGATCCGCCGACAGTGCGTGATAACGCGCCGCCAGACTCGAACCGTGCAGCGACGACAGTTGTTCGGCGTGCAGCTTCACCGGCAAACCGAGCTCCTGTGCGGTGACGAACACGCGCTCGACCTGCGCCGGCGAGAACGCCAGGTATTCGCAGAAGGCATCCACGGCATCCACCAGCCCTTCGGCGGCCAGGGCCGGGAGCATGTCGGCGCAGATGTGATCGATGTAGTCGTCGGCGCGATCGGCGTATTCCGGCGGCAAGGCGTGAGCGGCCAGGCAGGTGCTGCGCACGCTCACCGGCAGTTCGGCGCCGAGACGGCGGATCACGCGAAGGATTTTGCGTTCGCTGGCCAGGTCGAGGCCGTAGCCGGATTTCATCTCGACGGTGGTCACGCCGTCGCGCATCAAGCTCTTCAGACGCTTGGCGGCACTGGCGAACAGTTCGTCTTCGGTCGCCGCACGAGTAGCGCGCACGGTGCTGGCGATGCCACCACCGGCCGCGGCGATTTCCGCGTAGCTGACGCCTTGCAGACGCTGTTCGAATTCACCGCTGCGGTTACCGCCAAACACCGTGTGGGTATGGCAGTCGATCAGGCCCGGAGTCACCCAGGCCCCTTTAAGATCATTGACTGCCGGGTACTCGCCCGACGGCAGTTCAGCGCGTGGGCCGATCCACTCAATGTGCGCACCTGACGTCACGATGGCCGCATCCTCGATGATCGAGTAGACGCCTTGCGCCATGGTTGCGACGTGGCAGTGTTGCCAGAGAGTTTTCATCCGTGGCCTCCGTTAGGTTATCGATGAGAAAAAGAAGGTTCCCGCTCTACCGGTACTGCCTTCCCTGCCGCCGGTTTTACCCACGTCAGGTAGGCCAGCACCAGCAATACAATCCAGACCACGCCGACGATCAGAGCCGCCTGGGTGTCCGGGAAATAGCCCAGCACGCCGAAAATGAACAGCATGAAGGCAATCGCTGCCATCGGCGCATAGGGCCAGAACGGCACCGGGAATTTCAGTTCGGCGACCTGTTCGCGGCTCATGGAACGACGCATGGCCACCTGGGTGAACAGAATCATCAACCAGACCCAGACCGTTGCGAAGGTGGCAATGGAGGCGATCAACAGAAACACGTTTTCCGGAATCAGGTAGTTGAGCAGCACGCCCAGCAGCAGCGCGGCACTCATGACCACCACGGTCATCCATGGCACACCGTTGCGCGACAAGCGGGCAAAGCCTTTGGGTGCGTGCCCTTGCTGGGCCAGACCGTACATCATGCGGCCCGCCCCGAAGATGTCACTGTTGATCGCCGACACCGCCGCCGAGATCACCACGATATTGAGAATGGTTGCCGCCGAGCTGATCCCCAGACTGTCGAAAATCTGCACGAACGGGCTGCCCTGGCTGCCGATCTGCTGCCATGGAAAAATCGACATCAGTACGAACATCGTCAGCACGTAAAACAGCAGGATACGCAACGGTACGGCATTGATCGCCCGGGGCAGCACGTGCTGCGGGTCTTTGGCTTCGCCGGCCGTCACACCGATGATTTCGATGCCGCCAAACGCAAACATCACCACCGCAAACGAAGCGATCAGGCCGCCCACGCCATTGGGCATGAATCCGCCATGGCTCCAGAGATTGCTGATGTCGGTCGCCTGAGCACCGGGTGCCGTGCTGATGCCGAACAGCATGATGCCAAAGCCGCCAAGGATCATCGCAACGATAGCTGCCACTTTGAGCAGCGACAGCCAGAACTCCATTTCACCGAAGACTTTGACGTTGCACAGGTTCAAGCCGCCGACCACCGAAACGATGCCCAGCACCCAGATCCAGCGGGCGACTTCCGGAAACCAGAAGCCCATGTAAATACCGAACGCGGTGACGTCGGCCATGCCGACGATGACCATTTCAAACGCGTAGGTCCAACCGAGGATGAAGCCCGCCATCGGCCCCAGATAGGTGCTGGCGTAGTGGCCAAAAGAGCCGGCCACCGGATTGTGCACCGCCATCTCGCCGAGGGCGCGCATGACCATGAACACCGCCGCGCCACCAATCAGGTATGCGAGCAGTACCGCAGGCCCGGCCATTTGAATGGCCGAGGCAGAACCGTAAAACAGCCCGGTGCCGATCGCCGACCCCAGTGCCATGAAGCGAATATGTCGGGCAGAGAGCCCGCGTTTCAAACCTTTTGCTGGCTGTTGCATTTCTCGTCCTTAATTATTCTTATTCGACTCAAAATCGTATCGCGAGCAGGCTCGCTCCCACAGGGGTTGTGTGAACACTGGAGATCCACTGTGGGAGCGGGCTTGCTCGCGAAGAGGCCATTACAGGCTAGGCAGCAACTTCACCGACAACAGCTCGTTCAGGCAACGGGTCGCCAACAACTCGGTTGCGGCATTGATGTCCGGTGCAAAGAAGCGATCCTTCTCATAGAACGGCACTTCTTTACGCAAGATGGCACGCGCCTTTTCCAGTTTCGCCGAAGTCTTCAAACCATTGCGCAAGTCCAGGCCCTGAGCCGCCGCCAGCCATTCCACCGCCAGCACGCCACGGGTGTTTTCAGCCATTTCCCACAGACGCTTGCCTGCCGCCGGAGCCATGGACACGTGGTCTTCCTGGTTCGCCGAAGTCGGCAGGCTGTCCACCGAATGCGGATGCGCCAAGGCCTTGTTCTCACTGGCCAGTGCCGCCGCCGTCACCTGAGCGATCATGAACCCGGAGTTCACGCCACCGTTAGCCACCAGGAACGGGGGCAGTTGCGACATGTGTTTGTCCATCATCAGCGAGATACGACGTTCGCTCAGGGAACCGATTTCAGCGATGGCCAACGCCATGTTATCGGCGGCCATGGCCACCGGTTCGGCGTGGAAGTTACCGCCGGAAATCACATCACCTTCAGCAGCGAATACCAGCGGATTATCCGACACAGCGTTGGCTTCGATCGCCAACACTTCGGCAGCCTGACGGAACTGGGTCAGGCAGGCGCCCATGACTTGTGGCTGGCAGCGCAGGGAGTACGGGTCCTGGACCTTTTCGCAGTTTTCATGCGAGTCGGACACTTCGCTGCGCTCGCCCAGCAGATCACGGTAAGCGGCAGCGGCGTCGATCTGGCCTTTCTGGCCACGGGCAGCGTGGATGCGTGCGTCGAACGGCGAGCGCGAGCCCAATACCGCTTCAACGGTCAGCGCGCCCAGCGCGACAGCGCCAGCGAACAGGTCTTCACCCTCGAACAGACCGCGCAAGGCGTAAGCAGTCGATACCTGAGTGCCGTTCAGCAGCGCCAGGCCTTCTTTTGCGGCCAGGGTCAGCGGGGTCAGGCCAGCGATTTTCAGCGCTTCGGTGGCTTCCATCCATTCGCCCTTGTAGCGCGCCTTGCCTTCGCCCAGCAGCACCAGCGACATGTGCGCCAGAGGCGCCAAATCGCCGGAAGCACCGACCGAACCTTTCAATGGAATGTGCGGGTAAACCTCGGCGTTGATCAGGGCGATCAGCGCGTCGATGACCACGCGACGAATCCCGGAAAAACCACGGCTCAGGCTGTTGACCTTGAGCACCATGACCAGGCGTACCAGCGCGTCGCTGATCGGCTCGCCGACACCGGCGGCGTGGGACAAAACGAGCGAGCGCTGGAGGTTTTCCAGGTCTTCGCTGGCGATACGGGTCGAGGCCAGCAGGCCGAAACCGGTGTTGATGCCATAAGCGGTGCGGTTCTCGGCGAGGATCTGTTCCACGCAGGCCACGCTGGCTTCGATCTGGGCCGAGGCGCTGTTGTCGAGGGTGATTTTGACCGGTTGCTGATAAACATCACGCAGTTGGGCAAGGCTCAGTTGGCCGGGAATCAAATTAAGCGCAGTCACATCATTCTCCTTTTGAGAGTTTTTATTAACTCACCAGACGCTCCGGAGATTTCCGTTGTCCGTCGCGTCTCGCTTTTGGGGAGACGCGCCTTGGCACGCTGGTGTTATGGAAATCAGTTCAGGTTCGGCAACGCGTTGTGCAGCAAAATCGGGTCTTTCAACACACCGGCAGCGGCGGCGATGTCCGGTGCAAGCCAGCGGTCCTGGTCGTAGGCCGGAACCCGCTCGCGCAGCAGACGCCACGCGACATCGGTGCCAGCGCCAAAGCGTTGCTCTTTCAAGAATTCAAACGCCTGAGCCGCCAGCAAGTACTCGATGGCAAGGATCTGCGTGCAGTTTTCCAGCGCACGATGCAGCTTCAGCGCGGCGTTTGTGCCCAGGCTCAAGTGGTCTTCCTGCAGGCCCGACGTAACGTAGTTGTCGAGCACGGCGGGTTGCGCCAATTGCCGGTTTTCCGCGCACAGGGACGCGGCGACGTACTGAACGATCATCATCCCGGAGTTAACACCCGGATTGGCCACCAGAAACGCTGGCAGACCGCTGACGTGCGGGTTGATCAGGCGATCGAGGCGACGTTCGGCGATGGAGCCGATTTCAGCCATGGCGATGGCCAGCAGGTCCGCTGCCATCGCTACGGACTGGCCGTGCGGATTGGCTTGGGAAACGACGCGGTAGTTGTCCGGCGTGCCCAGCACCAACGGGTTATCGGTGGCGCCGTTGAGTTCGTTTTCGATTTGTTGAGTCGCGTGAACCAGCTGGTCACGGGCAGCGCCGTGGACCTGCGGGATCGAGCGAATGCTCAGGGCGTCCTGGGTACGAATACCTTTGCTGCTGGCGATCACTTCGCTGCCATCGAGCACCGCGCGCAGGTTGACGCCGACTTGCTGCATGCCTGGGTGCGGCTTGAGCGCAATGATCTCGACGTCGAACGCATCGATCTGACCGCGCTGGGCTTCAAAACTCATGGCGCCGATCACATCGGCCCATTGCAGCAAATGCGCGGCGTCGGCAATCGCCAGGCAGCTGAGGCCGGTCATGCACGGCGTACCGTTGACCAGGCACAAACCGTCCTTGGCGCCGAGCTTGACCGGTTGCAGGCCTTCTTCGGCCAGGGCTTGCTGAGCGGAAACGATTTGCCCGCGATAGCTGACATTGCCAACACCCAGCAGCGCAATGCCGATGTGAGCCATGTGCGTCAGGTAGCCCACAGAACCCTGGGACGGCACTTGCGGGGTGATGCCACGGTTGAGCAGCGCCAGCAGGGCTTCGACCACTTGGCGGTGCAGGCCGGATTTGCCGTGACTGTAGTTGACGACGGCGGCGCACATGATGGCGCGCGTCTGCTCGTTGGTCAGCGGCGCGCCCACGCCACAGGCGTGGCTGAGCAGGGTGTTGCGCGACAACTGGCTGAGTTGTTCATCTTGCAGGGAGACGTTGCACAACGCGCCCAGCCCGGTGTTGATGCCATAGGCACGCTCGCCGCTGGTGACGATGCGCTGGACGATGCCCTGGGCGTTTTCAATGCGTGCCCAGACCGGCGCCGACAGCTCAAGCTGCGCGCCATGACGGGCAACGGCGACCACATCCTGCCAGCGGACCTGCGCTTCGGTGATAACGATTTTTTCAGCCTGGGACATCTTTGACCTCGTGCGTAAAACCTGAATATTGATGCAGCTTTACCGGCCCCATCGCGGGCAAGCCCGCTCCCACAGTGTTCTGTTGTGTGAAGAAAATTTATGCAACACAACCAATCCCTGTGGGAGCGGGCTTGCCCGCGATGAGGCCGGCAAAAGTCACCGCAAATCTTTTAAACCACTGCAGCCCGACGTTGCACAAACCGGTCGACATACTCATCCGCCGGCGAATGCAGGATCTCGCGCGGGGTGCCGACCTGAATCAGGCGGCCGTCCTTGAGGATCGCGATGCGGTTGCCGATGCGCACGGCCTCGTCGAGGTCGTGGGTGATGAAGACGATGGTCTTGTGCAGGGTCTTTTGCAGTTCAAGCAACTGGTCCTGCATCTCGGCGCGAATCAACGGGTCAAGGGCACTGAACGCTTCGTCCATCAGGATGATGTCGGTGTCGGCGGCCAAGGCGCGGGCCAGGCCCACACGCTGACGCATGCCGCCCGAGAGCTGATGCGGGTATTTGTTTTCGTAGCCCTTGAGGCCCACGGTGTTGATCCAGTGCAGCGCGCGCTCGGAGCACATTTGCTTGCTCTCGCCGCGCACTTTCAGGCCGTAGGCGACGTTGTCCACCACAGTCTTGTGCGGCAGCAGGCCGAAGCTCTGGAACACCATGCTGATCTTGTGCCGGCGAAATTCGCGCAGGGCTTCCATGTCGTATTGCAGGATGTCCACGCCGTCCACCAGGATCGCGCCGCTGGTCGGGTCGATCAGGCGGTTGAAGTGACGCACCAGAGTCGATTTGCCGGAACCCGACAGGCCCATGATCACGAAGATCTCGCCCGTGCCGATGCTCAGGGACAGATCGTTCACGCCGACTACGCAGCCGGTTTCGGACAGCACCTGGTCTTTGGTCTTGCCCTGGCCAATCATCGCCAGCGCATCCTTGGAGCGGTTGCCGAAAATCTTGAAGACGTTTTTGACTTCAATCTTGCTTACGGTCGCGTTGTTCATTTGCTCACCTCATGCCGTGCCCGACCGTACGCCTGAGTAATGCGGTCGATCACCACAGCCAGAATCACGATCGCCAGACCGGCTTCCAGGCCACGTCCGACGTTGAGGGTCTGAATCCCCACCAGTACGTCTTCGCCCAAGCCACGGGCACCAATCATCGAGGCAATCACGACCATCGACAGCGCCATCATGGTGGTCTGGTTGATCCCGGCCATGATGCTCGGCAGGGCCAGGGGCAGTTGCACGCCAAACAGTTGCTGCCAGCGGTTCGCACCGAAAGCGTTGATCGCCTCCATCACTTCACCATCAACCTGGCGAATGCCCAGGTCGGTCAAGCGAATCAGCGGGGGGGCGGCGTAGATCACGGTGGCGAAAATCGCCGGGACCTTGCCCAGACCGAACAGCATCAGCACCGGGATCAGGTACACGAAGCTCGGCATGGTTTGCATGATGTCGAGCAACGGCATCAGCACCGAACGCAGGCGATTGCTACGTGCCGAGAGAATGCCCAGCGGAATGCCGATCAGCACCGAAATGATCGTCGCGACCATCATCAGCGCCAGGGTTTGCATCAGCTTGTCCCAGAGGCCGACCGCACCCACCAGGAACAACAACCCGACAATCACGGCCGTGGTCACGACTTTGCGCGTGGCGTGCCAGGCAATGCCCGCGACGATGGCGAGCATCAACCACCAAGGCGCCGCACGCAGCAGGCCTTCAAGGTTGACGATGGCCCACAGCAGCGTGTCAGAGATCTGCCGGAACACGTCGCCGTAGTTGGTGACCAGCGAATCGACCCAACCGTTGACCCAGTCGGCGATGGAAAAGGTAAAGCTTTCGGGAAACATAGGAGACTCTCAATCAAGGGGTTGCGATCAAGCGTCCGACTGCCGCTACCGGCAGTCGGAGAGGCTCAACCTACAAGGCCGCGTCGATTTTCTTGGCTGCGTCTTCGCTCACCCACGCGTGCCAGACTTCAGGATGTTCCTTCAAGAAGATCTTCGCCAGTTTTGGCGACTCGATCCGCTCTTTGGTCATGCGCCCAAGGTTCTGGTTGAGGATGTCGATTGGCACGTTGACCTTTTCCAGCACGGCCACCAGTTCCGGGGCCTGTTCGTGGAAAGTCTTGGACAGGCCGACCTTGATATCCACGGTCTTGTTCACGCCTGGTTTCTCTTCGAGTTTCACCGCGTCGATCTGGCCCATCAGTGGGGTTGGCGACCAGTAGTAGAACAGGATCGGCTCGCCACGCTTGTAGCTCGACAGCACGGCCGCATCCAGCGCCGGGCCGGTGCCTGGGCGGAAGTTGGTGTAGGTGCTTTCCAGGCCGTAGCTCTTCAGCATTTCGCTGTTGTCCAGCTCGCAGGTCCAGCCGGCCGGGCAGTTGTAGAAACGGCCCTTGGAGGGCTCTTCAGCGTCCTTGAAAATCGCCGAGTATTTGCCCAGGTCGGCAATGTTTTTCAGGTCGGGAGCTTTGGCTTCCAGCTTGCGCTTGGCATCGCCTTCGATGACGTAACGCGGCACGTACCAGCCTTCGATAGCGCCCACCACAGGTGCGCCGACACCGACGACCTTGCCGGCCTTCTCGGCCTTGTTCCAGACTTCGCTGCGACCGACCCACTCTTCGGCAAACACCTGAATGTCGTTGCTGCTCAGGGCGTTTTCCATGGTGATGGAGTTGCCCGGCAGGCTGTCGGTCTTGCAGTCGTAGCCCTTCTCCAACACGACTTGCATCACGTCGGTCAGCAGCATCGCGCTTTCCCAGTTCAGGCCGGCAAATTTCACCGGTTTGCCCGACTCGCACCAACCAGCCGCCTGAGTGGCGCCAGCACTGGCCAGCAGGCCCATGGAAAGCAATGTGGTCAGCAGGGTCTTGTTCGATTTCATTGTTGTGACGCTCCTAATCATGAATTGGCTTACGGCAGTCAAGAGGCATCCAGCCCTGTCCACGTCCAATCAGGCCTGCGTCGCAACGCGACCGGTCCCGTTTGTTTTAGGTTGTACAACACTGTCCTGCTCGATCGGCAGAATCAGTTGATCGGGCACGGTGCCGTGCCATTTTTTCGCACACACGTAATACAGGGCCGCGGGAATCACCAGACCGATGATCCAGGAGATATCCACATCACCCAGGGCCGCCACCAGCGGACCGGTATAGAACTTGGTGGAGATGAACGGCAACTGCACCAGCACACCGAAGACATAGACGCTGATACCGAGGGCGTTCCAACGGCCGTAGCGACCGTTAGGATCGGCCAGTGCCGGCACGTCATAGCGCTCGCGGGTGATGCAGTAGTAATCCACCAGGTTGATCGCGCTCCATGGCGTGAAGAACGCCAGCAGGAACAGGATGAAGGACTTGAACGCACCGAGGAACGAGTGCTGGCCGAGCAACGCCATCAGGGTCGCAGCACCAACGATCACCAGCACGAAGACCAGACGCTGCAGGCGCGATACTTTCAGGTCACCGCGGAAACCGCTGATGATGGTCGCAATGCACATGAAGCTGCCGTAGGAGTTCAGCGTGGAGATGGTGACCTTGCCGAACGCGATGCTGAAATACAGCAGCGCAGCGGTGGCACCGGTACCGCCCAGACCAACGATGTAGGCGACTTCATGCCCAGCGAATTGGCCGTTGGCCGATGCAGCAGCGAACACGCCGAGGACCATCGCGACCTGCGCACCAATGACCGAACCTGCGCCTGCGGCAAAAAAAGTTTTCACCGAAGAAATCTTGCTCGGCAGGTAGCGCGAGTAGTCAGCCACATAAGGGCCGAAAGCGATCTGCCAGGAGGCCGCGAGCGATACCGCAAGCAAGAAACTGCTCCAGCTGAAGTGGCGGATTTGCAACAGTGCGCCCACATCAACCTGGCTCATCAGACGGCTGAACAGATAAACAAAGGCAATCACGCCAATGACACTGGCCACACGGCCGATCCAATGGATCACCCGATAACCGAGCACCGTGACCAGCACGATGACACTGGCGAAAATAAGGATGCCGACGCTGTCGCTGACGCCAAACAACTGGCCCAGCGCCTGACCGGAAAGCACGGTACCTGTTGCGGTGAAGCCCAGGTACATCAAGCAGACCAGCACGATCGGGATGGCCGCGCCATACACGCCGAACTGGACCCGACTGGAAATCATCTGCGGCAGGCCCAGCTTGGGACCTTGCGCCGCATGCAACGCCATGACCCCGCCGCCGAGCAGTTGACCAATCAACAGACCGATCAACGACCAGAACACATCACCGCCCAACACCACGGCCAGGGCCCCGGTGACAATCGCGGTGATTTGCAGGTTGGCACCCATCCACAGGGTGAACTGGCTAAATAGACGACCGTGTCTTTCCGCTTCCGGGATGTAGTCGATCGAGCGCTTCTCGATCAACGGTTTGTTGCCTGCACGTTCGCTGACAGCCATGGTTCAACCTCTGTGGATTGTTTTGTAGGTTTACGCAATCCCTGTAGCAGCTGCCGCAGGCTGCGTTGGGTTGCGAAGCGACCCCGGCATTCCAATGTGGAACGAAGGTCCTTCGGCCCTTAACGCAGCCTTCGGCAGCTGCTACTCGGGTTGTTTATTTGCCGGTAATCATCGGCAGGTTCAGCCCTTGTTCCTTGGCGCAGTCGATCGCGATCTGGTAACCCGCATCGGCGTGACGCATAACGCCGGTCGCCGGGTCGTTATGCAGCACGCGAGCAATACGCTCGGCCGCTTCGTCCGTACCGTCGCAGACAATCACCATGCCCGAGTGCTGTGAGAAGCCCATGCCGACACCGCCGCCGTGGTGCAGGGACACCCAGGTCGCGCCGCTCGCCGTGTTCAGCAGAGCGTTGAGCAGTGGCCAGTCGGACACGGCATCGGAACCGTCTTGCATGGATTCGGTTTCGCGGTTCGGGCTGGCGACCGAACCGGAGTCCAGGTGGTCGCGACCGATCACGATCGGCGCGGACAATTCACCGCTGCGCACCATTTCGTTGAAGGCCAGGCCGAGCTTGGCGCGCAGACCCAGGCCAACCCAGCAGATACGCGCCGGCAGACCCTGGAAGCTGATGCGCTCGCGGGCCATGTCCAGCCAGTTGTGCAGGTGGGCGTCGTCCGGGATCAGCTCTTTTACCTTGGCGTCGGTCTTGTAGATGTCTTCGGCGTTGCCCGACAGTG
Organism: Pseudomonas sp. URMO17WK12:I12; assembly: GCF_000514395.1. Classification (NCBI taxonomy): domain Bacteria; kingdom Pseudomonadati; phylum Pseudomonadota; class Gammaproteobacteria; order Pseudomonadales; family Pseudomonadaceae; genus Pseudomonas; species Pseudomonas sp. URMO17WK12:I12. The sequence continues at coordinate 397,052 of NZ_AZVV01000004.1, forward strand.
CAGCCCAACGGAATGGGCCGATGCCGCGGCAGAACAGTGGACGGATGTAAGCCGGTACGAAGCCTGGGAAGTCGAATGCGTTTTCCACGCCTTCTTCCTGGGCCATCTGACGGATGTTGTTGCCGTAGTCGAAGGTCGGGATGCCCATTTTCTGGAAATCCAGCATCGCTTTAACGTGCACGGCCATCGATTGCTTGGCGGCTTTGACCACAGCAGCAGGCTCGGTCTTGGCGCGAGCGCGGTACTCTTCCCAGGTCCAGCCGGCCGGCAGGTAACCGTTGAGCGGGTCGTGGGCGCTGGTCTGGTCAGTGACCATGTCCGGGCGTACGCCACGACGAACCAGTTCCGGCAGGATTTCAGCGGCGTTACCCAGCAGTGCGATGGAAATCGCTTTGCCTTCTTTGGTGTATTTTTCGATGCGCGCCAGTGCGTCGTCGAGGTCTTTGGCCTGTTCGTCGACGTAGCGGCTGTTCAAACGGAAATCGATGCTGACCTGTTGGCATTCGATGTTCAGCGAGCAAGCGCCAGCCAGAGTGGCGGCCAGAGGCTGGGCGCCGCCCATGCCGCCCAGACCGGCGGTCAGGACCCAACGACCTTTCAGGTCATCGTTGTAGTGTTGGCGACCGGCTTCGACGAAGGTTTCGTAGGTGCCCTGGACGATGCCCTGGCTGCCGATATAGATCCAGCTGCCGGCGGTCATCTGGCCGTACATGGCCAGGCCTTTGGCGTCCAGTTCGTTGAAGTGTTCCCAGCTCGCCCAGTGTGGCACCAGGTTGGAGTTGGCGATCAGTACGCGCGGTGCATTGGTGTGAGTCTTGAACACGCCGACCGGCTTGCCGGATTGCACCAGCAGCGTCTCGTCGTCGTTCAGGTTGGTCAGGCTTTCGACGATCTTGTCGTAGCACTCCCAGTTACGTGCCGCACGTCCGATACCACCGTAAACCACCAGTTCTTTAGGGTTCTCGGCGACTTCCGGGTCGAGGTTGTTCATCAGCATCCGCAGCGGCGCTTCGGTCAGCCAGCTCTTGGCGGTCAGCTTGTTACCGCGTGCGGCACGGATTTCAACGTTACGAAACTTGGTAGGTTTCTGGGTATTGTCAGTCACGAAAAAGACTCCTCAGCGATCAATTCAAACCAACCCTGGCAGTGGGCAAGCCAGCCTGTGCGCATCGTTGCGCCACAAGCGAATCAGTGGACGCTGCGGAGAGTCTCGGTCGACTCATACGCATACGTCTTTACTTGTACATACAAGCATATGCAATCAAGCGGCCAACTTGTTTGATGGGTGTTCAAGAAAGTTTTTGGATGGGCTGGAACGCTTGTAGATCAAGGGTTCAGGTAGAGATGAAATTTTTCGGGGGGATTGTTGCAGAAGGGTGACGGCTGTTACTTGAGCGAGGTTTTGCGCCACGCTGGGGCGTTCGGTAACAAGATGGTGCGCGCAGGGGAACAGTTTTTGCGAGGCAAAAAGCATCGCGGGCAAGCCCGCTCCCACAGGGAAATCATCGTACCTGTGGGAGCGGGCTTGCCCGCGATAGAGGCGACTTGATATTGAATCAGTGCGCAGTCAGTTCGATCACACAGCATGGGCCATTGCTGGAGACTTCCAACAACCCAGTGTTACCGTCCAGTTGCAGGCAATCATGGCGACCCAGTTGCGAAACGCTGTTACCGGCTTTCACCTCCAATGCGTCGGCGATGCTGAACACCAACACGGTCCCCGCCGAACTGAAAAACCGCTGTTCACCCGCCAGCCACTGCAACCGCGCGCTGTAACGTTGCGGCGCATAAATCAGGTTGAAATCGCGGATCGGCCCGCCGAGCAGTGTGCAGGACACTTCGCTCTCACCACTGAAGGCAAACGGGTGCAGCGGTAACAACGGATGCGTGTCCTGGCCATCCACCCGCAAGGTCATGCCGTCACCTTGCAGCACAGTGATGACCCGCTCGTAACCGGTGAATGTCGAGAAACCACCCGACTCGCCGATGTCGGCAATCGACAGGCGCCAGCCGAAACCCTCAAGGCCAACGCCCGCATCGCGGGTGATTTCTTCAGTGCTGCCGCCGCCGTTTTTCCACGGCATGCGCGGGTAATCTTTGGCGCGTAAAACCATTGTTCTCATTTATGAAACCGACCTTCCAGACGATGACGGGAACCGGGGTGGATCAAACGGGCGGCGGTCACGGGCTGACGGCCGGACCAGGTGCGGCGACGAATCAGCAGGCACGGCTCGCCCTTTTCAATCTGCAGCAATTTGCACTCCGACGCCTCGGCCAGAATCGCCTCGACCACGTGCTCACCTTCGGTCAGCGGCGCGACCTGGTTCAAGTAGGCATAAGGCGTTTGGAGGGTGAAATCCTGCTTGAGGTACTCCGGGGCGACCAGCGCGTTGACGAAACGGTCTTCGATTTGCACCGGGATATCGTTTTCGAAATGCACGATCAGCGAATGGAAAACCTTCTGCCCTTCGCGCATATCCAGCGCCAAAGCGCGCTCGGAGCCGGCGGCCTCTTCTTCAAGGGTGATCACCTTGCAGGTATGGCGATGGCCACGGGAGGCGATCTCGTCGGCGATGTTGTGCACTTCAAACAGCGCGGACTGGCTTTTCGGCTCGGCGACGAACGTACCCACGCCTTGCATGCGCACCAACAGACCGTCGGCGGTCATCTCGCGCAGGGCACGGTTGATGGTCATGCGGCTGAAGCCGAGCTGGCTGACCAGCTCGCTTTCCGACGGAACGCGGTAGTGCGGCGGCCAGTTTCCACTGTCGATTTGCTGGGTAATCATCTGTTTGACGCGGGCGTACAAGGGCGCCGGACTGTCGCCCATGTTCGCGGCCAACGGTGACACTGGGGGCGGAGTCGGCACGGTTAATCCTTGTTCGTTTGAGAAGAGTTGCTAGCTTGCCGGAGTTTACCGAGCAGGCAAACGTCTGTATATGTATATACAAATAACACACGATGGGGTGCTGAACCATGTCCGCCTTCTTTGCCGAACGCGCGCTGCTGCCTAGTGGATGGGCCAACAATGTACGTCTTGAGGTCAACGCCGAGGGCGTATTGACCCATATCCAGGCCGATTCCCATGCAGATGGCGCCGAACGGCTAAGCGGTCCGCTGCTGCCGGGGATGCCGAATCTGCACTCCCATGCCTTCCAGCGAGCGATGGCCGGTTTGGCGGAAGTGGCGGGTAATCCGAACGACAGTTTCTGGACCTGGCGCGATTTGATGTATCGCCTCGTCGGAAAAATCAGCCCGGATCAACTCGGCGTCATCGCCCGTCAGCTCTACATCGAAATGCTCAAGGCTGGTTACACCTCGGTCGCGGAATTTCATTACGTGCACCACGACACCAATGGCCAGCCTTACGCCGACCCGGCCGAACTGGCGCTGCGTATCAGCCAGGCGGCGAGTTCCGCCGGTATCGGCCTGACCCTGCTGCCGGTGCTCTACAGCCATTCCGGTTTCGGTGGCCAGACGCCCAACGAAGGCCAGCGCCGCTTTATCAACAGCACCGAGAACTACCTGAAACTTCAGTCGCGCTTGCAGCCGATCCTGGCGCAGCAACCGGCGCAGTCGCTGGGCTTGTGCTTCCATTCGCTACGCGCAGTAACCCCGCAGCAGATCAGCGAAGTGCTGGCCGCCAGCGACAAACAATGCCCGGTGCACATTCACATTGCCGAACAACAGAAGGAAGTCGACGACTGTTTGACCTGGAGCGGTCGTCGTCCGCTGCAATGGCTGTACGAAAACAATGAGGTCGATCAGCGCTGGTGCCTGGTTCACGCCACCCACGCCAACGCGGAAGAAGTCACGCTGATGTCCAAGAGTCGCGCCATTGCCGGTTTATGCCTGACCACCGAAGCCAACCTTGGCGACGGAATTTTCCCGGCGGTGGATTTCCTCGCTCAGGGCGGACGCATGGGTATTGGTTCCGACAGTCATGTGTCGTTGAGCGTGGTGGAAGAATTGCGCTGGCTGGAATACGGCCAGCGTCTGCGAGATCAGCGGCGTAATCGTTTGTATGGCGCGGAGCAGCCGATGGTGGGTCGCACGCTGTACGACGCAGCACTGGATGGCGGCGCTCAGGCGTTGGGTCAGCCGATTGGCGCATTGGAAGTCGGTAAGCGTGCGGATTGGCTGGTACTGGACGGCAACGATCCGTACCTGGCGACGGCCAGTGGCGACGGGATTTTGAATCGCTGGTTGTTTGCCGGTGGTGATCGTCAGGTGCGTGATGTGCTGGTCAATGGCCAGTGGGTCGTGCGTGACGGGCGTCATGCGGGAGAAGAAGAAAGCAATCGCGCCTTCACCCAGGTCCTGCGCGATCTTCTGGGCTAACCCCAAACAAAATGTGGGAGCGAGCCTGCTCGCGAAGGGGCCATCAGATTCAACAGAGATGTTGACTGACAGTCCGCCTTCGCGAGCAGGCTCGCTCCCACATTGGGTTTCTGCAAACAGTTAGTTCGAGGTCTTGGCCATCTGCGTATCCGTCGCACGCCAGATCAGCCGCGTGGTGTCGTAACCTTGCTGACGCGCCTTGCTCAGCAATTCCTCTCGAACCACGCCATTGACCGTCGGGGTCCGCGACAGCAGCCACAGGTACTTGCGACTCGGGTCGCCCACAATGGCTGTCTTGTAGTCATCGCTGACGTACAACACCCAGTATTCGCCCTTCGCCGTACCGGGCAGCAGACGAGAAAACCAGGTATCGAACTCGACCCACAGTTTGTCGAATTTACCCGACACCTGTGGATAAGCCGTGCCCTTGACCTCTTCCCACTGCCACTGCGGTGTCAGGCAGCGGTTCAACACCGCCATGTTGCCGTCAGGCTTGAGGCTGTAATGGGCTTCGGACTGCGCGCAGTCGCGCTGGAAATACATCGGCAGGCGAGCCAACTCGTACCAGGTTCCCTGGTAACGCTTGAGGTTGACGCTGTTGACCGTTTTTGGCGCCAACGAATCATGGCCAGAAGTGGCGCAGCCAGCCAATACCAGGCCGGCAAAAAGTACGAACAGGAACCGCTTCATTGTTTTTCTCCCGTGGGCGCAACGCCCCGGTTTACTTCAGGCCTTGGCCGGAAAACATCAATACTTTGTCACCGGCGTACTGCACGCTGATAAAGCTGTTTTTGTCGCCCCAGGTGCAACTGGACATACCGAGCGCGCCCGAGCAATCAGCAGGTTGACCCAACAACGTTTCGACCTCGGCCTTAGGCATGCCGGTCGACAGTTTCGAGTAGTTTTCCTGATTGACCTTGCTGCATGCGGCCAACAACACGCAGAACGAGAGCAAGGCGATAGATCGCAGCGACATGGTGAAACTCCTGGAGCGAAGGGGAATGGCATGGCTGCCAAGCAGAAGCTTAGAAGAGAAAACCCTCTTCTGGTTCCCCGACCGTCACGCTATTTATCAGGCCACTCGTCTGCCTTTTTTCGAAAAATCAGCCACTTTCTTACGCAAATGGGTATTTCGTCAGTTTTTGCAAAAAGACGCCTAATCTTTGGCGCTGGCCAGTCGACACAGAGGGATCCCACAGCCCTGACTGTGGCAAATTGACGCCCCCAGTTGATCAGCCCCTCCGCGGTAGCTCATTTAATGACCAGAAACATGAAGTTCAGCCACAAGATCTTGTTGGCTGCCGCCCTCGTGGTGGCCGTTGCATTCGCTTGTTTCATCCTGTTCAACGACTACCGCCAGCGCCAGACCCTGCGCAGCAGTACCGAATCTTCGATGCAGGAACTCGGCAGCCTGACCACCAGCAACATCCAGACCTGGCTGGAAAGCCGCATTCAGTTGCTGCAATCGTTGTCCCAGCAGATCGCCATGGATGGCAGCGCCCCCGCCAGCCTGAAACGCGCCATCGACCTGCCGGCTTACACCAGCAACTTCCAGCTGAGCTATTTCGGCGGCACTGACGGGGTGATGTTCTCGGTCCCGGCCGGCAATCGCGCCGCCGACTACGACCCTCGCGCTCGCGGCTGGTACAAGGCGGCCAACAGCGCGCAACAGACCATCGTCACCGAACCGTACATCGCTGCGTCCTCGGGCAAATTGGTAATCACCGTCGCCACGCCCGTGAAGAATCAGGGCCAGATGATCGGTGTCGCCGGTGCGGACATCGACCTGTCCAGCGTCAGCGCAATCATCAACTCGCTGAATTTCGGCGGCCACGGCCATGCATTCATCGTCAGCGCCGACGGCAAGATCCTGATCCACCCGGACAGCAAACTGGTGCTCAAAGGACTGGCCGATGCCTACCCGAACGGCGCGCCGAAAGTCAGCCCGGGCATGAAAGAAGTCGAGTTCGACGGCAAGACCCAGTTCATCTCCTTCACCCACGTCAACGGCGTGCCGTCGGCGGACTGGTATGTGGCGCTGGTGCTGGATCAGGACACCGCGTTCTCGATGCTCAGCGAATTCCGCACCTCGGCGATCATCGCCATGGTCATCGCCGTGGTGATCATCATCGCGTTGCTGGGCATGTTGATCAGCTTCCTGATGCAGCCGCTGCTGACCATGGGCCGCGCGATGCATGACATCGCCGAAGGCGAAGGTGACCTGACCAAACGCCTGACCATCCACGGCCAGGACGAATTCGGCGCACTGGGCACCTCGTTCAACCGTTTTGTAGAACGTATTCACACCTCGATTCGCGAAGTGTCCTCGGCCACCGGCCAGGTCAACGAAGTCGCCCTGCGTGTGGTGGCCGCGTCCAACTCGTCGATGTTCAACTCCGACCAGCAAGCCTCGCGCACCAGCAGCGTGGCCGCCGCGATCAACGAACTGGGGGCCGCCGCCCAGGAAATCGCCCAGAACGCCGCCCTCGCCTCGCAGCATTCGAGCGACGCCCGCGCCCTCGCCGAGGACGGTCAGCAAGTGGTGGATAAAACCATCGCTGCGATGCAGCAGCTGTCGGCGAAGATCAGCGATTCGTGCGGCAACATCGAAACACTCAACAGCAACACCGTGAACATCGGGCAGATTCTGGAAGTGATCACCAGCATCTCCCAGCAGACCAACTTGCTGGCCCTGAACGCGGCCATCGAAGCAGCCCGTGCCGGTGAAGCCGGTCGTGGCTTTGCCGTGGTGGCGGACGAGGTGCGCAACCTCGCCCACCGCACTCAGGATTCGGCGCAGCAAGTGCAGAAGATGATCGAGGAGCTGCAAGTCGGCGCCCGTGAAGCGGTCAGCACCATGACCGACAGCCAGCGCCAGAGCGAAAGCAGCGTCGGCATCGCCAACCAGGCCGGTGAACGCCTGGGCAGCGTGACGCAGCGCATTGGTGAAATCGACGGGATGAACCAGTCAGTGGCGACGGCGACGGAAGAACAGACCGCGGTGGTGGAGTCGATCAACGTCGACATTACCGAGATCAACACCTTGAACCAGGAAGGGGTGGAGAACTTGCAGTCGACCTTGCGTGCGTGTGCGGATCTTGAGCAGCAGGCGGCGCGATTGAAGCAGTTGGTGGGTAGCTTCAGAATCTAAGGCGCTCTTACTGGCCTCTTCGCGGGCAAGCCCGCTCCCACAGGGATCTTCGGTGGACAGAGATCATTGTGGGAGCGGGCTTGCCCGCGATGGCGGCATTAGCAAAAAAGAAGCATCAGAACCGAGATCCAGGCCCCGAAAGAAACTCTATTTCCTCAGCCGTAGACGCCCGCCCCAACACCGCATTGCGATGCGGAAACCGTCCAAACCGCGCAATCACGTCCCGATGCCGCTCGGCATAATCCAGGTTATCGGCAAACACCGCCCGATCAGCCTCCGGCTGCTGCGCCACCAATTCGATGAACCGCGAAACAGCTTCGTTCTGCACCGCCAGATGCTCGCAATGCTCCAGCACCAGGTAAATAAACACCCGCTGAATCGGCTGCAGCTGCCGATCAAAATCCGCAGCAATGCCTTGCGCCACCAGAGCCTGAGCCCTGAGATCGCCGGAAAAGGATTTGGGAGTGTCGCGGTAGATCATTCGCGGGAGTTGATCGAGCAGCAGCACCAGAGCCAGCCAACCTTCGGGGCGTTGCGCCCAGTCAGTCAATCCGCCGACCAGTGCCTGCTCGACCCAGTCCCCGAAACGCGTTTGCGCTTCGAGGTCCTGGCTGTTGCGCTTGCCGAACCATAACTTGCCCTTGGCGGCCGCTGTTTCGTTCGCTGATCCGGAAGAACCGAACCACCAATCGAGCAACGGCTGCCAGGGCGCGGTCATGGTTTAGGCCCTGTGGTAAGCCGTGACGCGTTCGACTTCTTCTTTCGAACCGAGGAACACCGCGACACGCTGGTGCAGGCCGTCCGGCTTGATGTCGAGAATGCGCTGATGGCCATCGGTGGAAGCGCCGCCGGCCTGTTCAACCAGGAACGACATCGGGTTGGCTTCGTACATCAGACGCAGCTTGCCCGGCTTGGACGGCTCGCGGCTGTCGCGCGGGTACATGAACAGACCGCCACGGGTCAGGATGCGGTGCACGTCCGCGACCATCGCGGCGACCCAACGCATGTTGTAGTTCTTTTTCAGCGGGCCTTCTTCGCCAGCCAGCAATTCGCCGACGTAACGTTGTACCGGGGCTTCCCAGTGACGCTGGTTGGAGGCGTTGATCGCGAATTCCTGAGTGGAGGTCGGGATCTTGATGTCTTCGTGGGTCAGCACGAAGCTGCCCATTTCACGGTCCAGGGTGAAGCCTTTAACGCCATCACCCAGGGTCAGGATCAACATGGTCTGTGGACCGTAGATCGCGTAACCGGCAGCCACTTGCTCGGTGCCTGGCTGCAGGAAGGCCTTCTCGTTCAAAGGCTCGTTCTGGCTCAGGTATTCGTTCGGGCAACGCAGCACCGAGAAGATCGTACCGACCGGTGCGTTGATGTCGATGTTCGACGAACCGTCCAGCGGGTCGAATACCAGCAGGTACGCGCCTTTCGGGTATTTGCCCGGGATCTGGTAGGCATTGTCCATTTCTTCGGACGCCATGCCGGCCAGGTGACCACCCCATTCGTTGGCTTCGAGCAGGATCTCGTTGGAGATCACGTCGAGTTTTTTCTGCACTTCACCTTGGACGTTTTCAGTGCCCATGCTGCCCAGAACACCACCCAATGCGCCTTTGGACACGGCGTGGTTGATCTCTTTGCAAGCACGCGCCACCACTTCGATCAGGAAACGCAGATCGGCAGGGGTGTTGTTGCTACGGGTCTGCTCAATCAAATAGCGACTCAGGGTAACGCGGGACATGGAAGGCTCCGGTGGAATGGGGGGCTAAAAACCCGCGCAGTTTAACGCGAGTCGAGGCGCATTTCCTCCTATCAGACGTGATACGCCCAAGAGAGTTCATGCACCGGGATGAGCGTAGTTCGAAACGGGCATTTTTACCGGCCGATAAACCGCTATCGCGAGCAGGCTCACGCCCACTTGGATCCTATGAACACGGGAGATCCACTGCGGGAACGCGCCTGCTCGCGATGGGGGCGCAACACCCGCTTTCAGGGTTTGACAGGGGGCTTGCGCAGCAAGCTGAACGCCATCGCTGCCAGGAACAGCACACTCAGCAACAACACCGCCCACAACCCGATTTTTTTCCAGCTCGTGCCCGCCGTTGCCGTCGTGATCACCGTCGATGTCGGCGTCACCACCGCCCCGCCGTCCACCGTTGCCTTGCCCAATGTCGCCAGTTTCTGCGCGCTGTAATCCGGAATCAGCGTCGACAACGGCAAGCTCGCCGCTTTCACCGTCGCACTCCCCAGCGCCAGCATGTAAGGCCCGGGGCCGCGTGCCAGGAACACCAGTTGCGTCGAGCGCACAGCGAACTTCAGCGTCGGCGCTTCGGCACCCAGGCCGCCGCCACGCTCGTCCACCACCAGCTTCAACTGCTGCACGGTTTGCCCCGACAACTGCAATTCGTTTTGCACCACGTCCTGGCCACTCTGGGTCAGGCGATACAGCAAACCGCTGCCCAGCGGCTGCCACGGCAAACTGCTCTCGCGGCGACCCGACAACGTCACCGGCGCCAGACTATTGGGCTGACTCAGATCGACCTGCACCCGTTCGACATTCAGCCCCATCGGCAACTGCCAAGTGTATTCACCGACCTTCGCGCTGCTGCCGGCCAACGCTTGAGACCAGACCAACGGCAGCGGCAAGCTGCGGGTGCTGGCGCTTTCCAGCTGCGCCGAGGTCAGCGCTGGCGCCGATTGCGGCGAATTCCACAGCAAGCGCAGATAGCGCGCCGATTGCCCCGGCAACCCGACTTCATGCTGCTCGACCTGTTCGTCGGCAAACGTCAGCCGTGCGACCTGCCCTTCGCCCCACGATTGCCAATGCTGCAAGTCGTCGCTGGCTTCTATGCTGAATCGCTGGAAGCCGTCACGCTCGCTGGTCCAGTCGAGGACCAATTGCTGCAACGGCGCCTTGATGCCACTGGCATCGAGCAACCAGCCGCGCAGGACTTCTTCGCCCGCCTCCAACTGACTGGACGGCTGCACTTCGACCAGGGTGCCGTTGGCACTCGATTGCACCCGCACGCTGGGCGCGCGCTCGGTGGAATCCGCCGAGTTGTACAGCGGGAACCACTTCACGTCGGTCAGCGTGCGATCTTTGCGGGTCTGGGCCGATTCCCGCGCCAGGGCATACGCCTGAACCTGACCGGCGGCGTTGAACACACGCACATCACTCAGGTCGGTTTGCCGCGCATTCAACTGCACGCTCAACGGCAATTCGAGGCGATACCACGGGCCTTCGCCGCTCACGGACAACGGCACTTGAGTGGTGAAATCCGCCGGTTGCTCCTGGGCGCTGACTGACAACGTCACACCCAGCGCAACGGCACCCAACCATCCCAGGTTCAGCTTCTGACTCAAGACGACACTCCTTCGGTTTCCGGGGCCGGTTTTTCAGATTCCGGCACAGCCTCGGCACGCTTGGGCGGCAGCGGCGCGAAATAGCCCACCACCAGTAGCAGCACACCCACGCCGATAAACGACACGATCCGCGCGAGCCCGCCGCGGTTACTCAATTCCACAAAGAACAGCTTGGCCACCACCACGCCAATCAACGCCGCACCGATCAGCCAGACCTCGCGACGATGGCGCAAATGGCCACCGATCATCAGGCTCAGCGCCATCAGGGTCCAGACGATGGACAGGCCGGCCTGCACCAGCATCGATTCCAGCAAGGCATCGAATTCGAACGGCACACCGCCCCATTGGTGCGCGGTGCGCATCACCAACGCAGTGAAGAACACGAACAGCGAAACCCCGGCGATCAATTGCGTGGCGTGTTCGGCGTAATCCTTGCGGACCGCCAGCTGCGTCACCGCGCTGCGCGACCAGACGTAGACGCCGAACAGCGCACATAGCAGGCCCAATTCCAGCGGGTTGATCAGCGGCACATAAGGCAGCGGTTCGGCGGTGCCGTCGCTGACCACGTTCGCCAGCCAGAACCAGCCGAGCATCAGCAGCGCCAACGGTGCCGCCGCATACAGTCGGTACTCGCGGGGATACGCCGACACCGGCCACGGCCAAGTGCGCGGCGCCGCCATCAGCACCAGGTACAGACTCGGCAGAATCGCCCAGCCCAACCAGCGCCAGGCGTTGTACTGCTCGGACAACAACAGCAAGCCGTAACGCAGTTCCAGCGCCAGCACACCGATCAACAACCAGCAGCCAAGCACATGCGCGGTGCTGAGCGCGCGCACCCGCAACATCGGCGCCAGTCGTTTCAGCGAAACGAAATGCACGACAAACACCGCCGCCCAGGCCAACCAGCCAAAACTGGCCGCCGGGTGATAACGCGAATGCCACGCCGCGAGCAACACCACGCCGGCCGCGGGTATCAGCAAGGTGCAGAGCAAACCCAGCGAAGACCATTTCAAGCGCAGTGCCAACAGTGTCCACAGCGCCACACTAATGGCCGCCACCGCCAGCAGCAGCGGCGCTTGCAGATTCACCGGCGCAAAGCGCAGCACTTCACTGACCCACGCCAGCGCCCACCAACCTGCACCCCACACCAGCAGCACTTCGGACAAACGCTGCAAGCTCAACACATCGAACGCCGAAGCATGGTTGCCCAGCTGCAATCGCCAGGCCCCGACCAGCGCCGCCAAGCCCAGTACCAACGGCGTCCAGAAACCGCTGTGCGCCAGTGGCTTCAGTCCTTCGCTGGCCAACGGTCCGAGCAGGTCCGGCCCGGCAAACAGGAACGCCGCGCCGCCAATCACCTGCAACAGCAAACCGAAGACAAAACTCACGCGCTGCTTGAGATACAGGCTCAACCAGATGATGAACAAACCACTGGCCGCCCACACCGCACTCGCGGTCTGCCATGGCAGCACGAACAGCACCGCCAGATTGATCAGCACCAGGCCGGCCAGCAACACCACCGACAAACCGCGCAGCAGTCGCACGTCGCTGCGCACCATGTCATCACGGGCCGCCAGCAGCATGCCGGCGATCAACGCCAGGCCGATCAGCGAGGCACTGAGCAAACCGCTCCAGCCGGCACTGAACACCGCCGCCGATTCACCGCCAGCACCTTGCAGACGCAGCAGGAACAACGCGCCACCGAGCAATTGCACAGCAAACGCGGTGAACAGGAACGTGCGCGATTGCAGGCGCAGACCGACAAACAACGTCGCCAGCCCGGCCAGCGCCCAACTGATCGCCGTACCGTGGGTGAAGAAAAACAACGGCGCCAATAGGTAAAGGAACATCAGGCCGAGGCAAGCCAGTACCGGCAGCCCTTTGCGTTCCCATTGCGCCGTGTGCTCCGGCGAGGCTTGGCGCAATTGGTAGAAGCTGAACAACAACGCCACGCCGAGCATCAACGCACCCAACGGTGCGCCGTCGAGCAGGCTGCTTTCGCCGATCCGCAGCTCGCTGAGAAACGCCAGCGCCGAACCCAGTTGCAGCAACAAGGCAAAGGCCCTGGCCAACGGGCGTTGCTGACGCAAGCCGAGCCAGAAAATCCCGGCACCTTCGACGGCCCAGGCCGCCGACGTCCAGCGCGCATCCAGCCCCAATGGAATCGCCAGACTGGCGAAAATCACACCCAGTGCCAGACAGGTTTCTGCCACCAACAACGCGCGGCCGCCCATCAGCAATCGGGCCAGCCCCATGTAAATCATGCCCAGCGCCAATGCGCTGAACGCGGCGGCAAACTCAAGGTGCTGGACCAGCGCGAACTGCAAGCCGAAGCCCACCAACGGCGGGCCAAACAGCATCGTGCCGTCGACGTAATCACCTTTACGCGCCGACCAGCGCAGCAACGCCTCGCGACTGTCGTCCTCGGGCGCATCGCTCATTTCCAGTAACTTGCGCCGGGCGAACAGCAGGCCGATGGCCAGGTACATCAGGAAAAACAGGATCAGGAACGGCTCGGTGCTCCACAGCAACTCTGGCGTGTAGGAACGCAGGCCCCAGGCGAAACCGATACCGAAGGTGCCGACGAAGCCAATCAAGTTGAGCAATCGCCAGGCCTTGAACCAGGCGATGGCGAGGATGCCGGCGTTGAGCAACGCAAAGTAGCTGAACAGCGCGACGTGATTGCCGGCGCCAGTGGACGTGAGAATCGGCGCGGCAAAACCGCCCAGCGCGGCGACGCAGGCCAACGCCAGGGAGTCCTGGGTGATCGCCAGAATGGCCGAGAACACCGTCACCGCCACCAGCAAGCCAAGCGCTGCGGTGGGATCAAGCAACGGATGCAAACGCATGGCGGCGAACACCGTCAGGTACAGCACGGCAATGCCGGTGCCTTGCAGCATCAATGCGTAATGGGTGTTGCGATGACGCAGCCACCAGCCCAGTCCGAGCAGGCCCAATGCTGCCGCCGCAACCCCGGCGTAACGCAGTTCAATCGGCACCACCATGCCTTCGGTTGCGTAGCGCAGCAGAAAGGCCAGACCGAGGAACAACAGCACCACACCGACCCGCAGCACAGTGTTGCCACCGAACAGCCAGGCGCGGGCGCCACTGATGGCGCGATCGATAAAGTTAGGGCCGCGCGGGATGGCAGGTTCGCGGGCAACCGGCTCGGGTTTCCAGACATCGGCCGGCAGTGGCTGACTGGACTCAGTCGCCGCAGTGGTGATCGGTTCGAGTTCGGCAGGGAGGTCCCAGATCAGTTCCGGGCTGTCGGCAGGGATTTCGTCGAGCGTAAATTCAGGAGGCGCAACGGACTCGCTGGCGATCGGTTCGCCGGTTTCAGACGCCTTGACGCCGGACACTTCGAGCAAGGTCAGTCGTTGCTGCACGGCATTCAGCGCAACTTGCGTCTGCTCCAGCAAAAGGTGCTGCTCGGCCGCTTTTGAACCTAAACGGGCGATGTGAATGGCTTGGCCAATACCCAAGCCGAGCAATGCGCCCAACAGCGCATCACTGAACGACTCATCGAGTATCCAGCCGAGCACCAGCCCAATCAGCATGAAAATCCATTGCATGGTCGATATCCCTAAGCGGCTCATTGCCTTGTGGCGTCTGCACTGACGTCATCGCGGGCAAGTCACGCTCCCACAGGATTTTCATGAGCCGAAAGAACGACGATGACCTGTGGGAGCGTGACTTGCCCGCGATTGAGCGCGCAGCGCTCACTGAAACTGGTGCTTAGTATATCGGCCAGGCCCAACAACCGTCGGGCCTTGCACGCAATTATTGCGAAAAGTTACTCCAGTGCCTTCCAGATGTCCGTCGCGTACTCACGAATAGTCCGGTCCGAGGAGAACCAGCCCATCCGCGAGGTGTTCAACACCGCCGAACGCCACCATTCCTTGGAGTCGTGCCAATGGGCTTCAACGCGCATCTGCGCGTCCCAATAAGAGTCGAAGTCGGCACAGACCAGGAAGCGGTCGTAGTCCACCAGCGAATCGATCAACCCGGTATAACGGGACGGATCATCCGGCGAGAACACCCCGCCACGAATCGCTTGCAGCACGTCGCTCAGCCGATGGGACGCTGCGATATCCGGCGTCGCGTTGAACTCATGGTTCTGTTTGCGTGCTTCAACCTGCTGCGCACTGAGGCCGAAGATGAACATGTGCTCGGCGCCGATGCGTTCGCACATTTCGACGTTGGCCCCGTCCAGGGTGCCAATAGTCAATGCACCGTTGAGGCCGAACTTCATGTTGCTGGTGCCAGAGGCTTCGAAGCCTGCGGTGGAAATCTGCTCCGACAAATCCGCCGCCGGAATAATGCTCTCCGCCAGGCTGACGTTGTAGTTGGGCAGGAACACCACTTTGAGCAGACCGCGCACGGTCGGGTCGTTATTCACCACCCGGGCAATGTCGTTGGTCAATTTGATGATCAGCTTGGCCTGGTGATAACTGGCGGCGGCCTTGCCGGCGAAGATCTTCACGCGCGGCACCCAGTCGACTTCCGGTTCGGCCCGAATCGCCTGATACAACGCTACGGTGTGCATCAGGTTGAGCAACTGGCGTTTGTACTCGTGGATCCGTTTGACCTGCACGTCGAACATCGCCGCCGGGTTGACTGCCACGCCCAGCCGCTCGTGAATCAGGTACGCCAGGGCTTTTTTACTGTGCAGACGCTGATCGGCGAAGGCTTTTCGGAACGCGGATTTCTCGGCGAACGGTTCCAGATCGAGCAAGCGCTCTTCGGGGTTATCGAGCAAATCAGGCCCGAGGGCATCGACCATCATCGACGTCAGTTCAGGGTTGGCCTGGTACAGCCAGCGGCGGAAGGTGATGCCGTTGGTCTTGTTGTTGATCCGGTCGGGGTAGAGTTTGTGCAGTTCGGAGAATACGGTTTTACGCATTAACTGCGTGTGCAGCCCGGAGACACCGTTGACGCTGTGCGAACCAAGGAACGCGAGGTTGCCCATGCGCACACGGCGGCCATTGTCTTCTTCGATCAGCGACACCGCGCGCAACACGTCGAAGTCGTGAATCCCTTTGGCCCGCAGCGAATCGATGTGTTGGGCGTTGATCAGGTAAATGATCTGCATGTGCCGCGGCAACATCCGCTCCATCAAGCCGACCGGCCAGGTTTCCAGCGCTTCCGGCAGCAGCGTGTGGTTGGTGTACGACAGCGTGTCCACGGTGACTTGCCATGCTGCATCCCAGGCGACGTCGTAGACATCGACCAGTTGGCGCATCAATTCGGCCACGGCAATCGAGGGGTGCGTGTCGTTGAGCTGGATCGCCGCGTGGTCGCCCAGGGTCAGGACCGAGGTGTGCATGTTGCGGTGACGGCGCAGCAAATCCTGCAATGAGGCAGCGACGAAGAAATATTCCTGGCGCAGGCGCAGTTCCTGCCCGGCTTCGGTGCTGTCCGCGGGATAAAGCACGCGGGAAATACTTTCGGCCCGGGCGACTTCGGCCACGGCACCCAAGTGGTCACCGGCGTTGAAGCGTTCCAGGTGCAAATCTTCCATCGCGCGCGCGCGCCACAGACGCAAGGTATTGACGCTCGCCCCGCGCCAGCCGACCACCGGCGTGTCGTAAGCAATCGCGCGGACGGTTTCCACCGGGGTCCAGACTTGCTTGGTCTTGCCGTTTTCATCGGTGACGGTTTCGACGCCGCCGCCGAAGCCGATCGGGTAAACGACTTCTGGGCGCTCGAATTCCCACGGGTTGCCGAAGTCCAGCCAGTGTTCGGTCTGTTCCTGCTGCCAGCCGTCGACGATGGCCTGGCGGAACAAACCGTGTTCATAACGAATGCCGTAGCCGTGGCCGGCGATGCCCAGGGTCGACATGCTTTCCATGAAGCAGGCGGCCAGACGACCGAGGCCACCGTTGCCCAGCGCCGCGTCGGGCTCCAGCAGGCGAATGCGTTCGAGGTCGACACCGAGTTCGGTCAGCGCTTCGCGGGCGACGTCGAGCAAGCCCAGGTTGCTCAGGCTGTCGTAGAGCAGCCGGCCGATAAGAAATTCGAGGGAGAGGTAATAAACCCGTTTCTGTCCTTTGCGGTAGATCTGCCGGGTGTGGTCCATCCAGTGCTCGACCATGTGATCCCGCGCCGCCAGGGCGATGGCTTCGAACCAGTCGTGGTCGAAGGCGTGATCCGGGTCTTTACCCACCGCATAGGTGAGTTTGGTCAAGACGGCGTCGCGGAATGCGGCCACCTCTGCTTCGCGAACAAGTGGTTCTTGAGTCATCGATAGGACCTCGAGCGAGCGTGGAGTTGTTGAGCCTAGACGGTCTGACAGACGGTGAGGGCTCTGGTTCGGCAGTTTTTCCTGATAGTGCGAGATAGGTCGGCATTACCTTGTCGTGTGCCTGAATCAATGCAGGGGCCGTGCCGGATTAACGGTGCTTTTTGGGTGATACAGAAAAAATCTGGCGAAAGGTTGTTCAAAAATCCACCAGTCCCGGTATGATCGCGCGCCCTGATGCACGTAGCTGGTAACAACCGATGATGAAGCCCAACCTGATCGCCGCCGCTGAGATCGATCGCCTCGATACCTGGGCCAAGTACTCTGCGCCGATGTGCGGTTCCTGCGTGTCCAGCTGCTGCACGCTGCCGGTCGAGGTCAAGATCAAGGATCTGATCCGTATCGGCATCGTCGACGAGTTCGAACGCGGCGAGCCGGCGAAGAACATCGCCAAGCGCCTGCAGAAGGAAGGAATCGTCGAACGCTACAGCCAGAAGACCGAGATCTTCACCCTCCAGCGCATGAGCAACAACGATTGCCTGTACCTGGATCGTAAGAGCCGTCTGTGCACTATTTATGAAAAGCGCCCGGATACCTGCCGCAATCACCCGAAAATCGGGCCACGGCCGGGGTATTGCGCTTACAAGCCAAAGGAAGTGGCGCGCGAGACCAGCAGTAGCCGTCGTACCCTCGAAAAATTCTGATCCTCAGCCTGTGAACTGTGGCGAGGGAGCTTGCTCCCGCCTGAGTGCATAGCACTCAGAAAATCAGCTAGCTGCAAAAATCTGGGGCCGCTACGCAGCCCAGCGCGAGCAAGCTCGCTCGCCACAGTTACCGCACAAACCCCAGACAAACAAAAACGCCCCCGACCTTGCGGTCGGGGGCGTTTTTTTAAGCGTTAACTAAGTCGAAACTCAGTTGCCGCTTTTCTTGGCAGCGCGGGTACGCTCGCTTTCGCCCAGGATCTTCTTACGAAGACGGATGGACTTAGGAGTGACTTCGCACAATTCGTCTTCTTGAACGAATTCCAGAGCCTGCTCCAGAGTGAAGCGGATAGGCGGAACCAGAGCGATGGTTTCGTCTTTACCCGAAGCACGCATGTTGTCGAGCTTCTTGCCTTTGGTTGGGTTGACGCCCAGGTCGTTGTCGCGGCTGTTGATGCCGACGATTTGACCTTCGTACACGTCTTCACCGTGACCCAGGAACAGTTTGCCGCGAGCTTGCAGGGTTTCCAGCGAGTAAGTCAGTGCCTTACCGGTAGCAACCGACACCAGCACGCCGTTCTGACGGCCGGACATGTCGCCGGACTTCATCACGTCGTAACGGTCGAAGATCGAGGTCAGGATGCCTGCACCGGAGGTCAGGGTCAGGAACTCGTTACGGAAACCGATCAGGCCACGGGCCGGGATGTTGTACTCAAGGCGCACACGGCCCTTGCCATCCGGAACCATGTTGGTCAGGTCGCCCTTACGGATACCGATCTGTTCCATGATCGAACCTTGCGATTCTTCCGGCAGGTCGATGGTCACGTTTTCGTACGGTTCGTGCTTGACGCCATCAACCATGCGGATGATCACTTCCGGACGACCAACACCCATTTCGAAGCCTTCGCGACGCATGGTTTCGATCAGTACCGAGAGGTGCAGCTCACCACGGCCGGAGACTTTGAACTTGTCGGCGGTGTCGCCTTCTTCAACGCGCAGGGCAACGTTGTAGAGCAGTTCTTTGTCCAGACGTTCCTTGATGTTACGGGAAGTCACGAACTTGCCTTCTTTACCGCAGAAAGGCGAGTCGTTTACCTGGAAGGTCATGGAAACGGTTGGTTCGTCAACGGTCAGCGGCTTCATCGCTTCGACGTTCAGTGGGTCGCACAGAGTGTCGGAGATGAACAGCTGGTCGAAGCCGCTGATGCAGACGATGTCGCCGGCAGCTGCTTCGTCAACGTCGATACGGTGCAGACCGTGGTGACCCATCAGCTTCAGGATACGACCGTTACGCTTCTTGCCGTCGGCGTCGATAGCGACAACCGGAGTGTTCGGCTTGATGCGGCCACGAGCGATACGGCCAACGCCGATAACACCCAGGAAGCTGTTGTAGTCCAGAGCGGAGATTTGCATCTGGAACGGACCATCGCGGTCGACTTTCGGCGCAGGTACGTTGTCGACGATCGACTGGTACAGCGGGGTCATGTCTTCAGCCATGTCGGTGTGTTCCAGACCGGCAATGCCGTTCAGGGCCGAGGCGTAGACGACTTTGAAGTCCAGCTGTTCTTCGGTAGCACCGAGGTTGTCGAACAGGTCGAAGATCTGGTCCAGAACCCAGTCCGGACGCGCGCCTGGACGGTCAACCTTGTTGATGACCACGATTGGACGCAGGCCGGCTTCGAAAGCCTTCTTGGTCACGAAACGGGTTTGCGGCATAGGGCCGTCTTGAGCGTCAACCAGCAGCAGAACGGAGTCAACCATCGACATTACGCGTTCAACTTCGCCGCCGAAGTCGGCGTGGCCCGGGGTGTCCACGATGTTGATGTGGTAGCCGTTCCAGTTGATGGCGGTGTTTTTCGCCAGAATGGTAATACCGCGCTCTTTCTCCTGGTCGTTGGAGTCCATCACGCGCTCGTCGTTGAGCTCGTTGCGCTCCAGGGTGCCGGATTGACGCAAGAGTTTGTCTACCAGGGTGGTTTTACCATGGTCAACGTGAGCAATGATGGCGATGTTGCGTAGATTTTCGATCACTTGTGTATCTCGATCAGAGGATTCGGTGTGCTGACAAGTCTTGGCAGCGATTAACAGTAGAGTCAGGCCTTGCCGTTACAGCTTGACGGCAGAGTCGGGGGGCCGGTGACGCAGGCCACAGGCATACAGCCCCGGGCTCTTAGCTCGGTCGATAAACGCGCACATTGGCATGCCCCTCACTGAGCAAATGGTGGGCATGCAGGCGACTCATCACGCCTTTGTCGCAATACAGCAGGTACTGGCGAGTAGGGTCCAGTTCCTTGAAACGAGCGTTCAATGCATAGAAAGGCATCGCTTGTACCTCGATACCAGCCAGGGCCAGCGGATCATCTTCAGCGGCATCCGGGTGACGGATGTCGATGATGATTTGCCCCGCCAGCGCTTCGCTGACTTCTTCAATCTGCAAGTCCTGGCCCAATTCGTCGATTACGCGATCGATCGGGACCAGTTTGGCGTTCTCGAGCGCACGCTCAAGGACCGCCATGTCGAATTCTTTCTCTTCATGCTCCACGCGCGGACGCTTGGCGTGGGTCTTTGGGTTCACCGAGATGACCCCGCAGTATTCCGGCATGTGCTTGGCGAAGTCGGCAGTCCCGATTTCGTTGGCCAGGTCGATGATGTCCTGCTTGTGACTGGCGATCAGCGGACGCAAGACCAGCTTGTCGGTCACGCAGTCGATCACGGACAGGTTCGGCAACGTCTGGCTCGACACCTGGGAAATCGCTTCACCGGTGACCAGCGCTTCAATGTCCAGCCGATCAGCAATACGGGAAGCAGCGCGCAACATCATACGCTTCAAAACTACACCCATATGACTGTTATCGACTTTCCCGAGAATTTCTCCCAGAACTTCCTCGAACGGCACACTGACAAATAACACGCGTTGGGAGCTTCCGTACTTCTTCCAGATGAAGTGCGCGACTTCCATGACGCCCAGTTCATGGGCCCTTCCGCCCAGATTGAAGAAGCAGAAATGGCTCATCAGGCCACGACGCATGATCTGGTACGCCGCCACGGTGGAGTCGAAGCCACCGGACATCAGCACAAGCGTCTGCTCCAGTGCACCCAGCGGATAACCGCCGATGCTGTTGTGCTGGCTGTGGATCACAAACAACCGTTTGTCGCGAATTTCGATGCGAACTTCGATTTCCGGCTCTTTCAGCGAGATTCCGGCGGCGCCGCACTGACGACGCAGTTGGCTGCCGACGTATTTTTCGACGTCCATCGAGCTGAATTCGTGCTTGCCGGCACGCTTGCAGCGCACCGAGAAGATCTTGCCGGCCAGGGACTCACCGAAGTGCTGCTTGCACTTGGCGACGATGTCGTCGAAATCGCCCAACGGGTATTCATCGACCTGCAGGAAATGCGCGATGCCCGGCATGCAGCTCAGGCGCTCGGTCATCTCCTTCAGGGCTTTGGGCTCGCTGACGCGGGTTTCCAGCTCGAGATTGTCCCACACACCGTTCACCACCACGGCCGGGTCCAGGTCGCGGAGCACGGTGCGGATGTTTTTAGCCAATTGGCGGATGAAACGCATCCGTACCGGGCGGCTCTTGATGGTGATCTCGGGGAAGACTTTTACGATTAGTTTCATGAAAACAGCGCGCGCTGGGCCAGCCGAAAAAGGGGGGCGCGGATTATAGCGGAAATTGCTCAAGGTTTAACCAGTTAATGTGCAGAAGGTTTTGCGCGCACCAAAACAGGTCATTTATGGATTTTAACGCTACATTGTAGGGCGAGATTTTTCACCTGAAGACGCTTTGTGCCTTTATAAGCGTGAAATTGGGGCAAAAAACCCATGGTGGGGCACTGGCATGCAATTTGCTCCCTTGTGAGGCAGGTTGCCTTGGCAGAGTATTCGCGCCG
Source organism: Pseudomonas sp. URMO17WK12:I12 (assembly GCF_000514395.1). Taxonomy (NCBI): domain Bacteria; kingdom Pseudomonadati; phylum Pseudomonadota; class Gammaproteobacteria; order Pseudomonadales; family Pseudomonadaceae; genus Pseudomonas; species Pseudomonas sp. URMO17WK12:I12. The sequence continues at coordinate 418,743 of NZ_AZVV01000004.1, forward strand.
GCATCACCCACATTCCAAGGGCATCCACTACTAAGCCCGAAGCCACCCGGAGGACACTATGTCGAAGTCGGTTCAACTCATCAAAGATCATGACGTCAAGTGGATTGATCTGCGCTTCACGGACACCAAAGGCACTCAGCACCACGTGACCATGCCGGCTCGCGACGCGCTGGATGACGCTTTCTTCGAAGAAGGCAAAATGTTCGACGGCTCCTCCATTGCTGGCTGGAAAGGCATCGAAGCCTCCGACATGATCCTGATGCCGGACGACAGCACTGCCGTACTCGACCCGTTCACCGAAGAGCCGACCCTGATCCTGGTTTGCGACGTGATCGAGCCTTCGACCATGCAAGGCTACGACCGCGACCCACGTGCGATCGCCAAGCGTGCCGAGGAATACCTGAAGTCGACCGGTATCGGTGACACCGTATTTGTGGGTCCGGAGCCTGAGTTCTTCATCTTCGACGAAGTGAAGTTCAAGTCCGACATCTCTGGCTCGATGTTCAAAATCTTCTCCGAACAAGGTTCGTGGATGTCCGACCAGGACGTGGAAGGCGGCAACCGTGGCCACCGTCCAGGCGTCAAAGGCGGCTACTTCCCTGTTCCGCCATTCGACCACGACCACGAAATCCGTACCTCCATGTGCAACGCCATGGAAGAAATGGGCCTGGTCATCGAAGTTCACCACCACGAAGTGGCGACTGCTGGCCAGAACGAAATCGGCGTGAAGTTCAACACCCTGGTTGCCAAGGCTGACGAAGTTCAAACCCTGAAGTACTGCGTACACAACGTTGCTGATGCATACGGCCGCACCGCGACCTTCATGCCTAAGCCTCTGTACGGCGACAACGGTTCGGGTATGCACGTTCACCTGTCCATCGCCAAAGATGGCAAGAACACCTTCGCTGGCGAAGGCTATGCCGGCCTGTCCGACACCGCCCTGTACTTCATCGGCGGTATCATCAAGCACGGTAAGGCACTGAACGGCTTTACCAACCCGTCGACCAACTCCTACAAGCGTCTGGTCCCAGGTTTCGAAGCACCGGTAATGCTGGCCTACTCGGCTCGCAACCGTTCCGCTTCGATCCGTATTCCTTACGTGTCCAGCCCTCGCGCTCGCCGTATCGAAGCCCGCTTCCCGGATCCAGCAGCCAACCCGTACCTGGGCTTCGCTGCACTGTTGATGGCTGGCCTGGACGGCATCCAGAACAAGATCCACCCTGGCGATGCTGCTGACAAAAACCTGTACGACCTGCCGCCTGAAGAGGCGAAAGAGATCCCACAAGTTTGCGGCAGCCTGAAAGAAGCCCTGGAAGAGCTGGACAAAGGTCGTGCGTTCCTGACCAAAGGCGGCGTGTTCTCCGATGACTTCATCGACGCTTACATCGCTCTGAAAAGCGAAGAAGAAATCAAGGTCCGCACCTTCGTACACCCACTGGAATATGAGCTGTACTACAGCTGCTGATCCGGTAGCGCTGCGACACGCAGCGTGACAAAAAGAGGCCTCCTTCGGGAGGCCTTTTTTGTTGGGGCAATTTCCCACAATGAAATTCGCCATCTCCTCGGGCGCACGCAGCATCGTCCGGCATCAACCACTTTTAATGACTCGTAGCCTGTCCTCTGCCCGAACTCAAAGGATGGATCGATGAAAACCCTTACGCTAAAGACATCACTGGTCGCTCTCTGCGCCCTCGCCCTTCAAAGCTGCACCACAACCACCATGGAAATCGAACGAGAAGTCCTGCTCAAAAGCAGCCGATCGTGGGATGACACACCTTACGCTCGCTACCCGGATGCGACACCCGAGCTGACAGTGCTCAGACTCAAGATACCCGCCAACACCCAACTGCCTTGGCACACCCACGCCATGCCCAATACGGGCTATGTCCTCTCCGGCGAGCTGATGATCGAGAACAAGGACAACGGCCAGACCAGACGCGTCAAACAAGGTGAAGCCGTGGCGGAAATGGTCGATATCGCCCATCGCGGGGTCACCGGTGATGAACCGGTAGAGCTGATTGTGTTCTATGCTGGCAGCGAAGGTATTCCACTGTCGGAGTAAATCCTTGCTGCTCACAGGGAGTCTGAATGCAGCCACTTTTAATGCTTTTGCTGCTGTCCTTCGTTTTTCCCGTGATGGCCCAAATCTACAAATACACCGACGCCGACGGCAACACTGCCTACAGCAATCAACCGCCCGATGGCGTCACGGCCCAACCGGTAGAACTGCCGCCGCTCAATAATATTGAGCACCCGCCGCTTCCCGCACCGCCTACCGATACCGTTAACCATCAGCAGCCACACCGCACCTATGAGGTACTGCAACTGACCGGCCTGCCCACCGAAGAGGCCCTGCGTGCCAACAATGGCACTTTCACCGTCAGCGTCCTGATCAAACCGCGCCTGAAAGCGCCGCACCTGCTGAGATTGCTGCTGGATGGACAACCGTATGGACAATCAAGCAATGTGCCGATCCTGCAACTGGTGAACATCGACCGCGGCGAGCACAGCCTGGCGGTACAGGTGGTTGATGGCGAGGATGCCCTTCAGCAAAGTCCGACCGTGACATTCACCGTGCAACGGGTGCACAAGCCGTGAGGCTGTGGCTGCTGATCGCCAGCTTGATCGCCTTCCCTGCGACAGCAGAGGTATTCACTTATCTCGACGCACAAGGCAATCGCGCATTCACCGACCAGCCGCAGCACGGCAACGCCAAACGCGTACCGCTGCCGACCAGCAATCGCATGGCTGCCCAGCCCACGGCTGCGAAGCCGCTGATTGCCGCGAATCCGCCCGAAGAGCAACCGCTGTTTCACTACGACTTGTTGCGCATACTGGTGCCAGAACCAGACGCGACAATCCGCAGCAATGCCGGCGAAATTATCGTCAGCGTCACCAACGAACCCCGCCTGCAACCGGGTCATCGCTACCGCCTGCTACTCGACGGCCAACCCACCGCCGAACCTGGCCTGAGTCCTGTATTTCCCCTGACCAATATCGATCGCGGCAGCCACAACCTGTCAGTGGAAATCCTCGACGAACAAGGCCGCACCGTCGAACGCACCGCCAACCAGCCCTTCCACATGCTGCGCACCTCACTCGCGCAACAACGCCGGGTCAAACCCTGCACCCTCGCCGACTACGGCCAACGGCCGGAATGCCCCCTCGAAGACAAACCGGAAGAAGAAAAAAATCCGTTCCTGCGTTTGTTCTAACGCCGTTCAGGTTTGCGCACTATATTGGTGCAATAGGGTGCACCGTACCCACATCGCAACCCATTTTGGTTCGAAAGTACCCGGGAAAGCTGGCAGAACGCCACGCAAACGAGCGTCAAACGCCCGTTTCAGGCCTTAATTGCTTCTTTTCGGAGCCTTGGTTTGGTTTTTGCATTTTCCCCGCATCAGCGCTTGTTTCTCGCGCATGCTCCGCTCCAAAAGAGGTCCTGATGACCATTAGCGACGCACTACACCGCTTGCTACTCGACAACCTGACCACCGCCACCATCCTGCTCGACGCCGAATTGCGCCTCGAGTACATGAACCCGGCGGCGGAAATGCTGCTGGCCATCAGCGGCCAGCGCAGCCATGGGCAGTTCATCAGTGAGTTGTTCACCGAATCCACCGAGGCGCTGAATTCCCTGCGCCAGGCGGTCGAGCAGGCGCACCCGTTCACCAAACGCGAAGCGATGCTCACGGCCCTCACCGGCCAGACCCTGACTGTCGATTACGCGGTCACGCCGATCCTGGCCAACGGCGCCACCATGCTGTTGCTGGAAGTCCATCCCCGTGACCGCCTGCTGCGGATCACCAAGGAAGAGGCGCAGTTGTCGAAGCAGGAAACCAGCAAGATGCTGGTCCGCGGGCTCGCCCACGAGATCAAGAATCCGCTGGGCGGGATTCGCGGCGCGGCGCAACTGCTCGCCCGCGAACTGCCGGAAGAAAGCCTGCGCGATTACACCAACGTCATCATTGAAGAAGCCGATCGCCTGCGAAACCTCGTCGACCGCATGCTCGGCTCCAACAAATTGCCGTCGCTGGCCATGTGCAACGTCCACGAAGTGCTGGAGCGCGTCTGCCATCTGGTGGAAGCGGAAAGCCAGGGCTGCATCACCTTGGTGCGCGATTACGACCCGAGCATTCCAGACGTGCTGATCGACCGCGAACAAATGATTCAGGCGGTGCTGAACATCGTGCGCAACGCGATGCAGGCCATCAGCAGCCAGAACGAATTGCGCCTGGGCCGCATCAGCCTGCGCACCCGCGCCATGCGCCAGTTCACCATCGGCCACGTGCGCCATCGCCTGGTGACCAAGATCGAAATCATCGACAACGGTCCGGGCATTCCTGCGGAACTTCAGGAAACCATCTTCTTTCCCATGGTCAGCGGTCGCCCGGACGGTACCGGGCTGGGCCTGGCCATTACCCAGAACATCATCAGCCAGCACCAGGGCTTGATCGAATGTGACAGCCACCCAGGCCACACCACTTTCTCGATCTTTCTGCCACTGGAACAAGGAGCCACATCGACATGAGCCGTAGTGAAACCGTGTGGATCGTCGATGACGACCGTTCTATCCGTTGGGTCCTGGAAAAAGCCTTGCAGCAGGAAGGCATGACCACGCAAAGCTTCGACAGCGCCGATGGCGTGATGAGCCGCCTGGCGCGCCAGCAACCGGACGTGATCATCTCCGACATCCGCATGCCGGGCGCCAGCGGCCTGGACCTCCTGGCACGGATTCGCGAACAGCACCCACGGTTGCCGGTCATCATCATGACCGCTCACTCCGATCTGGACAGCGCTGTCGCGTCCTATCAGGGCGGCGCGTTTGAGTACCTTCCCAAGCCGTTCGATGTCGATGAAGCCGTCTCCCTGGTCAAGCGCGCCAATCAGCACGCTCAGGAACAGCAAGGCCTGGAAGTCCCGGTCGCCCTGACCCGTACTCCGGAAATCATCGGCGAAGCACCGGCGATGCAGGAAGTGTTTCGCGCCATCGGGCGCTTGAGCCACTCCAACATCACGGTGCTGATCAACGGCGAATCCGGGACCGGTAAAGAACTGGTGGCTCACGCCCTGCACCGCCACAGCCCACGGGCGGCCTCGCCGTTCATCGCGCTGAACATGGCGGCAATTCCGAAAGATTTGATGGAATCCGAGCTGTTCGGCCACGAAAAAGGCGCGTTCACCGGCGCGGCCAACCTGCGTCGCGGTCGCTTTGAGCAAGCGGATGGCGGCACGCTGTTCCTTGATGAAATCGGCGACATGCCGGCCGACACCCAGACCCGTTTGCTGCGGGTACTGGCCGACGGCGAGTTCTACCGCGTTGGCGGTCATGTGCCGGTGAAGGTCGATGTGCGAATCATCGCCGCCACTCACCAGAACCTGGAAACCCTGGTGCACGCCGGGAAGTTCCGTGAGGACTTGTTCCACCGCCTCAATGTGATCCGCATCCACATTCCGCGCCTGTCGGACCGTCGCGAAGACATCCCGACACTCGCCAAGCACTTCCTCAGCCGCGCCGCGCAAGAACTGGCGGTCGAGCCGAAGCTGCTGAAAAGCGAAACCGAGGAATACCTGAAGAACTTGCCGTGGGGCGGCAACGTCCGTCAGCTGGAGAACACGTGCCGCTGGATCACGGTGATGGCATCGGGTCGCGAAGTACACATCAGCGACCTGCCGCCTGAACTGCTGAGCCTGCCACAGGATTCGGCGCCGGTGACCAACTGGGAACAAGCACTGCGCCAGTGGGCCGATCAGGCGTTGGCGCGGGGTCAGTCGAGCCTGCTGGACACCGCCGTGCCGGCTTTCGAACGGATCATGATCGAGACCGCCCTCAAACACACCGCCGGCCGCCGCCGCGATGCTGCGGTCTTGTTGGGTTGGGGGCGTAATACCCTGACGCGCAAGATCAAGGAACTGGGGATGAAGGTGGATGGTGGGGATGATGATGAGGGGGATGAGGGCTAAACCCTTCACCTGATCGTTCCCACGCTCCCGCGTGGGAATGCCTCAATAGACGCTCTGCGTCCACTTCAACTGGGGACGCGGAGCATCCCGGGCTGCATTCCCACGCAGAGCGTGGGAACGATCAACAGCCAAATCCAATCGCGAGCAGGCTGACTCCTACATTTAGAGCTCTGTGCACCGACTGAATGCACCGTGAACCGCAATCGCGCACAAACACTGATCCATCACCCCATCACTTTTCGCAATCGAACCCCTATCGAAAAAACACGAAAGCCCCGGAATACGGGGCTTTCGACGTTTCAGCGCGGCTTTCTGTTTCAACTTGTTAAAAACTGGCACGCCCCCTGCAATAGTCCATTCAGTGATTCAGTTCACTACCCGGTTTCGGGGACCTTGGTACAGGCAGGCCGGGGATTCCCCTCTTTACATCGGGCTCACACCGCACAAGCGACGAGCCCACCCGTTTTGGGGCCCTTGATACAGGCAGGTCAGGGGTTCCTTCTTTACACCGGGCTCACGACGCAATGCGCGAGCCCCGCCGTTTTGGGAACCTTGGTACAGGCAGGCCGGGGATTCCCTCTTTTATTGCTCCCGGAGATGGATCTCCAGTCGCCAGCGGTCATTGACCTCGCTTCCGGCCCACTCGCCTTGCAGTGGCCGGGCCGCCACCACCGACAGCAACAACCCCCCATCACTCAAACGAACTCGCCAGTTGACGTTTTTATCGTCGAGTCTGAGCTGACCTTTCTGCGCCTTGCCTTCAGCCTCGAACAGCAGCGCGAGGCTACCGTCGACAAACTCGCCGTGGCTTTTGGGTTCGTTGTTGAACCACACCACCAGGCCGTCGCTGGTGACCTCCACTTGCTGCAAGACCGTCGGGTCTGGCGCGGTCAGGCGACCAATCATCAGCCCCACCATCATCCCGACAATCGCCAACGAACCGAGCACACGCGGGAATAGTTTCGAACGGGGGTCCTTTGGCGGCGTAGAATGCCCGTCATCTTTATCTTCGGAGCCGTGCATGTTTCACGTCATCCTTTTTCAACCAGAAATTCCGCCGAATACCGGCAACGTTATCAGGCTGTGCGCCAACAGTGGCTGCCACCTGCATTTGATCGAGCCGCTGGGCTTCGAGATGGATGACAAGCGCCTGCGCCGGGCCGGCCTCGACTACCACGAATACGCCACCCTGCAGCGCCACGCCGACCTCGCCAGCTGCCTGGAAAGCCTTGGCCATCCCCGGTTGTTCGCCTTCACCACCAAGGGTTCGCGACCGTTCCACGATGCCAGCTTCGCCGAGGGCGATGCCTTCCTGTTCGGTCCGGAAAGCCGAGGCCTGCCGGCTGACGTGCTCGACGCCCTGCCCGGCGACCAGCGCCTGCGTTTGCCGATGCGTGAAGGCTGTCGCAGCCTGAACCTGTCGAACACCGTGGCCGTCGCCGTTTATGAAGGCTGGCGTCAACTCGGGTTCAAGTAATAATCCGGCCATCATTTTTGCCTGACAGAAACAATCGCGGGCAAGCCCGCTCTCACAGGTTTTGCACAATCCTGTGGGAGCGGGCTCGCCCGCAATTTTCAGCAGCGCAGCTTATTGAACGGTCGGAGTCTCGCCAGCCGCCTGCATGCGTTGCAGTTCTTGTGCGTACAGCGCGTCGAAGTTCACCGGTGCCAGCATCAGGGCCGGGAACGAACCACGGGTGACCAGGCTGTCCAGGGTTTCGCGAGCGTACGGGAACAGGATGTTCGGGCAGAACGCGCCAAGGGTGTGGCTCATCGAAGCGTCGTCCAGGTTCTTGATCAGGAAGATCCCGGCCTGTTGCACTTCAGCGATGAACGCCACTTCGCCGTTTTCACCGTTTTTCACGGTCACGGACAAGGTCAGCACGACTTCGTGGAAATCGCCTTCCAGAGCCTTTTGACGGGTGTTCAGATCCAGACCGACGCTCGGCTCCCACTGCTGGCGGAAAATCGCCGGGCTTTTCGGGGCTTCAAAGGACAAGTCACGTACGTAGATGCGCTGCAAGGAGAATTGCGGTGCGGTTTCTTCTTCGCTAGCTGCAGTGTTCTGTTGGTCAGTCATCTCAGATCCTTTCTGATCTTGGGGTCTTATAGGGAAGGTATTCAGGCCTTGAGCATGGCGTCGAGCTTACCGGCGCGCTCAAGGGCAAACAAATCATCACAACCACCCACGTGGGTGCTGCCGATCCAGATCTGCGGCACGGACGTACGTCCGGCTTTCTGAGCCATGGCGGCGCGCACCTGCGGCTTGCCATCGACCTTGATCTCTTCGAAGGCCACGCCTTTGTTCTCGAGCAGACACTTGGCTCGCGAGCAGTAGGGGCAGTAATCGCTGGAATAGACGACGACGTTGCTCATATCACTTCACCAACGGCAGGTTGTCGCCCTTCCAGCTGGAAATACCACCGGAGAGCTTGGCGGCGGTGAAGCCGGATTTCATCAGTTCGCGGGCATGGGTACCGGCGGTCTGGCCCAGGGCGTCGACCAGAATGATGGTCTTGGCCTTGTGCTTTTCCAGTTCGCCGATGCGCGCGGTCAGTTTGTCGTGAGGAATGTTCAACGCGCCAACGATGTGACCGGCGGCGAAGTCCTTGTTCGAACGGATGTCGATCACGACGCCTGCGTCCTTGTTGACCAGCCCGGTCAATTCACCGGTACTCAGGCTACGGCCGCCGCCTTGCATTTGATAGGCAATCAGCGCCGCCAGCAGTACGACGAAGATACCGACAAGAATGTAGTGGTTAGTGGCAAATTCAATCAGGTGAGCAACCATCGAAGGAGGTTCCAGGGCGTTAAAATGTCGGCCAGTATACACAGCCACTATGGTGGGCCAAACCCCGTCCGGCGGTGACGTGGCCGGAACTTGGCTGTAGGGCGTGTTGACCCTCAATTGCGAGTCGCGCCGCGCCCCGTAAATCGCAAGACTAGGCATGAGGAGTGAGGTTTGGCGTTTCAAATGAACGACGAATAACGACGGATTGCGCTTTACGGGGCGTGACCCTCCGGGTTTGCCCTGTGAGCGCGCCATGCTGCGTTGCGGGACTCGGCAACGAAACAACCCTTACCCACGTCCCGCGCCTTGCCTGGCACGCTCACAGGGCAAACGCGACTCGCAATTGAGGGTCAACACGTCCTAAACTTGCCACTCCCTTTTTAATCGCCCTCTTTTAACCTCAGCCACGAGTGGAATCCATGACTACCACGCCTAAACCTTTGGTCCTGATTATTCTCGATGGCTTCGGTCACAGTGAGAGCCCTGAATCCAACGCCATCTTTGCCGCGAAGAAGCCCGTACTGGACCGTTTGTGGGCTACCGTACCGAATGGCCTGATCTCCGGCAGCGGCATGGATGTCGGCCTGCCGGACGGCCAGATGGGCAACTCTGAAGTCGGCCACATGAACCTCGGCGCCGGCCGTGTGGTGTATCAGGACTTCACCCGCGTGACCAAATCGATCCGCGATGGCGAGTTTTTCGAGAACCCGACCATTTGCGCCGCCGTGGATAAAGCCGTTGCCGCCGGCAAAGCCGTGCATTTCATGGGCCTGCTGTCCGATGGCGGCGTTCACAGCCACCAGGACCACCTGATCGCCATGGCGGAACTGGCGTTCAAGCGCGGCGCTGAAAAAATCTACCTGCACGCCTTCCTTGATGGCCGCGACACGCCGCCAAAAAGCGCTCAGTCGTCCATCGAACTGCTCGACGCGACCTTCCAGGCGCTGGGCAAAGGCCGGATCGCCAGCATCATCGGCCGTTACTTCGCCATGGACCGCGACAACCGTTGGGACCGCGTGTCCCAGGCCTATAACCTGATTGTCGACGGCAAAGGCGAGTTCAACGCCGCCACCGCCCAGGAAGGTCTGGAAGCCGCCTACGCCCGTGGCGAGAGCGACGAGTTTGTCACAGCCACCTCCATCGGCGAGCCGGTCAAGGTCGAAGACGGCGATGCCGTGGTGTTCATGAACTTCCGCGCCGACCGCGCCCGAGAGCTGACTCGCGTGTTCGTCGAAGACGGTTTCAAGGAATTCGAACGCAGCCGTCAGCCGAAACTGGCCGGTTTCGTCATGCTGACCCAATACGCCGCGAGCATTCCCGCGCCATCGGCCTTCGCCGCCGGCAGCCTGGAAAACGTGCTCGGCGATTACCTGGCGAAAAACGGCAAGACGCAACTGCGCATCGCCGAAACCGAAAAATACGCCCACGTGACCTTCTTCTTCTCCGGCGGTCGTGAAGAACCGTTCCCGGGCGAAGAACGCATCCTGATCCCGTCGCCGAAAGTCGCTACCTATGATTTGCAGCCCGAGATGAGCGCGCCGGAAGTGACCGATCGCATCGTTGATGCCATTGAACACCAGCGTTACGACGTGATCGTGGTCAACTACGCCAACGGCGACATGGTCGGCCACAGCGGCGTGTTTGATGCCGCGGTGAAAGCGGTTGAATGCCTGGACCGGTGCGTCGGGCGTATCGTCGAAGCCCTGGAAAAGGTCGGTGGCGAAGCGCTGATCACTGCCGACCATGGCAACGTCGAGCAGATGGCTGATGAAGCCACCGGTCAGGCGCACACCGCGCACACTACCGAGCCGGTGCCGTTCATCTATGTCGGCAAGCGTGACCTCAAGGTCCGTGCAGGCGGCGTACTGGCGGATGTGGCACCGACCATGCTGATGCTGATGGGCCTGGAAAAACCGGCGGAAATGACCGGGACATCGATTCTGGTGTAACCCGCTCGCTCGAACACAACCGAAACCCTGTGGGAGCGAGCAAGTCGAATCGTCGCATCGCCGCTCCCACATTGGTTTTGGGGTGTTTTTTTGTCCAGTTATCACACAGTCCCAATTGGGCATTTTTTTTGCCACGCTTGGCGGGCATACTAGGCCGTCCCTTTCCCTGGTGTCGCCCGCCTCTATGCTCCGCGTCCTGATAGCCCTTGCACTGACTTGCCTGCTCCAACCGGCTTTTGCTGACGAGCGCGAGCAAACCCAACAACAGTTGGACGCCACGCGTCAGGACATTGCCGAGCTGAAAAAACTGCTGGGCAAGCTCCAGGAAGAAAAATCCGGTGTGCAGAAAGAACTCAAAGGCACCGAGACCGAAATGGGCAAGCTCGAGAAGCAGGTCGATGCCCTGCAAAAAGAACTGAAGAAAAGCGAATCCGAGCTGCAGCGACTCGATGCAGAGAAAAAAAAACTCCAGAGCGCGCGCACTGAACAGCAACGACTGATCGCCATTCAGGCCCGGGCGGCCTATCAGAACGGCCGTGAGGAATACCTGAAGCTGCTGCTCAATCAGCAGAACCCGGAAAAATTCGCCCGCACCCTCACCTATTACGACTACCTGAGCCAGGCCCGCCTGGAGCAGCTAAAGAATTTCAACGAAACCCTGCGCCAACTGACCAATGTCGAAAAAGACATCGACGCCCAACAGGCGCAGTTGCTGGTGCAGAAGAGCAGCCTCGACACCCAGCGCGATGAGCTCGATAAAGTCCGCAAGGAACGCCAGCAAGTCCTGGCCAAGCTCAACGACGACGTAAAGGCGCGCGACCAGAAACTGGCATCCCGCGAGCAGGATCAGGCAGACCTGTCTAAAGTCCTTAAAACCATTGAAGAAACCTTGGCTCGCCAGGCCCGTGAGGCAGAAGAAGCGCGGAAAAAAGCGCTGATCGCCCAGCAGGAAGCCGAAAAAAAGCGTTTACGTGAGGCCCAGGCGGCTGCAGACGCAGAGAACACCGACGCCCCACGCAAACCGGTTAAATCGACACCTGGCGCCCTGGTTTCAAGTTCCGGCGAGACCTTTGGCGGCCCTTTCGCGTCAACCCGGGGAAAACTTCCCTGGCCGGTTGATGGTCGACTGTTGGCACGCTTCGGCGAATCCCGTGGCGACGATGCCCGCACCAAGTGGGACGGCGTGATGATCAGCGCCTCCGCCGGCAGCCAGGTGCATGCCGTGCATGGTGGTCGCGTGGTGTTTGCAGACTGGTTGCGTGGCGCCGGGCTGCTGGTGATTCTCGACCACGGCAACGGTTTTTTGAGTCTTTATGGTCACAACCAGACGCTGCTCAAGTCTGCGGGTGACGTGGTAAAAGCCGGTGAGTCCATCTCCACTGTCGGTAACAGCGGCGGGCAGGACACACCAGCGCTGTATTTCGCAATTCGTCAGCAGGGTCACCCGAGTGATCCGGCGCAATGGTGTCGCGCGCAAGGATAAGCACGCTACCTAATTTCAGGAGTTCGTTAGACATGCTGCATTTGTCCCGCCTTACCTCGCTGGCCCTGACGATCGCCCTGGTGATCGGCGCGCCTCTGGCGTTCGCCGCTCAACCGGCCCCGGCAGTCGCGCCTGCGGGCACTGCCGCGACGACCAAGGCGCCGTTGCCGCTGGAAGAATTGCGCACCTTTGCCGAGGTCATGGACCGGATCAAAGCCGCTTATGTCGAGCCGGTGGACGACAAGACCCTGCTGGAAAACGCCATCAAAGGCATGCTCAGCAACCTCGATCCGCACTCCGCCTACCTGGGCCCGGAAGATTTCGCCGAACTGCAGGAAAGCACCAGCGGTGAATTCGGCGGCCTGGGCATCGAAGTCGGCGCCGAAGACGGTTTCATCAAGGTGGTTTCGCCGATCGATGACACCCCCGCCTCCAAGGCAGGTATTCAAGCCGGCGACTTCATCGTCAAGATCAACGGCCAGCCGACTCGCGGCCAGAGCATGACCGAAGCCGTGGACAAGATGCGCGGCAAGATCGGCCAGAAAATCACCCTGACCCTGGTGCGCGATGGCGGCACGCCGTTCGACGTCACCCTGGCCCGCGCCATCATTCAAGTGAAGAGCGTGAAGTCGCAATTGCTGGAATCCGGGTACGGCTACATCCGCATCACGCAATTCCAGGTCAAGACCGGCGAAGAGGTCTCCCAGGCCCTCGCCAAGCTGCGCAAGGAAAACGGCAAGAAGCTCAACGGCATCATCCTCGACCTGCGTAACAACCCTGGCGGCGTGCTGCAGGCCGCGGTGGAAGTGGTCGACCACTTCATCAAGAAGGGCCTGATCGTCTACACCAAGGGCCGTATCGCCAACTCCGAGCTGCGCTTCTCCGCGACCGGCAAGGACGAAAGCGAAGCCGTGCCAATGGTCGTGCTGATCAACGGCGGCAGTGCCTCGGCGTCCGAGATTGTCGCCGGTGCCTTGCAGGATCAGAAACGCGCTGTGCTGATGGGCACCACCAGTTTCGGCAAGGGCTCGGTGCAAACCGTACTGCCACTGAACAACGATCGCGCGCTGAAGATCACGACGGCGTTGTATTTCACGCCGAACGGCCGCTCGATTCAGGCCCAGGGCATTGTTCCGGACATCGAAGTGCGCAAGGCAAAGATCACCAACGAGCAGGACGGCGAGTACTTCAAGGAAGCCGACCTGCAAGGCCACTTGGGCAATGGCAACGGCGGCGCCGACAAGCCGACCAGTTCCAGCAAAGCCAAGGCCATGCCACAGGATGATGATTACCAGTTGGCCCAGGCCTTGAGCCTGCTCAAAGGGTTGAGCATCACGTCCGGCCGCTGAGATGTTCCAGCGGTTTATCCTGGGTTTATTGCTCTGCCTGACGGGTGTTGCTCACGCAGCCCCCGTCGAGACGGCCCCTCAAAAAGCGTATCTCAGCCTGATCATCGATGACCTGGGGCAGAACCTGCCCCAGGATCGCCGCGTGCTGGCCCTGCCCGGCCCGGTGACCACGGCGATCATGCCCGACACGCCCCACGCCACCGAGTTCGCCCGCGAAGCCCATCGCGCCGGCAAGATCGTCATCCTGCACATGCCGATGGACCCGGCCACGGGGCCGTTCGCCTGGCATCCCGATCTGCCCATCGAAGAACTTGAGAGGCGCCTCGACGCGGCATTCAAGGTCGTGCCCTACACCGCGGGCATCAACAATCACATGGGCAGCCGCATGACCGCACAGCAACCGGCCATGGTCTGGTTGATGGCGGACTTGCAGCAACGGCACAAGTTCTTCGTCGACAGCCGTACCAGCGCGCAAACCGTTGCTGCCGCCGAGGCGCAGAAGATCGGGTTGGCGAGTGTTTCGCGGGATGTGTTTCTGGATGATGAGCGCACCGAGGCGGCAATCTTCACGCAGCTACAGACAGCGATCAGCCTGGCGCGCAAGCAGGGTTCGGCGGTGATGATCGGGCATCCGTATCCGCAGACACTGGCGGTACTGGAACGCGAGCTGCCGAAGCTGAAGGCGCAGGGGATTGAGTGGATTGATATCAAGCAGATGATCAGCGTGCGGGGTAACCGCGCGACGGCCGCCCATGGCAAGGATGGCGTTTACCGGTAATCCGTCACACCGCCGCTCCCCCATTTTGATCACTGGGTCTTAGAGATACCGCGCCATGATCTCGTCCACCTTGCCTTCCTTGCGCAGCTGATCCAGCGCGGCCTGAAGCTTGGCGACCATTTCGTCCGGCACGTCTTTGTTCAATGCCAGATACAGTTCGGCGCTGTTGAAACGCAGTATCGTTTTCAGACCATTCACGCCTTCCTGCCGCGCCAGATAACGCCCGGCCGGGTCGCCCGTGGCCCACAGATCAATCTGGCCATTGACCAGCTTCTTCGCGTTGTCCTGGTCGCGCAGCACAACGATCGGATTCAACCCCTGCTTGCCCAGCGTCTCGGCAATCGCATCACCCTTGTACGCGCCAATCTTGTATTTGCGCGCGTCATCCAGCGTTTCAAGGCTGATCTTGCTGTCAGCCTTGGCCAGCATGATCCAGTCATCCGGACCAATCGGGCCAACCCATTTGAAGAGCTTCTCGCGGTCGGGCAAACGCGCCATCACGAACACGCCATAACCGGGTTTTTCCAGCGCGAGTTTGTAGATGCGCTCCCAGGGGAAACGCAGGGTCAGGCTGTAGGTGATGTCGGCACGTTTGAACATCTCGCGGACGATGTCCACGGCGATGCCATTAATGTTCTCGTCCTGAGCGAAGTTTTTGCCGTTCTTCGCCATGTTGTACGGCGGGAAGTTTTCCGTCAGCAACACCAGGTCGGTGTCGGGACTTTCTTCGGCGCGCACCCCATTGATGAGCAATAGAGAAGCGCTGGCGAGGATAAGAAGAAGGCGTTTAAGCATGTCTGGCTACCGAAATCCATGGCGTACCCAAGAGTGCCTTGAGCTCGCCACACTGTCTACTGGCCTTTTAATAACAGCCTTATCGACATCGCAAACAAAATGAGTGTCACAGTCACTGTGGTAGATAGTTACCGCCCTTCACCCAGCCTCACCTGATTAATTGCTAATACCCGGCGACAGGCCGGTTTTACATAATTAATCAGAGGCACCATTCAATGAATTCGATCCCCGTACTTTTTATCAGCGCATTGTGTTCGCTATGTCTACCGTGCTTCGCTGATACCAGAGATTATGGAGAAAACCTGCAAAATCTCGCTGCTTCCAGGGTTCTTAAAAACATCGATGGTTCGCAGGACCACTGGCAAGGTATCGGACGCCTGGAAATCAATGGTGCCAGATGCACCGCAACGCTTCTGGACACGCGCGATGAACTGGCATCCCCACCGACTCCCGCTTACGTGCTCACCGCTGGACACTGCATCGAATTGACCAACGGAAACATCGTAACGGACAAGCCGGTAAGCGGAACCATGCAGTTCAATTTCTTCGCCGACATTCCCGGATTCAAATCTTATCCGTTGAAAGCGGTGGTATGGCGGAGCATGCAAGGCGTTGATCTGGCTATCGTTGAACTGGAAGTCAGCCTTCAAAAGCTCATCGATGAGGGCATACAACCGTTGAAACTGGCCCGGGATACACCGGCGAACGACACCGATGTGTTGATCGTGGGCGCCCCTACAGGCTTTGAGGACGTCATATTGCGCATGGCCGCCTGCACCTTACAACCCGCTCTGGAGATTGTTGAAGGTGCATGGGTATGGCGAAACACGTTTATGACTCGCTGTCAGGATATCCGGGGAGGCAGCTCTGGAAGCCCCTTACTGGATCGATACTCCAATGAGATCGTAGGCGTCATAGGAACGGGGAACTTTGATGACAGCATCATTCCATGCCGCGATCATGCCCCCTGCACACCTGTTGGAAATGTCTATCTGGCTGTGCCGGGGAATGTGTACGGCAACCCGACGGCATTTCTCAACGGGTGCTTCTTGCAGGGCCGCATTGCTAAAAACCCACCGTCGTCTTGCCAGCTCTATCCGGCGTTCACCGTCGACACGGACGCGAATAAGCTGGAAAGATACAAAAGGGTCAAACAGCAGGATAACGGTTCGATTGCCATCCCTACGTGGAACTATCGATTTTCAATAAGTACTGCTTTTTACCGTCATAAAAGCGTCCGCACGGCAATGGACTGTGAGAGCCCCCATCACTACAGCGATGCCGTAAGCTCAATTGATACCTTCATCAATTCCGAGATAGGCACGGAGCCCGGATTCTATTTTCTTTGCATTCTCGGTGTTGATTCCTTGGCGCAAGAACCTGAATCAGGGCTTCTGAAAAATGCGCTGTCCCTGCCGGTCGAGGTTCTGGAGAACAAGCCAACCTCGCCACCCGATTTATCGATCAAGGGCGACGTCAATGTGACACTGGCGAAAACAGCAGAGCCCTATAGGACCTATTCCATCAAATTTGGTCCAGCAGCAACAACAGACTGTCATCAACCTGAGAAATACGTCGACGACATGGACATGGACTTCTGGATTGATAGCGAGGAGCTTCCAGGGAAGCTCTGCTCCATTGCTTATGACAAATCGGGACAGGCTTCCGAACCGAGGACCGACTTACTGAGCCCCGTGACAGGGATTCATAAGGCTGCGTCATCCAACGCCCAGATTAATCCATAACATAGGCCCGGAACATCTTCTCCGGGCCACGGGCCTTCACCGCATCACGATGCCGCGATGGGCCATGTAAGCCTTGGCTTCCTGCACGGTGTATTCGCCGAAGTGGAAAATACTCGCGGCCAGAACTGCACTGGCGTGACCTTCGATAATGCCGTCGGCCAAATGCTGCAGGTTGCCGACGCCGCCGGAGGCGATCACCGGAATACCCAACGCATCGCTGATAGCGCGAGTCACGCCAAGGTCGAAGCCGTTTTTCATGCCGTCCTGATCCATGCTGGTCAGCAGGATTTCACCGGCACCCAGGCCTTCCATCTTCTTCGCCCACTCGACGGCATCGAGGCCGGTAGGCTTGCGGCCACCGTGGGTGAAGATTTCCCAGCGCGGGGTTTCGCCCGGGCCGGAGACCTTCTTCGCATCGATGGCAACCACGATGCACTGCGAACCGAAATGTTGCGCCGCCTCGCCCACAAATTCCGGATTGAACACTGCAGCGGTGTTGATCGAGACCTTGTCCGCACCGGCATTCAGCAGGTTGCGGATGTCTTGCACGGTACGCACGCCACCGCCCACGGTCAGCGGGATGAACACCTGGCTGGCCATGCGCTCCACGGTATGCAGCGTGGTATCGCGACCGTCGACGCTGGCGGTGATGTCGAGGAAGGTAATCTCGTCAGCACCCTGCTCGTCATAGCGACGAGCGATTTCCACCGGGTCACCGGCGTCGCGAATATTCTCGAACTTCACACCTTTGACGACCCGGCCGTTGTCCACGTCCAGGCAAGGGATGATGCGTTTGGCCAGCGCCATGGTCAGTCCTCAGCCTTTGTACGAATCGCAGAAAGCTTGCGCTTCAGCGACGTCGAGGGTGCCTTCGTAGATCGCCCGGCCGGTGATCGCGCCGATGATGCCGGGCGCCTTGGCGTCGAGCAGCGACTTGATATCGCCGAGGTTGTGAATACCACCGGACGCGATCACCGGAATGCGCGTGGCAGCGGCCAGCGCGGCGGTGAACGGTACGTTGCAGCCCTGCATCATGCCGTCTTTGGCGATGTCGGTATAAACGATCGCGGACACGCCATCGGCTTCGAATTGCTTGGCCAGGTCGATCACTTGAATGGTGCTGATTTCCGCCCAACCGTCAGTGGCGACGAAACCGTCTTTGGCGTCCAGACCGACGATCACTTTGCCTGGGAATGCACGGCAGGCTTCAGCCACGAAAGCCGGATCTTTCACAGCTTTGGTGCCGATGATCACGTAGCTCACGCCCGCTTTCACGTAGTGCTCGATGGTTTCCAGGGAACGGATACCGCCACCGATCTGGATCGGCAGGTTCGGGTAGCGCTTGGCAATCGCGGTGACCACTTCGCCGTTGACCGGCTGGCCTTCGAAGGCGCCGTTCAGGTCGACCAGATGCAGACGACGGCAACCGCCCTCCACCCACTTGGCAGCCATGCTCACCGGGTCATCGGAGAACACCGTGGAATCTTCCATGCGGCCCTGGCGCAGACGAACACAGGCACCGTCTTTGAGATCGATAGCGGGAATAATCAGCATCTGGCAAACCTTCAAATTCGAGTGTTCAGCTTCGCTCGGAAATCAGTTTTTCTCGAGCGCCCACAAGTCGCTTTCGATGCTTTCGAACCTCTCTTTGAGGTGCGTCTGCACATCGAAAATCGCCCTGTTGTAATAATGCGGAGCAATTTCACGGGTAAACAGTTCAAGGATTTCGGCCGCTTCGAACGAACCCAGGTCCAGTTCGAAGCGATCCTCCATGAAGCGTTTGATCTTCTGGTTGGCCTCGTTCTCCTGTTCAGGAGTGAGGGTCAGGATCGGTGGCTTCGTTTTCTTGACGGCCATTTACCAGCGACCATCCCACGCGGCGAAGTTCTGCAGCAATTGTAGGCCATGGGTATGGCTCTTCTCCGGGTGGAACTGCACGGCGAAACGCGAACCATCGGCCAGCGCCGCGGCGAAATCGACACCGTAGTGACCGCCACCGACCACCTGCCGTGCATTGCCGGCGGCGATGTAGTAGCTGTGCACGAAGTAGAAACGCGCCAGGTCCGGAATGTCGTGCCACAGCGGGTGACTCACCTTCTGTTTCACTTCGTTCCAGCCCATGTGCGGGACTTTCAGGTGTTCGCCACCTTCATGCAGGTCCTTGCCGAAGAACTTCACCGCGCCCGGGAACAGGCCGATGCAGTCGACGCCGTCGTTCTCTTCACTGCTGTCGAGCAAGGCTTGCATGCCCACGCAGATGCCGAGGAACGGGCGGTCCTGGCTGACTTCACGCACCAGCGAATCGAAGCCCAAGCGACGAATTTCCGCCATGCAATCGCGAATCGCGCCGACGCCGGGAAACACCACCCGGTCAGCTTCGCGAATCACGTCGGCATCGCTGGTGATCAAGACCTTGCCGGCACCGACGTGCTCGAGGGCCTTGGCCACCGAGTGCAGGTTGCCCATGCCGTAATCGATAACCGCGACCGTCTGCATTACAGAACGCCTTTGGTCGATGGCATCTGACCGGCCATGCGGTCATCGAGCTCGACGGCCATGCGCAGGGCGCGGCCGAAAGCCTTGAACACGGTTTCGATCTGGTGGTGGGTGTTGGTGCCACGCAGGTTGTCGATGTGCAGGCTGACGAGGGCGTGGTTGACGAAGCCCTGGAAGAATTCCTGGAACAGGTCAACGTCGAAACCACCGACGGTAGCGCGGGTATACGGCACGTGCATCTGCAGGCCGGGGCGGCCGGAGAAGTCGATCACCACGCGCGACAGCGCTTCATCCAGCGGCACATAGGCGTGGCCGTAGCGACGGATGCCTTTCTTGTCGCCGATGGCTTTGGCGAAGGCCTGACCCAGGGTGATACCGACGTCTTCCACCGTGTGGTGGTCGTCGATATGCAGGTCGCCCTTGCTGACAATATCCAGGTCGATCAGCCCGTGACGGGCGATCTGGTCCAGCATGTGCTCAAGAAAAGGAACACCGATATCAAATCGGGCCTTTCCGGTGCCATCCAGGTTGATCGAGGCTTTGATCTGGGTTTCCAGAGTGTCGCGCTCGACTGACGCCTTACGTTCGGCCATCACCAGCTCCGCAAAATCATTGGGCGAAAAAGGCAGCCATTATAGGGGCGCGGGGCCGAAACAGAAACACGAGACGTGATATGGCTGACGGATAGAATCCCGTGCTGTCGGGGATAGACATGTCCATACAAGCCATTTTGGACACCCCAAAACAACTGTAGGAGTGAGACCGGCTTGCCGGCGATAGGGCCCTCACATTCAACATTTCTGTCGACTGTCAGACCGCTATCGCCGGCAAGCCGGCCTCACTCCTACAGGGGTACTGCGTTTACTTAGTGGAAGAGGACTGCAGTTTTCTGCAAGGTCACCCAAACACCCCACGCCAACGGAATACCCACCACCAGCCATGCAGCAATCGCCAAAGGCTTGGAGCCCGGCGCAGCTTTCCACTCCAGCACGGTGCTGCTGTCAGCGCCCTTGTCGTGGCCCAGCGCCTGTTCGGCAGCCAGTTCAGCGTCGGTCATGAAGTACTTGTCGGCCACTGGACGCACCAGCAGGTTGCACAGGAAACCCAGCACCAGCAGGCCCGCGAGGATGTACAAGGTGATGTCGTAAGCGGCGGCACGTTCAACGCCGATGCTCAGCTGATACTCACGCAGGTAGTTCACCAACACCGGACCCAACACGCCCGCCGCGGCCCATGCCGTCAGCAGACGACCGTGGATTGCACCGACCATTTGCGTACCGAACAGATCCGCCAGATACGCCGGGACCGTCGCAAAACCACCGCCGTACATCGACAGGATGATGCAGAACGCGGCCACGAACAGCGCAACGTTGCCCAGATGACCGAGGTTCGGGATCAACGCGTACAGCGCGAAACCGAGGGCGAAGAACACGAAATAGGTGTTTTTGCGACCCAGGTAGTCCGAGAACGAGGCCCAGAAGAACCGGCCACCGATATTGAACAGGCTCAGCAAACCGGTGAAACCGGCAGCAATCGCCGCAATCGAAGCCAATTGCCCGGCGTCCAGTTGACCGAATGGCAGGTCCACACCGATCAATTTACCGCCGAACACTTCCTGCAACAGCGGCGACGCCATGCCAAGAATGCCGATGCCGGCGGATACGTTCAGGCACAGCACCAGCCACACCAGACGGAACTGCGGAGTTTTCCACGCCACATTCACGTGAACGTGACGGTGAGTGATCATCGCATTCGAGGCTTTTTTCGCCGGAGCGGTCCAGCCCTCAGGCTTCCAGCCGGTTGGCGGAACGCGGTAGGACAGTGCGCCACCGATCATGAACACGAAGTAGATCGCGGCCATCACCAGGAAGCTTTGCCACACGCCCACGCTTTCTGCCGAAGCGAAATGGCCCATCAGGGCTGCGGCCAGCGGAGCACCGACCATCGCGCCACCACCGAACCCCATGATCGCCATGCCGGTCGCCATGCCACGCTTGTCCGGGAACCACTTGATCAACGTCGACACTGGTGAGATATAGCCCAACCCCAGGCCGATACCGCCAATGACCCCGGAGCCGACCCACATCAGCCAGATCTGGTGGGTATAGATCCCCAGCGCAGAAATCAGCAGACCACCGCACCAGCACAGCGCCGATACAACGCCCGCCTTGCGCGGCCCGGCGTGTTCCAGCCAGCCGCCCCAGATCGCTGCCGAGCAGCCGAGGAAGATGAAGAACAGGGTGTAGATCCAGCCGAGCATCGAGATCGGCCAGTCGCATTGCGACGAGAATACTTGCGAGATAAAGCTCATGTCCGGCGCACAAGCCACCGGTTTGGTCACACCCAAGGCTTTGGACAGTGGCAACCAGAACACCGAAAAGCCGTAGGCCATGCCGATGCAAAGGTGGATGGCCAACGCGGCCGGTGGTACCAGCCAGCGGTTGAAACCGGGCTTGGCGATGATGCGTTCCTTGGACAGGAACGCAGGCTGGCCGGCGTAGAGGCCGTCCGCCGCGAGGCTTGTAGTCATTGTGTATCCCCCAATTATTAGTAGGGTTCGCCAGCCACTCCTCACCCCCGGCCTTTATGCGCACGCATGACCGTTTTGTTGAGTGAAGTGCCTTTTTGTGCGACATCGGGTCGCAGCGGGACGGACGAACGGGCAAAGGTTACCATTTGCACGTGACAGAAAAACCAAACTGATATCACCTTTTGTAAGTCATCTGTTCTCGTACCTCTTTAAGGAGACGCCATGCCGATCATTGTCGAACCGCTGAACGAGGTCACTTATCAGGATCAGCAAGATCTGCAGAAGATTTACCGCGACGCTCCGGACTGGCTGTACGCCCCGTTTTCCGGGGATGTACAGCTGATCGAAAGCTGTTTGCGGGACGGTTCGCTGATCGCCGGACGCTTCAATGATCGACTGCTGGGCGCAGCGCGTTTGCAACGGCACCAGGACGTTTGGCACTTGTCCCAACTTTGCGTACGAAAAATTACCCGACGCCGTGGTGTCGCCGAGCGGCTGGTGAGCGAAGCGCAGAAATTGGCCTCTGATTCGGGCGCCACCCTGCGCCTGCTGGCTCCCGCCGGGCATCTCGAAGCCCAGGCGCTGGCGGCCAAGCTGAAACTGCCGCTGGATGTGTTACCAGCGTGATCGCCTGACCGGTCGTCCGCATTGGAGCGCTATACTCCCCGGCTAAATTTCGAATTTGACTAACTACAAGGACTCGCCCATGAAAGCGTTCGGCAAAATCCTGGGTCTGGTACTTCTCGGGCTGTTGCTGATCATTGTGGCGCTGGGCTTTGCCCTGACCCACCTCTTCGATCCCAACGACTATAAAGACGAGATTCGCCAGATTGCCCGCGACAAGGCCCACATCGAGCTGACGCTCAATGGCGACATCGGCTGGAGCCTGTTCCCGTGGCTGGGCCTGGAGTTGCACGACGCCAGTGTTGCGACCCTGGTCAAACCGACAGAGCCGTTTGCCGACTTGCAGATGCTCGGCCTGTCGGTGCGCGTGTTGCCGCTGCTGCGCCGCGAAGTGCAAATGAGCGATGTCCGCGTCGAAGGCCTGAACCTGCGCCTGACCCGCGACAAGGACGGCCATGGCAACTGGCAGGACGTCGGCAAGGTCCCGGCGCCAGCCACTGCGGCCACGACACCGGCCACTCCTGGCGAACCGGCACCGGAAACCACCGTTCAAGTGGAAAAACCGGCCCAGCCCGTTCGTCTGGACATCGACAGCCTGACCGTCAACAACGCCCGCGTTGAGTACAACGACGAGCAGACGGGCAAGCAGTTCAGCGCCGAGAGCATTCAGCTCAGCACCGGTCCGGTCCACGACTCGACCAATATTCCCGTCAAACTCACCGCGTTCCTGGGCACCAACCAACCGGTTCTGCGAGTGCGCACCGAGCTCAATGGCGAGCTGCGTTTCGAACGCGCCTTGCAGCGCTACAAGTTTGAAGACATGAAACTGTCCGGCGAAGTCGCAGGGGATCCGCTGCAGGGCAAGACCATGACCTTCGCGGCGCAAGGGCAATTGCTGCTGGATAAGGCGGCGAACGTCGCCGAATGGACCGGCATCAAGATTTCCGCCAACCAACTGCGCGCACTGGGTGAGCTCAAGGTCAACGACCTCGACAAGACCCCACAGATCAGTGGCGGCATTTCGATTGCCCAGTTCGACCTGGCGAAATTTGTCGACAGCATCGGCCAGAAACTGCCAGCGATGGCCGAAGGCAGCCTGAGCAAAGTCGAACTGGTCAGCCGTGTGGCCGGCACGCCGACCAGCGTGTCGTTCGACAACATCAACCTGAAAATCGATGACAGCACCTTCAGCGGCCGAATCGCTGTCGAAGACTTCGCCAAGCAATCGCTGCGCGCGGCCCTCAAGGCGGACACGTTCAACGTCGACCGCTATCTGCCACCCAAATCCGCCGAAGCCAACAGCGCGACACAAGTGCGTCAGGCCGAAGTCGCCAGCACCGAGGCCGACGCCATGGCCGGCGCGGGCAGCACACCGCTGCCGGAGTCGCCGACCAAGACAGCCTGGAGCACCGAACGCCTGCTGCCGGTCGAGCGCTTGAGCAAGCTCGACGTGGACGCCGACCTGACCTTTGGCCAGTTGACCCTCGACAAGCTGCCGATCAACAACGCGGCGCTCAAGGCCTCCGGCCAGGGCGGCCTGCTGACCCTGGAGAACCTGCGCGGCGATCTGTACGAAGGCAACTTCGAAGCCAAGGGCACCCTCGATGTGCGCCAGCAGGTTCCTGCGCTGAACATGCAGACGCGCATCAGCAAAGTGCCAGTGGAAAAAATCCTCGAAAGCCAGGGCAAGAATCCACCGGTCAAAGGCCTGGTGACGCTCAACAGTGCGCTGACCGGCAGCGGTAACAGCCAGAAAGCGCTGATCGACAGCCTCAACGGCACCGCCAGTTTCGTCATCAACAACGGCGTGCTGCTCAATGCCAACCTTGAGCAACAGCTGTGCAAAGGCATCGCCACCCTGAATCGCAAAACCCTCAGCGGCGAGCCTCGGGGCAAGGACACGCCGTTCCAGGAACTCAAGGGCAACCTGACCTTCCGTAACGGCGTGGCCAGCAACCCGGACCTGAAAGTACGCATCCCGGGCATGACCGTGAATGGCGACGGTGACGTCGACCTGCGCGTGCTGGGCATGGATTACCGCGTGGGCATCATCGTCGAAGGCGACACCAGCGCCATGCCGGACCCGGCTTGCCAGGTCGGCGACAAGTTTGTCGGTGTCGAGTGGCCACTGCGTTGCCGGGGTCCGCTGGAACTTGGTGCCAAGGCCTGCCGTCTGGATAACGAACGCATGGGTCAGGTCGCGAGCAAAATGGCGGGCGACAAGATCAGCGAAAAAATCGACGAGAAGCTGGGCGACAAGGTCAGTCCCGAACTGAAAAACGCATTGAAGGGGCTGTTCAAGCGATGAAAGCCGAGCAGTTTTCAACGGCGGTGCTGGATTGGTACGACCGCCACGGCCGCCACGATTTGCCCTGGCAACAGGGCATCACCCCGTATCGGGTGTGGGTCTCGGAAATCATGTTGCAGCAAACCCAGGTCAGCACCGTGTTGAATTACTTCGACCGCTTCATGGCTTCGTTGCCGACGGTCGAAGCCCTGGCCGCAGCGCCGGAAGACGAAGTGCTGCACCTGTGGACCGGCCTGGGTTACTACACTCGCGCACGCAATCTGCAGAAGACCGCGAAGATTGTTGTCGCTGACTACGCTGGCGAGTTTCCCCGCG
This sequence comes from Pseudomonas sp. URMO17WK12:I12, assembly GCF_000514395.1. Classification (NCBI taxonomy): domain Bacteria; kingdom Pseudomonadati; phylum Pseudomonadota; class Gammaproteobacteria; order Pseudomonadales; family Pseudomonadaceae; genus Pseudomonas; species Pseudomonas sp. URMO17WK12:I12. Next base: position 443,870 of record NZ_AZVV01000004.1, read on the forward strand.
ACGTTGAAAAACTGGTTGAATTGCCCGGCATCGGCCTGTCGACGGCGGGTGCCATCGCCAGCCTGAGCATGGGCCTGCGGGCGCCGATCCTCGATGGCAACGTCAAACGCGTCCTGGCGCGCTTTACTGCGCAAGAGGGTTACCCGGGGGAGCCGAAGGTCGCCAAACAGCTATGGGCGAACGCTGAGCGCTTTACGCCGCATGATCGGGTCAACGCCTACACCCAGGCGATGATGGACCTGGGCGCCACGCTGTGTACGCGCAGCAAACCGAGTTGCCTGCTCTGCCCGCTGGAAAAGGGCTGCGAAGCGCACATGCTCGGCCTGGAAACCCGCTACCCCATCCCCAAACCGCGTAAAACCGTGCCACAGAAGCGCACGCTGATGCCGATGCTCGCCAACGGCGAAGGCGCGGTTCTGCTTTACCGGCGGCCTTCCACGGGCCTGTGGGGCGGTCTCTGGAGTTTGCCGGAGCTCGATGACCTCGACGACCTGCACCATCTGGCCGCGCAACACTCGCTGGAACTGGGCATCCAACAGGCGCTACCGAGCCTGGTGCACACGTTCAGCCATTTTCAATTGTCCATCGAACCCTGGCTGGTCCATGTCCAGGAGGCCGGCCATCACGTGGCCGAGGCCGACTGGCTCTGGTATAACCTCGCCACCCCGCCGCGCCTGGGCCTTGCCGCCCCGGTCAAAACCTTGCTCGAACGCGCGGCCGCCGTATTGAACGCAGGAGAATTGTCATGACCCGCACCATCATGTGCCGCAAGTACAAAGAAGAATTGCCCGCCCTGGAACGCGCTCCCTTCCCGGGCGCAAAAGGCCAAGACATTTTTGACCATGTCTCGGCCAAGGCCTGGGCCGACTGGCAAAAGCACCAGACCCTGCTGATCAACGAAAAACGCCTGAACATGATGAACGCCGAAGACCGCAAATATCTTCAGGGCGAGATGGACAAGTACTTCTCCGGCGAGGAATACGCCAAGGCTGACGGCTACGTGCCGCCGGCTGAATAATCCCGATTTCTCGGGGGGCGGATCGTAAGCGACGGTAATAATTAAATTTTTTTTGAAAAGTTTGTTGACGACCCCCTGAAAAACCAGTTTAATGCGCCCCGTTGCCCAGATAGCTCAGTCGGTAGAGCAGGGGATTGAAAATCCCCGTGTCGGCGGTTCGATTCCGTCTCTGGGCACCAAATACCGAAAACCCTGAATCGCAAGATTCAGGGTTTTTTTATGCCTGCGATTTGATAACCGCCTGAAACCTGCAGCGCATACCCCCCTGAAAAACAAATCCTTCCTTATTGCTCTAGCCCAATGATGGCTCCGTGCTATTATTTTTCCGTTACATGGAAGACGACCTACATTGGTGCCGATGCCCCCCGCATCCGAATCAGTCGATACAGGATCGAGACAGCGCATGGAGTGCGTGCTTTTTACCCCCTCCCCGCAAAACACTGACCTCCCCTGTTGGACCTGTGTAGCCAGTCTTGCAAGCACGCTCTCCTCTCGAAATCCTGAACATGGAACAGTTATGTCTGACATCAATGAACTCAAAGACAAGATCAACACTAAAACCTTGAATATGGTTTTGCTGTCGGCCGCAACCGTTGGGCTGTACCTGTTGCTGTGGCTGGTCAGAACCAATCAGAAAATCAGCGAAACCACCAAAATCAAACTGGTCGATAACACCTACATCATCTGGCTGGCCGTCTGCCTTGGCTGGAGCGGCGCTTTGTCCAATTCGGGTGAAGTACTGTTCGATGCACTGTCTGGCATTCTGATCATTGCAACCAACGCGCTGTACATCGTCTGGGCGTTCAAAGCCAAGAATGCACTGTCGGAATACGCCCTCAGCGAACACAAAATCGATCTGCGGATGAACGCGTTCTACACGTTCTTCCTGAATGTTTTCTACATCAACTACTGCATCAACGACCTGCCTGAAGAGCAACGCAAGCAACTGATCCTGCGTGGCTCGACGACACAAGCCTGATTCAGGGTAATGGGCGGGCAGCCCCAGTGGCTGCCCGTCTAATCTGCAGCCTCCCTCATTCGCTACTGTTCCAGTGGAACACCAGATTCCTCGCGCCAGCACTGCCGATATCCGTCGTGTCACGTTTCGCTTCACCGTTGCGCGTTGCCACGACCGTGTACTTGCCGGCAGGTAATTGGACATAAACCAGAGGACCCGCCTGACTCAGCGTCAGCACCGGCCCTTTAGCGTTCTGAACCAGCAACTGCACGTCCGGAATGTATTCGTCTTGCGGACCGACCGAGAAGGTCATGTGCAGGTTGTAGCCCGTCGTTTGCTGGATGGCTTTCGCCTCATCCTCGCCGATACCGCCGGAGAGGTAAGAAATCCCGTTTTGTTCCTGCCGTTGAACTTGCACGCCAGTAGCATCAACAGGGTCAAGGCTGGCGGCATTCAACATCGCCGGAAACGCTAGGACACCGACAGCAACAAAGGACAACATGAAGGCATGGACGTATTTCATGATGACGACTCCCGGGCTCCTCAGAACCCTCTCATTCCCTTGAGTTTTGATTTCCTGGACGCGGTTCCGGTTTTAGATTGATTCGATCTTGGGTTCACTGCGAAACGGACTACACCCTGTATTCCACAAACACGTCCCGTCATCGGCTTGGTCCTGCAAAACGTATCGGGTATTTCCTTCCGGATTGGCAGCAGCGTACTGCATCGCTACCCCATGCACGCTTGGCATCCTCTTTCGCCTGCTTCTCCAGCCGCGGAAGACTTCATGACCCTCGTCAAACCCGATAACACTCAAGATTCGCCACTCACCTCATTGGTGGACAACCTTGGCGAACTGATCCGCCAGGCACGCCTGAAAGCGTTGCGAGCGGTCGATACGGCGCAAGTGCAAACCTGTTGGCAGATCGGGCGGCATATCGTTGAGTTCGAGCAGGAGGGGGCTCGTAGGGCGGGTATGGGAAGCAGTTGTTGGCGTCGTTGGCCAAAGCCCTAACCGCCAAGTTTGGGAAAGGTTTTGACGCATCCAACCTCCGCTACATGCGCCAGTTCTATCAAGCCTTCCCGATTTGTGACGCACTGCGTCACGAATTGAGCTGGACCCATTACCGAAGGCTTCTGCGCGTCGACAACGACCATGCCCGTCAGTGGTACATGAACGAATCAGCCCACCAGAACTGGTCAAGCCGCGCCCTTGAGCGTCAGATCAACACGCTGTATTACGAACGTCTGCTGGCGAGTCGTGATCGGTCCACTGTCAGGGAGCGCTTTTCGGTACTGGAGGGCCATGAGCAACTGTTCGCCAGCAAGTACAAACGAGTGCTGCCGAGTGAAGAGGAACTTCGAGTGGAGCTGGATCGGGAACGGGTCCTGCTTGAGGATCGGCTGGTCAAGAAACGCCGATAAAAATGGGTGGATTGTCCGAAACCGTCATGAAGTCTATCGTTGGCAGCTACGCGCAAAGGTACGTCATCGATGAATTTCAAGGACACGCCTGCACTGGCGCCTGCTCAGATCGAGCGGCCATTGCCTGCCACCCCACCCGGCGCCCCCTTCAAGGAGACCGCCGCAGACGGCTTCATCCTCGGTGGCTTCACCTGGCGGCACACCGCGCAAGACCCGGCCCGACCCGTCGTGATCATCAACGCCGCCACCTCGGTGCGCTGCCGCCATTACTCGCGTTTTGCCGATTACCTGTTCGCCAACGGGTTCGATGTCATTACCTACGATTACCGGGGCATCGGCGAATCTCGTCCCGCCTCGCTGAAAAACCTCGACGCCTCATGGACCGACTGGGGTGCGCTGGACTTTGAGGCGATGCTCAAGCGCGCTGAGCGTGAATTCCCCGGCCAGCCCATCGATGTCATCGGCCACAGCTTTGGCGGCTGTGCAGCGGGCCTGGGAGCGTCCGGGCATGTCATTCGACGGATGGTGACGGTCGGCGCGCAATTCGCTTACTGGCGCGACTATGCGCCCGCCCATCGCTGGCGGATGTTCGGCAAATGGCACGTGGTGATGCCGTTGATGACGATGTTTCACGGCTACTTCCCCGGCAAACGCCTCGGCTGGCTGGAAGACACGCCCGCCGGCGTGGTTCGTGACTGGAGCACACCGACCGACCGCTTTGAAACACGCCCCAGCGGTCGGCGCCTGCATCTCGGAAGCGGTCGATTACCCTTCGAACGCGTCGGCGCAAATATCCTCGCGATCAGCGTCAGCGACGATCCTTACGGTACGATTTCGGCCATCGAACGCCTACTCGGCTACTTCACTCAAAGCACCCGCACCCATCTGCGAATCACCCCGCAAGACATCGGCGAAGAAGAAGTCGGACATTTCGCCTTTTTTCGCAGCGCATACCAAGCCACACTATGGCCCATTGCATTGTACTGGCTGCAAAACGCCGAACTGGCCCCCGACACACCCGGGCGGCGAGTCCCGCGCAGCTGAGCCCTCTCAAAAAATTACGGAACGACGTCCATGGCCTCCGCCAACAAGCAAAACAAACGCGCCTCCCGCGCCAAAGCCAAGGCCAAGCAGAACCGCACCCAGCGTGCCGCCGCGCCGGTCGAGCTGGACCCGAACGACGATCGCATCGACTTCGAATCGGTGGACCTGACCGAGCTGTTCAAGAAAATGATCGACGCCGAAAAGACCAGCCAGCAAGCAATGTGCCTGGCGTTCCTGGAAGACCCGCTGCTGGAATTGGTCTATGAACAGGAAGGCGAAGAAGGTGCGATGGACTTCATTCTCGCCGCGCTGATCGAGTACCGCCAATGGTCGACCGAAGTCGACGAGGCCGGTGCCCTGGCGTGGATCGAATCACCAGCCTTCCAGGCTGACTATGTCGCGGCGTCCGATAGCATCGCCGCGCAAACCCAACAGAAAGCAAACTGAGCTCCCATGGCATCCCTGAACAAGCAACAAAAACGCGCCAAGCGCGCAAAGGCCAAAGCCAAGCAAATCAACATCCACGGCCGCAAACCTGCCGCGCTGGACGATGACCTGGACGAAATCGGCGAGCCGATCCCGGAATACACCCTGGCGATGTTCAGCAAGATGCACGACGCCGAAGCCACCAGCCGCAGCGACATGCTTCAGGTCCTGCTGTCGGACCTCGCCGGCATCATCAGCGACCATCCAGACTTGCTGGACATGGAAAACGCCGACAACGAAGCCATGGCCGCCACCCACCTGGCCGCCGACATGCTGCTCGACTACCGCATGTGGGCTGATGGCATGGACCGGGAAACCGCTCAGGCCTGGCTGACTGAGCCGCAGTTCATCACCGACTTCGGTCATGCGCTGGACAGCTATCGTCAGGCGCTGGATGCGCAGGAAGAAAAGAGCGAATAAACGCTTGGCAGAAACAAAAAACGGCCGCTCGTCATCACTGACAGCGGCCGTTTTTTATGGAAACCATTCCAAAAGGACCCGCCCGCTACCTCTCATCAGCGGATCGGTATATCCCATTGACATATCCCTTTTTAAATCTATTCTTTGGACTCACAACACACCCAAAAAAGCCGGAGGCCAAAAATGGAACAGACCACCCTTTTCATGAGTAATCGAAGCCAGGCTGTCCGTCTTCCGAAAGCTGTAGCCATGCCAAGCGATGTAAAACGAGTCAACGTAATTGCCATCGGCAGGGCCCGCATCATCACCCCAGCGGACGAAACTTGGGATAGCTGGTTCGATGGAGATAGCGTAAGCGCAGACTTTATGACTGACCGCGACCAACCCTTCGAACAGGAGCGTGAGTCGTTCTGATGATCAAGTTCATGCTCGATACCAACATCTGCATCTTCACCATCAAAAACAAACCGCAAATCGTAAGAGAAGCTTTCAACCTTCACGACGGGCAGTTGTGCATCAGTGCAGTCACGTTGATGGAGTTGATCTACGGTGCCGAAAAATCTGCGGCTCCCGAAAAGAATCTGGCGGTGGTCGAGAGCTTCGCTGCACGCCTTGAGGTCTTGCCTTTCGACAATGACGCAGCCGCGCACACAGGAATGATTCGGTCAGAGCTGGCAAGGGCGGGCACACCCATTGGCCCGTACGACTCTATGATTTCGGGACATGCCCGTTCACGCGGGCTCATTGTTGTAACAAACAACCTGCGCGAGTTAGAACGGGTCCCAGGACTGCGTGTAGAAGACTGGGTTCACCCCGCTTGAGCCGGACACAGCCACTCAAACAAAAAACGGCCGCTCGTCATCACTGACAGCGGCCGTTTTTTTTCACGCCTTCAAATCAACAATCAGGCAGCAACACCTTCCAGACGCGGGATATCAAAGCCAAGCTTGGCACTGGCATAGCCCAGTTCGCCTTTGGCGATTGACTGAGCCTTGTAACCGTCATTGATCAGGTCCTTCACGTACAGCTTGTTGTAGATGAACATGAACACGAGGTTGCTGAGGCTGAAGGTGAAGCAGGCCACGACGAACATGATCGCTGCCCACTTGAAGTCACCACGGAACAAGGCCGGGAAAAAGCCAAAGAAAAATACGGTCCACGAGAAGCCGATTGGCGCTTCTTTCATGGCACCGGTATTCGGGTTTTTAAACACAACCGATGTAAACGCCATGCCTGTCTCCTTGATGCCCCAATGGGTTGGCTGAATGGCCGGGCTAGCTCCATGCAGCGCTGATTCCGATCTACCGCTTGAACGGCAGGCACACGCAAATGCATCTGTGAACACACCGCAGATGAAGGAGCAGGCAAGAAAAGGTCGGGGGGCTTTTAGCCGGGAAGGCTGAGGGCGTCGAACAATCCGTGTCCTGAAACTCCATCGCATCCCGTAACAGCGGGATACACATTCGGTGCAAAGGCTACTATCTAGCCATCATCGTGTCTATCCGCTTGCTACCCAATAAAGCATCTGAATGAAAGGCAAAAAAAACGACCGCGATCATCTCTGATGGCGGTCGTTTCGGTGCTTCAACAACAATTGGCGTGAGTCAGATCTCAGCGCGCCAAGGCTGCGCTCAGCTTCTCATTGTGACGACGGCGTGCAACCAGCACGCCTGCCGCGACGACCAATAGCGCCAACAGGCCGGTCGCGAGAATCTCCACGCGATGCGCTTCCTGGAACAACATGATGGTCAGGGCCGCCACGATGAAAATGATCACCGCGTAGGTCAGGCCCGGGAACAGCCACATGCTGAAGGCGATTTTTTCACCGCGAGCCATGCGCTGTTTGCGCATGCGCAGTTGCGAAATGGCGATCACCAGGTACACCAGCAACGCGATGGCGCCGGAGCTGGCCAGCAGGAATTCGAACACCGCGGCCGGGGCCACGTAGTTGGCGAATACCGCAAGGAACGCAGCGCCGGTGGACAGCATGACGGCCCAGTACGGGGTGCCGCTCTTGTTGGTGCGCTGGGAAACGGCCGGTGCATCACCGCGCTTGCCCAGGGAGAACATCATGCGCGAAGCGGTGTACAGCGCCGAGTTAAGGCAGCTGGTCACAGCAACCAGCACCACGATGTCGACGATCAGCTTGGCATTCGGGATGCCCATGCGCTCCAGCACAGTCTGGTACGAACCAACGCTGGCCAGGATCGGGTCGTTCCATGGCACCAGGGCCACCACGATGAAAATCGATACGAGGTAGAACAAGCCGATCCGCCAGATCACCGAATTGGTGGCCTTGGAGATTTGCTGGCCCGGGTTCTTCGATTCCGCGGCCGCGATGGTCACGATCTCGGTGCCCATGAAGGAGAACATGGTGGTCAGGATCGCGCCCAGTACCGCGCCCATGCCGTTTGGCAGGAAGCCCTGGGTGTCGAACAGGTGCGAAACGCCGCTGACCTGGCTGCTCGGCAAGAAGCCGAAGATCGCCATTACGCCGAGGGCGATGAAACCGATGATCGCCACGACCTTGATCAGGGCGAACCAGAATTCGAACTCACCGTAGTTTTTTACGCTGAACAGGTTAGTCACCGTCAGCAGCAAGGTGATGATCAGCGTGAACGCCCAGATCGCCACGTTCGGGAACCAGGCGTGCAGGATGGTCGCGGCGGCGTTGGCTTCCAACGGGATTACCAATACCCAGAACCACCAGTACAACCAGCCGATGGTGAAACCGGCCCAGTGACCGATCGCGCGATCGGCATATGTCGAGAAGGAACCGGTGTCCGGCGAGGCAACAGCCATTTCGCCGAGCATGCGCATCACCAGCACGACCAGCATACCGGCGGCGGCGTAAGCCAACAGCACGGCCGGGCCTGCGGCGGCGATGGCGTGACCCGAGCCTACGAACAAGCCGGCGCCGATTACCCCGGCAATCGACAGCATGGTCACATGACGCGGTTTGAGCCCCTGTTCGAGGCCATTGGAGCTTGGGGTACTGCTCATTGAAACTACCTTTGTAAGGAAAAGCGAATGCGTGCATCCCGCCTCGATTTCTCTCTCGTAAAAAGAAACCAACGGGGCGTTCTGGATTCTGTACGCAATAATTGCGCCAAAATGTTTCAACACCGTCTATCACGGTGATCTCGTCCAGACCGGACAGTCATCGCAACCCATTGAAAATAATGGCACTTTGCCAAGGCGTTACCCTGCGACTCACTTTCAAGGACGAATCCGCGCACCGGAAACACCCCAGGAAAATGCTCGACGCACAATAAAAGTGCAGATCAGGAACGTTTGGCCGGTTAGCGCTTCCAACCCCCCGCCAAAGCTGGCAACATCGCGCCCTTTTTTACGCGACACCCGCCGGGTATCTGGTTCAAACGGCTGTTCGGTTGATAGCAGCGCGACAGTCTGCTGTAGCGATGCGACAACCTGCCACGTCACGTCCGTTTACCGCCCGCAGCGCTGTTGGCTGCCATTCGAACGCTATGCTAGCTTGGCCGCCTCGCCAGGAAGGCCGCCAACAGCAGGAGCGAAACACTATGAGGAACGCACATGGCTGAGGCCACGCCCGCGCTTGAAATCCGCAACTTGCACAAACGCTACGGACAGCTTGAGGTGCTCAAAGGCATCTCGCTGACCGCCCGCGACGGCGACGTGATCTCGATCCTGGGTTCTTCCGGTTCCGGCAAGTCCACGTTCCTGCGTTGCATCAACCTGCTGGAAAACCCGCACCAGGGCCAGATCCTGGTGGCCGGCGAAGAACTCAAACTCAAAGCCGCGAAGAATGGCGAACTGGTCGCTGCCGATGGCAAGCAGATCAACCGCCTGCGCAGCGAGATTGGTTTTGTGTTTCAAAACTTTAATCTCTGGCCGCACATGAGCGTGCTCGACAACATCATCGAAGCGCCGCGTCGCGTCCTCGGTCAAAGCAAAGCCGAAGCCATCGAAGTCGCCGAAGCCCTGCTGGCCAAGGTCGGTATCGCCGACAAGCGCCATGCCTACCCGGCGCAATTGTCCGGCGGCCAGCAACAACGCGCGGCCATCGCCCGCACGTTGGCGATGCAACCCAAGGTGATCCTGTTTGACGAGCCGACTTCCGCCCTTGACCCGGAAATGGTCCAGGAAGTACTTAATGTCATCCGCGCCCTGGCCGAAGAAGGCCGTACCATGCTGCTCGTGACCCATGAAATGGGCTTTGCCCGTCAGGTCTCCAGCGAAGTGGTGTTCCTCCACCAGGGCCTGGTAGAAGAACAAGGATCGCCACAGCAGGTGTTCGACAACCCGCTTTCGGCACGCTGCAAACAATTCATGTCCAGCAACCGCTAACGGAGCTACCCGCATGCAGAACTTCAAAAAAGTCTTCCTGGCGGCCGCCGTCACCCTGGCGTTCAGCGCCGGTGCCATGGCCGAAACCCTGAAGATGGGCATCGAAGCGGCCTACCCGCCGTTCAACAATAAAGATGCCAGTGGCAATGTCGTCGGCTTCGACAAGGAAATCGGCGACGCTCTGTGCGCCAAGATGAAAGTCGAGTGCACCGTGGTGACCTCCGACTGGGACGGCATCATCCCGGCCCTGAACGCCAAGAAGTTCGACTTCCTGATCTCCTCGATGTCGATCACCGACGAGCGCAAGCAAGCGGTCGACTTCACCGCCCCGTACTACTCGAACAAGCTGCAGTTCATCGCACCTAAAGACAAAGAGTTCAAAACCGACAAGGCTTCCCTGCAAGGCAAAGTGATCGGCGCACAACGTGCGACCCTCGCCGGCACCTGGATGGAAGACAACATGGACGGCGTCCAAGTCAAACTCTACGACACCCAGGAAAACGCTTACCTGGACCTGACCTCCGGTCGTCTGGACGGCATCCTGGCGGACAAGTACGTCAACTACGAATGGCTGAAAAGCGACGCCGGCCGGTCCTACGAATTCAAGGGTGATCCGGTAGAAGAAAGCGACAAGATCGGTATCGCGGTACGTAAAGGCGACCCGATCCTCGCGAAGCTGAACCTCGCCCTGAAGGAAATCGTCGAAGACGGCACCTACAAGAAAATCAACGACAAGTACTTCCCGTTCAGCATCTATTGATTCTGACCTGCCGGACCGGCGCCGTTCGCTAACGGCGCCAGTCCATGGCATTGCCTGCCGCGATTTGAAAAGAAACCCATGACTATCGATCTCTACGGATTCGGCCCGGCGCTCGCCGCTGGCGCGCTGATGACTGTGAAACTGGCACTCTCGGCCTTGTGTCTGGGGCTGGTGCTCGGTTTGCTCGGCGCCTTGGCCAAGACATCCCCGTACAAGCCGTTGCAATGGCTTGGCGGCACTTATTCGACACTGGTTCGCGGCATCCCGGAATTGCTCTGGGTGCTGTTGATCTACTTCGGCACGGTCAACCTGATGCGTGCCCTGGGCGAGTTTTTCGGCAATCCCGATCTCGAACTCAATGCCTTCGCCGCCGGCGTGATCGCGCTGGGCCTGTGCTTTGGCGCCTACGCCACCGAAGTGTTTCGCGGCGCGATCCTGGCGATTCCCAAAGGTCACCGTGAAGCCGGCGTGGCGTTGGGCCTGTCGAAATTCCGCATCTTTACCAAACTGATCATGCCGCAGATGTGGCGCATCGCCCTGCCGGGCCTTGGCAACCTGTTCATGATTCTGATGAAAGACACCGCGCTGGTGTCGGTCATCGGCCTGGAAGAAATCATGCGCCACGCGCAAATCGGCGTGACCGTGTCCAAGCAACCGTTCACCTTCTATATGGTGGCCGCGTTCATGTACCTGGGCCTGACCGTGCTCGCCATGAGCGGCATGCACTTGATGGAACGACGTGCCGCGCGCGGCTTCGCGAGGAGCACCCAATGAACTGGGAAGTCATCATCAAGTGGCTGCCGAAACTGGCCCAAGGCGCAACGCTGACCCTGGAACTGGTGGCCATCGCCGTGATCGCCGGTTTGCTGCTGGCGATTCCGTTGGGCATCGCGCGTTCGTCGCGGCTCTGGTACGTGCGGGCATTTCCCTACGGCTACATCTTCTTTTTCCGTGGCACGCCGTTGCTGGTCCAGCTGTTCCTTGTCTATTACGGCCTGGCTCAGTTCGACGCAATTCGTAACAGCCCGATGTGGCCGTACCTGCGCGATCCGTTCTGGTGCGCCACCGCGACCATGACCCTGCACACGGCGGCCTACATCGCCGAGATCCTGCGCGGCGCGATCCAGGCGATTCCGCCGGGTGAAATCGAAGCGGCGCGCGCGTTGGGCATGTCCCGCGCCAAAGCGCTGTTCTACATCATCCTGCCGCGAGCCGCGCGCATCGGCCTGCCGGCCTACAGCAACGAAGTGATCCTGATGCTCAAGGCCAGCGCCCTGGCCAGTACCGTGACCCTGCTGGAGTTGACCGGCATGGCCCGCACCATCATTGCCCGGACCTACCTGCCGGTGGAGATCTTCTTCGCCGCGGGCATGTTCTATCTGTTGATGGCTTACGTACTGGTTCGTGGCTTCAAGCTGCTGGAGCGCTGGTTGCGCGTCGATGCCTGCCAAGGGCGTTGATTCCTCCCGCGTGCTGACGGGCGAGGCCCTGCTCGCCCGCTTCACCGCGCTGGATGCTTTCCTGATCGAGCATCAAGCGCTGTGGAAACCGCGTCCGTTTACTCATCTGCATCTGCCTTGGGAAACGTCCTACCCGGAGTTGGCACTTTGGCTACGGGGACGGTCGCTGGACGACGCAGAACTTGCGCATAACCAACCTTGTTTGCTGCATGCGCCGGAGCCGTTTGCTTCATTGGCGGCGTTGTCCCTTGAATTGAGTTCTGTGGGTGAATTACCGGCGCATTCGCTGCAAGCGGCCGGGCATCGGCTGAACGTCGATGTACCGGGACGCAAGTGGCAACAAATCGAGGCGTTCGCCAGTCGCCTGTCGTTTGCGGCAGCGCCGAAGCATTGGCTGGATTGGTGTTCGGGCAAGGGCCACTTGGGTCGGCGTTTGCTGCACACCGGGCAACAACTGACCTGTCTGGAATACGACCCGGCCCTGGTGGCCAGCGGACAGGCACTCAGCCAGCGTCATCAATTGCGGGCGCTGCACGTCGAACAGGATGTGCTCGCGCCTGACACCGCGAATTTATTGACTGTTGATCACACACCGGTGGCGCTGCACGCCTGCGGTGATTTGCATGTGCGGTTGATCCAGCTCGCCAGCGCGGCGGGGTGCAAACAATTGGCCATCGCGCCGTGCTGTTATAACCGGATCAATCTTCCGGCCTATCAGCCGCTTTCCTCGGTCGGTTTGCGATCCGACCTACAGCTGTCCCTCGACGATCTCGCCCTGCCCATGAGCGAAACCGTCACCGCTGGCGCTCGCGTACGACGTCAACGCGACACCTCCATGGCCCGGCGCCTGGGTTTCGACGTGCTGCAACGGCAATTGCGCGGCGTCGATGAATACCTGCCCACCCCTTCCCTGCCGAGTGCCTGGCTGGACAAGTCCTTCGCCGAGTACTGCCATCATCTGGCCGCACTGAAAGACTTATCCACAGTCGGTTCGCAAGATTGGTCCGCTGTCGAAGCTGCTGGATGGCAACGCTTGGCGCACGTGCGCAATCTGGAGCTGCTGCGCGGACTTTTCCGACGTCCGTTGGAGCTTTGGCTGGTCCTCGATCGCGCCCTTTTCCTTGCCGATCAGGGTTACACCGTTCGCCTCGGGACCTTCTGCGAAACCCCGCTGACGCCGCGTAATGTCCTGCTCTTGGCGGAACGCCCATAAAAGCCACAGCCTGTGGATAACTCTGTTGATGAAATTATCATGGATCCAATATCTACGGCTGTTTCAGAGGTGAAACGCAACTGTTCATTTTTCGTACACTCACGAAAAAATCCAGAAAAACAGGGATTTGCGCACCAATGAGAACAGGTCCACAAAAACACCGGTGAGCGCAGAATGCCACCGCCGCCGTTGTGCATAAGCATTCAATGCAAAGGACATAAGCGCCTAAACCCGGACCTCACGCGGGGAAAATTGCACCGCCTCCCGACTCTTGTTATACAAACACGCAAGGACGCCGTCAGCGCGACCACGAACAAGAAAATTCGACCGACAGGATGCGACCGTGACGTTCATTTCCTACGCACAGAACTTCGAAGACATACGCCTGTGGCGCGCCCTCAAAACCGTCGAGAACGGCTTCTATATCGACGTCGGCGCCAACGATCCGACCCATGACTCGGTCACCAAAGCGTTCTACGACCACGGCTGGAGCGGCATCAACGTCGAACCGATGCCCAACTACTACGAAGCCCTGTGCCAGCAGCGTCCCAAAGACACCAACCTGCAATGCGTGGCCGGCGAAAGCGCCGACAGCCTGACCTTCTATGGCATCGCCGGCACCGGCCTCTCGACCGTCGACCCGGCCATGGCGCAAATGCACAAAGACGCCGGCATGGACGTGCGCAGCCAAACCGTCCAGTCCCGCACCCTGACGTCCATCTGCGAAGAACACGCCCAGGGCCGCCCGATCCACTTCCTGAAAATCGACGTCGAAGGCCACGAAGAAACCGTCCTGCGCGGCATGGACTTCACCCGGTGGCGGCCATGGGTCATCCTCATCGAAACCCCGTGGGACCGCGACCAGACCTGGGAAACCCTCGTCACCGGCGCCGGCTACCACTCCATCCTGTTCGACGGCATCAACACCTACTACCTCGCCGAAGAACACCTGAACCTCAAACCCGCCTTCGACATCCCGCCGTGCAACCTGGATGAATTCCAGTTCTGCAAAGGCCACAACTTCAGCCACCCCATCGGCGATGCCGAACAGCAACTCGCCACCGCCCTGCAACGCGCCGAACAGGCCGAAGCACAGCTGCGCGCAATGCAAAACAGCCGCACCTGGCAAGCCATCCAGAAACTCAAGAAAACCCTGCTACGCGCCTGACCTGACGCCTGCGCAAAAATAGTCTGAATTCAGGGGTTTACAGAACCAACCCAATCGCTATAATCGTCGCCCAACACGCCGGTATAGCTCAGTTGGTAGAGCAACTGACTTGTAATCAGTAGGTCCCGGGTTCGACTCCTGGTGCCGGCACCATACGCAATATCGAAAAAGGCTCACCGAAAGGTGGGCCTTTTTCGTTTGTGGGTCTTACGCTCGCCCCTTTCGCTGAAGGATGGCGAACCGACGCATCCAATTCTGGTACCGCGCATCTACATCCCTCCCCGAAACGATGAGCGGTTACGGTCGAAAAGCTGTGAGACGGCATAATGACAGCAGTGCTTATGCACAACCCTCTCCGCCGTTGCGAGCCGCTTTGTAATGAACACCGAACGACGTTACTCGATCATCTTGGAGCGCAGCGCCGAGGTGCTGCTTGAACATGCACCCATGTCACAGATAGAGGCATTTTGGGACGCCAACGATACCCGCTACTTCGGGTTGCGCATGGAGGACGAGCACAGTGCACACGCACGAGTGATTGTTACGGACGAAGTCCCCGACGACGAAGATGTGGCGCTTTTCTGACTGTAGCGAATGGAATCACTCGCCTCCTACGAGAGGAGAGGGGCGCCAAATGATTTTCAGATCTATTGCCGACACCACAAAACAAAGCCCTCGTAGAAATACGGGGGCTTTGTTGTTTCTGGGTTCTGGATTTTTATACACCGGCCATCAATCACTCAAACTCCGTAGAAACCGAAAAATGCTCCCAAGCATCAATCTCCCCCTGCAACCGCGCAATCTTTTCACGCACCAACCTCACCGCATCCTTACCCAGCAACAGATGAACCGGCGGCTTTTCAGCGGCGACCAAGGTCATCAACGCCTGCGCAGCTTTGTGCGGATCACCAGCCTGCTTGCCACTCTTCTCTTCCCGCGCCTTGCGCACCGAATCGAACACCGGGTCATAGTCACTCAAGGTGCGGCCGGATCGGATCATCGAGCGCCCCGCCCATTCGGTGCGAAATGAGCCAGGTGCCACGGCGGTCACGTGGATGCCCAGGCTTTCGACTTCTTTGGCCAGCGCTTCGCTGATGCCTTCAAGGGCGAATTTGCTGCCGCTGTAGTAAGCGATGCCCGGTAAGGTGATGAAGCCGGCCATGGAGGTGATGTTGACGATATGCCCGCTGCGCCGTTCACGCATGCCGGGCAGGACTGCTTTGATCATTGCCACCGCGCCAAACACGTTGACGTCGAACTGGCGCTGCATTTCAGTCAGCGGCGATTCCTCGAGAATGCCTTCGTGCCCATAGCCGGCGTTGTTCACCAGCACGTCGATCTGCCCCACCTCGCGCAGGATGTCAGCCACCAGTGGTTCGACGGCTGGGAAATCGGTGACGTCGAGCACGAACGCTTTAGCGCGATGGGCGTCCAGCGCGTCGAACGCGGCGCACTCGGATTCGCGCCGCACCGTGCCAACCACCGTGTGTCCCGCCGCCAGCGCTGCTTGCGAAAAGGCCAGGCCGAGACCTGAACTGACGCCGGTGATCAGGAAAACCTTGTGAGCGTGGGTGTTCATGCTGCGTTCTCCAATAAAAACGCCGTCGATAGTGATCGACGGCGCTGTGGACAAGTCAACGAGGTCTTAGTGACCGGCGCTCTGACCGCCATCGACGTGCAGGATTTCGCCAGTGACGAAGTTGGCGCTATCCAGATAAACAACCGCCTGAGCAATGTCACCGATCTCACCCATATGCCCAACCGGGTGCAGATTCCCCAGCGCTTCATGCGTTTCCTCACCATGCATCGGCGTCTTGATGATGCCTGGCGAAACCGCATTCACCCGAATCCCGCGCTTGGCGTACTCAATCGCCAGGGACTTGGTCGCCGCGTTCAAGCCACCTTTGGTCAGCGAAGCCAACACCGATGGCACACCATCAACCGCGTGGTCCGTCAGACTGGTGGTGATGTTGACCACATGGCCTTTGCCTTGTTTTTCCATCTCGTTGATCGCGAGTTGGGTGATGTAGAAGAAGCCGTTCAGGTTCACCGACAACACATTGGCGTAGTCTTCAGCGGTGTATGCGGTGAACGGTTTGGCGATAAAGATCCCGGCGTTGTTGACCAACGTATCGATGCGGCCAAAACGTGCGATCGCTTCACGGATCACTTGCTGCGCAACCGCCGGGTCGCCGATGTCGCCCGCCACGGTGAGGATGTCCGGGTCGGTGGACGGTTTGATCGAACGCGAAGTGGCGACAACCTTGTAATCCAGGTCACGGAACGCTTTGACCATGCCTGCGCCGAGGCCTTGGGACGCGCCGGTAATGACGATGACTTTTTTCGAATTGCTCATGATGAACCTCTGCTAATTAAAAAATGATTTAAAAAAGTAAGTAATCAGGCTTCGGCGGGGGCCTTGGCCATTTGTCTCAGCATTTGTTCGTAGTACTCGACCGACTGCGAACCGGACACCAGGTGACGACCGTTGAGGATCATGGCCGGGACCGAGTTGATCCCGTGCTGGCGGTAGAACGCCTCAAGCTCGCGCACTTCTTTTGCGAACGCTCCGGAGGCCAACACCTCTTGCGCAGCGGCCACATCCAGTCCCGCTTCCCCGGCCAGACGAGCCAGGGTTTCGCGGTTGCTCGGGTTCTGGCCGTCAGTGAAGTAAGCGCGCAACAGGATCTTCTTCAGCTCGATCTGCCGCCCTTCCTGCAACGCCCACAACAGCAATCGGTGCGCATCAAACGTGTTGTAGAAGTGCGTGCGCTTCTCCAGATCGAAGGTGAAACCGATGGCCTCGCCACGAGCGATTTGCATCGCTTTGCCGGCGGCAACGTCTGCGGCGGTGCGTCCATATTTGCGCATCAAATGCTCAACCGCTTTTTCGCCGACTGCCGGCATGTCCGGGTTCAGTTCGAAAGGCTTGTAGGTCAGCTCCACCGAAATCTCACCGGCCACGTTCTCGATCGCTTGCTCCAGCGCCGTCGCACCCAATGCACACCACGGGCACACCACGTCGGAGATGAAGTCGATGGAGACGGACGCGGTCATGACTTGCCCTCCGCCTCAGCCAGTTGCTTTCGATACTTTGTGGTGGTGATGCCGGCGTAGCCCCAGTTATCCGTGTCGACTTCTTCGATCACGATGTGGGTCAGGTGCGGATCCTTTTTGAGGACGCGTTCCAGGGTTTCTGTGATTTCGGCGATCACCTGAGCTTTCTGCTCTGAGGTAACGCCATCGCGGGTAATGCGAACGCTGACAAAAGGCATGAGGGAATCTCCAAGTGACCTGCCCTTCGGAATGAATGGGTAGGCGTTGGAGCTCAATGTAGGGCGTTAGCTGGAGGGGAAAAAGGTGGGGGCGGGAACATCATTAGTTACTTGGTGTAATTAGTAAGATATCGCAGGTGTCCGATTTTGCAGTAGGACCCAGCCGCTTCTGATGTAGTCCGCCTTTTGACGTGTCGCTTTTTTTCACTTTCAGCGACACGTTATTAGAACGTGTCGCTGGAGACGACATGTGCGCGTCGATGTGTTCCTTCGTTTAACTGTTGCTCAGCCATAAAAATCACTAAACCGCCCTCCACGCCACCACCTAGCCACGATTGCGCAGTCGTCCCTCTCAAGCTACCTTCAGGTCGTCGCTGCCAATTCAGCGACCGGGCCTGAGAACCCGAGTAAGATACAGGCGCACAAGCGCCCATAATCACGATTGTTGGCGTTTTTTTGTGCCTGCATTTCCGTGTAATGGCGGCTGTGCGTGGGAGACCTTCGGGTCTGCCGGGTTCCTGTATCTCCGGTTTCTCAGCCCGCGCACAGCTGCCACCCATTCGCCTGAGAACGAACGTGGTAGCTCAAACTTTGATTCAGGAGTTTTTGCTAATGCCCGCTACCGGTCCGTCCAAAATTTGCGCTACCGCTCCACCGGTCATCCTCCACCACCGCCCAAACACCGGAGGTGCCCAATGACCAACCCTCAAGACCTCAAAACCATCGGCCTCACCCCTTTCTCCTACCACGCCAACGAACCGCTCTTCCGCATCAACGCCGGCGTCCCGGTCATTGCAGCCCTCTCCCACGCCTCCGATCTGCTCCACGTCGCCAAGCTTCTCGCATCCGATGCCGCGATGGTTCGCGATACCGACCGGCATGCCTGGGCGTCTCATTATTTGCAGGATATGAGTAAGGCGATCATTGATGATGTGGTGAAGGTGCTAGCCGCGCCGTGTAACAACCGAACCAGTAACGTCGCGCCATAAACAAATCGCACGCATGAAAAAGCCCCGAATCAATCGGGGCTTTTGCGTAAGTCGGTCATCTACCCACTGGCTGATTCAGGTGATATCGATCACTCACGCCACTGTCGATCGGTTCTTCCCCCCGCATCGACTGAGCCACCGCTTCGGTAATGGCGTCCCAAATGTCCGGCCTTGTCAGCACCGGCATTTCCTTTGCCAGTACGTTGCTCAGCTTCCCTTCGTTCTGCTCAATGGATCGCAGGAGTCGGTCAGCCTGTTGATCCGGCATTTCAACGATTTCCTTGATCGCCTGCCTGGCCCTTATGTGGCTGCGTAAATACCGCGACTCTTCACGCATCTGTTCGGTGATCGTGCGGCGGATGACGTTCGAGATGAACACGACGTGTGGCCCCAGGTTTGGATATCGCCACACCGGGCGTGCCTGTTCCTGCCCCGTGAATTCAATGTTCGAGACCACGCCGTCAGGGTATTGCGTGCGAGTACTGGCGAACGTTACCTGGTCTCGTATGCCCTGCATGAGCGGTTTTGAAACCTGATCCAGCACGCTGTCATACAGGCGCCGCTCGGCCGAGTCGTCGGTGATAACCGCTGAAATCGGGAGAATCACCGGATCTGGAATGGCTCCATCACGACGCAAAATGTCGTTGATCAGGAAGCGATGGACCCGGCCGTTGCCATCAGCCAGCGGATGGATATAGACGAAAGCAAACGCCGCCACAGCGCTGCGCATGACCGGGGATTGCCCTTGAGTGCGATTCAGAAAGACGCGAATCCCTTCTAACATCCGCTCCAGATCACTTTCCGGTGGCGCGACATAATGGACGATCTCCTGATAGCGAACCGTCTCTCCAACAAACACCGGCGATTGCCGAATTCCCAGGCGGGTCAGGGTGGTCACTGCGCCAAGGATCTCTTCCTGCATCTCAGCCAGTGCCGCATCGGTGAGCGGCAATTCGCCCTGACCGGTTCGTCGCGCCAACACATCTGCAAATCGCTGGATACGCGTAGAGCGATCCGCCTCCCCTTCAATGGCGAAACTGGCTTTGCTTTCCCGCAGCGTCATCCATGCCGCGGCGCGCAGCAGAAGCGCCTCGCCAAATTCTGCGGTCAGTTGACCAAAGAGGTGAGGCACATCGAGGTCCGCTGCTGACTGGACTGCTGCTGTCTTGACGACGACTGGGCAGAAGTAGCGCGTGCCTGGCAGGTTGTCAGTCACTCGCCAACGCGGCACTTTCACCGCCTCTTCGGGTGACGCCGCCACCATCAGATCGGCGTTGATGGCGTCGACATACTTACCGCCTATGGGCTCGGGTGCTTGCAATTGCTCGCCGGTGAGCCACTCAAACAGGAACGCTGCCCGGCGTGCATATTGGCCAGTGGGCTCAACATTTAACCAGTCTTGCACCGGTGCCGGACCCACCTTGGTAAACAGCCGACTCAAGAATTCAAGGTTCGGGACTTCATGCCGCAGATGAAATTGCAGATGGGATGAGAGGTCCGGATCGGGGCGCATATTCTCCGTATACGTCTCAAGACGAAACCCGTCTTCGACTTGAGTTAACCGCCGGCTACCCACCTGACTCAACACGGGTAGCCGCGCCATCGGCAGCACGCCGAATGTCGTCGCTAGCCAGGCAGCACCGATGGGGTCTACGGGAAACTCGCTCACGGTCACACTCCTTTGAACAGCTCGGCTGAAATCAAAAATGCCTACAAATGGAGAGTAACGATCAAAATCAGGTTTTGCTGCATAAAAACGATTATTTTTTGATGGGTTTGCATAAAAACGAACATTTCAGACGCGTCAGATTGATCCGGCCCTGACCCTAAACGCATAAAAACGAGTTTCGGTGCTCAAAAACGATCATAAATCCGTACTTTTGCATAAAAACGTTTCGAGACCGGCCGCCTTTCGAAGTCCCAGCAGCACGAAACCCGCACTGACAACCCCGTTCCCACCCCAAAAAAAATGCCCAAACCTCCCGGTCCGAGCATTCTTTGACCCCGATCACCCACCCTCCCCCAGAAACCCGCGATCCTGCGCAACCCTCCAACCATCGGACGCCAGCATCAATTCGCTACTAAACTCGGGACAAGCGGGTTCAGGTGCAGGATTATAGCCAGCACGTATCGCCCAACCGACGGCCAGGTACTCAACAATAGCCAGCCCACTTTAGAGGGCATTACCCAATGGATAGCAGAACCCTACGCAACTTGATGCGCATTGTGCAGACCGGCTCATTGTCGGCGGCGGCAGAGCATTCCTGTTTAACGGTGCAGGCATTGGCTGCGCAGTTGAACAAGGTCGAAGAGCAGTTTGGTTTTCGGTTGTTTCGTCGCTCCAACAAGGGGTTGACCCTGACCACGCAGGGCACGGAACTCACGCCTTTCATGGACAAGGTGTTAGTGGCCACGCGACAACTCGAAGAAAAAGTCGCGGCGTTGAAAGAGCCTGGGCAGCGCACGCTCAGGGTGGCGCTGAACACGACGCTTTCGTCTGACTTCAATCGGCGAATGATCGGACGCCTGATTGAGGTGTTTCCCGACTATCAGCTGGAATTCAGCTACGCCGAGTCGATGGAAAATCTCAGCAAGCTGAAGAACGAAGACTTCGACCTGGCGGTGTTGATCGGCCCGCAGCAGCCGGGATTACCGAGCATTATCCTGCCCGAGGTTCAGGTGCAGGTGGTCGGTGCCCATTGCGGCCAGGAACATGATCCGCTGGTCATGCTCGGCAACAAGTTTCAGGTGCGTCCGGCTGACGATTGTCCGTATTCCCACAGCTTCCTGCGCTTTCTCGACGCCGGTCTTGGCAATTACGAGTCGAACAAGCGGATAGTCTACTCCTGCAGTGAAACGCTGACGCTGTCGCTGATCACGCAAATGGATGGCCTCGGCATGGTGTCCCGCGATGCGGCCCAACGTAACGGCTTGACCATTTTTCCTGGCTTCGAGGATGCCCTCGAAGTGCGGTTGGCGGTCAATAACCCTGAGTTGTCGGGCCAGGCATTGCACGATGTGGTCGACTTGCCGCTACATGAAAGAACCGAGCGCAATGTACGCAGCCGTTCCCACCGCAACGGAGAGAAAGAGGTTTTTGCTGAAGTACGCACATAACAACGTCGGAATCGCGGCATAAAATTCCGGGCGATCGAGCTGCACGTGCTGATCCTTGATCAACAACGGCGTGACGCTGATGGCAGCGACGATCGCCACCGGCAAGTATTCCAGCGCACGGGCGACGAAGGGCGGCCAATGGTCGGTGTTCACTTGTAGCGGCAACGCACGCGGCAGGAAGGTCACGGCCATCATCAGGACGACGACCAGAATCAGGAACGTTTGGTCAGGCATACACCCACCCCGCAGCCCACAAAGGTGGCGATGAATACGTTGAACGGAGAACTGCCGGCCAGACTCAATGCGCCCATGCAGGCGACAGCGGCCAGTGCGGCGATGAGTTTGTTACGCGTATTGCACAGCGACACCAGCACGTAGAGCATCATCGCCGTCAGTGCGTAGTCGAGCTGGTACTTGATCAAGTGCGCCGCGTACTGCGCGCAAATCGCCCCGAGTAAACCGCCGAGCACCCACGACGTGTGGCAATACAGATTGAAGCCGATCAGGTAACGCACATTGACTGGCGCGCCCTTGCCCAGTTTGACGCTGTGGAAGGCGAACGACTCATCGGTCAAACCACCCGCATAACACCAACGCTCAAGACGACTGAGCCCCATGGCCTGCAACGCCTTGGCCATGTAGACCGACATCAGCATGTGCCGCGCGTTGATCAAAAATGTGGTGAGGACAATGGTGGTCAGCGACGCGCCACTGGTAATCAGTGCCAGCGCGGCGAACTGCGAAGCACCGGCGTAGACAAACAGGCACATCGCGACTGGCAACCACACGGGCATCCCGGCATTGACCGCCATCAGGCCGAACACGAACGACACCGTGAAATAACCGGCCACCACCGGGCTGGCTTCTGCAAAGGTGCGCGAACGTTGTTGTGGCCCGACCATCAGCGGCCGGCTGCTGGACGTCTCATTCATAGATCCCTCTCAAATGTTCTTTCGCCACGCGGTTCGCAAAAACCCTGGGCACTCCAAAAACGTTTCCCGGCGAGGTTGGCATCGTCGACAAACAGAAACATGCGCAGCACGCCCACGCGTTTCATGTCCGCCGAAGCCGCTTCAACCAGCCGTTGACCCACGCCTTGGCTGCGATACAACGGGCTCACCGCCAAATGGTTGATCGTGCCACGACTGCCCAGCATGCCGCCGAGCACCGCGCCGACGATTTCGCCGCGGGTGTCCAGCGCGATGAACGCGGTGGTGGTCTTCTGCACCAATACACCACGCAGGCACTTGGCGTCCTGCCATTCGCAGAAAGACACCTCTTCGAATTGCCGGAAGAAGCGCTCCAGGCGCTGGGCATCCTTGGCTGTCGTACGCCTCAACATCACCGGTGCAGGGCACTCGGCGAGGCTGATCGCGGCGTTGTACTGTTCAGCGAACAATGTCGAAAGCGGTCCCGGGCCGCGAGAAGGAAATCGCCAGAATTTGCCGATAGGCCATGGCATGGGAATGGGTGTTGCGCGCCGGCGTGACGTAGTGGCGCATGTCCCGATCCAGGAAGTAAGT
Source organism: Pseudomonas sp. URMO17WK12:I12 (assembly GCF_000514395.1). Taxonomy (NCBI): domain Bacteria; kingdom Pseudomonadati; phylum Pseudomonadota; class Gammaproteobacteria; order Pseudomonadales; family Pseudomonadaceae; genus Pseudomonas; species Pseudomonas sp. URMO17WK12:I12. The sequence goes on from NZ_AZVV01000004.1 coordinate 467,055, forward strand.
GGTGTCGAGAATGTCCGTGTAAGTCGTCGACGCCAGATGCTCTTGTTCATGGGCACTGTACAAGCGGCTTTCCGCGCCCTCCACGTTATTGCGTCCCCAGAAATGCACGCCGCTGAACGGGTAACCGTCGCAGTGAATACCTTCCGGGGTGATCTCCAGTTGCTTGCCTGGTTTGATCTCGATCCGGATCTGGTGAATCTGGCATTGCCAGATTTCGTCGTGCAGTTCCGGCGGCAGAACGTTTTTGTACACTTCGAAATCCGTGTCGATCAGGCTGCGCATCACCGGCGAATGAATGATTTCATCGGAGAAATCCTGGAAGTGCCGGACCATTCCGCCCACGTAGGCGTTGTTGGCCTTGGACTGGACGTAGGCGCGGTGCTCAAGCTGCGTCAGTTCGCGCGTCACCGGGTTGTATTCGAAATCGCTGTAGCGTCGGTACCGATTGCCCGCCTCGGCCTGACCGTAGTAACTGTCGGGCTCCATGTTTTCCCAACTTCTGGTCAATCTGATGAAGTCGGAGAAGTGACCGAACAGATTGAAGTCACTACTTTTGACGTTGACGTATTTGTCGCGCCGTAGCGATTCGCCCACTTCTTTGTTCAAAACGAGCATTTTCAAAATCTCCGTGCATTTAGCAACCTAATCTAGAGAGCACAGGATTTGCGTCCATGAGAAAGAATTTCAGGCATATCAAGCGTTGCTTGAAACGGAGTTTGAAGTTGCTTCAATTTGACGTTTTGCGACTGAAAACAGCGGTTTTTAGCGCTTTTTAACCGTCACCAGGCAAAAAAATCCCCCGAGCCAGTCGAGGGATTTACGATTTTTTTACGCTTAATCGATCATCAGAAGACGTTGATCGGGTAATCCACGAACACACGCAGTTCGTTACCGCTGACGTTGTACTCGCTGGACTTCTGCGACACACGCAGCACCGAACTGCGCAGCTTCACGCTCAGGTCTTTGGCCGGGCCGCTTTGCACGACGTATTTGAACTGGTTGAAGATTTCGCGCTCGGTGCCGCCTTCGCTGGTGGACGTGGTGATGTTGTCACCGCGCACATACGCAACGTTGTACGTCAGACCCGGAACGCCGAACGCGCTGAAGTCCAGGCCGTAGCCCAACTGCCAGCTGCGTTCGTCTTCGGCGTTGAAGTCGGACCAGTAGGAGTTCGCCAGGTAGATGGTGTTGCCACCGTCGCCCACACGCCCTTGGTCTTTCTGGTAGCCGCCGTAGGCGTAGCCGAGGTTGCTGTCGCCCGTGCTGCGCTGGTGCGCGAGGGTGAACGAGTGCGGGCCGGTGACGAAGGTCGCGGCCAGGCTCCAGATCTTGTTGTCGTCGCCGGTGATACCGTTTTCGCGGACGTAGGCATCGTCCAGCTTGGTGCGGTAGCCGTTGAAGTCCAGGGTCAGGGACTGATCCTTGTCGATCGGGAAAATGTAGTTGGCATTCACGTATTGCTTCTTCAACACGTCTTCGACGTCGGAAGCGTACAGCGCGCCTTTGAATTGTTCGGTGAACTGGTAGCTACCGCCCAAGACGTTGATCGACTTCAGGCCACCGCTATCACGACCTTCAGCGCTTTTACGCGATTCGGCGGTGAAACGACCGGCGTCCAGCTGCAGGCCTTTGATCTCTTTGGACGTGATCAAGGTGCCAGTGTAGCTTTCTGGCAGCAGGCGCGAGTTGTCGTAATTCAACACCGGCAGGGCCGGCATCTGGTCGCCGTAGGTCAGCGTGGTGCTGGACAGGCGGAACTTGATCGCGGCGCCACCCTTGGACAGGTCGTCAGCCGGCTGGCCACTGTCGCCCTTTTTGAAGAAATCGATGCCTTGCGCGCCGCTACGGTCTTCGCTGCGCTCCAGATTGAGGGCGTACAGACCGAAAGCGTCGACTCCGACACCCACGGTGCCTTGGGTGAAGCCGGACGAGAACGTGCCGATGGCCGCTTGGCCCCACTCGGATTTATCCGGGTTGCCGTCTTTGTAATCACGATTGATGTAGGCGTTGCGCAACAGCACTTTGAGGCTGCTGTCTTCAACAAAACCCTTGGACTCGGCCTGGTCGTTAGCCATGGCCTGTGTAGCACTCAACATCCCCAGAGCGATCAGGCTGATTCGCTTGTTCAACATTTTGTTTTCCTTATTTCGGGTTGAAACGCGCTGTGTCGAACGGCTGAAACGGCGCTATCGCACTCTTTTTTCACCCCAAAACAAAAAGGTCCGCGCACGAAAAAATCGTGGCGGACCTTTTATTATTTTGTGAGTCGTGGCGGTTAGCCACAGGCGTTGGGCGGGATCCTAGTCGCGCCCATAATGCTGTGTCAATTTGATGAATTGACTATAGATAGACGAAAAACGTCTAAGCGAGCTGAGCCAGCCAGGCCGCAAACGCCTCGGGCTTGCCGAGCCAAGGGCTGACATCGACCAGCGTGAACTGGCCATTTCGCTCAAGCGCCAGTGTCGGAAAACCTTGTCCGCCGACCTTGGCCAACAGGGCGCGACTGTCTTTGATGTGCTGTTCGGTATTGGCACTGTGAAAGGCCGTTTCGAAGGCCAGGGGTTCCAGGCCGATCTCTGCTGCCAATTCAAGCAGCACCGATTGATCGGCGATGCGCCGACCTTCAACGTAATGCGCGGTCTGCAAACGCCCCAACAACTCAATCCCACGCCCGGCAATTTGCTCGGCTGCCAGCACGGCCGCAATTGGCGGAGCGGAATCAAACACCGCCGTTTCATCGCGCAGCAGACCTTCAAAATATGCTTCGCCAAAAGGCTGCCCGCTGTATTCGGCAATGCGTCGATCGTGGGGCATCACGTAATTGCGCAGTTGTGGTGAAACGGCTTTGCGGTTGGCGCCCGTCATCATGCCGCCACCGTGGGCGATTACCGGCAACACGCCTTGGGCTGCTTGCACCAATGGTTTGGCGCCATAGCACCAGCCGCACAACGGGTCATAAATGTAATGAAGGATCATCGAAAGGCTCAGGCAATAAAGTAGGAAAATTCACTGCCGGCAGACTAATCCTCAGGTGGTTGCGGAAAAACGCTGGAATGGCTTTCAGTCTGTTTCGTGGATCGGTCGAATAATGCCGGCCGACCTCTGACCTGGAGTAAGCCTGAAAAAACCATCGCCCATAAAAAAGCGCCGCCATCCCGGCAGCGCTTTATCAATCCTTTGTTTATTCTTCTTATCCTTCCATCACATCCCACAACGCTTCCAGTTCCGCTTCGCTGAACAAGCCAGCGGGGTAGCGCTCGATCATCATCCGGCGCGGATCAGGTTCACTGATCTGACGCGTTCCATTGGACTTGAACCACTGCGCAAGGACCTGGAGCGATTCGCTATTAATTGCCAGGGGATGCAACGCCCGCTCGCTCACTACGTTCACTTCGGCGTTCATTTCAGCGCTCTCTCCTGGTTCGTGAGCGGCTAACTTATCCAAGGTTTATGACAGAACATCGCAGTTCTCCCCCTCCCTGTTTCACGCGGTGACAGATACAAGAGCTGTGCCAATGTGTCTGTGCTGTCGACAAGCGGATACAAAAAAGCCCGCAGTCCATAAGGGCTGCGGGCTTTTCAGGGTGTGGAGAGGGTTAACCGTAGCTCAGCTGATTGTGCAATCGACTCAGGCTGTTACAACCCCACTCACTCCTTGTGCGGCGCGGGTTGCTGTTGAGTAAGGCAGTGAATGTTACCGCCTCCCAGTAACAGTTCCCGGCCTGGCACCATCACCACTTCGTGTTGCGGGAACAGGGTCTGCAAAATTTCCTTTGCCGGCTCGTCCAGCGGGTCATCGAAGCTTGGCGCGATGATGCCGCCGTTGACGATCAGGAAGTTCACGTAGGAACCCGCCAGACGAACGGTCGGATTTCGTTCCTGAGTGCCGTCCACCGGGTCGACGCCCGCGCACTCTTCTTCGGTCGCATACAGCGGACCCGGAATCGGCATCTTGTGCACCGTGAAAGGGCGACCTTTCGCGTCGGTGCTACTTTGCAGGACCTTCATGGCCGCCTGGCAGCGCGGGTAGTTCGGGTCTTGCGGGTCATCGGTCCAGGCCAGCAATACTTCACCCGGGCGCACGTAGCAGCAGAAGTTATCCACATGGCCGTCGGTTTCGTCGTTGAACAAACCGTCCGGCAACCAGATGATTTTATCCACAGCCAGATTCGCGCTGAGCACTGCTTCGATCTCTGCACGATCAAGGTGCGGATTGCGATTGCGGTTGAGCAGGCATTCTTCGGTGGTGATCAGGGTGCCTTCGCCATCGACGTGAATCGAACCGCCTTCGAGCACGAAGCCCTCGGTGCGGTAACGCTGGCTGCGCTCGATCTCGAGGATCTTGCCGCCGACCTGCGAGTCACGGTTCCATGGCGAATACAGGCCACCGTCGAAACCGCCCCACGAGTTGAAGTCCCAGTTCACGCCACGGACTTCGCCACGGTTGTTGATGACGAATGTCGGACCGGTGTCGCGCACCCACGCGTCATCGCTGGACATTTCCACCACACGAATATTCGGCACATCGAGGCGGGCGCGGGCGTTTTCGTACTGGCCTGCGGAAACCGCGACGGTCACCGGTTCGAAACGTGCGATGGCTTTGGCCACCGCCACGTGTGCGGCTTGCGCCGGTTTGCCACCCAGGCGCCAGTTGTCCGGGCGCTCGGGCCAAATCATCCAGGTCTGGGTTTGTGGCGCCCATTCGGCCGGCATGTAAAAGCCGTCGGCGCGAGGCGTGGTGTGCAAAGTGGTCATGAGAATCAGGACTCCAGGGAACCGTCGAGAGTTTTCAGTGCGCCGTACAGGTTCGGGCGACGATCACGGAACGAACCCCACGCGCTGCGAATGTGCTCCAGCTCGTCGAGGTCGAAAGTGTGCACAAGAATACCTTCTTCGGTTTTGTTGAGCTCCTGAACTTTTTCGCCGAACTGGTTGGCGATGAAGGAAGAGCCGTAGAAGGTAATGTCGTAGCCGTCCTGCTCTTCGTTGCCGATGCGGTTGCTGGCGATCAGCGGCATCAGGTTGGCGCCGGCATGGCCCTGTTGCACGCGCTGCCAGTGATCACGGGACGAGATGGTCTTGTCGTGCGGTTCGCTGCCGATGGCGGTCGGGTAGAACAGGATTTCCGCGCCTTGCAACGCCATGCTGCGGGCGCACTCCGGGAACCACTGGTCCCAGCAGATGCCCACGCCGATTTTCGCGTAACGGGTGTTCCACACTTTGAAACCGGTATCGCCCGGGTTGAAGTAGTACTTCTCATGGTAACCGGGGCCGTCCGGGATGTGGCTTTTACGATAAATCCCGAGGTTGGAGCCGTCGGCATCGATGATCGCGATGCTGTTGAAGCGCGCACGACCGGCCAATTCGTAGAAGCTGATCGGCAGCACCACTTGCAGCTCTTTGGCGACTTTCTGGAAGTGCTTGATCGCGACGTTGTCTTCAACGGCTGTGGCCAGTTGCAGGTAATCCGCGTTCGGCTTCTGGCAGAAGTATGGGGCTTCGAACAGTTCCTGGATCAGGATGATCTGCGCGCCTTTGGCTGCCGCCTCACGAACCAGCTTCTCGGCGGTTTCGATATTGGCTTCAAGGTCCCAGGAACAGGCCATCTGGGTAGCGGCGACGGTAACGATACGGCTCATGAATCGGCTCCTGAGCAAAGGCTTGGGGTCGACTGTGGCATCGACCCGTGACAGAAATGGGAAGCGCTGGGCATGGATCGTCCACAGCGAGGCAGCGGTGACTTTATAGCCGATAAATATCGGCTTTAGAAGCCACCTACAAACCTTCTGTCATATTTTTTTGCTAAAAAGCAGATATCTATCGAATTAACACGCCTGCAGGGTTATGGGTTTACAGGCCTTCCGCGAGCACCTTCGAGAGCATGTCGACGAAGAAATCCACGCTCTGGCGCGACGTCACCATCGGCGGTTTGATCTTCAGGACGTTAAGGAAATCACCGGTCGGCTGCATGAAAATCCCCAGCTCGCGCAGGCGATCACACAGCGCCGTGGTTTCTTCGGTCGCCGGTTCCAGCGTGTCGCGATTGCGGATCAGCTCGACGCCCAGATAAAACCCGGAACCGTGTACCGCGCCTACCAGCGGATGAATATCGATCAGCGCTTCCAGGCGCTCCTTGAAGTACCCGCCCACCACCTGAGCGTTGTCCCAGAGCTTTTCTTCTTCCATCACATCCAGCACCGCCATGCCGATCTGGCAACTGACCGGACTGCCGCCCGCCGACGAGAAGAAATAACCTTCGGCCTCCAGCGCTTCGGCAATTTCCCGACGGGTGATCACCGCGCCCAACGGCTGACCGTTACCCATGCCTTTGGCCATGGTGATGATGTCCGGGACCACACCCTGCTCTTCAAAACCCCAGAAGAAATGGCCCATGCGCCCGTAACCGACCTGCACTTCATCGGCGATGCATACACCGCCCTGGGCGCGGACCCTGGCGTAGACCTGCTGCAAATAGCCCGGTGGCAACGAGATTCCGCCGGCATTGCCGTACACCGGTTCACAAATGAAACCGGCCAGTTTGCGTCCTTGTGCAGCGACTTTTGCCAGGTTGTGTTCGACGCTGCGCACGTAGTCCGGCGCGCTGTCCGGGCCACGAAATTCCCCGCGATACGTGTTCGGCGCAACGACGGGATGCACCCAGTCCGGGCGGCTGCTCAAGGCCTTGGGGTTGTCGGCAATCGACGTCGACACCGCATCGGCGCCTACCGTCCAGCCGTGATAGGCCTCCAGCACGCTGAGCATGTCGCGCCCGCCGCTGTAGGCCCACGCCAGGCGAATGGCCAGGTCGTTGGCCTCGCTGCCGCTGTTGACCAGGAATACCCGGTCCATGGAGTCCGGCGCCAACTTCAGCAAACGCTCGGAAAACTCGGCGACCGCCGCATAATTGAAACGCGAGTTGGTGTTGAGCAGCGACCACTGACGACCGGCGACCGCCGCCATGCGCGGATGACCATGGCCGAGCACCGCGACGTTGTTGAGCATGTCGAGGTAAGAGCGGCCTTGCATGTCGATGAGGTGGTTGCGCCAGCCGCGCTCAATGCGCGGCGGATCGACGTAATAGTGCTTTTGGGTCCGGGCGAAACTGGCGCTGCGGCGTGCCAGCAGTGTCTGCGAATCCAGTTCTTCTTCAGCGTCACAGGCCAGCCCCAGCAATGCCGCTGGCGACGGGCACAAGGCTTGCCAGGCCAGGGCACGCGATGGCGTGCAAAACAGCGGCGCATTGAACGCCGTGCCTCGGCACAACTGCACGATCAACGGCCCGCTGACCGAGCCCAGTACCTGGCCTTTGACCAGCGCCGCGCCGACGTGCAGCGACGGGGTCACGCCCCACAGTCGTACGCTCAGTTGCGGACCGTCGAGTTGCAGTACACCCGCCGAGGGCTGATGAACCACACCGGCAAACGGCGATTCGACTGCCGTGCCGTGGGGCACTCGCAATTCGACGTGCAACGGGCAGGTGTCCGGCTCGTCCGCCGTGTCTGGCCGGGTTCGCGACAACCGGTATTGTCCATAGCGACTGGCCGCCAGGCCGTGGGTCGCAGCAGCTTCCGTCAGGAGTCGCTGATCGATGCCTTCTTGCTCCCAGTTGCCCGCCTCGAAATGCGGGCTGAGGACGCCCAGATCGATCAGCGCAAACTCGCGCCCCACCAGGCTTGGCAACAACGGTGCAAACCCTTCGCTGCCGATGCTCGGCAGACTCTGGCCAACACACGCCAGGATCGCCGCTTCCATCAGTTCCAGCGGCACCGAGGTGGCCACGCGGAAAATTTCCCACTCATGGGTCAGGTTGTCACGGCTGTATTGGTTGCCCGGATCAATGCTCACTTGCTGCTCGCCACTGAGCACCAGCACCGCCGCACGCGCGACGATCAGTGGCCAGAGCGCCAGCAGCTCTTCACGCTGCAAAGGATTGACCGCGTGATAGGCCTCGATGGCCGGCAAAATGTAGAACGGATCGCCGTTGGCGTGGTGCAGCAGCGCGGCGCACGTCACCGAAAGATCGGTGATGCGCCAGGTGCGGACCAGGTCGCCGAAATCGATCACGCCCTGCAATTGCCACTGGCGTTGCGCATCGCGCTGCCAGACCACGTTGTCGTCCGTGATGTCCATATGAATGGCCTGCACCGGCAACTTGTCCACCAGCGGTTGCAGATGACGCTCGGCGCGTTCGGCGGCCTCGGCGATCAACCGGCGTTGCGCGTCATCCTTGATCACCGGCAGCAGATGACCAATCAATGCGTTGGCGTGACGGGCGTCCCACTGCAACGTGCGCTCAAGGCCCGGATGGTCGAACGCCGCCAAGGCCAGGTCCATTTCGCCGCACAGTTGACCGAAACCCGCCACCACGGCACCCGGCAGGTGATCCAGATGGGTAAGCGACTGACCTTCGATGTAGTCGAGCAGGCGCACGTGCACCGATTGACCCGCGACATCCAGCGTGAGCAGATCAGCACCATTTTTGGCCGGGATCACTCGCGGCACCTTCACGCCGGACTGCTCCCGTAAATGCTTGAGCCCCGCGTGCTGGGCTTGCAGTTCCAGCGCCGAATACTCACCACGGCAGATTTTCAGGACGAAACGCCCCCGGTCGCTGTCGACGCGAAAGTTGAGATCCTGCTGGCTGCCCAGGGTCTGCAACGTTCCGCTCAGTCCGTAATGCCCTTCCAGCAGCTCTAACGCTTGCTGCGCAGACACTTGCGGGCTGGGCAAACTGGCGCGGTGAATCAACGTGGCGAGCGGCATACAACGACCCCTGAAATTTTATTAGGCGCTTATATCGCCACTGCCAGACGCGATACGCAACCCCCTTTTGATCGCCTGACCGGCCCTGACACTCGACATGACCAGTGAACGGGTCAGGAAAAATCAAGTCGTACTCGCCTCACTCGGCACTTTGCGCAAGAATGTCCCCCATCAACGCCCATTACTGGAGAAGCACCATGAATGTAGTCACCACCGACCTGCCCGGTGTTCTGATCATCGAACCCAAGGTTTTTGGTGACGAACGCGGCTTCTTCTATGAGAGCTTCAATGCCAAGGCCTTCGAAGAAGCGACGGGGCTGGACACACAGTTTGTCCAGGACAACCATTCCCGTTCGCAAAAAGGTGTACTGCGCGGCCTGCATTACCAACTGCAAAATACCCAAGGCAAACTGGTCCGCGTGACGGCCGGTGAAGTGCTGGATGTGGCGGTGGATATTCGTCGTAGCTCACCCCATTTCGGCAAATGGGTAGCGGTGCGTCTGTCCGCCGACAACCATCGCCAACTTTGGGTCCCGGAAGGTTTCGCCCACGGATTCGTAGTGCTGAGCGAGTTCGCCGAATTCCTCTACAAAACCACTGACTACTACACCCCCTCCGCCGAGCGCAGCATTCGCTGGGACGACCCGGACCTGGCGATCGATTGGCAACTGGAGGCAGCACCACAACTGTCCGGCAAAGACCAGGCAGCCGCGTTCTTCAAGGACGCTGAAGTCTTTTCCTGAAACCTGTCTGCATCTTCGTTGCAACCACGACTTGACCAAGGCGCGCAGACTGCGCCATCAAGCCTAGGCATAATGCGCCTGTACCCACAGGCGCCCGATGCTCATGACTCCGACCCTACCTCGCAGACCCCGCTGGCGCAGCCTCGCCCTGCTGGCGCTGTGCCTGGCGCCGCTGCTGTGGCCGCTGGAGCATTTGGCCGAGCGCTATTACCGCAGCGAATTGGCCGGGCAGAACCGTCAGACTCTCGACTTGTACGTCGCCAACCTGCTGGGCACGTTGCACCGTTATGAAGTCTTGCCGCAGATCCTCGGCGACCTGCCGGCGCTGCGCGCCGTACTCGGTGCGCCAGACGATAGCGTCACCCAGGGCAACGCCAACCGCTTGTTGAAAAACATCAGCACCCAAACGGGTGCCGAAGTCATGTACCTGATGGACACCCGTGGCAAGACACTGGCGGCGTCCAATTGGGACAAACACGACAGCTTCGTCGGGCGTAATTTTTCCTTCCGGCCTTATTTCAGCGAAGCCATGGCCGGGCGGCTGGGACGGTTTTTCGGCCTGGGCACGACCTCGGCCAAACGCGGCTACTTCTTCGCCGCGGCGGTACGCGAGGGCGAAAAAGTCATCGGCGTGCTGGTGGTCAAAGTCGACCTGGACCACACCGAAAGCCTCTGGGGCAAAACCCCGGAACAACTGCTGCTGACCGACCACAACGGCGTGGTCATTCTCACGTCGCGGCCGGAGTGGCGCTTTCGCTCGACTCGCCCGTTGAGCGATGAAGAAAACCAGGCCATTACCGCGATCCAACCGTATCCGACCCGCGATCCGAAGCCGCTGAATCTCAATCCCAATGCCTGGGTGACGCAGACCCAGCAGATCGCAGAAACCGGCTGGAACGTCAGCATCCTTGCCCCGCGCACCCTCATCGATCGCCCCGTGCGCACGGTGGTCGCCGTCGGCGGCGCAACATTGTTGGTGGTGATGCTGCTGCTCGGGCTGATGATGCAGCGCCGGCGCCATTACCTTGAAAGGATCGCCTTCGAAGCCAAGGCCCGGCGCGAACTCGAAGGCCGGGTCGCCGAGCGCACCAGCGATCTCGAAGGCCTCAACCGCCGATTGAAACAGGAAGTACTGGAGCGCGAGCATGCCCAGCAGGAACTGGTTCGCGCCCAGGATGATCTGGTCCAGGCCGGCAAATTGTCGGCACTCGGCACGATGTCGGCGAGCATCAGCCACGAACTCAATCAACCGCTGGCGGCGATTCGCAGCTATGCGGAAAACGCCGAAGTGCTGCTCGATCATCAACGCACTGACGATGCGCGTGGCAACCTCAAATTGATCAGCGAATTGACCGGGCGCATGGCCTCGATCATCGCTCACCTGCGCGCCTTCGCCCGACGTGATCGGCACGCGCCGGAAAGCGTGGCCCTACAACCGGCGCTGGATGACGCGCTGGCGTTGCTGGCCAAGCGCCGCCGCAGCATGGAAGTCGAATTGATCCGCGACCTGCCTGCCGCCACGCTGTGGGTCGAGGCCGGGGAAACCCGTCTGCGTCAGGTGCTCGGCAACCTGTTGGCCAACGCCCTCGATGCGCTGACCGAAAAAGGGCCGCCGCGTAAACTCTGGTTGAGTGCCCAATCCACCGCGGACGGCGTCACTTTGTACATTCGCGATAACGGTCCCGGCTTTTGCATGGAAGCCCTGGGACGTGCGAGCGAGCCCTTCTACACCACCAAGACCCGCACACAAGGGCTTGGGCTGGGGCTGGCGATTTGCGAAACCCTGATGCGTGCCTTCGGTGGTGAACTGTCGTTCGCCAACCACAAGGAAGGTGGCGCCCTGATTACCCTGAAGCTGCGCGCTGGCGCACCGGGCGTGAGCCTGCAACCGTCCGAGGACCGAAGTGCATGACCATCGACAATCGCATTCAGGTCGTGTTGATCGACGACGATCCCCACCTGCGTCAGGCCTTGAGTCAGACGCTGGACCTGGCCGGCCTGAAAATCCTGCCGCTGGCCGAAGCCAAAGGCCTGGCCGCGCAACTGGAGCGCGACTGGCCGGGCGTGGTAGTCAGCGACATTCGCATGCCGGGCATGGACGGTCTCGAATTGCTGACCGAACTGCATGCCCAGGACCCGGAGCTGCCGGTGCTGCTGATCACCGGCCACGGCGATGTGCCGCTGGCGGTGCAAGCCATGCGCGCCGGGGCTTATGACTTCCTCGAAAAACCGTTCGCCAGCGACGCCCTGCTCGACAGCGTGCGCCGCGCCCTGGCCTTGCGCCGGTTGGTGCTGGATAACCGCAGCCTGCGTCTGGCCCTGAGTGATCGCAATGAACTGAGCACTCGACTGGTCGGGCAATCGGCGCCGATGCTGCGCCTGCGTGAGCAGATTGGCGCACTGGCCGCGACCAAGGCTGACGTGTTGATCCTCGGTGAAACCGGCGCGGGTAAAGAAGTCGTGGCCCGTGCGCTGCACGATTTGTCGAACCGTCGTAACGGTCCGTTCGTGGCGATCAACGCTGGCGCACTGGCCGAGTCGGTGGTGGAAAGCGAGTTGTTCGGCCATGAGCCGGGGGCGTTCACCGGCGCGCAAAAACGTCGCATCGGCAAGTTCGAATTCGCCAACGGCGGCACGCTGTTTCTCGATGAAATCGAAAGCATGAGCCTGGACGTGCAGGTGAAATTGCTGCGCTTGCTGCAAGAGCGCGTCGTCGAGCGTTTGGGCGGCAATCAGTTGATCCCGCTGGACATCCGCATCATCGCCGCGACCAAGGAAGACCTGCGCCAGTCCGCCGATCAAGGACGTTTCCGCGCTGACTTGTATTACCGCCTGAACGTCGCACCGCTACGCATTCCCCCCCTGCGCGAGCGTGGCGAGGATGCGTTGATGTTGTTCCAGCATTTCGCCGACGAAGCCAGCGCCCGCCACGGTTTACCGCCCCATGAATTGCAACCGGGGCAACGCGCCCTGTTGCTGCGCCACACCTGGCCCGGCAATGTACGGGAACTGCAAAACGCCGCCGAACGCTTTGCACTGGGCCTGGAACTGGCGCTGGACAACAACACGCCGGATGGCGCAAGCAGTACACCGGTCGAAGGGGTCAGCGGCGGTTTGAGCGAGCAAGTGGAAAATTTCGAAAAGAGCCTGATCGCCGCCGAACTGGCGCGCTCTCACAGCTCCGTGCGCAGCCTCGCCGAAGCGCTAGGCATCCCGCGCAAAACCTTGCACGACAAGCTGCGCAAACACGGGCTGAACTTCGCGGGTGGCGCCAGCGGTACGAGCGACGATCTCGATTGAGCGACCGTTAAATCATCACTTTCAAACAAGAGGCCTGTGCATGAACCGCGACAGTCGTCACCTGGAATCGATTCTCCATCACGACATCCCCCTGACGCAGGCGATGGGCGTCAAAGTGCTCGACTGGCACGACCAGCAACTGCGCCTGTACTTGCCGCTGGAAGCCAACGTCAACCACAAAAGCACCATGTTCGGCGGCAGCCTGTATTGCGGCGCGGTGTTGGCGGGTTGGGGCTGGCTGCATTTGCGCTTGCGCGAGGAAGGGATTGAAGACGGGCACATCGTGATTCAGGAAGGGCAGATCAACTATCCACTGCCGGTGACCATGGACGCGACGGCAATTTGCCAGGCGCCGAGTGCGGCGGTGTGGAAGAAGTTTCTGGCGATGTATCAGCGCTATGGGCGGGCGCGGTTGACGCTTCATTCAAGGATCGTGAATGTCGACAGCGATGAGGATGCGGTGAGGTTTACCGGGCAGTACGTCCTCCACCGCTGAGTAGAGGCCAGCACAAAACCCTGTAGGAACGAGCCCTTACCCGCGGTCAGGAACGGGCGAGTTCCAGCAGCTTTTCGCGCCACGCAGCCTTCGCCGGCAGCGCCAAAAAGAATGCATTCAACAACGATTCCCGCGCCGGATAGCAAAACGGCGCACCGCTCAAATCCAGCACCTCACCGCCGGCGCCTTCCAGCACGCCTTGCGCCGCGGCCGTGTCCCACTGCGACGTCGGTGCCAGGCGCGGATAACAATCCGCCGCCCCTTCCGCCAACAGGCAAAACTTCAGCGAACTGCCAATGTTGGCCAATTGCAATTCACCCAGGCTGTCGCTCAACCCAGCCAGCAAGCGCTCCTGCTCCGGGCTCGAATGCCGGCGGCTGGCGACCACGGTAAACGCTTCCCCCGCCGCAGGCACTTCGCGAACCTGGATCGGCAATGGCGAGCTGCCCTTGTCGCCACGCCAGGCGCCCAAACCGGCACCACCGACGTAAAAGCGGCCGTTGGTCGGCATCGACACCACGCCAAACACCACCTGTCCCCGCTCGATCAACGCAATGTTGACGGTGAACTCCTCACTGCCGGAAATGAATTCCTTGGTGCCGTCCAACGGGTCGACCAGCCACCAGCGATGCCAACTAGCGCGCACGCTTTGCGGGATGTTGGCGTCCTCTTCGGACAGCACCGGAATGCTGGGGTCCAACGCGGTCAACCCGGCCAGAATCAAGTGGTGAGCTGCCAGATCGGCAGCGGTCACCGGAGAATCGTCAGCCTTGGCCGTCACGGCGGTACCGGTGCGCCAGAACGGCAAAATCGCGTCGCCCGCCTTCAACGCCAGCTCAACCACAGGCGCCATCAACGGATGGGGGAAACTCAAATTCATGGCAAAAACACCCCACGCTGGGTCAGTAAGTCACGGGCCAGATACAGCGCCGCCAAGGCACGACCCTCAGTGAAACGCGGGTTCTGAGCCAGCGCGGACAACTCGCGCAAGTTGATCCTTTCCACGCCCATTGGCTCGGGCTCGTCACCCTCAAGGCTTTCTTCATACAGATCGGTGGCCAGCACCACCTGGATCTTCTGGCTCATGTAACCGGGCGACAGCGACAACTCGGTCAGATGCTCCAGCTGCCGCGCGCCATACCCGGCTTCTTCCTTGAGCTCTCGCTCGGCCGCCGCCAGCACGTCTTCACCCGGCTCGACCAAGCCTTTGGGCAATGACAGCTCGTATTCATCGGTGCCGCCGCAATATTCCTCGACCAATACCGCGTGATCGGCATCGAGCATCGCCACGATCATCACCGCGCCATAACCCGCGCCCTTGCCGACCAAACGCTCGTAGGTGCGCTCCACGCCATTGGAAAAGCGCAGTTTGAGCTCTTCGACACAAAACAAACGGCTGGTGGCGACGATCTCGCGGGCGAGTACGGTGGGTTTCTGGCGCATGAAAAGCTCCTGGGCGTGAACGCGTTACTATACCCGGCCTATCCTGATTGTTGACTTCGGATATCTCTTTTAACGCTGGAGAAGTTTTTTATGTCCCTGCTGCCCTGGCGCGACATCGACACCGTTCTGCTGGACATGGACGGCACGCTGCTGGACCTGCATTACGACAACCATTTCTGGATGGAGCACTTGCCACAGCGTTACGCCGAGTTGCACGGGGTGAGCCGGGCCATGGCCGAGATGGAATTGCAGCCGCTGTTCGAACGCAATGCCGGCCAGTTGCAGTGGTACTGCCTGGATTTCTGGAGCGCCGAATTGAAACTGCCGGTGCGCGAACTGAAACTGGAAACCGCGCACCTGATCGCCTTGCGCCCGGATGCGGATACGTTTCTGGCGGCGATCAAACAAGCAGGCAAGCGGGTGGTGATGATCACCAATGCGCACCGCGATTCGCTGTCATTGAAGCTGGAAAGGATTGAACTGGCGCCGTATTTCGAGCGATTGATCAGCTCGCATGATTACGGGTTTCCCAAGGAGAATCCGCAGTTCTGGGAGGCGTTGCAGGCCGACATCGGCTTCGACCCCACGCGCAGTCTGTTTATCGACGATACGCTGCCGATCCTGCGCAGTGCCCGCCGTTTTGGCGTAGCGCACCTGTTGGCGGTGAGTGAGCCGGACAGTCGAAAAGGGGCCAAGGACACGGCGGAGTTTGCGGCGGTGGGGGATTATCGAGAGCTTATTGCAGGGCTTTAGACCTTATCGACGGCATCGCGGGCAAGCCACGCGCCCACAGAAGATACAAAACCTGTGGGAGCGTGACTTGCCCGCAATGGCCATCACACGGTCTTGAGGATTACTCAGGAATCCGCAATGTTTGCCCCGGATAGATCTTGTTCACATCCTTGAGCATCGGCTTGTTGGCCTCAAAGATTTTCTGATACTTGTTGGCGTCATGGTAAACGCGTAACGAAATCGCACTTAAGGTATCGCCCTTCTCAACCACGACGAATCGCGCGGCCACAGCCACCGGGCCGGTCACTGTGATCTGGTCATCCACGCTGCCCACGCCGGCAATATTGCCCACCGCCAGCAGAATCTTTTCCTTCTCTTCCTGACTGCCGACTTCCCCGGTCACGGTCACTTTGTCGCCATCCACCGTGGCCTGCACATTCGGGTTACCCAAGCCGACCTTGCTGATGTGCTCCTTCAACTGTTCGCTGGCATTGGCGTTGCCGGGGGTCAGCAAATCGAGCAGTTTTTCGCCTGCTTCTTTCACAAAGCTCAATAGACTCATGGTGCACTCTCCTTAGGTTTCAGGTTCCAGACGCAAAAGACTAGACCAAGCTTGTCATCCCCGGTTCCAACCCGACCAATGACGTTGATCCGGCGCAAGCGCTAGAATCCCCCTCCTTCACCGCGCCCTGGAGCGAAGATGGACATCAAGCAGCTCAAATTCCTCATCGCCCTCGACGAAACCCGGCACTTCGGCCAGGCCGCTGCGCGCTGCCACATCACCCAGCCGACCCTGTCCATGCGCTTGCGCAGTCTCGAAGAAGAACTTGATTTGCCGCTGGTCAATCGCGGTCAGCGCTTTGAAGGTTTCACGGCACCAGGTGAACGGGTGCTGGCGTGGGCGCGCACGGTTTTGGCCGCTTACGACGGTTTGCAGGCCGAAGCCGCGGCGTGTCGCGGCAATCTGGTCGGTACGTTGCGGTTGGGTGTGGTGCCGTTGTCGAGTTTCGATCCGCTGCCCTTGATGCAACGCCTGCATGCCGAACACCCGAACCTGCGTTTCGAACTCTCGGCGCTCAGCTCCGAGCAAATCCTCGAACAACTGGCGAACAACCGTCTCGACCTTGGCGTGTCCTATCTGGAACGCCTGGACGGCGAGCGTTTCGATTCGCTGGCCTTCAGCGAAACCCGCATGGGCCTGCTCTACGATCGTCGTTTCTTCAGTTTCGGCGAAGCGCCGCTCACATGGGAATCGCTGATCGAGTTGCCCCTGGGCATGCTCACCAGCGGCATGCACTTTCGTCAGTCCATCGACCACAACTTCCACAGCCGCGGCCTCACACCCCAACCCCTGCTGCAAACCGATGCCGTCCACCAATTGTTACAAGCGGTGCACGGTGGCCTTTGCTGCGCGGTGATGCCGTTGGACGGTGGCCTGGAAAACCTCACCGATCACTTGCGCCTGCAACCCATCGAAAAAGCGCAAACCCTCGCCCGGCTGGGGCTGATCATGCGTCGAAGCGCGCCGCGTTCGGCCTTGGCGGAAGCCTGTTTCGCGATCTATCAGAAATCACCGACGGACTCTTGATCGACGTCATCTATCGGTAGATCAGTAATAGCGATTAGACGCGACCTATTGACGCGCCTAGGCTTAAGCCTGACCCAACCGTCGGTGATGCCATGAACGCCAAGCGCCCTTCCTGCGCGGCGCCAGCCCTAGAAACGCCCGCGCCAGACGCAAGCCAGACCTACAGCTATAGCGACCTCCAATACACCGAATCAGCCAGCACCGCGCTCGCTGAGGAAGTGGCGTTGGCGATCGCCTACAACGGCATCAGTCAGGCGGTGATGCTGGTCACGCCGACTGACCTTGAAGACTTCATCGTCGGATTCAGCCTGGGCAGCGGCATCATCGAAGACGCCACCGACATCTATGACCTGCAACTCAGCGGCTCGGGGTCGGCGCAGTACGCGCAAGTGACCATCGCCAATCGCGCCTTCTGGAACCTCAAGCAGCAGCGTCGACAACTGGCCGGCACCAGCGGTTGCGGGCTGTGTGGTGTGGAAGCGGTCGAGCAGGCATTGCCCGACCTCAAGGTATTGCCGGGCGCGCCACTGCCGCCCGCCGAATGGCTCGACGGCCTGCGCCAGCGCATCGGCGCCTTCCAGCCGCTCGGTCAGCACTGCGGTGCGGTGCACGCGGCGGTGTTCATGAACGGTCAGGGCGAATTGCTACTGGGCCGTGAAGACATCGGCCGCCATAACGCCCTCGACAAGCTGATTGGCGGACTGATCCGCCAGAAAATCCCGACCACTGGCGGCCTGGCGATTGTCACCAGCCGCTGCAGCCTCGAATTGATCCAGAAAGTATTACGCGCCGGCATCCAGACACTGGTCAGCCTGTCGTCGCCCACGGGCCTTGCCGTGCAATGGGCCCGTCGTCACAACCTCAACCTCATCCATCTGCCCCAGAAGAATGCGCCACGGGTCTACAGCCCGGCTTTGGAGAATCAAGCGTGAGTCAACACCGTCAAGCCGACCAGACACCTGTTCCTCGTTACAAGCCTTACAAAGGTCCGGCCGGTGGTTGGGGCGCGCTGGCCAGCGTTGCCCGGGCCTGGTTAACCAGCGACAACGCGCTGAAAAACCTGCGCATGATGCTCAAGACCAACAAGAACGGTGGGTTCGACTGCCCGGGTTGCGCCTGGGGCGATTCCAAGGAAGCCGGCATGGTGGCGTTCTGCGAGAACGGCGCCAAAGCGGTGAACTGGGAAGCGACCAAACGCCGTGTCGATGGTGCGTTTTTCGCCAAGCACAGCGTCAGTTCGTTGCTGGAACAAAGTGATTACTGGCTCGAGTACCAGGGCCGTTTGACCGAGCCGATGTGCTACGACGCCGACACCGATCGCTACAAGCCGATCAGTTGGGAAGCCGCGTTCGCCTTGATCGCCAAGCATTTGCAGGGCCTGTCGAGCCCGAACCAGGCCGAGTTCTACACCTCGGGCCGCGCCAGCAACGAAGCGGCGTACCTCTATCAATTGTTCGTGCGCACTTACGGCACCAACAACTTCCCCGACTGCTCGAACATGTGCCACGAGGCCAGCGGTGTGGCATTGGCGCAGAGCGTTGGCGTCGGCAAAGGCACCGTGACCTTCGACGACTTCGAACATGCCGATGCAATTTTCGTCTGGGGCCAGAACCCCGGCACCAACCACCCGCGTATGCTCGAACCACTGCGCGAAGCGGTGAAACGCGGTGCGCAGGTGGTGTGTATCAACCCGCTCAAAGAGCGCGGCCTGGAGCGCTTCCAGCATCCGCAACACCCGATCGAAATGCTCACCAACGGCGACAAACCAACCAATACCGCGTACTTCCGTCCGGCATTGGGCGGCGATATGGCAATCATGCGCGGCATGGCGAAGTTTCTGCTGCAGTGGGAACGCGATGCGCAGAAGGCCGGTGAGCCTGCAGTGTTCGACCACGACTTCCTCAACGAACACAGCGCCAATGTCCTGGAATACCTGGCCGCCGTCGACGATACGCCGTGGGAGCAGATCGTCGAACAGTCCGGCCTGCCCCTGGTGGAGATCGAGCAAGCGGCGCGTATGTACGTCAAGGCCAAGAACGTGATCATGTGCTGGGCGATGGGCATCACCCAGCACCGCCATTCGGTGGCGACCATCCAGGAAATCGCCAACCTGATGCTGCTGCGCGGCAACATCGGCCGACCGGGCGCCGGTCTGTGCCCGGTGCGTGGCCACAGTAACGTGCAGGGCGACCGGACCATGGGCATCAACGAGCGTCCGCCGGTGGCGTTCCTCGATTCGCTGGAGCGTCGCTTCCGGTTCAAGGTGCCGCGTGACAATGGCCACAACGTCGTCGAAGCGATTCACGCCATGGCCGACGGTCGCTCCAAAGTGTTCATCGGCCTGGGTGGCAACTTCGCCCAGGCCACGCCGGACAGCTCGCGCACTTTCCAGGCGTTGAGCAATTGCGACCTGACCGTGCAAATCAGCACCAAGCTTAACCGCAGCCATTTGGCCCACGGCAAAGAGGCGCTGATCCTGCCGTGCCTGGGCCGTACCGACATCGACATCCAGACCGAAGGCCCGCAAGCGGTGACCGTGGAAGACTCGTTCAGCATGGTCCACGCCTCCAACGGCCAGTTGCAGGCGCTGTCGAACCAGATGCGCTCGGAGCCGTCGATCATTGCCGGCATCGCCGCCGCCACGCTGGGCAGCAAACCGGTGGACTGGAACTGGCTGGTGGCCGATTACGACCGTATCCGCGACCTGATCGCCGACACGATCCCGGGCTTCCGGGACTTCAACGAGAAGATCAAGAATCCGGGCGGTTTCTACCTCGGCAACAGTGCCGGTGCACGCAAGTGGAATACCCCGTCGGGGCGCGCGAATTTCCGTCCCAACGTCTTGCCCAAAGACCTGGTGCACGAACGCACCCGCGCGACGGGCGTGTTGCCGGATCTGATCATGCAGTCGATGCGTTCCCACGATCAGTACAACACCACGATTTATGGTCTTGATGACCGTTACCGTGGCGTAAAGGGTCAGCGCGATGTGTTGTTTGTGAACGAAGCCGACATCATTCGCCTGGGTTTCAAGCCGGGGCAGAAGGCTGACATCGTTTCGATCTGGGATGACGGGCGTGAGCGGCGCGTGAAGGGTTTCACGTTGTTGGCGTTTGATATTCCGGCGGGGCAAGCGGCCGCTTACTACCCGGAAGTGAACCCGCTAGTGCCGCTGGAAAGCATCGGGGATGGCAGCCATACGCCAACGTCGAAGTTTGTGGCGATCCGGTTGGAAATGGCGAGTGAGACTGGATTGATCTTGGCCAAGTCGGCTTAACGTTTCGTCTGTTCTACCGCTATCGCGAGCAGGCTCACTTCTACAGGGGAATTTGTGTTCAACACAGATCCATCGCAGGATGTGAGCCTGCTCGCGGTGGCGATCTCAAACTAAATACATATTCCGGACCAACCACTTTCCAATCGCCCACAAAAAAGGCCGTTTCTATAAAGAAACGGCCTGCCCGAAGTAACTAAAGACCGGCGAAAAACAGTTAAGTTCCGTCTAAAAAACAGTAACTTATAGAAATGTGCTGAAGTCGTGTTACTCGTCGGATTTCGATTGTCACCGCCCCGACACAGCCTCAGGATCGCGCCGTCATCCCCTTGAGGTTCCTCCATGAAGTTCTCCTCGATTCTCTTGTTGTCCCTTGGCTTGTTCAGTGGCCTTGCTTCTGCTGGCGGCACCACCGAAGCAGGTGTGGGCGGCGCATTGGGCGGGGTTCTTGGCTCGGTCGTCGGTCAATCGCTGGGCGGTAATACTGGTTCCACCATCGGCGCGGCGCTGGGCGGCGCGGGTGGTAGCGCCGTCGGCGCAAACAAACACAGCCGTGGCGAAGCCGCCATCGGTGGTGCGCTGGGCGCAGCAGGCGGTAACGTGGTCGGCCGCAGCATGGGCGGCACCACCGGCAGCCTGATCGGCTCCGCAGCAGGTGGCGGCGCCGGTGGCGCGCTGGGTAACTACATGGGCAACAAATACGATGATGAGGGCGACAACGATAGTCGCTCCTATCGTGGTCATGGTGATCGTGGCTACTACCGTGACGGCCACCCAGGCCGCGGTCATGCCTATGGCCACCGTAAGCATCACCATCGCTATCGCGACTGAGGCTTCCATCGCCTCGTTGGCCGGTACATAAAAATCGCAGCCCTAGGGCTGCGATTTTTTTTGCCTGGTTTACACCACCAGGCGCTCCAGCGCCTCACGCAATCCTGACGGAATCGATACAGGCTGAGTCGAAGCACGATCGACAAACACGTGCACGAAGCGCCCGGCCGCGCAGGCTTCGTCTTCCCCTTGCTTGAACACCGCCAATTCGTATTGCACTGAACTGTTGCCGAGCTTGCCGACCCGCAGGCCGATCTCGATCCGGTCCGGAAAGGCGATGGATGCAAAGTAATCGCACGCTGAACTCACGACAAAACCCACCACCTCGCCGTTATGGATATCCAGACCACCGACGTCGATCAGGTAGGTGTTCACCGCCGTGTCGAAGAAGCTGTAGTAGGTGACGTTGTTGACGTGACCGTAAGCGTCGTTGTCGTGCCAGCGCGTGGTGATCGGCTGGAAGTGCGGATAGTCGGTGCGTTGGTTCATGCGCAGCTCTCGTCTGGAAGTGGCTGAAGTCTACCGATCCGCAAAGCCTTTACCCACCGCTGCCAGCTCACCGATCAAGCGTGCCGGCTTCCAGTGGTCGCCCTGCCGGGTTTCCAGGGCCATCAAGCGCTGGTGGATGTCTGCCAGGCCTTGCTGATCCGCCCAGGCCATTGGCCCGCCCTTCGCCGCCGGGAAGCCGTAGCCGTTGAGGTACACCAGATCGATATCGTGCGCTGACTGCGCAATGCCTTCCTGAAGGATCTTCGCCCCTTCGTTGACCAGTGCCAGCAAGCAACGCTCCAAAATCTCCTCAGCGCTGATCTCACGACGCTGGAAGCCCAATCCTTCGCTGACCTGCAGCACCAGCGCATCGACTTCCACATCGTGCTCGGCCTGACGGCTGCCGGGCTCGTAGTGGTAATAACCGTTGCCACTCTTCTGACCGAAACGCCCGAGTTCGCACAGCCGGTTGTCCACTTGAACCTCCGGTGCATCCTGGCCTGTACCCGCCAGTTCCCGAGCGCGCCACCCGAGGTCGACGCCCACCACGTCGTACATGCGAAACGGCCCCATCGCGAAACCAAACCCTTGCAGCGCCGCATCCACTTGATACGGATAAGCGCCCTCCAGCAGCATTTTGCGTGCTTCGAGCACATAGGTATTGAGCATGCGGTTGCCGATGAAACCGTCGCAGTTGCCCGCCACCACGCTGACCTTGCCCATGCGCTTGCCTAGCGCCAATGCCGCATCAAGCACCGCCGGTGCAGTCTGGGCGCCACGGACGACTTCCAGCAGCTTCATGATGTGGGCCGGGCTGAAGAAGTGCAGGCCCAGCACTTGCTGCGGACGGCGAGTGGCGGCGGCAATGGCGTCGATATCCAGCGCCGATGTATTACTCGCCAGAATCGCTTCGGGTTTGAGCAGACCGTCCAGCTCGCGGAAAATTTTCTGTTTCAGCTCTAGGTTTTCGTACACCGCCTCGATCACCAGATCGACCCCGCGGATCGCTGCGTAATCCGCCGCTGCGGTCACACGCGCAGTGCGAGCATCGGCCTCGGCCTGATCGATACGCCCTTGTCGCACATTGTGAGCGTTGGTTTCGGCCACGGTGGCCAGCGCCTGTTCAAGCATCTGCGGATTGTTATCCACCCACTGCACCGGCACCCCGGCGTTGGCCAGGCACATGGCAATGCCACGGCCCATGGTGCCCGCTCCGATGACGGCGGCGCGCTGAATATTGAATGGCGTCTGGCTCATGATGTGCTCTCTTGTTGGCGACCCAAAGACAGCCCCCACCATAGTCAGCCATCGCGGTTTTTTGAAATTTATTCCTGTGATGAGCAACATTCAGCGGATGGATCTACGCCGGCAAATGCACCTCGACCCAACTGCGCACCTCGGCATACGGATAATCTTCCAGCGCCGCAAACCCGGAAATCGCCCGAGCCTTCATCTTGGTAAACAGCGGCACGCTGATCCCGCACAGGAAACGCGTCACCCGTTCCGCCGAAGGAACGTTGCCGGTGTGTTGTTCGTGCCTGTGGATAAAATCACCGCACAGCACTTCGAAATTTTTATCCACAAGCGCCGGCAATTCCGGCGGCGCAGGCAACCGCGCCACATCACCGTGACACACCGAGCAATGCCCGCATTGCCGAGGCGCGTTTTCGTCGCCGAAATACTCGGCCAGGCGATAACCCAGG
This sequence comes from Pseudomonas sp. URMO17WK12:I12, assembly GCF_000514395.1. Classification (NCBI taxonomy): domain Bacteria; kingdom Pseudomonadati; phylum Pseudomonadota; class Gammaproteobacteria; order Pseudomonadales; family Pseudomonadaceae; genus Pseudomonas; species Pseudomonas sp. URMO17WK12:I12. The sequence continues at coordinate 490,417 of NZ_AZVV01000004.1, forward strand.
CAGTGATCTGTGGCGAACAGATTCAGCATGGCGTGAATCCGGGCGATCTCGGTACGTTCATGCTGGGTGAAATAAGCATGCAGTTCGGCACTGAGGGCCTGACTGTCGAAGCTCGTTTGCAGCAGGCTGTAGACCTCGGTCATCTGCTTGCTTTCAAGCTCGACCCAACCCTTCTCCTGGAAATAATCCAGTGCCTTGACCACCCGATCGCGCTCCGCCTGATGCTGCTCGTACAGCGCATCGAAGTTCACCGTGGCCCAGGTTCGCGCGCGACTGGAGGTCTGGATAATCGCGGCGACGAAGTCCTTGCGCTCACCTTCGAAGCGCGCGAGCAAGGCTTCCGGTTCTTGCAAATACTTGAACCGGTATTCGGCGTAGTAGGCGTAGCGCGGGGCAATCAAACCGCGCAGTTCCAGTTGGACCAGCAAGGTCTTGAGCGGCAATTGGCGAATGTTGCTTTGATCGGCTAACGGCCCCAATAAAAACTCCCACTGCCCCTCAGGCGCGGCGGCGAGCATTTCATCGAGCACACAGTGGATCCCGTCCAGCTCGGGCGTGTCACCGTAGACGAAGTTTTCCAGCACGTTGAGGCTGTCGCGGTTAGCCAGCACCAGGCAATCGGAGGGCTGCCCGTCGCGCCCGGCGCGGCCGATCTCCTGACTGTAGTTTTCGATGGATTTGGGCAGGTCGAAATGCACCACGTTGCGGATGTCGCTTTTATCGATCCCCATGCCAAACGCAATGGTGGCAACGATGCAATTGGACTGCCCGGCCATGAAGCGCTTTTGTATGCCTTCCCGCTGATCGTGAGGCAAACCGGCGTGATAGGCCTCAGCCTGAATGCCGTTGCGCCCCAAGTGTTCGGCGATGTGCTCAGCGGTTTTTTGCAAGGTGACATAGACGATGCTCGGCTGATGGGGGCGTTCGCTCATCCATTCAACCAGGCGTCGGCGTTTGTCCTGACCGCGTACGGGCTCGACTAACAAATTGAGGTTTGGCCGGTAGAAACCCGTGGTCACGACATCGTCCGGGGCAATGGCGAATTTGGCCTGCATGTCGGCGATTACCTTGGGCGTCGCAGTCGCGGTCAGCAGCAGTGCCTGCGGGATATTGAACTGACGCTGGTAGTCGGGCAGCTTGAGGTAGTCGGGGCGGAAGTTGTGGCCCCACTCCGAAATGCAGTGCGCCTCGTCCACCACCAGCAGCGAGATGGGGACTTGCTGCAGGAAGTTGCGGAAGCGCTCGTTCTTCAGGCGCTCCACGGAAATCATCAAGATCTTCAACTCGCCGGACTTGGCCCGAGCCATCACATCGCTGGCGTCATCGCGACTCTGCGCCGAATCGATACTGCCCGCCGCAATACCGTGGCGTTGCAGGAACGCCAGTTGATCCTGCATCAACGCCAGCAACGGAGACACCACCAGCGTGAGGTGCGGCAGCAACAAGGCTGGCAGCTGATAGCAAAGAGATTTGCCCGAGCCGGTGGGAAAAATCGCCGCTGCCGAGCGCCCGGCCAACACCGCGCTGACTGCCGCCTCCTGACCGGGACGAAACTGTGGATAACCGAAAACCTGTTCCAGGGTGTTGTGCATAAGCTGTCACTCCGTTGACCGCTGCGAAGCCCAAAGCCTAGCCGGCAAACGCAGCGAGTCGAGAAAAGGTCGGGACCAAAACGGTACGGGATGATACAGCGTCACCCTATGGGGCTTGGCCACAGAATGAAACAAACGAAACACTTTGTTCCTCGCCGTGCCGTTCGCTCTGACGGTAAGGTCTTTCTCGCAAAACAACTGTCCGCGCACTTCACATCACGGCAGGACGCCTGATGGGCGCGGCACTTGAACAAGGAATGACCATGCTCCAAAAATCGACTTTTGCCATTGCGCTGATCCTGACTTCCCTGCTGCTGAGTGCCTGCGATGGACCACCTGTGGAGCCACCGTTGCTCGCTACGTGCGACACCCTGGAATGTTCGGCCCAACAGGCCTGGCGAACTTCCTGACCACTGCCGGTCAAGTGCCCCGGCTTTTGCTCGCCCACGCAGCATGAGCCGGGCTGATTCCCCTTAAGCGTTGCACAGTCGTTTTCGAAAAGTCCTACAGATTCTGACGAAGTCCCTACCGAGGCTCGAAGCGCTTCGCCTGACAAACCCGTAGGAAATTCGCGTCCAAGGGTATTGCTGAAAAAAACCTCGGCCCGCACGTAGGCAAAAGGCGACACCCACAGTAAATCCCCTACAAACCCTGTCCATTTGCGCGGTATTGCGAGGCCTGGATGCACGCCCCTATAGTTTGCCGCGCCGCTGAAAACAGGACGGACCTCATGCAAGACCGCTATCGCCCACTCAAAACCAGTTACAGCGAAACGCCCGTGTTGGTCATCGACACTGACGCAGATCCCCACGAAATACTCGACGCTGCCCGCCAACGCATCCGCGCCGCCAGCGGCCTGCTCGAAACCCTTTATTGCCTGTGCTTTAAACAGGCTGATACAGGCGACATCCCCAACATCGTCAATGCGTTGTACCTGCTGACCCAAGACGGCAACGAACTGCTGGAAATTGCCCGGCAACGCCTGCCGAAAATTACCGCGGGTTAATGCCCGGATAAAAATCCCTGTGAGAGCCGGGCTTGCCCGCGAGGAACGATAACGCGGTGCACCTGAATGCCACCAAACGATAGATATTTCGGCTGGGGATAAGTCCGTAGGCAATGCCCTATCAAAGCTTCATCCCGGTCCTACAGCTTCAGATCCCTTGTCGTCTATCGCTGCCCGGTGGCTCACATCTATAGTCTGACCGTCGCTGGCAAATCAGCGGCTCGGGCTTGGTCACCCGACAAAGAGAGCTCACATTACATATAGGTGTTCTTCAGTGACAACGTTAAATCCTCTTTTTGATCGCTACCGCCCGCTGCAATCCAACCTCACCGATTCCCCGGCCCTTATCATCGACACAGAGGCCAACCCCCAGGACATCTTCGAAGCTGCCATGCAGCGCATCCGAGCCTCCAGCGACCTCCTGAAAACCCTGCACTGCATCTGCTTCAAACACGGCGACGTCGAAGACATCCCCCACATTACCCACGCGCTTTACCTGCTGACGCAGGACGGCCTCGACCTGATGCAAGTTGCCCAACAACGCATGATGGGCTGGAAAGCGCCTGCCTGACGCTGTGTAAATAGATCGTTCTCACGCTCGATGTGGGAACGATCATTGAAAACTGGAAATAACCTTGAGCCAATTTTTTGATGAACTGATAGAAAGCGTGCAACAGATGAACAAAATCATGCGAGCGGAGCGCCAGCCTTCCCGCGAATTTCATGTCGATGCGTTCCACGTTAAAGAGATCCCCAATCGATCCGCCCTCTGCGACAGAACAACAGATCCATGCTTCCCCCAAAACCAGACGCCCAATAAGACCCGCGCAAGCCCGACCGGACACCCTCACCATGAACCTCGCCCCTAACTTCCCTGATGACCACACCATGCACCTGCTCATGCAGCTGCTGCACGAAGAGCTCGGTCTGCCCGAACGCAAATCTATCAGCCTCACCACCTCGATCAATTTCGACCTAGGCTGTGACGGTGCCGATGCGCAGCATTTGATGGAAACGCTTGAAGAACAGTTCGCCATCGATTTCATCGACTACGACGCCTATCGCTACTTTCAACCCGAAGGGTTTGACGTATTCCTCAAGCGCCGCGCAAAGGGTCGCGGCGATAAAGTCCCCCTGACCATCGACATGCTTTACCAAGCAATCAAATCGCAACGATGGGAGACAAAAGAAATAGAAGGCATTCAACCGAACTCATAAGTGCCATTATTCTGCCTGTTTATGGCATTTATAGATGGAATAATCGCAGTTTTAATAATTACTCTCCCGTTCATACCTCGTCCAAGTAAGCCGCTGAATAGGACAAAACTGGATCTTGCGCCTCATCATCCAGCCCAGCAAAGAATTGAATAAGTGCTATTATTCTGGCAGTTAAGGCCAAATAATGTAGGAATAATGGTACATGGCAAAGAAGACAGCGCCCCTATTGCCGGCTGCGTCCAAGCTGCTTGCCGAGTTTGGCGAACGACTGAAACTCGCTCGGCTGCGTCGCAGGCTGACAGCCAAGCAAGTCGCCGAGAGAGCAGGCATGTCGCTAACGACGTTGCGCTCTCTTGAGTCCGGCGGATCAGGCGTGACGATGGGCGCTTATTTGTCAGTGATGCAGGTGCTGGGGCTGGAAAAAGACTTGAGCAAGGTCGCCGCAGCGGATGAGTTGGGGCGCCAACTGCAAGACGCGCAATTAGGCCCCGTAAAACGCCAACGAGCACGCAGCTTGCCCCTCGCGAAGGCGTCGCCGCCTATTCGTGAAACAGAGACGGAAGCCTTGGAAACACCGATATCCAAATCAGATCTTGCCGTTGACTTCCCTTTGAACACCCACTCTTTATCCAGATTGCTGACGAAGAAAAAATCTAAACCTACGACGGATTAAAAATGACACTGATCGCGGTGTATGCCGACTGGGAATCCTTGAACGGACCCCGACGCCTGGGATTTCTACATGCCAGAAAGGCTCGCACCAGCAATGTGTTCGAGTTTGAGTACGATGCCGCCGCCTTAGCCGATCCCGAGTTGAACTTCACGTCGCTGGATCCCCGCATCGGCCTCTTTCAAGGGCGACAGTTTCCGGGTCAACATCAGTCACGGTTCGGCGTTTTTGCCGACTCAAGCCCGGATCGATGGGGTCAATTGTTGATGAAGCGGCGACTGGAGCGAGATATCCGTGACGGGGCGGCTCCGGTAGGCACCAAGCTATACGAATCGGATTTCCTCCTGGGCGTTCATGACCTCTATCGAGTCGGGGCAATTCGATACAAGCTCAACGACGAAGGCAATTTTCTGGATGATTCTGATGGCTTGGCGGCCCCACCTTTTGTGGAATTGCGCGCATTGGAGGAGGCAAGTCGTGCGTTGGAGAACGATCCAGATAACACCTCTCCCGATGGGCGCGAGTGGTTAAGGATGCTGATAGCACCCGGTGGTTCACTGGGGGGCGCCAGACCCAAGGCCAGCGTTGCCGACGAGCATGGTCATTTATGGATTGCGAAGTTCCCCAGCACTCGTGATGACTACGATGTCGGAGGCTGGGAAATGGTGGTGAATGCCTTGGCGAATCATTGCGGGTTGCGTGTCGTAACCGGCAGAGCTCGTCGCTTCGCAAGCGATCATCACTGTTTCATGGTCAAGCGCTTCGACCGTACCGAAACGGGTGGCCGACTACATTTCGCCTCAGCCATGACCATGACAGACCGTGTGGACGGTGACGATGCATCGGTAGGCGCCAGCTACCTTGAGTTGGCAGAAGTGCTCATGGAACACGGTTCAGAACCCAACACAGATTTGCGCGAGCTGTGGTCACGTATCGTGTTCAACATCCTGGTCTCCAATACGGACGACCACATGCGCAACCATGGCTTTCTCCTTGACCCCGGGCGGGGCTGGCGTTTGTCTGATGCCTATGACATGAACCCTGTCGCACACTCCGATGGATTGAAGCTCAACATCACAGACGCCGACAACGCACTGGACCTTGAACTCGCTCGAGAAGTGGCCGAATACTTTCGAGTCAACCGTGCGGATGCGGAAGAAATCATTGAGAGTTTCCAAGAGGCCGTCAGCCAATGGCCAACACTGGCCAGCGCATTGGGACTGTCGAGGCGCGAACAAGACAACATGGCGCCAGCGTTTCGCCTCTCAGGCAATCGCTGAGGAGAGGCGTGCACATCCAGTCGCCCTGGTCTTCGAGCAATTCGGCTATCGCTACTTCCAGCCCGAAGGCTACGATGTGTCCCTCAAACGCAAAGCCAAGGGACGTGGCGTCAAACTGCCGCTGACCATCGCAATGCTCTATCAGGCCATCAAGGCCCAACGCTGGGACACTCAGACGCTAGAAGACCTCTAACGTCCGCAGCGCACACCTATAAGGACATAGCGTGGACGTATTGATGGGTTTACTGGCTGCCTTGCTGTGGGGCGGTACGGATTTTCTGGTGGGTTTGAACGCCCGTGCGGTCGGCGTTAAACGCGCGGTGTACTTCGGTCAGGCGTTGGGTTTCAGCATCATGAGCGTGCTGTTGATTGCCTTTCCTGCCTTTATTCTCAAATCGTTGTCGGCATCGCTCGACGTCTGGTTGTTCGGCATTGTCGCCGCTGTGCTCACCGTGTCCGGCGCCTTGGCGTTGTCCAAGGCATTCGCCCTCGGCAAAGCATCTATCGTCGCGCCGCTGGTGACCTCCTACGGCGTAGTCACTACGCTGCTGTCCTGGGCCGCGGGTGAACAGATCAATCTGATCCAGTCATTGTGCATCGCGCTCTGCGTGATCGGGGTCATCCTTTCCAGCATCCACGCCGATTCAAAGCTTCCACACAACCCTCAGGCCAGCAGCTCGATTGCCTATGCACTTCTGGCGGCGGTTTTTTATGGCACCAGTTTTTGGCTGCAAGGCCACTTCGTTCTTCCGGTGCTTGGACCGGTGACGATGCTTTGGCTTGCCTATCTGGTGGGGCTGGTCGTGCTGGTATTGATGGTGTTGAAGATCAAGGACGGCTTGAAAATTCCGCCGTTGAAAAACTGCATGACCTTGACCGGTGCCAGCCTGATGAACCTCGGCGGATTCTTCTCTTTCGCCTGGGGCGCAGTGGCGGGGTCGGTTTCGGTGGTGACGGTGATCAGCACACTGTCCGGTGGAATTGCCGCCATTCTGGGCTATGTGTTCTTCAAGGAAAGACTGGCGAAGGTGCAGGTGCTGGGTGTCGTGTTGGTCCTGGTTGGCGCGTTCGTGCTGCATCTGAAAACCTGAAACAGCGCCCACAAAAAAGCCGCCCCAGAGGGCGGCTTTCTTATTATCAAACCAACACTTACAACTTAGGCCCGGCAGCCTTGATCGCGTCGCTCACTTCAAACTTCTTGAAGTTCTCGACAAACAATCCAGCCAGTGCTTTAGCGGCTTCATCGTAAGCAGCCTTGTCAGCCCAGGTGTTACGTGGGTTCAACAGGCCAGTCTCAACGCCCGGTACAACCAACGGCACGTCGAGGTTGATGGTGTCGAGGTGTTCGGTTTCAGCACCGATCAACGCGCCGCTCTGGATCGCTGCAATCACGCCACGGGTGGTCGGGATGTTGAAGCGCTTGCCAACGCCGTAGCCGCCACCGGTCCAGCCAGTGTTGACCAGGTAAACCTTGGAGCCGAAGCCGCGGATGCGCTTGATCAGCAGCTCAGCGTATTCGCCAGCCGGACGCGGGAAGAACGGTGCGCCGAAGCAGGTGGAGAAGGTCGACTTGATGCCGCTGCCGGAACCCATTTCGGTCGAGCCCACCAGTGCGGTGTAGCCGGACAGGAAGTGGTAGGCCGCTTGTTCTTCGCTGAGGATCGACACTGGCGGCAGCACGCCGGTCAGGTCGCAGGTCAGGAAGATCACAGCGTTTGGCTCGCCACCGAGGTTCTTCTCGGAACGCTTGGCAACGTGCTCCAGCGGATAGGCTGCGCGGCTGTTCTGGGTCAGGCTGACGTCAGCGTAGTCGGCGTGCTTGGCGTCATCGATAACGACGTTTTCCAGGACTGCGCCGTGCTTGATGGCTTTCCAGATGACCGGCTCGTTCTTCTCGGACAAGTCGATGCACTTGGCATAGCAACCGCCTTCGATGTTGAACACCACGCCCTCGCCCCAGCCGTGCTCGTCGTCACCGATCAGGTAACGGCTTTCGTCGGCCGACAGGGTGGTTTTACCGGTCCCGGACAGACCGAAGAACAGGGTCACGTCGCCTGCTTCGCCGATGTTGGCAGCGCAGTGCATTGGCAGCACGTCGGAAGCCGGCAGCAGGAAGTTCTGCACGGAGAACATGGCTTTCTTCATTTCACCGGCGTAACGCATGCCGGCGATCAGCACTTTCTTCTGTGCGAAGTTGATGATCACGCAACCATCGGAGTTGGTGCCGTCACGCTCAGGCACGCATTCGAAGTTGGCGACGTTGAGCACCTGCCACTCATCACGGCCAGCCGGGTTGTACTGGGCCGGGTTGATGAACAGGCAACGACCGAACAGGTTCTGCCAGGCAGTCTGGGTGGTCATTTTCACGGCCAGGTAGTGATCGGCCGATGCGCCTACATGCACGTGGGAAACGAAATGCTCTTGCGCGTTGTTGAACGCCTCGACGCGGTCCCACAGGGCATCGAACTTGTCGGCCGGGAACTTGCGGTTGATCGGGCCCCAGGCGATAGCGGCCTGAGTGGTCGGCTCGTCAACGATGAAACGGTCGACTGGCGAACGGCCGGTACGGTGACCGGTGCGAACAACCAGCGCGCCGGTATCGGCAAGCTCGCCTTCACCGCGATTCAGGGCTTCTTTAACCAGATCATCAACACTCAGATCGGTGTACACGGCGTTATTGGCTTGCGTCATGAGGTTCCCCATCGGCCAGTGGCCGAGTGCTCCAAACGTTTTGTAGTAGAAAGTCGTGCACTACTACCGCGAGAAAAAGTGGGCCGGATTATGCCAGAAAAGCCCAAAAAGAGTAGGGCCCTCCCGTCGTAACGGCGTAATACCGGCGCTAACCAGTGAATTTACCTGCGCTGAACCGTTTTAGTGACGGGTATCTGACGGCGTGTCGACGCCCGCTCCGGCGAATAATTGAGCGATATCGGCGGCATCGAACAGGTAGCGCTGATTGCAAAACTGACAATCGATCTCGATGTTGCCACCGTGTTCGACGACCAGGTTTTGCGCATCCTCCACCCCCAGACTGACCAGGGCATTGGCGGAACGTTCGCGGGAGCAGCTGCAACGGAAGCGCAGTTTCTGCACGTCGAACAGGCGCACCTGCTCTTCGTGGTAGAGGCGATGGAGCACGGTTTCGTTGTCCAGGCTCAGCAGTTCATCCGCGGTCAGGGTGCTACCCAGCGCGGTGATGTGCTGCCAGCTGGCGGCGCGTTCTTCTTCATCTTTCAAACGGTCTGCGGGCAATTGCTGCAACAGCAGGCCACGGGCACGGCGGCCATCGGCGTACAGCCAGAAGCGCGTACCGACCTGTTGGGACATGACGAAATAATTGGTGAAGCACTCGGACAGGGTTTCGCCGTCGAGGTCGACGATGCCTTGGTAGCGCTGACCGTGGGTCGGGTCGACCGTCAGCGCCAGGACGCCGTTCGGCATCAGGTCGGCGAGCGTCGCGTCAGGGGCGATCTGGTCAGCTTCGTAACGGGCCAGGCCGCGAATATCGCGCTCACTGGAGCACTCGATCATCAGCAGCGGGATCGGGCCGTCGGAACGGGCCTGAAGGATCAGCAAGCCATCGAACTTCAGCGCGCCGACCAGCAGCGAGGCGGCCGCCATCAGTTCGCCGAGCAGTTGCTGGACCGGTTCCGGATAGGCGTGCTTGGCCAGGACTTCGGCGTAGCTGAGCTCCAACGAGACCAGCTCGCCACGGGTGTCGCTGTCATCGAAGATGAAGCGTTGGGTGAAGTCGTTATCCGGTAGGTCGGTCATAGGTCTGGGTATCTGAATGGGTGAAGATGGGGTTCAACGGTCAAAAATCGCGTGTGCTCGGCATGGCCGGTATTTTATGAACAATCCGGGGGTAGTTCCAAGCAAGGTGGAACGTCCGCCGGTATGGGCTCTCGCGATTTTGCGTCTCTGGCACTGCTGACCTTCTGGTTATGGCCTACAGGTCAGAGGCTGTGTGTGATTTTCGACGAGCGGCTGTTTGTCCGCTCGATGCGCCGCTGGCGAGTCACCCGATATGGTTACTCGATCAGGTAATTGCAAGTCTTGCCTGTGGATAAGCTGGCCTCAGGCGAGTGCTGCGCACTCGATCGCGGGCAAGTCGAATCGTCGCACCGCACGCTCCCACAGTAGACTGCATATCCCTGTGGGAGCGGGTTTGCCCGCGATGGCTGTATAACTCACTCGTCGTTGCTGCTGCCCCGAAACTTGAACAGATCCCGGCGCTGTTTCTTGCTCGGCTTGCCATCGGTGGTCATCCCCAACGCACCCGCCTTGCGCTGGGCCGCGGCGTTTTCGCGCTTGGCGATGCTGGCCTCGGTTTCGGCATACAGTGTCTGGGCCTCCGGCGCGCCACGGCGAACGATCGACAAGGCCTGAACCACTACCGTGCGCTCTTCGAAACCTGCGCGAATCACAAATTCGTCGCCTACTCTTGGCTCCTTGCCCGGCTTGCAGCGCTCGCCGCGGCAATGCACCTTGCCGCTTTCAATCGCAGCCTTGGCCAAGGCTCGGGTTTTGTAAAAACGCGCGGCCCACAACCATTTATCGAGACGGACTTTGTCGTCCTCTTCGTTTTTTTGTGCCATGGGATTTCCTCATTCTGAAATATTGGTGAACTGTACTACTGTTTCAGTCGCACCAAGAATTGCACCGGCGCGGATTACAATGCATGCATTCCAGAACCTCCTCGGAGGGCTGGAAATCCGGGCCGTAGATATCTGTCGCCTTTTAACCATTATTCTGCGTGAATACCGCGAATTCGGCCGCTTGCGGGCCGTGCGGTTTCTACCGGTTGAGCAACTTTGAAGACATTTGATCATTTGACCGTTGTCGGTCTGCGCGAGTGGGTGGCGCTCCCTGATTTGGGAGTCGCGGGCCTGCGGGCAAAAATCGACACCGGTGCCAGTACCTCCAGCCTGCATGCCACCGACATCGAGCCGTTCGAGCGCGATGGCGAGCAGTGGGTTCGCTTCACCGCGCACTTGGGCACGGTGGTGCAATTGCGTCATCGACGCTGTGAAGCACCGCTGGTGACGATGAAAACCATTAAAAGCTCCAACGGCCACGCGCAGAAGCGCTACGTGGTCAGTACCACCCTGGCCCTCGGTGATCGGGTCTGGAAAGTTGAGTTCACGCTCGCCTGCCGCAAATCCATGCGTTATCGCCTGTTACTCGGTTCCAAAGCCCTGATTCACGGCCAACTGGTGGTCAATCCGGGCATCAAGTACGTACAAGACAAGCCGGTGTTCCCGGTATCTACCTCTTCCACAGGTGTTGCATGAAGATCGCTGTGCTGTCGCGGAATCCGCGTCTGTATTCCACTCGTCGTCTGGTTGAAGCCGGTACCGAGCGTGGCCACGAAATGGTGGTGATCGACACCCTGCGCGCCTACATGAACATTGCCAGCCACAAGCCGCAGATCCACTACCGCGGCAAGCCGCTGGAAGGGTTCGATGCGGTGATCCCCCGGATCGGTGCGTCGGTAACGTTCTATGGCTGCGCGGTGTTGCGTCAGTTTGAAATGATGGGCGTGTTTCCGCTCAATGAATCGGTGGCCATTGCCCGCTCGCGGGACAAACTGCGCTCGCTGCAATTGCTGTCACGTCGCGGGATCGGTTTGCCGGTAACCGGGTTCGCGCACTCCCCGGATGACATTCCCGACCTGATCGACATGGTCAACGGCGCTCCGCTGGTGATCAAGGTGCTGGAAGGCACCCAAGGCATTGGCGTGGTGTTGTGTGAAACCGCGACGGCGGCGGAGTCGGTGATCGAAGCGTTCATGGGCCTGAAGCAGAACATCATGGTCCAGGAATACATCAAGGAAGCCGGCGGCGCGGACATCCGTTGTTTCGTGGTCGGTGACAAGGTGATTGCGGCGATGAAGCGCCAGGCCAAGCCTGGGGAGTTTCGCTCCAACCTGCATCGGGGTGGCAGCGCCAGCCTGATCAAGATCACCCCGGAAGAACGTATGACTGCATTGCGTGCGGCGAAGGTGATGGGCCTGGCGGTGGCGGGTGTGGATATCTTGCGTTCGAATCACGGGCCGCTGGTGATGGAAGTGAATTCGTCACCGGGTCTGGAAGGGATCGAGACCACCACCGGGAAGAATGTGGCGGGGATCATCATTGAGCATCTGGAGAAGAATGGTGGGCCGAATATGACGCGCACCAAAGGCAAGGGATAAAAAAGCAGCTTTAAGCGGCAAGTTTCAAGCTGCAAGTAAAAAGCGGATTTGCTTTTCGCTTGAAGCTTGAAGCTTGAAGCTTGAAGCTGCTGCTATACCGCATCTCGAGGCAACATCAACCCCAGCGGCAACCGCACCCGCGCTTCCAGCCCGCCACCGGAACGGTTGCGCAGCTCTACATTCCCGCCATGCATCGAAGCGATCCGCTTCACGATCGCCAAACCCAATCCAGTCCCCTTGCCACCCCGGGCACGATCCCCCCGGGTGAACGGATTGAAGATCGCTTCCAGCTCGGAAGGATCAATCCCCGCCCCACGGTCCATGACACTCAGTACCACATACGGTGCGCTGGTATCGCCGGAGACATAGGCTGCCACCTCAACGCCACTGCCCGCGTGATGCAAGGCATTGCCGATCAGGTTGTTCAACAGGCGTTTCATCGACACCCGACGCAATGGAAACGGCTGAATCGGCTCCAGGCGCAGACGGACCTTTTCTTCACTCTGGTTGTACGGCGCAGCGACTTCACGAACCAGGTCGCTGAGGTCCACCTCTTCCACCGACTCGTCACGGCCATCGCGAATAAACGCCAGAAACTGGTCGAGAATCGCGTCCATGTCCTCAATGTCGCGCACCATGTCGTCGGTGAGGTCGGTGCGATCCCCCATCAGCTCCAGAGACAGCCGCAAGCGGGTCAAGGGCGTACGCAGGTCGTGGGACACTCCCGCCAGCATCAATTCGCGCTCACGCCCGGCCTGCTCGACGTCTTCGGCCATCTGGTTGAAGGCGCGGTAAACCTCAGTCATTTCGCTGGGCGTATCACTGATCGGCAGTCGCACGCTGCGTCCCTGGCCAAGTTGCCTGGCGGCATACACCAGACGTTTCAATGGTTGATTGAGCTGACTGACGAAAATCCACGCCGACGCAGTCGACAGCAAGCCAATGGCGAGGAACCAGCCGAGCACGTTCCAGATTTTCTGGCCACGCAACGGATGGGGATACAGCGGCACTTTCAGCCAGCCATCGCCCAGGCTCGGCGCCCGGACCCACAGCGCCGGTGGTGAGTGCATGCGCAATCGAACTTCAGTGTCGGCGCCCAGTTCGGCCTGCATCTGCCGCTGGTAAATCTCGCTGTACGGCCAATGCTGTTCACCCTCCGGTACACCCGCACCCACGACCCGGATCAGGGTGGCGGCATCGGCAATTTTCGCGCGGTTTTCTTCATCAGCAGCCCAATAGGCGCGCAGCGTCAGGGCGACGCCGTGGCTGTATTGGCGGTCCACCAGCACGTCTTCGTTCATCAACAGATAAACCAGGGTCAGCGCCTTGGAAAACAGGACGACGATCAGCACCAGCCAAAGGGTGCGGGAGAAGAAACTCTGGGGGAACCAAACGGGGGTTTTCATGGATAACCGCTACACACTTGCAGGAGCGAGCGATGCTCGCATATTGCGGATCGCGAGTCTGCGGACAAAGTCGTCTGACCGTTGCCCGCAAGACCCGCTCCTACAAATCGCCGATCACTTGGTGGCGGCGCCATCCGGAACGAACACGTAGCCCACGCCCCAGACAGTCTGGATGTAACGCGGCTTGGACGGATCGGGTTCGATCATCCGGCGCAGACGGGAAATCTGCACGTCGATGGAACGCTCCAGGGCATCCCACTCGCGGCCACGGGCCAGGTTCATCAGTTTGTCGCGGGTCAATGGCTGACGCGCGTTCATGACCAATGCCTTGAGGACCGCAAACTCACCGGTGGTGAGCATGTGCACTTCGTCACCGCGCTTGAGCTCGCGGGTCGCCAGCGACAGTTCGTAATCACCGAACGTCACGCTTTCGTCTTCGCTGCCCGGTGCACCTGGCACAGGCGTCGACTGACGACGCAGGACCGCTTTGACGCGGGCCATCAACTCGTCCGGGTTGAACGGCTTGGCCAGGTAATCGTCGGCGCCCAGTTCAAGGCCCTTGATACGGCTCAGCTCGTCGCCCTTGGCGGTCAGCATGATGATCGGAATCTGATTGTTCGCCGTGCGCAGGCGGCGGCACGCGGTCAGGCCGTCTTCGCCAGGCAGCATCAGGTCGAGGACGACCAGGTTGAACACTTCACGCGCCAGCAGGCGGTCCATTTGCTCGGTGTTCGGTACGGCGCGGGCGCGGTAGCCCTTGCTGACGAAAAAGCGTTCCAGCAGGCTGCTCAGCCCTGGATCGTCGTCAACAATAAGAATTTTTTCGCCTTCAGCAATGTTTGCAGTGCTGCTCATTAGATGCTCCTTTTAGCTCGGCGCGCATTATGGCGTAGCTGCCGTTATACGCACCGTGTGCATTGTTAGCAGATTTTTCCTCCACCGCCAGCAAACCGGCCATTGCCCCTCCAGTCTGCGATGCCCCCGAACGGCCGAACGCTGGTTATAATGCGCGGCCTTTTGTGTCAGGCAACATCAGACAGGTACGACAGAGCGGCGCCATTTATTTCCCGGGCGTGCGCAGTAATTGTTCGATTTCACGGGTCAATGGGGTGCCCTTTGATCCAGGCAGCGGCGCAGGCCAGGCCGCTCAACCAGACTCGCAGAGCCTTTAATTCTGCGCCTGCGAGCCTGCTTTCACAATTTGTCAGGTGGTTTTATGGACAGCATCAACAGCCGCATCGCCGAGGAACTCGGTGTACGCCCACAACAGGTCGAAGCGGCCGTCGCGCTACTCGATGAAGGCTCTACCGTTCCCTTCATCGCCCGTTACCGGAAAGAAGTGACCGGCAGCCTCGATGACATCCAGTTGCGGCATCTGGAAGAGCGTCTGCGCTACCTGCGAGAACTCGACGAACGGCGCATCAGCATCCTCGCCAGCATCGAAGAGCAAGGCAAGCTGACCCCGCAACTTGAGCGCGACATCAAACTCGCCGACACCAAGACCCGCCTCGAAGACTTGTACCTGCCGTACAAGCAGAAGCGCCGCACCAAGGGCCAGATCGCCCTGGAAGCCGGCCTCGGCGAACTGGCCGACGGCCTGTTCAACGACCCGACCCTGACCCCGGACACCGAAGCCGCACGCTTCATCAACGCCGAAAAAGGCGTGGCCGATGTCAAGGCAGCCCTCGAAGGCGCCAAGTACATCCTCATGGAACGCTTCGCCGAAGATGCCGGTTTGCTGGACAAACTGCGCAGCTACCTGAAGCAGGAAGCCACCCTCAGTGCCCGCGTCATTGCCGGCAAGGAAGAGGAAGGCGCCAAGTTCCGCGACTATTTCGAACACGACGAACCGCTGAAAAGCATGCCATCGCACCGCGCGCTCGCCATTTTCCGTGGCCGTAACGAAGGCATTCTGAGTTCGGCGCTGAAAGTCGGCGACGAGCTGCCGGGCACCATGCACCCGTGCGAAGGCATGATCGGCCAGCAATTCGGCATCCAGAACCAGAATCGCGCCGCCGACAAATGGTTGGGCGAGGTGGTGCGCTGGACCTGGAAGGTCAAGCTTTACACCCACCTCGAAACCGATTTGCTGGGTGAACTGCGCGATGGCGCGGAAACCGAAGCGATCAACGTGTTCGCGCACAACCTGCACGATTTGCTGCTGTCGGCCCCGGCCGGCCCACGCGCCACCCTGGGTCTCGACCCGGGCCTGCGCACCGGTTGCAAGGTCGCCGTGGTCGACGCCACCGGCAAGCTGCTGGATCACGCCACGGTTTACCCGCACGTGCCGCACAACAAGTGGGACCAGACCCTCGCCGTTCTGGCCGCCCTGTGCGCCAAGCACTCGGTCGACCTGATCGCCATCGGCAACGGCACCGCCAGCCGCGAAACCGACAAGCTGGCTGCTGAGCTGATCAAAAAATACCCGGCGATGAAAATGACCAAGGTCATGGTCTCCGAGGCCGGCGCATCGGTTTACTCGGCGTCGGAACTGGCGTCGAAAGAATTCCCGGATCTGGACGTGTCGATCCGTGGCGCGGTGTCGATTGCCCGTCGCTTGCAGGATCCACTGGCCGAGCTGGTGAAGATTGATCCGAAATCCATCGGCGTCGGCCAGTACCAGCACGACGTGTCGCAGCTGAAACTGGCCCGCGGCCTGGACGCGGTAGTCGAGGACTGCGTGAACGCCGTGGGCGTCGACGTCAACACCGCCTCCGTGGCGCTGCTGGCCCGCATTTCCGGCCTCAACGCGACCCTGGCGCAGAACATCGTCAGCCACCGTGACGAGCACGGCGCGTTCAAAACCCGCGCCGCGTTGAAGAAAGTCGCGCGTCTGGGCGAAAAAACCTTCGAACAAGCCGCAGGCTTCCTGCGGGTGATGAACGGCGATAACCCGCTGGATTCGTCGGCCGTTCACCCGGAAGCCTATCCGCTTGTACAGCGCATTGCCGCTGAAACCGACCGCGACATCCGCTCGCTGATCGGCGACGCCAGCTTCCTCAAGCGTCTTGATCCGAAGAAGTACACCGACGAAACCTTCGGTCTGCCAACGGTCACCGACATCCTGCAAGAGCTGGAAAAACCGGGGCGTGACCCGCGTCCAGAGTTCAAGACCGCCGAGTTCCAGGAAGGCGTCGAAGACCTCAAGGACCTCGAACTGGGCATGATCCTCGAAGGCGTGGTGACCAACGTGACCAACTTTGGCGCGTTCGTCGACATCGGCGTGCATCAGGACGGTTTGGTGCACATCTCTGCGCTTTCGGAGAAGTTCATCAAGGATCCACGTGAAGCGGTGAAGGCCGGTGATGTGGTGAAGGTGAAGGTCATGGAAGTCGACATCCCGCGCAAACGCGTGGGTCTGTCGATGCGCATGAGCGACACCCCGGGCGAGAAGATCGACGGTGCGCGCGGCGCACGTCCGGGGTCGGCACCACGCCAGTCCCAGAACACCGCACCGCGCAAGGAAACCACAGCGCCAGCCCCGAGCAACAACGCGATGGCGTCGCTGTTCGCCAACGCCAAGCAGTTGAAGAAACGCTGATGGACATCCCTGCCGGGTACACCGAAAGCGCCTTTTTCAAGCTGCTGGGGTGTCGCTTGCACAGCCTGGAAACCGGGGTGGCGCACGTCGCCCTGGCACTGGAGCCAGAGCTGCGCAATCGCGGCGGAAAGCTGCACGGCGGGGCTTTGTTCAGTCTGGTGGACATTGCCATGGGGCTGGCCTGCTCCAGCACCCACGGCTTTGACCAGCAGAGCGCGACCATCGAATGCAAGATCAACTACATCCGTGCTGTTTCAGACGGTGAAGTGATGTGCACGGCGCGGGTGATCCACCCGGGCCGCCGCACGCTGGTGGTCGAGGCCGATGTGATGCAAGGCGACAAACTGGTCGCAAAAGCACAAGGCACGTTCGCTGTCCTGTAGCTAGATGTCATCGATTTGAGTTAATTTCGGCGCAATGCAACCTGTGGGCGCGAGCTTGCTCGCGATGGCGGTGTGTCAGACGACATCAATGTTGACTGACAATCCCTCATCGCGAGCAAGCTCGCTCCCACGGGGTTTGTGCAATTCCTGACTGACCGGCATTAGGCCTGTGCGGCTCGAAAAAACCAGGCGAAAACGCCAGTTTTAACTTCACCCTTGTAGACCGTCTTGCCCACCCCCATATTGGGGCGACTGACGCGTGAAGGAATCCAACTTGAGCGAACTTCTCAACCGCCGCCTGGCCCTGCTCGGCGAGCGCGCTAACCTCTCTCTGCTCGAACAGTGCCTTCACGGCATCGAACGTGAATGCCTGCGCGTGACCGGCGAAGGTCGCCTGGCGCAAACGCCGCACCCGGAAGAATTGGGTTCCGCGCTGACCAACGAACAAATCACCACCGACTATTCCGAGTCGCTGCTGGAGTTCATCACGCCCGCCCTGCCCGATCCGGCGGATACGCTGGCGAGCCTGGACAAGATCCATCGCTTTGCCTACAGCAAGCTCGGCAACGAGTTTCTGTGGAGCCCCTCGATGCCGTGCCCGTTGCCGGCCGAGGAAGACATCCCGATTGCCTACTACGGCACGTCCAACATCGGTCAGCTCAAGTATGTGTATCGCAAGGGCCTGGCCCTGCGCTACGGCAAGACCATGCAATGCATCGCCGGGATTCACTACAACTTTTCCCTGCCGGAAAAGCTCTGGCCGTTACTCAAGGAGTCGGAAGGCTTTGTCGGCACCGACCGCGACTATCAGTCCTCGGCCTACATCGCACTGATCCGAAACTTTCGCCGCTACAGCTGGCTGCTGATGTACCTGTTTGGCGCCTCGCCTGCGCTGGACGCCGGCTTCCTGCGGGGGCGTTCGCACCAGTTGGAACAACTGGACCCGGACACCTTGTACTTGCCGTACGCCACCAGCCTGCGCATGAGCGACCTGGGTTACCAGAGCAATGCCCAGGCCGGTCTGACGCCGTGCTACAACGACCTGTCGAGCTACACCGATAGCCTGCGCAAAGCGGTCGCCACGCCGTATGCGCCGTATGTCGAAATCGGCACGCATCAGGACGGTGAGTGGGTTCAGCTCAACACCAATATTTTGCAGATCGAAAACGAGTACTACTCCAACATCCGTCCGAAACGTGTGACCTATACCGGTGAACGGCCGATTCAGGCGCTGGTGGCCCGTGGCATTCAGTACGTTGAAGTGCGTTGCCTGGACATCAACCCGTTCCTGCCGATGGGCATCGACCTCACCGAGTCGCGCTTCCTCGACGCGTTCCTGCTGTATTGCGCCCTGAACGACAGTCCGCTGTTGACCAATACGTCCTGCAGCAACGCCACCTCGAACTTCCTCAGCGTGGTCAAGGAAGGTCGCCGCCCGGGCCTGCAATTGCACCGCGACGGGCAGCCGGTGGACCTCAAGGAGTGGGCCAGCGAGTTGCTGGAGCAGATTGCTCCGTTGGCCGCGATGCTCGATCAAAGCCATGGTGGCGATGCTCATAGCAAGGCGCTGGATACGCAGTTGGCCAAGGTCAAGGATCCGTCGTTGACGCCTTCTGCCCAAGTGCTGGCGGCGATGGCGGAACACGAGGAAAGTTTTGCTCAGTTCTCTTTGCGTCAGAGCCGGACACATGCGGAGTTTTTCCGCAGCGAGCCTTTGAGTGAGGAAGACCAGGCGAAATTTGAATCGCTGGCGCGTTCGTCGCTGGCGGCTCAGGTTGAGCTGGAGCAGAACGAAGTCGGCGATTTCGATGTGTTTGTCGGGTCGTATCAGGCGAGTATTCTGGCGATCAGTAACTGACCAGCCAAGGCAGATCCCTTGTTCATTGATCGCTCCCACGCTCTGCGTGGGAACGATCAGGGGGAGGCATAGCGTTTTCCACACATAACCGCGTGACCCAGCACTACGCGGTGGATGACTACCGGCCGGCGCGGCGGGTGATGCAACGGGCGACGGTGTTGGGGGATGTGCCGTTTTTCCGGTAACCCCGGACTCTTCAGCGTCTGGTCTGGCCCCATCGCGAGCAAGCTCGCTCCCACAGGGTTAATGCTTGGCCACAAAAATTGGCCACCACCCATCCACTGTGGCAGCGAGCTTGCTCGCGATGGCGGTGTAACAGACGCCGGAAAAATCCGGCGCCAAACGGTTACTCAGCCGTCGAAGGTTTCTCCCAAAGATTAATTCCGCCTTCCTGGGCAAACCGGTCAATCTCCGCCAATTCTTCAGCACTGAAGCTCAAATTCTTCAACGCCCCGACGTTCTCGATAATCTGCTCCGGCCGACTCGCACCGATCAGCGCTGAGGTCACTCGCGGATCGCGCAGCGTCCAGGCCAGCGCCAGTTGCGCCAGACTCTGCCCACGGCGCTTGGCAATCTCATTGAGCCCACGCACATGCGCAATGTTGGCCTCGGACAGGTGCGAGGACTGCAACGAACCACCGCCCGGACGATTGACCCGCGCATCCTTCGGAATACCGTTGAGGTACTTATCGGTCAGCAACCCCTGCGCCAACGGCGTGAAAGCAATCACGCCAGTGCCGAGTTCGTCGGTGACGTCCAGCAGGTCTTTTTCCACCCAACGATTGAGCAGGTTGTAGGCCGGCTGATGAATCAGCAGTGGCACTTTCCACTCTTTCAACAGCGCCGCCATCTCACGGGTTTTCACCCCGGAATACGACGAGATCCCGATGTACAAGGCCTTGCCTTGCTGTACGGCGGTGGCCAGCGCGCTGGCAGTTTCTTCCAGTGGGGTGTCCGGGTCGAAGCGGTGCGAATAGAAAATATCCACATAATCCAGGCCCAGACGCTGCAGGCTCTGATCCAGGCTGGCCAGCACGTATTTGCGCGAACCACCGCCCTGCCCGTAAGGACCGGGCCACATGTCCCAGCCAGCCTTGCTGGAGATGATCAGCTCATCGCGGTACTGCTTGAAATCTTCGCGCAGCAGACGGCCAAAGTTGATCTCGGCACTGCCATACGGCGGGCCATAGTTGTTGGCCAGGTCAAAGTGGTTGATGCCCAGGTCGAACGCCGTGCGCAACAACGCGCGCTGGGTATCGATCGGCGTGCTGTCACCGAAGTTGTGCCACAGGCCCAGGGACAGTGCCGGCAGCACCAGACCGCTGCGACCCACGCGGCGGTAAGGAATGGAATCGTAGCGGTTTTCGGCAGCGGTGTAGGTCATCGAATCCTCTCTTGTCGGTCTTGAATGTGGTATCGACTGCTTCGCAAGTTGCCCAGCATACGCCCAGACAAACGCCGATAAACCTCGGACTCGAGAAAATGCTGAAACGTTTCACAAATGATCGTTCCTACGCTCTGCGTGGGGATGCTGCCGGGAACGCTCTGCGTTCCGTTTTTTGAAGTGACGCAGAGCGTCACGGGATGCATTCCCACATGGAGCATGGGAAAGATCTGCTCTCAAATGGCCCCCGCAAACACCTCCTCCAACCAATCCACAAACACTCGAACCCGTGGCGACATGTGGCGGTTATGCGGATACAGCACCGATACCGGCATCGGCGGTGGTGGCGTGTCGGTGAGAACTTCCTGCACCAGCCCTTGGGCAATCAGGGTCTCCATCCGGTAATGCGGGCACTGGATCAGCCCGAGTCCGGCAATCGCCGAGGCGGCGTAGATTTGCGCGCCGAACACTGAAAGCGCGCCGTCGATGGCGACTTCCTTCAGTTCACCATTCACCATGAATTCGAACGGAAACAACTTGGCGGTGGTGCGCGAGACGTAGTTCACCGCGCGGTGATGCTTGAGGTCGTCGAGGGTTTTCGGTTCGCCGTATTTGCGCAAGTACGCGGGGCTGGCGCAGGTGATCTGGCGCAGGTGGGCGATGCGTTTTCCGATCAGGGCCGAATCACTCAACGTGCCCGCGCGCAGTACGCAGTCGACGCCTTCGGCGATCAAGTCGACAAAGCGGTCGGACTCGCTGATGGACAGTTCGATCTGCGGGTAGCGTTCCATGAACTGCGGCAAGGCGGGGATCACAAAGCTTTTCGCCAACGTGCCGTGCAGGTCGACGCGCAGCCGGCCTTTCGGTGCGCAGCCGCGAAACGCCAGTTCGGCCTCTTCCAGTTCCGCCAGCAGTTGCACGCAGCGCAGGTAATACGCCTCGCCATCCAGCGTCGGGCGCACCTTGCGCGTACTACGCTCCAGCAATCGCGTGCCGAGCCAGGCTTCGAACTGGTTCAGGGTGTGCGTCAACGTGGCGCGCGGCAGGTTCAGGTCGTCGGCCGCCAGGGTGAAGCTGCTGCGCTCGTAAATCCGCACGAACACCTTCATCGCTTTGACTTGATCCATGCCGACCTCCGATTGTTGGCGATTCTTGAACAGTCAAGGCAACTCTCGTGCATTTATCGACCTGAGTAAACATGTGAGTCTGGCTTCACACCGAGCCCACCCCTGATCAGGAATCAACACCATGAGTATTCAGAAAGTTGCCATCGTCACCGGCGCCTCGCGCGGCATCGGCGCTGTGATCGCCAGACAATTGGCCCGCGACGGTTTCGCCGTCGCCATCAATTACGCCAGCAGCGCCACTGAAGCGTCGGCCCTGGTGGTGGAGTTGCGTCAGGCCCGCCATCAAGCCATAGCGATCAAGGCTGACGTGGCCAACGCCGACGACGTGCGTCGGATGTTCGACGAGACCGAAACGCAACTGGGGAAAGTCGATGTACTGATCAATAACGCCGGCATCCTCAAAGTGCTGCCGCTGGCGCAACACACCGATGAATTGTTCGAGCAGACGTTCAACATTCACGCACGCGGCACGTTCAACACCTTGCGTGAAGCGGCGACGCGCTTGAACAGCGGCGGGCGGATCGTCAACTTTTCCAGCAGCACCGTCGGCCTTAACCTGCCAGGTTACGCGGTGTACATTGCCAGCAAAGCGGCGGTGGAATCGCTGACCCAGGTGTTTGCCAAGGAAATGCGCGGGCGCAATATCACCGTGAATGCCGTGGCGCCGGGGCCGGTGGCCACTGAGTTGTTTTTGCACGGCAAGAGTGAAGAGCAGATTCAGAATTTCGCGAAGATGCCTCCGCTGGAACGGCTGGGTCAGCCGGAGGATATTGCTCGGGTGGTGTCGTTTCTGGTGGGGCCGGACTCGGCCTGGGTCAACGGGCAGATTTTGCGCGCTAATGGTGGGTTGGTTTAACTATGCTCAATCCAAGACCCTAGTGACCCTTTCGCGAGCAGGCTTACCAGGAAACAAATCTCTAAAGGGCAAAACCCACCATGCACACCGCCATCATCATCACCTTCGGCCTGGCCCTCCTCGCCCTGATGCTGTTCATCGGCGAGAAAATCGGCTTCAGCCGCCAGACACTGACCTACAGCTTTGTAGTCCTGTGGCTGGCGCTGACAGTGATCAACGGCGCCATCGGCGTGGTCACTGCCGGCCAGTCCTTGAGCTCGGAGCTGGGGATCGGCACGGTGGTGTTCAGTGTGCCGGTGGCGGCGCTGGTGTTGTTCATGGTGTTGAGCGCCGAGGCCTGAAACAGGCCCCGCGTTACTAACGCACCAAATGCAAAAACTGCAGATGCCGTTCGTACTGGTCAAGGATGTCGTTGATGATCTGGTCCTTGGTGTAACCCACCAGATCGTAGTCCTGACTGCCCTCGCTCAAATGCACTTCGGCCCGGTAATAACGACGGTTATTGAGCTGCTTGGAGCCCATGCCGCCACGGGCAAAGGATGGCGTGAAGTAACCGCGCATCTGCACCTGATAAATAAACGGATGCTCTTCACCGTGACCGATTTCCAGGCTGACACTGTCGTTGACCGGGTCCGGTTGCGTGATCACATTCAAACCCTTCTCGACGAACACCGCCGACACTTCCTCGATCGCCGGGCGCACCGTGGTATCGAGAAAACGATACACCTCATCCCGGGACGGGAAGTGCACCGCCTGACTCAAGCGCTGACGCCAGCCACCGCGCCGTGAGCCGGCCACCGGTGCCAGGGAATGCAGTTGCGCAATCTGCTTCTGCGACTCCAGGTAGAACGCCTTGTGCAGCCCCCACATCATCAACAGCAGGATCAGCGAGAACGGCAGCGACGTCAGCACCACCGCCGACTTCAACGCATCGATGCTGCCGGAGAACAGCAGCGCACTGGTCACCAGTGCGGTCATCGCGCCCCAGAACACCCGCAGCCATTTCGGCCCGTCTTCATCCGGGTTGCCGCCCTTGGCGGACAACGTCGACAACACCACCGTGCCGGAGTCAGCCGAGGTGACGAAGAACACGAAGCTGATGAACACCGTCACGGCGATCACCGTTTTGCTCCACGGGTAGGTTTCCAGCAGCAAGTAGAGGGTCATCGACGGGTTGTCGATGGCCGACATGCCGAGCGCACTCATGCCGTGGTTGAGCACTTGATCGATGGCGCTGTTGCCGAAGATCGACATCCACGCCAGGGTGAAACCGAGCGGGATCAGCAGCACGCCGAAGACGAATTCGCGGATGGTGCGGCCACGGGAAATCCGCGCGATGAACAGGCCCACAAACGGTGACCATGCGATCCACCAGGCCCAGTAAAACACCGTCCAGCCGCCGAGCCAGTCGCTGGGTTTGTCATAGGCGTACAGGTCGAAACTCTTCATCGGCAAGGCGCCGAGGTAGTCGCCGATGTTTTGGATCAGGGTGTTCAACAGGTGCTGCGTGGGGCCGGCGAACAGCACGAACAGCAGCAGTGCGCAGGCCAGCAGCATGTTGATGTCGGACATCACCCGCACGCCTTTATCGACGCCAGACACTGCGACGATGATCGCCGCGCCCATCATCAGCGTAATCAGGCCGACCTGAATCCACTGGGTGTGGGCGATGCCGAACAAGTAATCCAGACCGGAGTTAAGGTGCAGCACACCAAAACCCATGTCGGCACCGAGGCCGAACACCGTGGCGATGATGCCGAAGCCGTCCACCGCGTAACCGATGGGGCCGTTGATACGCTTGCCGATCAGCGGGTACAGCGCCGAGCGCAGGGCCAGCGGCAGGTTGTGACGGTAGGCGAAGTAGGCCAGCGCCATGCCGACAAAAGCGAACACGCCCCAGCCGTGCAGGCCCCAGTGCAGAAACAGAATCTGCATCGCCTGACGCGCAGCCTCCGGTGTACCGGCCGTGCCTTGGGGCGGTTGCGCCAAGTGGGTCAGCGGTTCGGACACACAAAAGAAAAACAGCGTGATGCTGATCCCGGCGGCGAACAGCATGCCGGCCCAGGACAGGTAACTGAACTCGGGTTCGTCGTGGTCGGCACCGAGCTTGATCTTGCCGTAGCCGGACAAGGCGGTGACCACCACGAAGACCAGATACAGGGTCATCGCGAGCATGTAGTACCAGCCGACCGTATTGGCCGCCCAGTTTTGCGCCGCCAGCAACCAGGCACCGGCTTGCTCGGGCATGGCGATGACGACAATGCCGAAGAGCAGAATGAAGCTCGCCGAGAAGTAGAACACCGGCGGGTTCATGCGGACCAGGCCGCTGGGTGGGATAGACGATGCACTCATGAAACGTGCACCTCTAAGGGGTAAAACGTGGCTGTAGAAATCAGACTCAGCAAAGGCAAGCCTCCTGTTGTGAGCGGGCAGCAAACTGCCGGTTTAACTTGAATGAGCGTTCAAGTTAAACATGGATAGGGGGCTAAGGACTAATCCCTGGGCTCGGCGGTACTGTTCGTACGCTAGCTCAAGGATGGGTAAGAGGAGGGATTTTGAGGATTCGTTCAGTTGAGATTTAGCTGAATGCCGTTGTCTCGGCACGGCTTGAAATCCAATCGCGAGCAAGCTCGCTCCCACAGTGGATTTGGGTCAGTCCACGCTATTGTGAACACCACAAAACCCTGTGGGAGCGAGCTTGCTCGCGATGAGGCCGGATCAGTCAATCGAGATTCCGGACCTACTTCTGCGTCCCATCATCATGCTGCAAATTCGCCTGCGTCAGGTTGCACCCCGCCGGCACGCTGCGGGTCAGCCACACATTGCCGCCAATGGTCGAGCCCTTGCCAATCGTGATCCGCCCCAAAATCGTCGCCCCGGCATAAATCACCACGTCGTCTTCAACAATCGGATGCCGCGGATGGCCCTTCTGCAACTGACCGTCTTCATCGGACGGGAAGCGCTTGGCGCCCAGCGTGACCGCCTGATAAATCCGCACGCGCTCACCGATAATCGCGGTCTCGCCGATCACCACGCCCGTCCCGTGATCAATGAAAAAGCTGCGGCCGATCTGCGCGCCAGGGTGAATGTCGATTCCGGTGGCCGAGTGGGCGATCTCCGAACTGATCCGCGCCAGCAATGGCAACCCGGCGCGGTACAAATGGTGCGCCAGGCGATGGTGAATCACCGCCAGAATGCCCGGATAGCAAAGCAACACTTCGTCGACGCTGCGCGCCGCCGGGTCGCCGTGGTAGGCAGCCAGCACATCGCTGTCCAGCAAACTGCGCAGTCCCGGCAAGGCGAGCGCGAAGTCCTGAATGATCTGAATGGTTTTCGCCTCGATGTCGGCCTCCGCCTGCTGGCTGTGGCGAGCGGCATAGTGCAATTCGAGTCGTGCCTGGGCCAGCAACGCATTGAGCGCCACATCGAGGGTATGGCCGACGTAGAAGTCTTCACTCTCCTCGCGCAAATCCACCGGCCCCAGGCGCATCGGGAACAACGCCCCGCAGAGTGCTTCAAGGATCTCCGCCATGGCCGCTCGCGACGGCAATTCGCGCCCGCCCTGCTCGGTGCTGGCACGCCCATTTTGTGCACGCCACTGCGAACGCGCCGTGCGCAGTTGGCTGACGATGGTCTGCAGTTGCCAATGACTGGAACGCTCGCTCACGGTAAAAACTCCTCACGGGCGGGCGGCCGGACTGTCTGGCCGCGCTGACGGCGTTTACTTTACGGCATGGTCTTGAGGCCGAATTAAGAACCAATTGTGCAGAGCTCAGAATCTTTGGCTATAAGCGATTGGCGGTTGCCCAGGCAAATGGGCGTGCCTATAGTCCTGTCATCTTTCTCCGCCAGTACGGACCCATGATCAAACAACAGCTCGCTCGTTTTAACCGTCTCGATTTACTCGGCCACCCCACTGCCCTGGAAAAACTTGAACGCTTGTCGACCTGGCTGGGCCGCGATGTGTACGTCAAACGCGATGACCTGACGCCACTGGCCATGGGCGGCAACAAACTGCGCAAGCTCGAATACCTCGCCGCCGATGCTCTGGCACAAGGCGCCGACACGCTCATCACCGCCGGTGCGCTGCAGTCCAACCACGTGCGCCAGACCGCAGCCATTGCCGCCAAACTGGGCCTGAGTTGCGTCGCGCTGCTGGAAAACCCTTTGGGCACTGACGACGCCAACTATCTCGGCAACGGCAATCGCCTGTTGCTGGACCTGTTCGATACCAAGGTCGAGCGGGTGGAAAACCTCGACAACGCCGACGAGCAATTGCAGGCCCTGGCCGATCGCCTGCGCAATAACGGCAAGAAGCCGTACCTGGTGCCGATTGGTGGTTCGAATGCGCTGGGCGCGTTGGGTTATGTGCGCGCCGGGTTGGAGTTGGCCGAGCAAATCAAGGACACCGGTTTGAATTTCGCCGCCGTGGTCCTGGCCTCGGGCAGTGCCGGCACCCACAGCGGGCTGGCGTTGGCGCTGAGTGAAGCGCTGCCGGATTTGCCAGTTATTGGCGTCACGGTTTCCCGTAGTGATGAAGACCAGCGACCGAAAGTCCAGGGCCTCGCCGAACGTACGGCCGAACTGCTCGGCGTGCAGTTGCCAGCGAGTTTCAAAATTGAACTGTGGGACGAATATTTCGGGCCGCGCTATGGCGAGCCGAACGCCGGAACACTGTCAGCAGTGAAGCTGCTGGCGAGTCAGGAAGGCTTGCTGCTGGACCCGGTGTATACCGGCAAGGCCATGGCCGGGTTGCTGGACGGGATCGGACGCGGTCGATTCGATGAGGGGCCGATTATCTTCCTGCACACCGGTGGGGCACCGGCGTTGTTCGCCTACAAAGACTTTTTGTGATCGATGGTTCCCATGCTCTGCATGGGAACCCTCTTAATATGCAATTATTGAATAACCAGATCAATATTTAATATTTTCCAATCTATAGGCGTCATCATATAGTCGCGCCGCAGGCGAATTTGCAGCGAGACGCATATGCTGCTTTAGGGCAGGATATCGCAGTCGTCCAAATCCCGGATTTGCCAACATTCCTAAAGCGTCTTCCATAAGAAAACACAGGGGCTTGTCATGAATTTTTCCGCACTACGTCGAAACCTGCTGGTTGGTTCGCTGGGCCTGGCGCTGAGCGCCGGTTTGCTCGGCCAGGCCGTTGCCGGTGAGCAACTGCAAAAAATCAAGGACGCGGGCGTGATCAACGTCGGTCTGGAAGGCACTTATCCTCCGTTCAGTTTCGTTGACGCCGACGGCAAACTGGCCGGCTTCGAAGTCGAGCTTTCCGAAGCACTGGCTAAAAAGCTGGGCGTCAAAGCCAAGATTCAGCCAACCAAGTGGGACGGTATTCTTGCTGCTCTGGAATCCAAGCGCCTGGACGTAGTGGTCAATCAGGTCACCATCTCCGACGAGCGCAAGAAGAAGTATGACTTCTCCGAACCGTACACCATCTCCGGGATTCAGGCGCTGGTACTGAAGGACAAGGAAGCCGCGCTGAACATCAAGACCGCCGCTGA
Organism: Pseudomonas sp. URMO17WK12:I12; assembly: GCF_000514395.1. NCBI lineage: Bacteria > Pseudomonadati > Pseudomonadota > Gammaproteobacteria > Pseudomonadales > Pseudomonadaceae > Pseudomonas > Pseudomonas sp. URMO17WK12:I12. Next base: position 518,456 of record NZ_AZVV01000004.1, read on the forward strand.
CCTGTCCGGCAAGAAAGTCGGTGTAGGCCTGGGCACCAACTACGAACAATGGGTCCGCGCCAACGTGCCGGGCGCTGACGTGCGCACCTACGACGATGATCCGACCAAGTTTGCCGACCTGAACAATGGCCGTACCGATGCCATCCTGATCGACCGCCTGGCCGCACTCGAATACGCCAAGAAAGCACCGAAAACAGTCGCTGCCGGTCAAGCGTTCTCCCGTCAGGAGTCCGGTATTGCCCTGCGCAAAGGTGAGCCAGAACTGCTGGCAGCCGTGAACAAGGCCCTCGACGAGCTGCGTGCCGATGGCACCCTGGCCAAGATCTCGGAAAAATACTTCCAAGCTGACGTCACCAAATAATGGAAGAAGCTTTCCAACTCGCACTGGACTCCGCGCCCTTTCTGCTCAAGGGCGCGTACTTCACAGTAATCCTCAGCCTCGGCGGGATGTTCTTCGGCCTGGTGATGGGTTTCGGCCTGGCACTCATGCGCCTGTCGCGTTTCAAGCTGGTGAGCTGGATCGCCCGCATCTACGTGTCGTTCTTTCGCGGCACGCCGTTGCTGGTGCAACTGTTCGTGATCTATTACGGCTTGCCGCAACTGGGTATCGAACTTGATCCGCTGCCGGCGGCCCTGATCGGCTTCTCGCTGAACATGGCGGCCTACGCCTGCGAAATCCTCCGTGCCGCGATCAGCTCCATCGAGCGCGGCCAGTGGGAAGCTGCCGCAAGTATCGGCATGACCCGCGCGCAAACCCTGCGCCGGGCCATCCTGCCACAAGCGATGCGCACGGCCTTGCCGCCGCTGGGCAACAGCTTCATTTCGCTGGTCAAGGACACGGCACTGGCCGCCACCATTCAGGTGCCGGAGCTGTTCCGTCAGGCACAACTGATTACCGCCCGGACTTTCGAAGTCTTCACCATGTATCTTGCCGCCGCGCTGATCTACTGGATTCTGGCCACGGTGCTGTCGCACCTGCAGAACACGTTGGAAGCGCGGGTCAATCGGCACGACCAGGAGTCCTGACCCATGATTGTCGTGGAAAAACTGACAAAGCAGTTCAAGGGTCAAGTCGTGCTCAACGGCATCGATCTTGAAGTGAAGGAAGGCGAGGTCGTGGCGATCATCGGGCCTAGCGGCTCGGGCAAGACCACGTTCCTGCGGTGCCTGAATTTTCTGGAAGAACCCACCAGCGGCCGGATCAAGGTCGGTGACATCGAGATCGATGGCAGCCGCCCGCTGAACCAGCAGCAAGGTCTGGTACGACGCCTGCGCCAACACGTCGGCTTCGTGTTTCAGAACTTCAACCTGTTCCCGCACCGTACTGCTCTGGAAAACGTCATCGAAGGCCCGATCATCGTGAAGAAGATCCCGCACGCCGAAGCCGTTGCCCTGGGCAAAAAGCTCTTGGCCAGGGTTGGCCTGGCGGGCAAGGAAGATGCTTACCCGCGGCGCCTTTCCGGTGGTCAGCAACAGCGCGTGGCGATTGCCCGGGCGCTGGCGATGGAGCCGGAAGTGATCCTGTTCGATGAGCCGACCTCGGCGCTCGATCCGGAACTGGTCGGTGAGGTGCTGGCGGCCATCCGCAGCCTCGCCGAGGAGAAGCGCACCATGGTCATCGTTACTCATGAAATGGGTTTTGCCCGGGACGTGGCCAATCGCGTGGTGTTTTTCGACAAGGGCGTGATCGTTGAACAAGGCGAAGCAAAAGCGTTGTTTGCCAACCCGAAAGAAGAACGGACAAAACAGTTTCTCAGTAAGTTCTTGAACAACACCCACTGAAGTATCGCCTCGCCACTTGTTAACTTCCATGGATGGAAGTGACAACTAATTCTTCAACAAAACTCCTTCCCGCCTACTTCCCCCCTACTTTAAATAATTCAGCCCCCTCCTGGTGCGGTACATATATATGTCCTGCAACAGATCTTTCTCGCCTAAAGTTTGCCTAACCCAGCGTTCGACAACATGCGACCCTTGGCCACCGCCGGCGTGATGTCACACCTAAAAACGTAGCCATGTTCGACAGCTCGCCGCAGCTTATTAACTTCAGCACGTAGGATTATTCTGAATAACAGGTGATCCAGCACTTAACTAGCCAACTCTATTGACACCTATTCAAGCGCACTCTTATCTAGTCGCCAACAGGCGCCAACCTTTGCACTTCAGCCTTATTCAACTTCCAAGTAATAAGGCGATTTGTTGCCGGGTAATGCACGCCTTTGAACTTTCAGAAACGGAACTTCGCTGCAAGGTTTCAAGGAGAAAAACCATGACAAGCACTTTGAACACACCCGAACTTGCGGCCCCGACCCTGGCGCAATCGCACAAGGCCGGGGTCAACATGATCTCGGCGGCTCATCTCATGATCGACGTGGCGCCCTACCCCGGCATGGACGCAGGCGACCTGATCGAACTGTTCTGGGACGACTGCTACGTCGCATCACGCGTGCTGGGCGCCGACGACGTCGGTGCAGTCGTTGGCCTGCGGGTGCCGGAAAGCTTCATTGCCAACGGCTGCGCACGCATTCATTACAAGGTCATGCAGGTTGGGCAAGGGCCGGCGTTATCACCGGCGACACGGGTCCAGATCAAGCTGGACTGCCCTGGTGGCTCGTTATCGGCCCAGTGCGGCGACGAAAACCAAAGCCTGGCACCCGTGGGCCTGCCCGAGACCATTCGCCGCCAAGGGGTCAATCCGAACCAGATCAAGCGTGGCGTACCACTGACCATCGAGCCCTACCTGAACATGGCCGCCGACGACGAAATAACAGTGCGCTGGGGCGATGTGCGCATGGACCTGCCCAAGCTCAAGGCCGACGAGGTGGGCCAGCCGATTCAGGTCTGGGTGCCGCCGGCAATCATTCTCGAAGCCGGCGAAGACCTGCGGTTGGAAGTGACCTATTGCATCCTCGACCGCGTGGGTAACAACTCGCGTTGGGCGCCACCGCGCTGGCTGAACATCGGTTGCGCCAATCCCTATCTGAAGGTACGGCAGAAGGAGATGTTGATGGCGGCCGAACCGCGTAAACGCTGAGCCCCCGTTGACACTGGGCGAACTCAATCGTGTAGCAGCTGGCGAAGCCTGCTGCTACAGGGGTATGCGCACACTCATCAAATGGGTGTAGGCCACCCCTTCTATGTATATTCCTAAAAGTTAGTTTATTAATTTTTTATACACGCCTAGGGTATATGCACCGGACCACCGGACATTCTTGATTTTATTCGTCGCCACTACGCGACGATCCCATGAGATGTGAGGTAGGTATGGTCCGGAACACAATCACCCCAGTGCAGATCGCCAGGGCATTGCGTGCAGCCAAGGAGCGGCACTGATGTCCAGTCTGGCAGATGCAATCGTTCAGAGTGATCTGGACATCGCCCCCCTGTTGTTGCCCGCGCAAGTCTTGCGCAACGACGCACAAGCCATCAAAGCCGCCCATGAGCTGGCGCAAGTCGCTCGTCTGCACGCGGCCAAACGCGACCGCCAGCGCAAGTTGCCCTGGTCGGAAATCGAACAGTTCACCCGCAGCGGTTTAGGCAGCATTGCCATCCCCCGCGAGTACGGTGGTCCACAGGTTTCTTTCGTCACCGTCGCCGAGGTATTCGCGATCATTTCCGCGGCAGACCCGGCATTGGGACAGATCCCGCAGAACCAGTTTGGCATTCTCAACCTGGTACTCGGCAGCGCCACTGAAGCGCAGAAAAAACAGCTGTTCAAAAGCGTGCTCGACGGTTGGCGCATCGGCAATGCCGGGCCTGAACGCGGTACAAAAAACACCTTGGAACTCAAGGCGCGCATCACCGCCGACGGCGACGGTTTTGTCCTCAATGGGCAGAAGTTTTACTCCACCGGCGCACTGTTCGCCCACTGGGTTGCGGTCAAAGCGTTGAACGACAATGGCAAACAAGTGCTGGCCTTCGTCCGTCGCGGCACGCCGGGGCTGCGCATCGTGGATGACTGGTCAGGCTTCGGTCAGCGCACCACCGCCAGCGGCACCCTCTTGCTCAACAACGTGCGTGTCGACGCCGAGCTGGTGGTGGACAACTGGAAGATAAACGAGCAGCCGAACCTCCAGGGCGCCGTGTCGCAACTGATTCAAGCCGCCATCGACGCGGGGATTGCCCGAGGTGCCATCGACGACGCCATCGAGTTCGTGAAAACCCGCGCGCGTCCATGGATCGACGCCAAGGTCGAACGGGCCAGCGATGACCTGTACGTGATTGCGGATATCGGCAAGTTGAAAATCGAATTGCACGCCGCCGAAGCGCTGCTGCGCAAGGCCGGGCAAGTGCTCGATCAGGTCAACGCCGCCCCCGTCACAGCCGAGTCGGCCGCCCGCGCCTCGATTGCCGTGGCCGAAGCCAAAGTGCTGACCACCGAGATCTCGCTGCAGGCCAGCGAGAAGCTTTTCGAACTGGCCGGCAGCCGCGCCACCCTCGCCGAATTCAACCTCGACCGCCATTGGCGCAACGCCCGCGTGCACACGCTGCACGACCCGGTGCGCTGGAAGTATTACGCCGTCGGCACTTATCACCTCAACGGCACGCTGCCGGCGCGGCATTCCTGGATCTGACGACCCGTACCCTTTTTGACCAGATCTCCGGAGAAACACATGACTTATTCCCACCACGTCGCGGTCATAACCAGCGACGAGCAAGCCCTGGTCGTCGCCAGTGATCTGGCCGACGACTTCAAACGCGACAGCGCACTGCGTGACCGCGAACGTCGTTTGCCGACCCCGGAACTCGAAGTGTTTTCCCGCTCGGGCCTGTGGGGCATCAGTGTACCCAAGGAGTACGGCGGCGCCGGGGTGTCCAACGTGACGCTGGCCAAAGTGATCGCCTTGATTGCCCAGGCTGACGGCTCGCTCGGGCAAATCCCGCAGAACCATTTTTACGCCCTCGAAGTGCTGCGTGTGAATGGCAGCGAAGCGCAGAAACAACGCCTGTACGCCGAAGTCCTGGCCGGCCAGCGCTTCGGTAATGCGCTCGCCGAACTTGGCACCAAAACCGCTCACGACCGCGTCACCAGCCTTAAGCGCGACGGTGACGGCTATCGCATCAACGGTCGCAAGTTCTACGCAACCGGCGCGATTTACGCGCAACGCATCCCGACCTCGGTGGTCGATGAACACGGCGTACAGCAACTGGCGTTCGTCCCTCGCGACAGCCAAGGCCTGACCGTCATCGACGACTGGAGCGGCTTTGGCCAGCGCACCACCGGCAGCGGTTCGGTAGTGTTCGAAGACGTGTACGTGGCGGCCGAGGACGTGGTCCCGTTTCAAAGCGCGTTCGAACGCCCGACCACCGTCGGCCCGCTCGCGCAAATCCTTCACGCCGCCATCGACACCGGCATCGCTCGCGCCGCCTATGAAGATGCGCTGCATTTTGTGCGCACCAAAACCCGGCCATGGATCGACGCCACCCATGAAAAAGCCACCGATGATCCGCTGACGATCAAGAGTTTCGGGCACTTGAGCATTCGCCTGCACGCCACCGAAGCCCTGCTGGAACGCTCCGGCGAATTCCTCGACAAGGCTCAAGCCGACACCAACGCCGAGACCGTCGCCGCCGCCTCGATTGCCGTCGCCGAAGCCCGGGCCATCAGCACTGAAATTTCCCTCGCCGCCGGCAGCACGCTGTTCGAACTGGCTGGCAGCCAGGCGACCCTGATCGAACATGGCCTGGACCGGCACTGGCGCAACGCCCGCGTGCATACGCTGCACGACCCGGTGCGCTGGAAGTATCACGCAGTGGGCAACTACTACCTCAACGATGAAAACCCTCCGCTACGAGGGACCATCTGATGGCCGACGCCAAAAAGAAGATCCTGCTCAATGCGTTCAACATGAACTGCATCGGGCACATTAACCACGGCTTGTGGACCCATCCGCGGGACAACTCCACGCAGTACAAGACCCTCGAATACTGGACCGAACTGGCGCAACTGCTGGAGCGCGGGCTGTTCGACGGACTGTTCATCGCCGACATCGTCGGCGTGTACGACGTCTACCAGAACTCGGTGGACGTGCCGCTGAAAGAGTCGATCCAGCTGCCGGTCAACGACCCGCTGCTGCTGGTGTCGGCCATGGCCGCCGTGACCAAAAATCTCGGCTTCGGCCTGACCGCCAACCTCACTTACGAACCGCCATACCTGTTCGCCCGGCGCATGTCGACGCTCGATCACCTGAGCCGTGGCCGGGTCGGCTGGAACATCGTCACCGGCTACCTCGACAGCGCCGCCAAGGCCATGGGCCTGAGCGAACAGGTCGAGCATGACCGTCGTTACGACCAGGCCGATGAGTACCTGGAAGTGCTCTACAAACTCTGGGAAGGCAGCTGGGAAAACGGCGCGGTGCTCAACGACCGCGAGCAACGGATCTACGCGCAGCCGGAGAAAGTGCACAAGGTCGAGCACCAGGGCGAGTTCTATCAGGTCGAGGGTTATCACCTGTGTGAGCCATCACCGCAACGCACGCCGGTGCTGTTCCAGGCTGGCAGTTCGGATCGCGGCTTGCTGTTCGCCGGGCGCCATGCCGAGTGTGTGTTCATCAGCGGCCAGAACAAACCGTCGACCAAAATCCAGGTGGACAAGGTTCGCGCCAGCGCCGTCGAGGCCGGACGTAACCCCGAGGACATCAAGGTGTTCATGGGGCTGAACGTGATTGTCGGCGCCACTGAAGAGCTGGCCTGGGCCAAGCACGCTGAGTACCTGAGCTATGCCAGTGCCGAGGCCGGCGTCGCGCATTTTTCGGCGTCGACCGGGATCGATTTTTCCGAATACGCCATCGACGAACCGATCCAGTACGTGAAGAGCAACGCGATCCAGTCGGCGACCAAAAACCTGCAAAACAACGACTGGACCCGGCGCAAATTGCTCGAGCAACACGCCCTCGGCGGCCGCTATATCACGGTGGTCGGTTCACCGGAACACGTGGCGGATGAACTGGAATCGTGGATCGCCGAAACCGGCCTGGACGGCTTCAACCTGACACGGATTGTCACCCCGGAAAGCTATGTGGATTTCATTGAACTGGTGATTCCGGAGTTGCAGCGTCGAGGGTCGTACAAGACGGCTTATGACCAGGGCAGCTTGCGGGAGAAGCTGTTTCAGGGTGAGGCGCATTTGCCTGAGCAACACACCGGCTCTACCTACCGCCATTGAATTCTGTGGGCGCGGGCTTGCCCACGATAGCGGAGTGTCAGCAGCCACTACTTCAACTGACCCACCGCTATCGCAGGCAAGCCAGCTCCCACAGTTGATCTGTGCTGTTCCCAAAATAACTTATGACTGGAAATTCCACATGAAAAAAACATTTCTGATCCACCCAGTCAAAGCACTGGCCCTGGCCCTCGGCCTGTTCAGCTCGGCGGTGTTCGCCGCCGACGCACCGTTGAAAATCGGCACCACCGCCGCCTTCGCCATCCCCCTCGAAGCCGCCGTCGAAGAGGCCTCCAAACAAGGCCTGAAAGTCGAACTGGTGGAGTTCAGCGACTGGATCGCCCCGAACGTCAGCCTCGCCGCCGGCGACATCGACGTGAACTATTTCCAGCACATCCCGTTCCTGGAAAACGCCAAGGCCGCTTCCGGTTTTGACTTGGTGCCGTTCGCGCCGGGGATCATCAACAACGTCGGTCTCTACTCGAAGAAATACAAAAGCTTCGACGAACTCCCGCAAGGCGCCAGCGTGGCCATCGCCAACGACCCGATCAACAGCGGACGCGGCCTGCAATTGCTGGCCAAGGCTGGCCTGATCACGCTCAAACCCGGCGTCGGCTACAAAGCCACCGAAGACGACATCATCGCCAACCCGAAGCAGATCAAAATCCTCCAGGTCGAAGCCGTGCAACTGGTGCGCGCCTACGACGATGCTGATCTGGTCCAGGGCTACCCGGCCTACATCCGTCTTTCGAAGACCTTCGATGCCGGTTCCGCGCTGCTGTTCGACGGCCTCGACCACAAGGAATACGTGATCCAGTTCGTGATCCAGCCGAAGAGCAAAACCGACCCGCGCCTGATCAAATTCGTCGACATCTACCAGCATTCGCCGGCCGTTCGTGCAGCCCTGGACAAGGCCCACGGCAAGCTCTACCAAGCCGGTTGGGAAAGCTGAGAATGACGGCCGCCACCCCACTGCGACTGGAGAGTCCAGCGCTCAAAAACGCTCAACGCACCGAACTGCACCCGGAGCTCAATCGGGCTCATGTGCGCTTCGTCGGCCTGGGCAAAACCTACAACGGCCAGCAGGGTCCGGTGGCGGCGTTGCAGGGCATCGACCTGGCGATCCAGCACGGCGAAGTGTTCGGCATCATCGGCCGCAGCGGTGCCGGCAAATCATCGCTGATCCGCACCATCAACCGGCTGGAGCAACCGAGCACCGGCCGCGTGCTGATCGATCAGGTGGACATCGGCGAGTTCGATGAAGACCGCTTGGTGGCGCTGCGTCGACGGATCGGCATGATCTTCCAGCACTTCAACCTGATGTCGGCCAAAACGGTGTGGCAGAACGTCGAGCTGCCGCTGAAAGTCGCCGGGGTGTCCAAGGACAAACGCGAGCGAAAGGTTCGCGAACTGCTTGAACTGGTGGGCCTGCAAGGCAAGCACAACGCGTATCCGGCGCAGCTGTCTGGCGGGCAGAAACAGCGCGTCGGCATCGCCCGCGCGTTGGTGCATGACCCGGCAATTCTGCTGTGTGACGAAGCCACTTCAGCGCTGGACCCGGAGACCACCCAATCGATCCTCGGCCTGCTACGCGAGATCAACCAGCGCCTGGGTTTGACCATCGTCCTGATCACCCACGAGATGGCGGTGATCCGCGATATTTGCGACCGCGTCGTGGTGCTCGAACACGGCAAAATCGTCGAGCAAGGACCGGTCTGGGAAGTTTTCGGCAACCCGCAGCATGAGGTCAGCAAGACCTTGCTCGCCCCATTGCAACACGCCCTGCCGGAAGAACTGCAAAGCCGTTTGCGCCCACTGCCGCTTTCTTCGGAAACGGCGGTGGTGCTGCGCTTGCAGTTCACCGGCAGTGCCACCGACGAGCCGGACCTGGCCGCCTTGTTCAGCGCCCTCGGGGGGCGCGTGCGCTTGCTGCAGGGTGGCGTGGAACGGATTCAGGGCCATGCGCTGGGGCAGTTGTTATTGGCGGTCACCGGCTCGCCGTTTGATGCCGAAGACGTGTGCCAACGCGCCAGCCAATGGGCGCAACAGGTGGAGGTGCTGGGTTATGTGGTTTGATCGCTTGCTGCAAGGCTTTATCGACACCTTCCTGATGGTCGGCGTGTCGTCATTGATCGCGCTGTTGGTGGGTATTCCGCTGGCGGTGTTTCTGGTCACCAGTTCCAAGGGCGGCATCTACGAAGCACCGACACTGAACCGCGCCTTGGGGGCGTTCGTGAACCTGTTCCGCTCGATTCCATTCTTGATTTTGATGGTGGCGCTGATTCCGTTTACCCGGCTGATTGTCGGCACCACGTATGGCGTCTGGGCGGCCGTGGTGCCGCTGACCATCGCTGCAACGCCGTTCTTTGCACGGATTGCCGAGGTCAGCTTGCGCGAGGTCGATTTCGGCTTGATCGAAGCCGCGCAAGCGATGGGTTGCCGGCGTTGGCACATTGTCTGGCATGTGCTGCTGCCGGAAGCGCTGCCGGGGATCGTCGGGGGGTTCACAATTACGCTGGTGACGATGATCAACTCGTCGGCCATGGCCGGGGCGATTGGCGCCGGCGGGTTGGGCGACATTGCGTACCGGTATGGGTATCAGCGTTTTGACAGCCAGATCATGTTGACGGTGATTGTGTTGCTGGTGGTGTTGGTGGCAATCATTCAGCTCGGTGGGGATCGGTTGGCTCGGGGGCTCAACAAGCGCTAATCGAGAGGGGCATACACCTTGTAGCATGGCGTATATTCGGCAAACCCCAATTGCCTGCGCAGCCTCCTCATGAAACAGACTCCCGACGACCTCCAGCAGATCACAGCTACCACCCTGGGCCATTACAACTCGGTGGCCGAAGGTTTCCGTGAAGGCACGCGCGATCACGACGTCAGCCAGAACATCGATGCCCTGTTGCGGCACATTCAAAGCGAGGCGCCGTTCGACATTCTCGACTTCGGCTGCGGTCCTGGCCGAGATCTGCAAACGTTCACGCGCATGGGGCATACCGCCGTCGGCCTCGACGGGTCGGAAAAGTTTGCGCAGATGGCGCGTGAGGACAGCGGTTGTGAAGTCTGGCAGCAGGATTTTTTGAAGCTGGATTTACCAGCCGAGCGCTTCGACGGGATTTTTGCCAATGCGGTGCTGTTTCACATCCCGCGACAGGAACTGCCTCGAGTGTTGAAGGAATTGCGGGGGGCGTTGAAACCGGGTGGGGTGTTGTTCAGCTCCAATCCACGTGGGGAGAATCAGGAAGGCTGGAACGGTCCGCGTTATGGGGCTTATCACGATCTTGCGGCATGGCGACAACTGCTGACCGAGGCGGGGTTTGTGGAGCTGGAGCATTACTACCGGCCAGCGGGGCTGCCGCGGGAGCAGCAGCCTTGGTTGGCGAGTGTTTGGCTTAAGGCTATTTAGGCTGGTCGGTCGCCATCGCGAGCAAGCTCGCTCCCACAGGGAATTTGTGAACGCCACAGATCCAATGTGGGAGCGGAGCGCGAAGCGCTCGATTTTTTAAGTCGCCTCTTTCTTCGGTTCGCGAATCTTGTACCAGGCCACATAAAGCGCCGGCAAAAACAGCAGCGTCAGCAACGTCGCGATGATGATCCCGCCAATCATCGCGTACGCCATCGGCCCCCAGAACACTTCCCGGGCAATCGGGATCATCCCCAGGCTCGCCGCCGCAGCCGTCAGCAAGATCGGCCGGCGTCGATGCTCGGTGGCCTGGACCACCGCGTCCCACGGCGCAAAGCCTTTCTTCTCGTATTCATCGATCTGGGTCACCAGAATCACCGAGTTACGAATGATGATGCCGATCAGCGCCAGAATCCCGAGGATAGCGACGAAGCCCATCGGCGTGCCCGTCGGCACCAGCGCGATCACCACGCCGATCAGGCCCAACGGTGCGACGCTGGCCACGAGGAACAGCTTCTGCACGCTGTGCAACTGGATCATCAGGAAGGTCGCCATCAAGAACAGCATCAACGGCACGACCTTGGCAATCGGCCCCTGGGCCTTGCCGCTCTCTTCCACCGTACCGCCGGTGGCGACCTTGTAACCTGCCGGCAACGTGGCGGCGAAGGCGTCGATGGACGGTTTCAGCAGCCGCACCAGGTCCGTCGGCTGAATCTCGTCACGCACCGCAGCCTTGATGGTGATCGTCGGTAGACGGTCGCGACGCCACACCAGCGGCTGCTCCAGTTCGTAACGCACGGTCGCAAATGCCAGCAACGGAATCGACGTTCCATTGGGCGAAACGATCTGCAGGTTCTGCAGCGTTTCCGGCGTGCCCCGTTCGGAATCCACCGCACGGCCAACCACGTTGATCAGGTAAATATCGTCATCGACCTGGGTCACGGGCGCGCCACTGACGATGCCGTTCATCAACTCCGCCACGTCTTCGGAAGACAGCCCCAGTTGCCGCGCCTTGTCCTGGGCGATGTCGATGCGCAGCACTTTGCCCGGCTCGTTCCAGTCGTAAATGATCTCGCCGATGTGCGGGTTTTTATCCAGCTCGGTGGCCAGGTCGATGGCATGACGACGAACCTGGTCGATGTCTTTGCCGCTGACCCGGTACTGGATCGGACGGCCTACCGGCGGGCCCATTTCCAGGGCCTGGACGTAACCGCCAATGCCGACGAAGTCCTTGCGCAAGATGTCGCGAATCCGCTGGCTCAAGGCTTCACGGGTTTTGCCCTTGCTGACGATCACCAGCTGCGCGTAGTAGGGGTTTTGCAGTTGTTGATCGAGTGGCAGGTAGAAACGGATCGCACCCTGACCGATGTAGGTGCTCCAGCGCACGATGTCCGGGTCGTCCTTGAGCTCGGCCTCAAGGCGATCGACCGCTTTGCGGGTTTCGTCGATCGAGGCGTTTTGCGGCAGGTTCAGGTCCACCAGGATTTCCGGTCGATCCGAAGACGGAAAGAACTGGTTCTGCACGAAACGCATGCTGAACACCGCCAACGCAAAGCACAGCACGGTGATGCCAATGGCCCACCAGCGATTGCGCAGGCACCACAGCAAGCCGCCATTAAAGGCTTTGCCGACGCGACCGGGTTCGCCTTCGTGCGGTTTCACGTTGGTGCTGAGGATGTGCACGCCGATCACCGGCGCAAACAGCACCGCCACCACCCACGACACCAACATGGCGCAGGCAATCACCGCAAACAGCGTGTAGGTGTATTCGCCGGCAGAACTGGCGTTCAGGCCGATAGGCACAAAACCCGCCACTGTCACCAGCGTACCGGTGAGCATCGGGAACGCGGTGGAGGTGTAGGCGAACGTGGCCGCCTGCTCCTTGGTCTCGCCCATTTCCAGGCGCGTGACCATCATCTCCACGGTGATCATCGCGTCGTCCACCAACAGGCCGAGGGCAATGATCAGCGCACCCAGGGAGATCCGCTGCATGGTGATGCCGCTGTACTCCATGTACACAAACACCATCGCCAGCACCAGCGGGATCGAGCACGCCACCACCAGCCCGGCACGCACGCCAAGACTGATGAAGCTGACCACCAGCACGATGATCACCGCCTCGAACAGCGCACTGGTGAAACCGCCTACAGCTTCTTCCACCACCACCGCCTGATCGGACACGTTGTGCACACCGACACCCACCGGCAAGTCGGCAGTCAGTTGGTTGATCCGTTCATGCAAAGCCTTACCGAATGCCTGGACGTTGCCGCCCTTCTGCATGGCAATCGCCAGGCCGATGGCCGGTTGGCCGTTGAAGCGGAATTCCGGGGACGCCGGATCGACGTAGCCGCGACTGATTTCGGCAATGTCGGCCAACCGATAGAAACGGTCGTTGAGCTTGAGGTTGACCTCGGCGAGGTCTTTCTCCGAGGCAAACTGCCCCGAGGTCCGTACCGAAATCCGCTCCGGCCCGGCCTCGATCACCCCCGCCGGGGTCACGGCGTTCTGCGATTGCAGGCTCTGCACCACCTGACGCTGATCAATGCCCAGCGCCGCGAGTTTGCGCGTGGAAAAGTTCAGGTACAGCACTTCGTCCTGCTGGCCGACCATCTCGATCTTGCCCAGCCCCGGCACGTCGCGAATCTCGGCGCGGGCCTGCTCCACGTAGTCACGCAACTGGCGCATGGTCAGGCCATCGGCGGTGAAGGCGTAGATCGAACCGAACACATCACCAAATTCGTCGTTGAACCCGGGGCCCTGCATGCCTTGGGGGAACTGGCCGCGAATATCGTTGATCTTCTTGCGCACCTGGTACCAGATTTCCGGAATGTCCTTGGCACTGGTGGTGTCGCGCAGGTACACGTAGACCGTGGATTCGCCGGGCCGCGTGTAGCTTTTTACGTAGTCGAGAGAATCAAGTTCTTCGAGTTTTTTCTCGATGCGGTCGGTGATTTGCTTGAGGGTTTCCTCCTGGGTCGCGCCCGGCCATTTGCTCTGGATCACCATGGTCTTGATGGTGAACGAAGGGTCTTCTTCGCGCCCCAGGTTGAAGTACGAGAACACCCCCATCAGCAACGCGACGAACATCAGGTACCAGACGAACGACTGGTGCTTGAGGGCCCATTCGGAGAGGTTGAAAGGCCCTTTCATTGACTGTCCTCGTCAAATTTCACTGGTTGCCCCGGTTTGAGGCTGTTTACGCCGGCCGTGATGACGCGCTCACCGTTTTTGACGCCACCGGCCAGCACCACGGTGCTGTCGGTGCGGCTGATGACCTTGACGTCCCTGGGTGCCACGGTCTTGTTCTGTGTATCAAGGACCCAGATACGGGGTTTGCCGTCGACCTCCTGCAACGCGGTGAGCGGCAGTTCGATGCGCGGCTTGATCGCCGAACTCAGAGTGACGCTGATCGCAGTCCCCAAACGAAAGCCCGGCGGCGTTTCAGTCAGAGTGAGGCGCGCACGACGGGTACGGGTGGCACTCTGCGCCTGGGGCTCGATTTCACGGATGGTCGCGGTGGTGTTGGTGTTCGGGTCGAGTTGAGCAGCGACCTGGAACACCACGTCATCAGGCAGTTGATCGACCAGGGTATCGGGCAGGTCGATCACCGCTTCCTTGATGTCCGGTTGCGCCAGGGTCACCACTTGCTGGCCGGCGGTCACCACTTGGCCGGCCTCGGCATTCCACGCGGTAACCACGGCTTTATGGTCGGAGCGCAATTCGGTGTAGCCGAGTTGATCCTTGCTCTGGCTGACCGCCGCCTGGGCCTGATCGAGGGACGCCTGGGTGGTTTTCAACTGAGTCAGGGCATCGTCCAGTTGCGCCTGCGCGCCAACCCCGCGATCAAACAACGACTGCTGACGCTGCGCGTTGGCTTGCGCGTTGATCAGTTGCGCCTGGACTTTCGCCAGATCGCCCTGGGCTGAGCGCAACTGGTTTTGCTGGTCGGAAGGATCAAGGGTGGCCAGCAGCGTATCCTTGGTCACCTCGGCCCCGACATTGACGTTACGACTGGCGATGCGCCCGGCCACGCGAAAGCCGGTATTGCTTTCATAGCGCGCCTGAATGCTGCCGGCAAACCGGCCCAGATCCTCTTCTTTCAAGGCCTGGACCTTGATCGACAACACCGGACGTATCGGCTCCGGCGGTGGCTCGTTTTTGGAGCAGGCGCTCAGCACCAGCCCGATGGACAACGCCCATAAAGGCTTCATGGCTTGGCTCCCCCACCCAGATCCTTGTAAGTATTTTCGGCAATCTCGACTTCCATGCCCGGGTGCAGCAATTGCCCACCGGCGATCACGACTTTCTCCCCACCGGTGAGCCCTTTGCTGATGATGACTTTGCCCGTCAGGTAGCGGCCTACCGTGACCGAATGCAACTGGGCCTGGCCCTTTTCGTCGATCAACCAGACGGCGGGTTGACTGATGTTCTTGGTCAGGGCAGACCACGGCAACTCCACCGAGGATTTGCCCGCGCCCTTGGCCGTGGCGCTCACCACCGACCCGAGCTGCATGCCCGGCGGCAGACTGTCCAGGCCCACCTTGACCTGTATTGTGCCGGACTGGGCGGACACCGCCGGGGTCACTTCGCGTACCTTGCCGGTGGTTTTGATCTCGGGGTTGTCGAGCAGGCTGAGGACAATGGCGTCATCCGTTGGCTTCTCGGCCAGCAGCGCTTCATAGACGTTGAATACCGCATCCCGATCGCCATCGCGGGCCAGGCTGAACACCGGCATTGTCGCCTGCACCACCTGGCCGACTTCGGCCTGACGCGCGGTAATGATGCCCGGCGCATCGGCAATCAGTGCGGTGTAGCTCAGTTGATCGCGGGCATTGGCCAACTGCGCCTGGGCCGCGCTCAGGGCGCTCTGACTGCTGCGCAACGCCGCCTGCGCCGAGTCGTACTCGCTCTGGCTGGTATAGCCCTTGGGCAGGAGTTTTTCCTGGCGCACGAACGCCGCGGCATTCTGTTTGACCAGCGCCTGTTGGGCGACCACTTGGGCCTGCGCCGAATCGACACTGGTCTGCAAATCCTTGGGATCGAGGCGGGCCAGCACTTGTTTGGCCGTCACCCGGTCACCGACGTCTACCGATCGCTGGATGATCTTGCCGCCCACGCGAAACGACAGCTCGGTCTGGACCCGGGCCTGGATATCGCCGGTGAGGGTGACCGCGGCGGCGTAATCCGCCGGTTTGACGACTTGTATGAACACCCTCGGCAGGTATTCCTTGATGGGTTCTTTTTTATCGCACGCCGTCAGCAGAGTGACGACGCTCAAGGCCATGATGACTTTCAATCCGGTGACCGCCATGCAAACTCCTAGGCCTTTTTTATGGGCAATACGACAGAGAGCTTAGAACAGCGTTCAAAGCTTGCACACCCGGCTTATGAAGAAAAAAACCGTGATGGATGGCGCTGAAAACGCCTGTCGTAGAGGCTGCGAGTGCCTGATGAGGGCATTGGCCGAACTTATCGGAGACTTCTAAACCGCCTCGACAATCACGCTCTCAGGCTTGGTGTCATCGCTCGGTTCCTTGCGAACATATTAGTCGTACAGCTTGAGCAGGTACTTCTTCGCCGCTGGCGAAATCGGTGCTTCGGCACCCAGAGTCAACACGCGGTAGCCCGGGTTTTATTTGGCCCAACTGAACAGCACCCACCGACTTTAAACGCAAGAATCTAAATACCGTTAAAGCATATAGATATCACGCAAAAAACCAGTCGCAGATTTGCTGTCGCAATGGATGACGACTACTTTCCTTTGCGCTGTAGGAGGGATCTTTTTTTCGAAATGCCCCTCCAAGGACGGACAGTTTTTGGCCAGACTCCCTCGGCCGAACCCTCACAAGGAAGAGAAAATGGCAGACGTAAAAGTGCCAGAGCGACTGGATCCGCAAGACTTCGTGAAGTTATTGGTGGCGTTGCGCAGGGCGTTGAAGGCCGGGGTGGCCTGAGAGGGTTGATCGTTCCCACGCGGAGCGTGGGAATGACCACGCCGACGCTTTATCAGCCGTCGGCGATTGAAACCTTGAAGAGTTTTGTTGCTGCGTCGAATCAGAACGCCGGCAGAACCGCGCCGCTGTACTTCTTCTCGATGAAGGCTTTCACTTCAGGACTGGTCAAAGCCTTGGCCAGTTTCTGAATGGCAACGCTGTCCTTGTTGTCCGGACGAGCCACCAGGAAGTTCACATAAGGCGAATCTGCACCTTCGATCACCAGCGCGTCTTTAGCCGGGTTCAGGCCTGCTTCCAGCGCGTAGTTGGTGTTGATCATGTCCAGGTCAACCTGATCCAGCACACGCGGCAGCATGGCCGATTCCAGTTCCTTGAACTTGAAGTTGTGCGGGTTCTTGGCGATGTCTTTCGGCGTAGCCAGCGCGTTTTTCGGGTCTTTCAGTTCGATCAGGCCAGCCTTCTGCAGCAGGATCAGGGCACGGCCGCTGTTGCTGCCTTCGTTAGGGATGGCAATGGTCGCGCCATCTTTGAGCTCAGCCAGGGTTTTGACTTTCTTCGAGTAGCCGCCAAACGGTTCGACGTGTACGCCGATCACAGTCACCAGGTTGGTGCCTTTGCCTTCGTTGAAGCTTTTCAGGTACGGCAGGGTCTGGAAATAGTTGGCGTCCAGACGCTTCTGGTCAACCTGTACGTTTGGCTGAACGTAGTCGGTGAAGACTTTGATTTCCAGGTCCACGCCTTCTTTGGCGAGGGTTGGCTTGATCAGCTCAAGAATCTCGGCGTGTGGAATCGGGGTCGCCGCAACCACAAGTTTCTCGCCAGCCTGGGCCAGGCCAGCAGTCAGGGCAGCCGCCAGTGCGGTGAACAACAGAACCTTTTTCATGCAGTGTCCTTATCGAAAATCTCGGTCGTCGTCGACGACGGCTAAATACAAGTGCCATTGAAGTGCTATCGCTGGCGTGAAGCGGACAATACCCGGATTTTTTATTCCCGAATAATATCTTTTATTCACTTTCATATTCCATTTTGTTCATAAAGATCATTGTAGCGTCTGCGTCAGGCTTTCCAGTAAACGCTTGAGCGCGGAACGCTCCGTGGCGGTGCCGTTTTTGATCAGATGAATCGCCTGCTGCTCGATCTGCGCCAGCGATACGGGCGTCTCCAGCAAATTCAGATGCTCGGGCAAAATCTCGTCGCCGGTGCTCACCAGCAATGCGAAATGAATGACGTTTTCCAGCTCTCGGGTATTGCCCGGCCAACCGTGCCGCTCCAGCACCAGCTGCGCGGCCTCACTGATCAGCGGGACGGGCAGGTCGAGACGCTGGCTGTAGATGCCAAGAAAGTACTCCGCCAGTGAGAGGATATCGCCCACACGGTCACGCAATGCCGGCAGCTCAAGGTGTCCTTCGCTGAGGTAGTGATAAAGCCGCTCATGAAATTTCCCGGCGGCCACTGCCTGGGCCAGATCAATGCTGGTGGCCGCCACCAGACGCACGTCCACCGGGCTCGGTTGATGTGCACCCACCCGGGTGACTTCGTGATTCTCAAGTGCGGACAGCAATTTGATCTGGATTGGCAGCGGCAAATCACCGATCTCATCCAGATAGAGCGTGCCGCCGTTGGCCGAACCAAACCACCCGGCACGACTGCTCGCCGAGCCGCTGAAGCTGCCCGCCGCATAACCGAACAATTCAGCATCGGCGTAGGTTGGGCTGATCGCGCCGCAATTGACCGAAACGAACAACCCGCCGCGATCACTGGCGCGGTGGATATGTCGCGCGAGCAATTCCTTGCCGCTGCCGGTTTCACCGCGAATCAACACCGAGATTGAACGCGGGGCCAGTTGTTCCAGTTCCTGGCGCAATTGCCGCGAACGTGGATCGACAAACACCAGCGCTTTGGCGCGGATGCTCAGGGGACTTTTTTCTGCATCGGGAAAGGTCAGCAGCGGCTGACCGAAGTGTTCAAGACTCATGGCTGACTCCCGCCCAAAACCGCCGGGAGACGGGGGCGATTCTAAAAGGAAAAAAGGTTCAAGCGCGGCGCAGGGCGTGAAGTTCCATGCGGTTCTGCAGGCGATAGAGGTAGGCAAAACCCTGCTCCCAGCGCTGGTGACCGGACTTCACATTGATGTGCCCGGCCCCCGATAAAATCCCCGCCTCGGCACCCCAGTTGCGCGCCAGTTCAAGGGCTCGCGGCGCACTCACGGCGCTGTCGTTATCGGAACTGACGACCTGGCATGGGAACGGCAACAAGTCGGTGGGAATCGGCGCAAAGTTGCGCAACGCCGGCGCGCATGCCGGGCGCTCGACATCCGCAGGCGCGACCAGCAAGGCACCGCGCACCTGACGCAGAAACTGTACGGGCGCAGCGGCGGCCCAATGGGCGACGGTGATGCAACCCAGGCTGTGAGCGATCAGGATCACCGGCGTGCTGTCGGCGGCAATCGCCTCGGCCAGCGCCGCAACCCAGTCTTCACGACGCGGCGTCAGCCAATCTGCCTGCTCCACCCGCGCGCTGTTCGGCAGACTGTTCTGCCAGTGGCTTTGCCAATGATCTTCCGACGACCCTTGCCAGCCCGGCACAATCAGGTAGCGAATTGATTCGTTGCGCATGGGGGGAGCTCTCCTGCTGCGTGTCTGTTCCTGATCGAGTATAGGGAGGGGATTTATATTCGTTAAGGAATAAGAAGCTATGTATTAAGATCCGCATAGAATAAGCAAATCCCACTGTTTCATCGCCAAGGCATTTTTCAGAGCAAAAAAAAGGACCGCACCCTGCCAAGGAGACGGCCCCGGAAACTCAAAATCTCTGAAGCGATGATTGGTTAAAACGATTATCTTATAAAGGAATATTTAATTGCTTTATAAGATCTAAAACGCATATAGCCATCAGCGAAACGTTGACGGCCCCACCTCCTGCTTGTGCCTTAACGTATCGCCTCTTTGGGTCAAATTGATGACGGGCGCCTTTGCCATCGCTTACATCGTGTTTGAGTTTTCGATTTCATCCTTCATACCTGAGCAGCACGAACCTCCCGAGGTTGTGCAGCGTCTTTACGTTCAAACCGGTTCGCCCGTCCAAACGTCCCGAAATCATTGAACCGCACGCCCATCTCACGCATCACTTTATGCGCCACCGGCACGGTCATCTGGCGGATGTAAAACGGTTCCTTCACCACAAAGTGATGGATGCCATGGCTGCTGCCGAAGTTGAAGCAGAACGCCTGCAACGGCCACAGCCACCCGGCGTTCAGCACCTGACATTGCTGCATCACATTGCCCGGCTCGATGTCACCGTAGTAGTGCATGTTCGAGCTGATGAAGTGCAGGCAGAACGTACGCAACACGTTCGGGCCGATGATCACCACCGCCGCGATATCAATCACCTGCATCACCGACAACGTCGTCGCCGACCACTCGATTGGCGCGCCCATCAAGAACGCGATGCCGTTGATCGCATGGAAGCCGAGGAACACGTACCACGCGCCCCAATGCACCAACGCCAGCGGTGCGTAGACCTTGAGCGTGCGCTGGACGATGCTGAATTTATGCGCCCAGGTCTTGGCTCGCAGCATGCGGATGAAGGACGACATCATGTTGTCACCAACCATCAGCAACCGCGCAAATCCCCAGGGTTCGCCGTTGGTGATGGCGCGTTCTTCCATATCGGTTTCAGTGCCCGATACCTTGTGGTGATTGAGGTGCAGATGCCGACGGATCCACGGATTGATCGTGCTCGGCCGCGCCAGCCACACCAGCCCCATCATCAGGTTGTGCGGCACGCGCTGTTTGCGAAAGTACATGCTGTGAATCAGGTCGTGTTCCAGTTCGTGGGTCAACGAGGCGAAAAACGCGTTGAGCAACAAGCACGCCCACCAGGCCATGTGGCCAGTCATGTACAGCGCCGCCGAACCGATCATCCCGGCCAGGGCAAAGGCCAGAATGCCGGCGCCGAGGGCGTCCTGATGATTGAGAATCGGGTAGCGCTGACGCAGCTCGACGCCCTTGGCCAGCACCACTTCACGAATATGTGCTGATCGCTGCGCTGCATTCAATCGCTGGGGACTTGCAGAAGTACCGTGCATGCTTCCATCCTCTGGTTATTGATGTTCGCATCCTGCCTTGCGAATGTTTACAAGGTGGTAGCCATGAACGCCAACCTGTTGACCGGAAGCGCCAATCAGCATGACTGAACCGACCTCCCTCGCCAGCTGGACCCGCGCCCTGCGCAAGCAGCTCGATGCGCTGGGCCTCGACAGCACCGCCCTGTGCCAGCAGGCGGGGCTCGACCCGCGATTGATGGACGACCCGAACGCCCGTTACCCGTTGTCCGGCACCACGCGCCTGTGGGAAATCGCCGTGCAGGTCAGTGGCGATCCGGCAATCGGCCTGCGCGTATCGCGTTTCGTCAGCCCCACCACGTTTCATGCGCTCGGTTATGCGCTGGTGGCCAGCGGCAGTTTGCGCGAGGTGTTCGAACGCATCGTGCGTTATCACCAGGTGGTCAGCGATGCCCTGGAACTGGAGCTGACCCGCACCGAGGACCGCTACCGCTTTCGCCTGAAAATTCCTGTGGGCAACCCGGCACCTGCGTTCGAAGCCATCGACGCCTTCACGGCGATTTACGTACGCACCTGCCGCAATCGCCTCGGTCGGGACTATGCACCGCTGGCGGTGTACCTGCGCCGCCCGGAACCCGCCGATGCCCACCAATGGCACAAAGTCTTCCGTTCACCGGTGTATTTTTCGGCAGAAGAAGACCGCGTGGAGTTTTCCCTGGTGGATTTCGACAGCCACCTCGATGACGCCAACCCGGAACTGGCTGAACACAACGAAACCGTGCTCGACCGCGCCTTGGCACAGCTCAAACCGCTGACCTGGGAGCGCAAGGTCCGTGACGCCATCGAAGAGCAATTGCCCGAAGGCGAACCCAGCGCCGAACACATCGCCAAGGCCCTGCACCTGAGCTTGCGCAGCCTGCAACGGCATTTGGCGGATGAGGGGTGTCGGTTCGATACGCTGCTCAATGAAAGTCGCGAAAACCTGGCGCTGCTGCACCTGCGCGACCCGCAATGCTCGTTGAGTGAGGTCAGTTACTTGCTGGGGTTTGCCGATACCAGCAGCTTCAGCCGCGCGTTCAAGCGCTGGACGGGGATGACGCCGGGGCAGTTTCGGGATGGGTTGCGCTGACCGGCCCAGACATTGGGTCGCCTCGCCCGGCCTCATCGCGAGCAGGCTCGCTCCCACAGTGGTTCTGCATTTTTATGGGATTTTGAGTTCTCTGAAGATCAATTGTGGGAACGAGCCTGCTCGCGATGAGTCCGGATCAGACACCACAAAAAAGCTTCAGCGCCCGCGATCCCGCCGCAACAACTTGCGCACCCGCGCCACCAACTCGCTCACCGCAAACGGCTTGAGCAAATAATCGTCCTCATGCAACTCCAATCCGCGCAGGCGATCCTCGATGCCGTCCTTGGTGGTCAGGAACAGTACCGGCGTCTCTCCGAGCTTGCGGATCTGTTGCTGCAACTGCCAGCCGTTGAGCCCCGGCAGCATTACGTCGAGGATGATCAGCGAGTATTCGCCGGTCTCGATGAAACGCCGGCCGTCCATGCCGTTGAGCGCGACATCCACCGAATAGCTCGCCTCGTTCAGGCCGTTGGCCAGGAGTTTGGCGGTCTCCGATTCGTCTTCTACTAGCAGTACACGCATGGCACACCTCGATTATCGTCGTCACAGGCTAGGCGCCTTCGCGGGCAAAGCCCACCAATAACGTCGCGCGTTAAAAAATCGCCAGTGCCCGCAACCGCTCGGCATCGACAATTTCGATCTCGCCGTACTTGAGATTCAGGATTCCCTGGCCCTGCAAATCCTTGAGCAACTGATTGGTGGTCTGGCGCGACAACGACAGCAGCGACGCCAACTGCTCCTGTGGCAATTGCAGCACCCGGCGGGGTGGATCGATTTCGCCGTAGCCTGCAGCGATCATCAGCAAGCGATGGGCGAGACGCGCCGGGGCGGGCATCAGGCTCAGTTGTTCGAGGTTGATGAAGGTCAGGCGCAACTTGTGGCTCATCAGCAACGCCAGTTGCCGCCAGTACACCGGTTGTTCGTCGAGCAACTTCAGCAGTGCCGCTTGCGGGATGTGCAACAGGGTACACGTCCCCACAGCGAAGGCGTCGTGGGTCCGCGCCTGACCGTCGAACAGGCAGATTTCACCAAACCAGTGCGGCGGTTCCACCAGGCTCAGCAGCGCTTCCTTGCCTTGCTCACTGACCGCGCCGATGCGCACCGAGCCTTCAAGCACCGCATACAACCCGCACGGCGGATCGCCGCGTTTGAACAGCAATTGCCCGGACGACAGGCGCCGCAGCCGGGCCGCGGCCAGCAGACTATCCTGAAAGGGAACAGGTAGATGACTGAACCACTGGCCGCTCATCAAGCGCGAGCGCCAAACCTGCATGTCCATGGAAACTCCTGGAAATTGTCGCCTGCCTGACAGAGCGGAAAGTGAACCCGGGGCATGATCAATCACCCTACAGGAGGAATAACAATGAAAAGCCTCGTTGACCATCTCAGTCAATACGCCGCCTACCACCGTGATCCGCGCAACATCGCCAGCCACTTTATCGGTATTCCGTTGATTGTGGTGGCCGTTGCTGTACTGCTGTCGCGGCCGCAATGGGCCGGAGGCTGGCTTTCGCCGGCGGTGCTGGTGTCGTTGGCGTCGGCGTGGTTTTACCTGCGCCTGGAGTTGCGCCTTGGGGTGCTGATGACCGTGTTGCTGGGGCTGTCGGTTTGGGCGGGCCAGGTGTTGGCGCAGCAAAGCATGCTGGTCTGGCTATCGAGCGGAATCGGGATGTTTGTGGTGGGCTGGGCGATTCAGTTTGTCGGGCATCACTATGAAGGGCGTAAGCCGGCCTTTGTCGATGACGTGACCGGGTTGATTGTCGGGCCGTTGTTTGTGGTGGCGGAGTTGGCGTTTTTGTTGGGGTTGCGGCATGACCTGAAAGAGCAGATCGAGGCGCGGGCCGGGGGTGTAAGAATCAATCCGAATCGCGCTGCGGCATAAGACGCCTTCGCGAGCAGGCTCCCACAGAGTTTCTATGTACACCATAGATCCAATGTGGGAGCGGGCTTGCTCCGGGCGGCGTTCCGACGATGCTTTTGCTTTAGAGGTTGGCGAGTTTCTGCCAGACCTTGGGCTTGAAGAACAGCGTTTCGCCCTTCGTCAGCCCGATCAGGCTGTCATGGTCCTTCACCACTTCCGCCTCTATCAATTCGCTCTGACCTTCAACTTTCAGCGTCACCCGGGTCGTCGCGCCCAACGGACGGATATCGCGCACTTCAGCCGCATGGTGATCTTCCAGTTCATGCCGTGACAGCGACACTTCATGCGGACGGAACAGCACGTGATTGTCTTCGCCCAGATGCAGACGGTTCGAATCGCCGAGGAAGTGATAAACGAAATCGCTGGCCGGGTTTTCGTAGACATCGCCCGGTGAGCCGATCTGCTCGATCACGCCTTTGTTCATCACCACGATACGGTCGGCGACTTCCATGGCTTCTTCCTGGTCGTGGGTCACGAATACCGAGGTCAGGTTGATGTCTTCATGCAGCCGCGCCAACCAGCGGCGCAGTTCTTTGCGGACCTTGGCGTCGAGGGCGCCGAAGGGTTCATCGAGCAGCAGCACTTTCGGCTCGACCGCCAAGGCGCGAGCCAGGGCGATACGCTGACGCTGACCACCGGAGAGTTGCTCCGGGTAGCGATCCGCCAGCCAGTCCAGTTGCACCATGTTCAGCAGTTCGTGGACTTTTACCGCGATCTGGCTTTCGCTCGGGCGCTGTTTTTTTGGCTTCATGCGCAGGCCGAACGCGACGTTGTCGAACACGGTCATGTGGCGGAACAAGGCGTAGTGCTGGAACACGAAGCCAACGTTGCGATCACGCACGTCGTGGCCGGAGACGTCTTCACCGTGGAACACGATGTTGCCCTGATCCGGGGTTTCCAGGCCGGCGATGATTCGCAGCAGCGTGGTTTTACCGCACCCCGACGGGCCGAGCAGCGCCACGAGTTCACCGCTCTGGATGTCCAGGCTAATGTTGTCCAGCGCCTTGAACGCATTGAAATTCTTGCTGACGTTACGCACTTCGATCGACATGAATTATTCCTCCGCGGCGCTGGCGCGCAGGCGGTTAATACGGTTTTCGCTCCACTGCTTCAGCAGCAGGATGAAGAGCGCCATGATCAGCAACAGGCTCGCTACCGCGAACGCGGCCACGTGGTTGTATTCGTTGTAGAGGATCTCGACGTGCAGCGGCAGGGTGTTGGTCACCCCGCGAATGTGCCCGGAAACCACCGACACCGCACCGAACTCACCCATCGCCCGCGCGGTACACAGCACCACACCGTAGATCAGGCCCCATTTGATATTGGGAACGGTGACGTGCCAGAACATCTGCCAGCCATTGGCGCCCAACAGGCGCGCGGCCTCTTCCTCTTGCGTGCCCTGTTCCTGCATCAGCGGGATCAGCTCACGCGCCACGAACGGCACGGTGACGAAAATCGTCGCCAGCACGATGCCCGGCAAGGCGAAGACGATCTGGATGTCGTGATCCTGCAGCCACGGCCCGAACAGGCCCTGGGCACCGAACATCAGCACGTAGACCAGGCCGGCGATCACCGGCGACACCGAGAACGGCAGGTCGATCAGCGTGACCAGCATGCTCTTGCCGCGGAACGAGTACTTGCTCACGCACCACGCGGCGCTGACGCCGAACACCAGGTTCAACGGCACCGAAATCAGCACGGCGATCACCGTGAGTTTCAGCGCCGACAACGCATCCGGTTCGAAGATCGCGGTGAAGAACGCACCCAGGCCGAGCTTCAGACCCTGGGACACCACGATGAACAGTGGCAACAGCAGAAACAGCGCAAAAATCAGCCAGCCAAGGCCGATCAGGATTCTTCGCGAAGTGGCACTGCCACGGCGCGCAGCGTTGGCCGAAGAGGCGGCCGCAATAGACGATTGGGACATGGTTCGCGCCTCCTTATGGGGTTTCGATGCGACGTTGCAGCAAGTTGATCAGCAGCAACAGGACGAAGGAAACCACCAGCATCAGTACACCAATGGACGTGGCGCCGGTGTAATCGTACTGGTCGAGCTTGACCATGATCAGCAGCGGCAGGATCTCGGTTTTCATTGGCATATTGCCGGCGATGAAAATCACCGACCCGTACTCGCCGACCCCGCGGGCAAAGGCCAACGCGAACCCCGTCAGCCATGCCGGGAGCAATGCGGGCACCAGAATGTAACGGAACACCTGTAACGGTTTTGCCCCGAGACACGCCGCCGCTTCTTCCACTTCACGCGGGATATCAGCCAATACTGGCTGTACGGTACGTACTACGAATGGAAGTGTCACAAAAGTGAGGGCAAGGGTGATGCCGAGGGGGGTATACGCAATCTTGAAACCCAGGTCCGCTGCAAACTGACCGACCAAACCGGTGGGGGTGTACAACGCCGTCAGCGCGATACCGGCCACCGCCGTCGGCAACGCGAAGGGCAAGTCGATCATTGCGTCGATGACTTTGCGACCGGGGAAGGTATAGCGCACCAGCACCCAGGCGAGCAGCGTGCCGATCACGCCGTTGATGATCGCGGCATAGAGCGCGGTGCCGAAGCTCAGCTTCAACGCCGCCAGCACCCGAGGCGCCGAGATAATTGCCCAGAACTGATCCCAGGTAAGTTGGGCGGCATGCACGAACATCGCCGCCAGTGGAATGAGCACAATCAGGCTGAGGTACACCAAGGTGTAGCCCAGCGTCAGCCCGAAGCCGGGTATGACGGGGGAGATACGACGCGACATAAAAGTCCTTGGTTGAGAACGCGCAAAGCCCCGACGGCTAAATCGGGGCTCGTTGATGGCTATTTAAGACTACTGCGCCTGATAAATCTGGTCGAACACGCCACCGTCATTGAAGAACTTCGGTTGCGCGGTTTTCCAGCCGCCGAAGTCTTTGTCGATGGTCACCAGGTCCAGGGTCGGGAACTGCTTGGCGTACTTGGCAGCCACGTCCTTATCACGTGGACGATAGAAGTTTTTCGCGGCAATTTCCTGACCGGCCGGGCTGTACAGGTGCTTGAGGTACGCTTCGGCGATCTGCTCGTTGCCCTTTTTCTCGGCGTTCTTGTCGACCACGGCCACTGGCGGCTCGGCAAGAATCGACAGCGAAGGCACGACGATTTCAAACTTGTCGGCGCCGCCGTCTTCTTTCAGCGCCAGAAACGCTTCGTTTTCCCAGGCCAGCAACACGTCGCCCTGACCGTTGTTGACGAAGGTGATGGTCGAACCGCGAGCGCCGGTGTCCAGCACAGGCACGTGTTTGAACAGGGTCTGGATGTAGTCCTTGGCCTTGGCTTCGTCACCGCCGTTGACTTTCAGGCCATAGGCCCAGGCCGCGAGGAAGTTCCAGCGGGCGCCGCCGGAGGTTTTCGGGTTCGGGGTGATGACCGAGACATCGTTCTTGACCAGGTCGCCCCAGTCCTTGATGCCTTTCGGGTTGCCTTTGCGCACCAGGAACACGATGGTCGAGGTGTACGGCGTGCTCGCTTCTGGCAGACGCTTCTGCCAGTCAGCCGGAAGGGTCTTGCCGAGTTTGGCGATTTCGTCGATGTCACCCGCCAGGGCCAGGGTCACGACGTCGGCACGCAGACCGTCGATCACCGCGCGGCCCTGCTTGCCCGAACCACCATGGGATTGCTGGATTTTTACAGTGTCGCCGGCGTGATCCGCCTGCCAGTACTTGATGAACTCGGCGTTGTAGTCCTGGTACAGCTCACGCGTCGGGTCGTACGACACATTGAGCAGCTCGTAATCCTTGGCAACCGCGGATCCCGCAAAAAGGGCGCTGGCCAGGGCGGCCAAAGCGAAATGACGAATCGACGACATGGTGAAAGCTCCTGGAATTCTGTTTGTGTTGGCTTTTTTTTATGGAGGCGGGAAGCGGATTGCCGGTTGCTTAGCTCGGCTTGTTGCTCGGGTTCTGCAGACGGAATTTCTCTTTGCGTTCGATCTGGACGACCTGGGCGTTATGCACAGTGATCTCCACAGCCCCAAAGCGCAGATCGCGCAATGCGCTCTGGA
Organism: Pseudomonas sp. URMO17WK12:I12; assembly: GCF_000514395.1. Classification (NCBI taxonomy): domain Bacteria; kingdom Pseudomonadati; phylum Pseudomonadota; class Gammaproteobacteria; order Pseudomonadales; family Pseudomonadaceae; genus Pseudomonas; species Pseudomonas sp. URMO17WK12:I12. Next base: position 546,128 of record NZ_AZVV01000004.1, read on the forward strand.
TCTCACGCAAAATGGCTGCTTCGTCTTGGCCATCAACACTACGTAGGGATGCGCTCATGGTGCTGCTCCTTCAACTGAGAGGTTGCCTGGCAGTGGCGGCACTGCTTGCGGCGTGAGACCAATAGTAGTGAGGAGTAGATATTCTTAAAAAGACTATTTAAGAATGTTTATATAACTTAAAGACTGATCGTTCCCACACAGCACGTGGGAATGATCGAACACGGGCTTAGCGAATAATGGGCGCGCACATCCAATCCAGCTGCTCTGCCGGCACCGGTCGCCCAAACCAGTAGCCTTGCCCCAGATCGCATTCATGCTCGAGCAGGAATCCGGCCTGCTCGACCTGCTCGATCCCCTCGGCATGCACTTGCATCCCCATGCTCTGCGCCAGGGCAATGATCACTCGCACAATCGCCGCGTCATCTTCATCACACGGCAACCCGGCGACGAAGCCCTGGTCGATCTTGAGTTTCTGCACCGGCAATCGCTTGAGCCGCAGCAGCGACGAATATCCCGTGCCGAAATCGTCGATGGCCAGCCGCACACCCAACTCGCGCAGGCGATGCATCTGCTCCAGCGCCACCTCCGGATCCTCCATCACTGCACTTTCGGTCACTTCCAGCTCCAGATACGCCGGATCAAGCCCCGTCGAATCAAGCACCTGAGCCACATGCTGATACAGCTCGCGTCGGGCAAACAGTCGCGATGAGACATTTACCGCCACAAACGCCAACCCCACACCCGCCGCTCGCCACTGACACATTTGCTGACAGGCCTGCTGCATAACCCAGGCATCAATCTCGGCAATCAGCCCGGTACGCTCGGCGATGGGGATGAACTCTGCCGGCGACACCAGCCCGCGCTGCGGATGCGCCCAACGCACCAGTGCTTCGACGCCGATCAGGCGACTGGTTTTGAGGTCATGCACGGGTTGGTAATAGACGCGCAGCTCTTGCTGCTGGAGCGCGCGGCGCAGCTCAAAGGCCATTTCGACCCGCTGCTGGGCATGGGCGGTCAATTCTTCGGTATAGAGCGCGTAGCCATCCCGGCCCGCACTCTTGGCCTTGAACAAGGCCGAATCGGCGTTGCGCAACATTTGCTCGGCACTCAAGGCATCACTCGGAAACTGACTGATGCCGACACTGGCGTTGATAAACAGTCGATGCCCATCAATGTGGAACGGCTCCCGCAGGCCATCGATGATTCGCTGAGCCAGCGCCGCGGCTTGTGCCACTTGCGGACAGCTTTCGGCGAGCACCGCAAATTCGTCACCGCCCAGACGCGCCAGGGTCATGCCTGGGCCGAACATGGCATTCAAATGCTCGGCCACCGCCTTCAGCAGTTGATCACCGACGGTATGCCCGAGGCTGTCGTTAATCATCTTGAAGTGATCCAGGTCGATCATCAGCAACGCGCAGCCCCGTTTATGGATTTGCGCCGATGCCAGTGCCTGTTCGACACGGTCGGTGAACAGCAGTCGATTGGGCAGATCGGTCAGCGGATCGTGGTGAGCCAGATGCTTGAGTTCGTGCTCGGAATTTTTGATCGCACTGATATCGGAAAACACCGCCACGTAGTGGCTACGCAGGCCCTGATCGTCATGGATGATGCGGATGGTTTGCCATTGCGGGTAGATTTCACCGCTTTTACGGCGATTCCAGATCTCCCCGCTCCACTCACCGGTGCTGTTGAGTGTCGCGAACATCGACTGGTAAAACGCTGGCGGATGATGGCCGGATTTGAACAGGCTGGGTTGCCGGCCCAGCACCTCATCACACTGATAACCGGTGATCGCCATGAAGGCCCGGTTCACATGGACAATCAGCCCGTTGCTATCGGTGACCAACACGCCCTCACGGGTGCAATCGAACACGGCGGCGGCCTGGCGCAAACGCTCACGGTCGGCATGGCGCTCGCGCAGCCTGGCGCCGATCCCCAGGCATTTGAACAGTCGGGCCCGGGCAAGGAAGATCAAACCGGCACTGAGCACCACCCAGAAATAACCGTTGATCAGTTGCCATCGCAATAGCTCGGCAGAGCTATCGAAGAAACTGTTCAATACATAGCCGCTGACGGCCATCCAGGCGACTGAAAGCAACAGGTAAAGCAGCGCTGCACGCAAGGCGTCGCGATAGGTGGCAGACATTAGAACGTCCATGTCCCTACAGAAAGGTTGGAATTATAGGCCAAGGACACATCCAGCCACTCTTATCTGAAAGGGCGACTGGTTTTATCCGTGGGCTTAGTGATAATGCAACGGCTGTTTTTTTCTTTATCGAGGGCCCTACAGCCTATGTGGTACGAAGGTTTACTCGGCTTGTCGCCCTGGTCACTGGTGGCAGTCACCCTGCTGATGACCCACGTCACGATCGTTGGCGTCACGGTCTATCTCCATCGTTATTCAGCCCATCGCTCGCTTGAGCTCAATGCCGGCCTGAAACATTTCTTCCGCTTCTGGCTGTGGTTGACCACGGCGCAGAACACCCGCGAGTGGACCGCTATCCACCGCAAGCATCACGCCAAATGCGAAACCGTCGATGATCCGCACAGCCCGGTCGTCAAAGGTCTTTCCACCGTTTTGCGCAAAGGTGCCGAGTTGTACCGCGCCGAAGCGGAAAACCCGGAGACCCTGCGCATCTACGGCAAGAACTGCCCCGAAGACTGGATCGAACGTAATCTCTACAGCCGATTCCCGCTGTTGGGTGTGGCGATCATGGGTGTCATCGACCTGCTGCTGTTCGGCACCATCGGCATCACCATCTGGGCCATCCAGATGATGTGGATCCCTGTGTGGGCCGCCGGCGTGGTCAATGGCCTTGGCCATGCCATCGGCTACCGCAACTTCGAATGCCGCGATGCCGCCACCAATCTGGTGCCTTGGGGCATCCTGATCGGCGGTGAAGAGCTGCATAACAACCATCACACCTACCCTAACTCGGCAAAATTGTCGGTGAAGAAGTGGGAGTTCGACCTCGGTTGGGCCTGGATCCAGGTCTTCAGTTTCTTCCGTCTGGCCAAGGTCCAGCGGGTCGCCCCGATCGCGCACCGGGTTGAAGGCAAAGGCAGCCTGGACATGGACACTGCCATGGCCATCCTCAACAACCGCTTCCAGATCATGGCCCAGTACCGCAAATTGGTGATCGCGCCTCTGGTCAAGCAAGAACTGGAAAAGGTCGATCACTCGGTCCGCCATCAATTCCATCGCGCCAAGCGCCTGCTTTCGCGGGAAACCAGCCTGCTGGACGAAAAACACCACGTTCGCATCCAGACCATGCTCGAACACAGCCAGGCGCTGAAGGTAATTTACGAAAAACGCCTGGCCTTGCAGCAGATCTGGGTCAAGACCAGCTCAAATGGTCACGACATGCTCGCCGCCATCAAGGATTGGGTGCATGAAGCTGAGGCCAGCGGGATTCAATCCCTGCGTGACTTCGCCGACCAGTTGAAGACCTACTCCCTGCGCCCTGCCGCTGTCTGATGCCGTTGATCGGTGCGCCCCGCCAGCGGGCGCACCCTTCGGAACTAAGCTCCAAATCCCCTATCTCAAAGACACTTCGCCACCCCTGGCGGGTTTCGTTGTCGCCGCTTTCGAGTCCAGAACAGCGCACGCCCTTTGAGATTTGTCCCTATGGTCCCAAAAAACCTGCACGACTCATCCTTTGCGCAATCGCCCGACACAGCTCAAACCCTGATGGCGCTGATGCATGCCCAAAGTGAAGTGGCGCGCCTGAGCGAACGCGAACAGCTGTTCAGTTCGCTGCTGGTGAGTGTCAACGCGGTGTTGTGGGCATTCAACTGGGAAACCCGGCAGGTGCTTTACGTCAGCCCGGCTTATGAGCGAATTTTCGGCCGCTCCGCCGGCAGTTTGCTGTCCGACTACAACGAATGGCGCGACAGCATTTACCCCGACGACCTGGACTATGCCGAGCGCAGCCTGGCCGACGTGCTGGTCAAAGGTGCGGTTGAAGACCGCGAATACCGCATCATCGATGCCGATGGGCAGGTGCGTTGGCTCAGCGACAAATGCTTCATCAATCGTCAGGCGGAACCCGGCCAACCCGTGATCATTGTCGGCATTGCCGAAGACATCACCGAAAAGAAGCAGATGGAAGCCGAACTGCAACGCCTGGCCACCACTGACGTGCTGACTCAAAGCAGCAATCGCCGGCACTTCTTCGAATGCGCGCAAAAGGAGTTTGCACAGGCACGCAAGCAAGGCACACCGCTGGCGTTTCTGCTGCTGGACATCGATGATTTCAAAGGGGTCAACGACACGTACGGTCATCCACAAGGTGACGTAGTGCTGCAACAGATCGCAGAGAGCGGTCGCGCGGCGCTTCGCCGAGGCGATGTGTTCGGACGGATCGGTGGTGAAGAGTTTGCGGCGGTGTTTCCTGGCTGTGCGCCGGACATGGCCCTGCAAGTGGCGGAAAGATTGCAACGGCAGATTCAGCAATTGAGCTTTAGCCATGACGACCAGACGTTTGGCATTACTGTCAGCCAGGGGCTGACCAGTCTCACCAACGAGGACGAAAGCCTCGACAGCCTGTTTGCCAGGGCAGATGCGGCGATGTATGAAGCCAAGCGGCAGGGCAAGAACCGGATCATTTCCGGTTAATCCGCCGAACTCCTCCAGGGATTGTGTATGGATTACTTTTTGCGTAATCGCATCAGTTCCGGCAAACCGATTTTGAGCAACCGCGCTGTTCGGCTTTTCGCCAATGCTTCCACGTCCTCATGCTCGGTCAGGCGCGCCAATTGCGCCGCCATGTTCATCACCAGCGCCTCGCGTGAGTAAACCCCGCCACCGAGCTGATAGACCGACGCAATCAACTCTCTCAACTCCAGCGGCAGACGCCAGCGGGTGCGCAGTGCCGAACCGTAGGCCGCGCCGAACTCGGCCAGCGCATCGCCGACTTCCTCCCACTCGTCCAGATCACCTCCGCCCTGCTTCCACTCTTGTAAACATCGCAGCAGAGCCAGGTCACCAAGACGATGCAGCATGCCTGCGCAGTAACAGCGCTCTTGTTCCAGATCCAGCAAGCGTGCCAGCGTGCGGGCGTACTCGGCGGTGTGCAGGGACAACTCCCAGTTACGTTCGGCATAGTCCGCCAGTAGCGGATCGTCGAGCCGCGCACTGCGCTTAAGGGCCAACCCCAGAATGAGATTCATGCTTTGTCCGGAGCCTAAACGGTGCAAGGCCTGGGACAGGGTTTGCACGGGATCGCCAAGGTGATGCGCCGCGCTGTTCGCGGCGGCAATCAGCACAGCGGTAATCTGCGGATCGGTGCGAATCTCGTCCTCCAGTCGTTTCAGATCGAGACCGCTCGGATTGAGGCTGCGCTGGACTGCTATCTGTACATCAGTCATCAACGGCGCACCGTCCGTCAGGTCTCGCCGTCGCTCCAGGTACACCGATAACGTCATGCCCGGCGCCAACCTTGGCACCTCGCAGGAAACCTCTTCACCGGCGTTCAGCAGCAACTCCTGCAGACGCTGGGTCAGGTTTTCCATGTTCAGGGGTTTGGTCAGGTACGCCGTGGGCGCCAAAGGCAAAGCCTCGTGCACGCTGCCACTGTCGTTGCGGCTGCTCATCAGAATGAACGGCAGCGGTGGATTGCGTCGGCGCTGACGCACGTTACGCAAGACATTCAAGCCATCGACACCGGGCAACTCCCAGTCAACGATCGCCAGGTCGTAGGGAATTTCCGCCAGCCGGTCGATTGCCTGTTGGCCATCGGCGCACAGGTCTACTCGCGCATCGCAGCGCACTTTCAATAACACCTGCATGAGCAAGTCTCGAGACCACGGGTCGGCCTCGGCAATCAACACCCTCGGTGCAGCGGGTAAATCAACGACAGTCATGCAGCACGCTCCCTCGCAATGCTATGAACCATAGTCAACACTGGCGATTCGAGACAAATCAAATGACCTGAATGTGTTTCAAGAGGCGTAAAAAAACCCGCCGAAGCGGGTTTTTTGTCGATCAGGTCACACACTAGGTGGTCACAGCTCGGAGAAGCACTCTTCGATGATCGCCAGACCTTTGTCCAGTTGCTCGTCCGGCGCAGTCAGCGGTACCAGGACGCGCAGAACGTTGCCGTAGGTGCCGCAGGACAGCAGGATCAGGCCTTTGTCGCGAGCCTTGGCCACAACCGAGGCTACCGCAGCAGCGTTTGGCTTGTGGCTGTCGCCGTTTTCGAACAGCTCGACAGCGATCATCGCGCCCAGGGCACGGACTTCGCCGATCACCGGGTACTTGGCCTGGATAGCCTTGAGGCCAGTCACCAGACGCTCGCCAACAGCTTTACAACGGTCCAGCAGGTGTTCTTCTTCGAACACTTCCATCACGGCCAGGGCCGCAGCGCAAGCGATCGGGCTACCGGCGTAGGTGCCGCCCAGGCCGCCTGGAGCGATGGCGTCCATGTATTCGGCCTTGCCGCACACACCGGCCAACGGGAAGCCGCCAGCGATGGATTTGGCGAAGGTGGTCAGGTCGGCGGACACGCCCATCTGTTCCATGGCGAAGAAGGTGCCGGTACGGCCAGCGCCGGTTTGCACTTCGTCAGCGATCAACAGGATGCCGTGCTGGTCGCACAGGGCGCGCAGACGCTTCATGAACTCTTTAGGCGCGACGTAGAAACCGCCTTCGCCCTGAACTGGTTCGATGATGATGGCAGCGATGTCACGCGGCTCAGCGTCGTTCTTGAAGATGCGTTCGATGCTGGCGATCGAGTCGTCGACGCTCACACCGTGCAGTTCATTCGGGTACAGCGCGCGGAAGATGCCGCCTGGCATCAAGCCCATGCCGGCCGAGTAAGGCACGACTTTACCGGTCAGGCCCAGGGTCATCATGGTGCGACCGTGGTAAGCGCCGGTGAAGGCGATCACGCCAGCGCGGCCAGTGGCGGCACGAGCGATTTTCACGGCGTTTTCCACCGCTTCGGAACCGGTAGTGACCAGCAAGGTTTTCTTGGCGAAATCACCAGGTACCTTGGCGTTGATTTTTTCGCACAGCTCTACGTACGGTTCGTAGGCCAGTACCTGGAAGCACGTGTGGGTCAGCTTGTTCAACTGCTCGGTGACGGCGGCGATGATTTTCGGGTGTACGTGACCGGTGTTCAGCACGGCGATACCGCCGGCGAAGTCGATGAACTCGCGACCTTCAACGTCGGTCACGGTGGCGTTCTTCGCGTGGTCGGCGAAGATCGGGTGAATCTGGCCAACACCGCGCGGTACAGCGGCTTCGCGGCGTTTCATCAGGGATGCGTTTGTCTTGCTCATAAAGTCCTCATTCACCGCTCATCGGGCGGCGTGGTTCAAGGAAAATGCGGCGGGGAGGCAACTACGGCAGCATGCGATGATCGACTGCCACAGCTTTCCCGGCCACAGAGAAAATTCCGTGTGAAGCGCAGAAAGGGACAGCGCTCTCGTGCCCTTTCCGCTTGAAGCAATGCCTTGCCGGGCTTAGATGCCCAGGCAGAGGTATTTGATTTCCAGGTAATCTTCGATGCCGTACTTGGAGCCTTCACGGCCCAGGCCCGACGCCTTGATGCCGCCGAACGGCGCGACTTCGTTGGAGATCAACCCGGTGTTGACGCCGACCATGCCGTATTCCAGGGCTTCAGCCACACGGAACACACGACCCAGGTCGCGCGCATAGAAGTAGGAAGCCAGACCGAACTCGGTGTCGTTGGACATCGCAATCACTTCGGCTTCGTCTTTGAAACGGAACAGCGGCGCCAATGGACCGAAGGTTTCTTCCTTGGCCACAGCAGCGTTTTTCGGCACGTTGGTCAGGATGGTTGGCTCGAAGAAGTTGCCTTCCATGACCTTGCCACCGGCCAGAACGGTTGCGCCTTTGCTGATCGCGTCAGCAATGTGCTCTTGAACCTTGGCCACGGCTTTTTCGTCGATCAGCGGGCCAGTGGTGGTGCCTTCTTCCAGACCGTTGCCGATCTTGAGTTTGGCCACGGCCACTTTCAGCTTCTCGGCAAACGCGTCGTAGACCGAATCCTGAATGTACAGGCGGTTGGCACAGACGCAGGTCTGGCCGTTGTTGCGGTACTTGGAAATGATCGCGCCTTCGACGGCCTTATCCAGGTCCGCGTCGTCGAACACGATGAACGGTGCGTTGCCGCCCAGTTCCAGGGATACTTTCTTGATGTCCTTGGCGCATTCAGCCATGAGCTGGCGACCGATTTCGGTCGAGCCGGTGAAGGACAGTTTGCGAACGATCGGGTTGCTGGTCAGCTCGCTACCGATGTCGCCGGCGCTGCCGGAAACAACGCTGAACACACCAGCTGGAATGCCAGCGCGCTGAGCCAGTTCAGCCAGGGCGAACGCGGAGAACGGAGTTTGCGAAGCAGGCTTGAGCACCATGGTGCAACCGGCAGCCAGGGCTGGGCCGGCTTTACGGGTGATCATTGCGGCCGGGAAGTTCCACGGGGTGATTGCAGCGGTCACGCCGATTGGCTGCTTGATCACGATCAGACGCTTGTCTGGCTGGTGGCCCGGTATCACGTCACCGTAGACGCGCTTGGCTTCTTCGGCGAACCATTCAATGAAGGAAGCGGCGTAAACGATTTCGCCCTTGGCTTCGGCCAATGGCTTGCCCTGCTCAAGGGTCATCAGGCGAGCCAGGTCATCCTGGTTCTCGATAATCAGTTCGAACCAACGACGCAGCTTGTTCGCGCGGTCCTTGGCGGTCAGTGCACGCCAGGCCGGCAGCGCTTTGTCAGCGGCTTCGATCGCACGGCGGGTTTCGGCAGCGCCCATTTTCGGCACGGTGCCCAGAATTTCGCCGGTGGCCGGGTTGTTCACTTTGATCGTCTGACCATTGTCCGCGTCGACCCAAGCGCCATCGATAAAGGCTTGCTGGCGGAACAACTGGGTGTCTTTAAGCTGCATGTCGGCTTTCCTTAACAGCACCGCGGCAGGCGCGGAGCAAATTATGATTGTAGAAAGGCGCCCTATAGGCTGCCGTCAGGGAAATCATTCACTGGGCTGAAGCACATAAATAGCGCACTGATTGATACCGTGCGGTTCAGCACCCAGACAAGAGCGTTTGAAATCTCAAACGAATCCTAGGATCAAAGGGGGTAAAGGACAATAGCCTGTTCGAAAAAAAGAACGAAAACGCCGCATTTGCCTAATTTTTCTGATCAACGTAGCAAACGCAGGTTACGCTTTCAAAAAACACAGGCGATTCAGCAGCATGGACGCACGCAGCACATATGAGTATCATGGCGCCCGCTTGCACCAGTAGCTCAGCTGGATAGAGTACTGCCCTCCGAAGGCAGGGGTCGTGGGTTCGAATCCCGCCTGGTGCACCATACGCTGCAAATGAAAAAGCCTCAGACCTTAGGGTCTGGGGCTTTTTTGTGGGTGACGATTTTTCAACTTCGGACAATGACGTTGTTTTTGGCGTGAACTGAGGGGCTGTGCATCCGCTCGCTATCTGAGGCTTGCGAGAGCGTCAGGGGCAGTGTGTCGCCACGCGAGCCCTGAATCGAGTCTCAGGGGCTGCCACGCGGCTTGGAAGCCATGGTCAGAGCCTTGAACAGGCGGCTCGCCATCAGAACCTCCCTTTAAAGCATGAGGCTCACACCCCAATTGAAATAGAGCACTACGGTATGAACTTTCCTGCGGGCAAAACAAAACCCCTACCTGCATACGCAGATAGGGGTTTCGGAATTTAATCTTGACGATGACCTACTCTCACATGGGGAAACCCCACACTACCATCGGCGATGCATCGTTTCACTGCTGAGTTCGGGATGGGATCAGGTGGTTCCAATGCTCTATGGTCGTCAAGAAATTCGGTAGCCAGGTCGTTTTCTCTTGCGAGATCACGCTCCAGCGAATGGGTATGCAATAGATTTGTGTGTTTCGTTTCGAATTTTCGACTTTGTATCGTCTTCACACACCGCAATCTGGCCTTTCGACGCAAATTGCTTGGGTGTTATATGGTCAAGCCTCACGGGCA